>SCQE01000072.1 GCA_004321915.1 Nitrospirota bacterium
CCAGTATCTTCGTTATTGCCGCCGTCAATGTCGTCTTGCCGTGGTCTACATGCCCTATCGTCCCTACGTTACAGTGCGGCTTGTTCCTCTCAAATTTTGCCTTAGCCATTTCGCCTCCTTGCTGACCTTGTAGCTTTAATAGTATTCATAAATTATTCGCCCTTGACTTTAGCGACTATCGTTTCCATTATATTTTTCGGCACTTCTTCATAATGAGAAAACTGCATCGTATAGTTAGCGCGTCCTTGGGTCTTGGACCTTAGGTCCGTCGCATAACCGAACATGTCCGAAAGAGGGACCTGCGATTTTATAACTTGGGCCGTGCCCCTCTTTTCCATCTGCTGTATCTTGCCGCGCCTTGAGTTCAAATCGCCGATAACATCACCCATGTACTCTTCCGGAGTCACAACCTCCACTCCCATTATCGGCTCAAGCAGAACAATCTGTCCTTTTTTTGCCCCCTCTTTAAAAGCCATGGAACCGGCGATCTTGAACGCCATTTCGGAAGAGTCGACCTCATGATACGACCCGTCAAACAGGGTGACCTTGCAGTCAACCACGGGGTACCCTGCAAGCACGCCGCCGTCCATCGCTTCCTTTATGCCTTTTTCAACCGCCGGAACATATTCCCTAGGAATGCTTCCACCAACGATTTTATTTAAAAACTCAAAGCCTTTGCCCCTTTCAAGAGGCTCGACATCTATCCATACATGTCCGTACTGGCCGCGGCCTCCGGACTGCCTTACAAATTTGCCTTCCACCTTTGCCGCTTTTTTTATCGTCTCTTTATAAGCAACCTGTGGCTTGCCGACGTTGGCCCCAACCTTAAATTCCCTCAAAAGCCTGTCAACTATGATCTCGAGATGAAGCTCGCCCATTCCTGAAATTATGGTCTGGCCGGTTTCTTCGTTATATGACACCTTGAACGACGGGTCCTCCTGCGCAAGCTTTGAGAGAGAAATAGAAAGCCTTTCTTGGTCGGCCTTGGTTTTAGGCTCGATCGCAACGGAAATAACGGGGTCCGGGAATTCCATAGACTCAAGGATTACCGGCTTGTTTTCGTCACATAGAGTATCTCCGGTAAGAGTGCTCTTTAGTCCGACTACAGCCGCTATATCTCCCGCCCGCACCTCTTTTATTTCTTCCCTTTTGTTTGCATGCATCTGGAGGAGTCTTCCGATCCTCTCTTTGGCGTCTTTTGTCGAATTGTAAATATAGGAACCGGAGTTGAGCACCCCTGAATACACCCTGACAAATGTAAGCTGCCCTACAAACGGATCGGTCATTATCTTAAACGCAAGGGCCGCAAAGGGTTCGTTATCGGATGCGGGCCTCTCTACCTCAGAATCGTCCTTTGGACTAATTCCTTTTATCGAAGGAACGTCAAGCGGCGAAGGAAGGTACTCAACAATTGCATCAAGAAGGAGCTGAACACCCTTGTTCTTAAAGGCAGAGCCGCAGACTACCGGCGTTATTTGAAGAGTTACGGCACCTTTCCTTAAAGCGGCCTTAATTTCAGCCTCGGACACAATTTCTCCGGAAATATATTTGTCCATTATTTTTTCATCAACATCTGAAAGCGCTTCAAGCATCTTATCCCTAAACTCTTTCGCCTTCGCAGCATACTCCGACGGGATCTCATCTTCCACGAACTTGGCCCCGAGGGTTTCGTCATCGAACAAGTACGCCTTCATGCTCACAAGGTCTATAGATCCCCTGAATGTGTCCTCTTGACCTATCGGTATATGGATTGCTACCGGCCTTGCGCCCAATTTCTCAACCATAGAATCGACAGCCATGAAAAAATCGGCGCCGACCCTGTCCATCTTGTTCATAAAAGCTATGCGAGGAACGCCGTATTTGCTGGCCTGCCTCCAAACGGTTTCGGACTGTGGCTCAACACCCGCAACAGCATCAAAAACAGCGACCGCTCCGTCCAAAACCCTAAGCGAGCGCTCAACCTCTATAGTAAAATCAACATGGCCGGGTGTGTCTATTATATTGACCCTATGCCCCTTCCATTCGCATGTGGTTGCGGCCGAGGTAATGGTTATGCCGCGCTCCTGCTCCTGCACCATCCAATCCATTACGGCAGTGCCGTCATGAACTTCGCCTATCTTATAGGTTACGCCGGTGTAATACAGAACACGTTCCGTAGTAGTGGTCTTCCCGGCGTCAATATGCGCCATAATGCCTATATTGCGTGTTTTTTCTAAAGGGAATCGTGACATCAGACTTTACTGCTCCTTACCATCTATAATGCGCGAACGCTCTGTTGGCTTCAGCCATCCTGTGAGTGTCTTCTTTTTTCTTTATCGAAGAGCCGGTGTTGTTGTACGCATCTAACAACTCTCCCGCTATTCTCTCTCTCATGGTTTTTTCTTTGCGGTCCCTCGAGTAACCCACTATCCACCTGAGGGCAAGGGCCACTTTCCTCTGAGGCTTTACCTCGACAGGGACCTGATAAGTTGCGCCGCCCACTCTTCTGGGCTTAACCTCAACAAGAGGCTTGACGTTTTCAACCGCAGCCTTAAAAACCTTCAGCGGGTCGTTACCGGTCTTGTCCTTGATAATATCGAAAGCGCCATAGCATATCCTCTCCGCAGTAGACTTCTTCCCCTGCTCGAGAAAAACGGCCACGAACCTCGATACAAGCTTACTGTTGTACTTGGGATCCGGTAAAACTTCTCTTTTTTCTGCTACCCTTCTTCTTGCCATCTCGGTTTACTCCAGCTTGATATTAAAGTTTACTTGGGACGTTTGGCTCCGTACTTGGAGCGTCCGCGTTTCCTGTCGGCAACACCTGCACAATCAAGTGTTCCTCTTAATATATGGTATCTGACGCCGGGAAGGTCCTTGACCCTTCCGCCTCTTATCATCACTATAGAATGCTCCTGAAGGTTATGCCCGACGCCCGGGATATATGCTGTTACTTCCATGCCGTTTGTCAGCCTTACCCTTGCGACCTTTCTCAATGCCGAGTTAGGCTTCTTGGGTGTTGTCGTGTAAACCCTGACGCAAACACCACGCTTTTGCGGGCAGTTTTTGAGAGCGGGGCTCTTGGTCTTTGACTCGACCTTCTTGCGGCTTTTCTTGACTAACTGTGCTATCGTCGGCACTTTACCTCCAAAATTAACAATTACAACTTTGTTTTTATAAAACTCCGATTTAACGGAAAACCCGATAAGGTTACCAGAGCACTTCTTTTTTGTCAAGTCCTTAGGTCCCAAAAACGGGGAAGTTGAATATAACATATTCTCTCGAAAAAATAAAAGGGGGGTATTGTGATATACTTTTTTCTGAAACTCAAACCACGATGAAACCTTTAATAAAACATCTTTCAGCCGCAGTGTGCCTGCTTATCGTAAGTCTGGGCGCCACGGCTTCAGGCAAGGAGAAAACAGCTATGACAAAGAACATCCACAGGATCGGGCACGACACTTTCAAGATAACCGGAGAGAAAATTATTTATACCGACCCTTTCACGATAAAAAAGAACGACACGGCGGATATCATCTTGGTAACACACGAGCACTACGACCATTGCTCGCCGGATGACATAAAGAAAATACAGGGCAAACACACAATTATAGTAACCGTGGCCGACTGCGCCAAAAAGCTCTCGGGCAATATAAAGACCGTCAGGCCCGGCGACAAAATAAATATAGACGGAGTGGAAATCGAAGCGGTGCCCGCTTATAACACAAACAAACAGTTCCACACAAAAGACAGAAATTGGGTGGGTTTCATTTTTACAACAAACGGCCTGCGCGTTTATCTGGCCGGAGACACCGACTACATTCCGGAAATGAAGAATTTCAAGAATATAGATGTAGCGCTCCTGCCGGTTTCCGGCACATATGTCATGACCGCCGATGAAGCGATAAAAGCGGCCTTGGACATTAAACCTAAAGTTGCGATCCCGATGCATTACGGCTCTATCGTAGGCAATGAGGCCGATGCAAAAAAATTTTCAGAAGGGCTTAAAGGGAAACTGGAAGTCGTCATCCTCAAGGAAGAATAAGCCGCAGGTCCGGTCCTGAACTCAAACGTATCGTTGACCGAACTATGAATTTCAAAGAAGATTTCAATGCCGATTGCCTGCAAGATGAGTTGCACGGCAAGACACAAACAATAGGCCGCAGAATAATTTTTCTTCAAGAGACAAACTCCACAAATGACTTCGCGGACAAACTTGCGGAAAGCGGGGCCGAAGAAGGGACTGTCGTTATCGCAGACTCACAGACAGCGGGCGTGGGCAGGCACGGCAGAAATTGGTTTTCCCCGCCTGACAAAAACCTGTATCTCTCGGTCATACTGAAACATCCTATATCCGTCCCGGACGCAGGGCTGATAACCCTTATGGCCGCAGTAGCGGCGTGCTCCGCACTTAATAAAAGCGCCCCGATCAAAACATTAATAAAGTGGCCCAACGACATAATCTGCAACGAGCGCAAACTCGGCGGCATACTTACGGGACTGAAATCTTCCGGAGGCCGCGTCAGACATGCAGTGCTGGGCATCGGGCTGAACATAAATATATGCCCGGGTGGACTTCCGGAAGAAATCCGGGAAATCGCAACATCGGTAAACATAGAAACAGGGACCAGACTTTCAAGAAAAGAATTGGCCGCAAAGCTGCTCACAAACATCGACCGCTGGTATCTCAAATTGATCTCAGGCGGGGGAAGGGACATAATTGCCGCGTGGACGGAACTTTCGCTGACTATAGGGAAACGGGTCTCCGCGAAAACCGCAGAAGGCATTTACACCGGAACCGCCACAGGCGTTGAAGGATCGGGAATGCTGCTTATCAGGCTTGACGACAACAGCCTAAAAAAGATAAGTTCAGGAGAAATAATCCACTTACGATGAGAAACCTGCTCTGCATAGATATCGGCAACTCAACCATAGGGTTTGCCCTTTTCGTTAATCCGTTACACTCTAAAAGCATTATCGATAAAATACCTACACATCCTGCAAAAGGGCCGGAATACTACAAGAAAATCATAACCGCCATCATGAAAAGACATGAGCAGGCAATCAATAATACCGCTGTGATAGTTTCATCGGTAGTTCCTGCTCTCAACGCCCCGGTCCTGAAATCGCTGTCTTTGCTGCGCATCTCAAAGCCGCTTATCGTAACGCACAGAACAAATACGGGCTTGCGCATCGAGACGATAAGCCGCTTAAAACTTGGCGCGGACAGAATAGTCAATGCCGTTGCCGGATTCGCTATTACAAAAAAACCGTGTGCGGTTGCCGATTTCGGCACAGCAACAACAATCACCATAGTCGGCAGAAATAGAAATATAGTAGGCGGCGCAATCCTTCCGGGTATCGGGCTTATGGCCGACTCCCTCGCAAACGGCACCGCAAAACTACCGCAGATAAACAAAACAAAACCTGTTAAGGCCTTGGGCAAAGAAACCCGTACAGCCTTATTATCCGGGATAATATACGGGTCTGCCGGGGCCGTGGAGACGATAGTCCGAAAGATAGAGAAAGAATTGGGTTTTAAGTTACAATTGATGACTACAGGCGGAAACGGCAGGATGATGAGCGACGTCATTAATAGAAAATGCACATATGTGGACGACCTGATATTTCAGGGGCTCCGTCGCATATATCTTAAAAATACAGATAATCCGGGGCGGTTGACCTACTAAGATATAACTTAACAAAGCCCTATGGTCGTCATTCCGGGCTTGACCCGGAATCCAGCGTCTTTTCTGGATTCCCGCCTTCGCGGGAATGACAAATAATGTGGTATTGCAAACGTAGTTCTTAGTAACTGCTATTTTTTTAAAAGGAGGACAGCATTCATGAACGCAAAAAAAATACTTTTTCCTACCGATTTTACCGAGGGGTCTCTCTACGCCCTGCCTTATGCCGTAGACTTGACACTTTGCAACAACGCAAAATTTTACATGCTCCATGTAATCTATGATATCGCTACGGTATCCGGCCTATACGTTCCGCACGTTAACATCAACGACATGTATAAAGAGCTCGAAGTCAGCGCACGCAAAGAACTTGAAAAGTTCGGGGTGGAACATAGGGAAATGCTGAAGAACGTGGAATACTCGGTACGGCGAGGAGTGCCGTATGAGGAGATATTAAAATTTTCGGAAGAAGAAAAAATAGATACTATAGTCATAGGCACACACGGCAGGAAGGGACTTGACAGGGTACTCTTCGGAAGCACCGCGGAAAGGGTGGTCAGGAACGCCGCATGTCCGGTACTCACCGTGAGAAGCCCTCATTAATATCAGAAGCAAATCCTCTGAGGGGATACAGTCTTATCCCCTCAGCACTTCATAACCCGTGAAAAAATCCCTAGCAACATCCCTGTTATTGCACGGCCTTATTATAATGCTGATTGTTTTTTTAGCTGCTGAAAAAAAACAAGGCGGCAGCCCCCCCTTGTTTGCGCGCATCGTAACGCCCGACGAACTCAAAGAGAGCGGCGGCGACAAAGAAAAGCCAAAACCAACCATAAGCGCTCCTTCTCAAAAAAGAAAGAAACCATCTCAACGCCCAACGCCCCCGGACATTTCCTATTCCAAGACAAAACGACAAAATGAAAAAATCGCACAAAAAGGCATAGAGAGGGCAATACCCAACACCGCTTATAATAGGCCGCAACCCACTGCCGGTCCGGGGCCAAACCAAAGCGGGGCCGCCCCGTCATACCCTTCAGCGCCCGGCATCCAGACCGATAAAGGCGGAGGGAGCGGCGAGAAAAGAGGGACCGATAAAGAATTGAAATCGCCCCAACCACAAAAAACATTCAAGGAAAAACTTTTCGATAAAGAAATAATCGGCAAGCTCATGGTCAAAGAACGATCGAAAACCGATACACCTGTAACTTTCGATACGAAAGAGTATAAATATTTCGGATATATGCGTAGGCTTCGGGACAAAATAGAAAACGCATGGGTCTATCCGCAGGATGCCGCAGAACACGGCATTTACGGCGACCTCAGAATTAAATTCACTATAAAAAAAGACGGACGGCTCGGTTCGGTGGAACTTATGCGGACATCAGGGCACAAGAGCCTCGACGATGCCGCCTTAAGGGCGCTAAAGAGCGCAGAGCCTTACTGGCCCCTGCCTGATGAGTGGGGAGAAGACGGGCTTACGATAACCGGACTTTTCATATACTCGCTTTACGGCACTCACATCAGATAGTTTCTTCATAAAACAGGCTTGACATTCATGTCGTTCCAATCTATTTTTATTTAACAAACTATAAGGAGGCATTTATGACAAAATCAGGCCAAAAATACAAATGCGGCATATGCGGGAATGAGGTGGTGGTTACCAATGCGGGGGCAGGCACTCTAGTATGCTGCGGCAAACCGATGTCTCTCGTAACAGAATAACCGGACATAAAAAAAGCCCTGCGGGGCAACCCGCAGGGCTTTTTATCGCCTAATTGAAACTACTTTCTTGTTGCAGCGGATGCTATTGACGCTGCGATATCTATGGCACGGCTCGAATCGCCAAGCCCGCCGGTCCCGCCGGAAACCTTGTTCCTGATATTGCTGTTCACTTTTGCAAGATCAACTCCGGTAACAGATACGACCTCTCCGAGGACCTCTTCCAAAGCAATAATATGGTAGGCCATATTTTCGACCTTTTGCACAAGCATAGAAAGGGTATCGCTGAGCCCTCCGACGGTTGCAGTAAGGATCCTAAGATTCTCCGAAATAAGCTCTTCATTGGTAAGCTGAGTAACTTCAATCCTTTTTTCTTTCGCCATTTTGCTCTCCTTTAGTTTTATAGAATATTTACACCCTAAGGCCCAACGATATTGAGAATTATAGCAGATAACAACACTAAGTTCAAAGCCGGAAAGGCGACCGAATTTATTTAAAAATCTCGCTGTCCATTTAGATCCAACATTTTAAAAAGCTCTTTTTCGACACCACTTGACAACATCATGTCATTATAATATTATATCGACATGATGCAAAATGAATCGCCAATGTTGCAAAACAAAACAATCGACAGATTCGGCCAAGAAAAGCTGTACATACAGCTTACAAAAATATTTCTTGATGAAATAACCTCCGGCCGCTGGCAATTAGAGCAACAAATCCCTACCGAGGAAGATCTTTGCAAAAAATACGACATAAGTAAGATTACGGTAAGGCAAGCCATAAATAATCTCGTAACAGAAGGTTATTTGACCAAAATCCAAGGCAAGGGAACATTTGTCACCTGCTGTGCGCCGGGTGCCGGACTTGCCATGAAAACAAGACTCACAGGAGATATGTTCGGAGAGGAGGTGAAGGCAAAGAAAGAAATATTGTTCAAGGGGCTCAAAGAGCCGCCCGAAGACGTCGGGAACTACCTTAAAACCAATGATTCGATTTATTGCATAACCAGCAAAAGACTTGTCGACAAAGAACCGGCATATATCGAGGAGTCGTTTATACGGAGCAACTTGTTTCCGGGCATAGAAAAAGCGGACATTGCGGCAGGGTCCCTGTACTCTGTGCTGCAGGAGATAGGCATCAAAAAAATCTTTAAGGTGGTGCAGACCGTAGAGGCCCAATTGGTAAAAGGCGAATATGCCGAGAGCCTTGGAATAAGGGACGGCGCGCCTTTGCTGGTTGTTCACCGCCTGCTCCTGAGTTATGACGGCAGTCCCGTAGCATATACCAGATTCTTGGGACGAAGCGATAAATACAAGCTTCAGACGGAATTCGAAAAAATACGCTGAGCTGAAAAGAATAAATAAGGAGAAAGGAGAAAATTATGCTTAGACGTCAGTTTATTTTTTTGCTTATTGTTTCTTTAACAGCGCTCATTATAGCAAGCGCTGCTTTTTGCTCCACTGAGCCGGTGGCCGCGCCTGCGGCACAGACAGGTTCGTCAATGCCGTGGTGGGGGTGGCCGCTCATACTCTTTATCGTAACGTTTTTGTTGGGAATAGTGGCGGTTTTGGGGGGGGTTGGCGGAGGAGTTCTCTTCGTGCCGATAATCGGAGGTTTTTTCCCGTTCCACATAGATTTTGTGAGAGGGGCGGGGCTCTTGGTTGCGCTTGCCGGAGCGCTTGCCGCAGGTCCGGGGCTTCTTAAAAAAGGAATGGCAGATCTCAGGCTCGCATTACCCGTAGCGCTAATAGCGTCCTCTTGTGCCATTGTCGGCGCGATGCTCGGACTTGCACTTCCGGCGCATATAGTAAATACAGCGCTCGGAGGAACAATACTCGGCATAGTTGCAATTATGCTCATGGCAAAAAAATCCGAGTATCCGGAAGTGAAACAGGCTGATGCCCTTTCCACAGCGCTCAGAATCAACGGCATTTACCACGAGCCCTCGACAGGTCAGGACATTAACTGGAAAATTCATAGGACCCCTCAGGGGCTTGCAACTTTCGTAGCCATCGGCGTAATGGCTGGCATGTTCGGGCTCGGCGCAGGATGGGCAAACGTTCCCGTGCTGAATCTTATGATGGGGGCCCCATTGAAAGTCTCTGTAGCAACAAGCAAATTCCTGCTCTCAATAACGGACACCTCTGCTGCATGGATTTATGTCAACAACGGAGCGGTATTGCCGATGATGGTCGTTCCTTCAATCATAGGCATAATGCTCGGCTCCATCGTAGGCGTAAGGATACTTGCAAAGACAAAGCCCGCAGCGGTCAGGTATATTGTCATTGCGATGCTGCTTTTCGCAGGTTCGAGGGCCTTGCTCAAGGGCCTAGGCATCTGGAATTAATTTATAAGGAGGCATTAACTAATGGGTAAAGATATAAAAGCAACTGAAGAACAGATCGCGTATGGAAAGCTTTTAGATGTGGGAATGAAAGCGGGCTTGCTCATGTTGGTAGTCACATTCGTAATATATCTTTTGGGCATCATGCCGGTGCATGTGCCGGTAAATGACCTCCCCAAGGTCTGGGGCCTTTCCGTACATAAGTACCTTGAGGTGACAGGCGCCCCGATCGGGTGGGGTTGGCTCGCTATGCTCGGAAAGGCGGATTTTCTTAACTTTATCGGAATAGCTTTCCTGTCGGGGGTCACAATCCTCTGCTACCTGAGAATCATCCCTATATTGTTTTCCAAGAAGGATACGATCTACGGTGTCTTGGCGATTGTCGAGGTCCTTGTGCTCGTACTCGCAGCATCCGGAATCCTAAAGTCTGGAGGACATTGATCATGGATGACAAAGCCGACTATCTTGGACCGATAAAACATATCCTGCTGTCAACTGACGGCTCTGATTTCAGTGAAGGCGCGATAAATCAGGCCATATACTTTGCATCGTCCTGCATAGCCAAACTTTCTATTATCCATGTGCTTGAGGTAAATCCTGAATTTGAAACAGAGGGCCCGAAATATGTCGAGGCCATGGAAAGGGCCGCGAAAGAGCATCTCGACTTTATAAGAGGGCTGGCCGCTCAGAAAAATGTTGAATGCGATGTCATAGTGAGAAGAACTGACGAACCTTATAAGGCCATTGTAGAAGAAGCGGCAAAAAGGAACAGCGATGTGATAGTTATGGGAAGGCGCGGGAAATCGGCGCTCGAAAAGATTTTTATGGGCAGCGTCACCGCGAGAGTAATAGGGCATACTCATGTCAATGTGCTGGTGGTGCCTCGAAAAGCCGAGATCAACTGCAAAAACATCCTCGTTGCCACCGACGGCTCTGATTTTAGCGCGCTGGCAGTATCAAAGGCCGTTGACATCTCGAAACGGTGTGAATCGAAACTTAATATAGTATCTGTCGTCCCCTCGGAAATGCTTATGAATGTGGAACCTGACACAGGATACGTGCAGCAGCAGATAGATATCATGCTTGCCGAAGCTGTATCGATGACCGAAGATAATATCAAAAACGCATTGGCGATCGCTGAGAAGAGCGGCGTGAAAGCCGAGGGAGCAGTACTCTGGGGCAGACCCTACGACAGCATTGTAGAGACGGCGAAAAAGAAAAGTATAGACCTTATAGTCGTCGGGAGCCACGGCAGGACCGGTCTTAATAGATTTTTGATGGGCAGCGTTGCGGAAAGGGTTGTAGGCTTATCTCATTGCGCGGTCCTTGTTGTTAAAGCAAAATAACTGTTACAGGCAGGGAGGATTTTAATTCTCCCTGCCTGCCAACCTGAAAAAAACACGCTGTTTCTGTTCTGAAACAGTTTTGGATATTGGATTGTTATCGTGTCATATACTTCTGACGTACAACAGCTTTGTATGACTGTGAATTCTCTCCTGTTGAAGGACCTGAAGACTTTCTTGCCGCAGAAACACCTTGTATCTTGCCGCATGCAGACATAGACTGCCGGCTTTTATTCGGAGAAGCAGCATGCGGCTTGGTCTGCACCGGCTTTGCTTGCTGTCTGTGGCGATGGGATTCACGCGGCGGGCGGGCAAACTCTGCATCCCTCGCCGGCGCCTGTTTTTTGTAGTCGAAACCCTCGATTGTGCGACGCTCCACCTTTTCGCCAAGGACCCGTTCAATGCTGCGCACCATGTCTTCGTCTTCGCGTGTAACAAACGTGAATGCATCACCGGTCTTGGCTGCGCGGCCTGTACGGCCAATCCTGTGGGTATAAGCATCGGAAGTGTCGGGCATATCGTAGTTTATAACGTGAGAGATCTGCGACACATCGATCCCGCGCGCAGCAATATCGGTTGCAACCAGTATCTGGAAAGTACCGTTACGAAAACCGTTCATTGCGGCCTGACGGCGCGCCTGCGAAAGGTTTCCCTGAAGGGATGCGGCCCTATAGCCCGCCTTTTCCAACTGCTCTCCCACCCTTTTGGCGCGGTGCTTCGTGCGCGTAAAGATAAGGACCGATTCCGTATCGGTATGGCGCATCAATTCGAGCAACAGCCCTGTCTTAAGATGCTGCTCAACGGGATACAGCGCGTGTGAAACAGTGTCGGCAGGCGCGGAATTATCGACCTGTAACGTGACGGGGGCCTGTAGTACGTCATTCGCCAGCCGCCTGATATCATCCGGCATCGTTGCCGAAAAAAGCAGCGTCTGACGCTTTACCGGCAGATGCTTGATAATTTTTCTTATGTCGGGCAGAAAACCCATGTCGAACATATGGTCCGCCTCGTCCAAGACAAGCACTTCAATATGCGAAAGATTTATAGTGCCTTGGTTTATATGATCGAGCAGCCGGCCCGGACAGGCAACAACAATTTCAACGCCCCTCCTGAGTTTTTCGGCCTGCGGATTAAAGCCTACACCTCCGTAGACCGTCGCACTCCTGAGACCCGTCTGCTTGCCGAGACTTCCGATTGTTTCATGTATCTGTTCAGCCAACTCTCTGGTCGGGGCGATGATGAGCGCCCTTACCTGTTTGCGCCGTCCCTGCATCAGCCGATGCAGTATAGGCAGCACAAAGGCCGCGGTTTTGCCTGTCCCGGTCTGCGCCAGTCCCATGACGTCGTGTCCGTTCATCACATACGGAAGCGCCTTTTCCTGAATAGGGGTAGGCACAGCATAACCCGCAGCCTTTACCCCGGCCGCGACATAGGGGTGAAAATCAAATGCATTAAATTCCATAAACTCCTTTTTACTGCGTCCAACTTTAAAAAAGCCGTAACGCTCTTAAGCGTATTTGATTGAAATTTCGTAGATAATAACAGAGTGGTCTTAAGAAAGATTGCCGCTCTCACAACCAACTTTTTCTGTGGCAGCCTCTCTGCGGTTTCTGATCGGATTTCTTATGTCTCTTCAGAGGAGAAGGCCCCTCCGCAAAGGAGGGGCCCTTCTTGGACTAATTACTGTTTGACTACGTTGATCGCCTTAGGACCTTTAGGACCTTTTTCAACATCAAAGGTGACTTTATCGCCTTCGGCAAGACTCTTAAAGCCGCTGCCTTGGATTGACGTATGATGAACAAAAACATCACTTCCGTCTTCGCTTGTAATGAAGCCAAAACCTTTACTGTCGTTGAACCATTTTACTGTTCCCTGTGCCATTTTTACCTCCTTCTTCTAAGAACTGGATTTAGGAAGCCGTGGATAAAAAAAAGCCACAAAGTCGAAAAGTCTTTGTAGCCTCGTGCATTGCAAAAACTTCCAAAATCACAGAAATTAGTCTAGCATTTTATTTTGCAATACGTCAACCACGAAATAGTATGCGGTCTAAATTACCCCTTGACCACAAGCACAGGGCACGCGGCATATCCGATCACCTTCTCGACCACGCTGCCCATCAGCAAACGCCTCAAGCCTGTTCTGCCGTGAGACCCCATGACTATTGCGTTTGCGCCCAAGTCCTCGGCAATGTCCAGCACCATTCTATGGGTTTCGCCTTCCCTGACAAAAGTCTCGGCCTTTATCCCGGCCGCTTCGGCCTTCTTCTTTGCGGCCTCGACAAAGCCGTGCGCCTTTTTGATTATTTCGTCAACCGCGTCCGGTGATTCTCCGTAAAATTCGTCCGGAAGGTCCACCACAGCGACCACTTTTAATTCTCCGCCGTAGGCTTCGGCGAAATCTATGGCCCTTTCGGTCGCGGCCTTGCTGTATTTGGAGCCGTCGGTAGCAAGCAATATCTTCTTCCAGCCGACCTCCGCATTGCGCGGAATTACGAGTATGTCCCTCTGACTGTAGCCTATGACCCTTGCGGTAACGCTGCCCATAAGCGCCCTTTCGAGCCTGCTCATGCCCCTGCGTCCCATTATTATCAGTTCGCAGTTTTCGGCTTCGGCAAGATCGACAATGCGTCGATGGGCTTCGCCCTCCTCGCAGACCGGTTTTATCAGCGCCCCCGATTCTTTCGCTATCCGCTTTGCCTCTTCGAGCGCTTCTTCGCAAGGCCTTCTCATGGCTTCCATAATATTGCCGATGCCCGTCATATCCAGATCGCCTTCATAAGAGGGCACAACGCAGACCACACTGATCCAGCTTTTTTCTTCGGCCGCAAGTCTGAAGGATTGGCGCAAGGCATTGAATCCGGATTCGGAGCCGTCAATCGCCACAAGCATTTTCCTGTACCTCCTCTTGGTTATCGCTTTAAACGCTTTGCCTTTCAATGAAAGCACCTCAGTTCAATTATACCCCTAAAAAACAAAAGGGGCATCCGGTAAGATGCCCCTTTATAAACCCGTATGTGTTTAATGACTCAAAACTTCTTTAGTTGCAAGGCGCTCCGCCCTGCGCCCTTGCCACATTGCCTTAAGCACTATAAAGGCCCCGAGAACGAGGGCAAAGATCATAATCGCAAAACTCGTGTTTTTGAGGACCTTGACGGTAATTTCGCTTATCTCGGATATAAGGCCGAGTTGCGCAAGATAAACCGGCACCATAAGCGCGCGGCTGAAAAGCACGATCACCATGATCAAACCCATGACCAGCTTGATCATGAAAGGTTTTACATAGGTCGTGCCGATTGCGCCGAGCTGAATGCCGAAAAGAGAGCCTGCAAGAATTATCATTGCGAGCCTGATGTCCACAAGGCCGCCCCACGCATACTTAAGCGAACCGCCAAGCCCCATAACAAAAGCTATGACTAGTTCGGTTGCCGACGCCATGAGGCTCGGAGCGCCGAGCACATAGATCATCGAAGGGACCCCTACAAACCCACCCACCGCTATTGTAGCGGCGAGCATTCCGGTTGCAAAGCCGAGAGGTATCGTGAACAGGAAGGAAACCTTGGCATTAATGCTCTTGAAATAAATCATGGTCCCGGGAATATTGATCGACTGCACCCACTTTGCTATTTTTGTGACCTTTTCTTCTTCGTTTGTTGCGCCGCTCTTATAGGTTTTCAGGGCATCTCTGAGAACAAAACCGCCCACCACCGCAAGCACTACCACAAACGCCACGCTGACGTAAAGATTGGAGCCTGCATCGCCAAACGCTTTTTTGATGTTTTCCTGAATGTGCGCGCCGTAAAGGACCCCGGCCTCGGCCGAAACCCCGAGAACAAGCCCGAGCTTAACGTCAACCTGACCGTATTTCGCACGTTTCATCGCGCCGACAAGCGCTTTGGGAAATTTGTGGCACATGTTGCTCGCAACAGCCACAAGGCCCGGCACCCCAAGGCTCATCATTCCGGGAGTAAGAACAAACGCGCCTCCCGAGCCTATAAAACCGCTTACGAGACCTCCCACAAAACCCACGATAAATAAATAAGCCGCGGTCATAAAATCGAGGTTTATAAAATTCGATGCTATTTCAGGCATCTTAGTTGCCCTCCTTTTTCTTCTTGGACGCTTCCACGCCGAGAGAGGTCCAGAAGTATCCTGTAAAATTCCCGTGCACAAAAGAAAAAATGAACGCCATAATTATCGGCAGAAAGGCATAAACCCCGCCTTTTGAAAAGTAGGCCGTCACGCTGTCCTGATTGATCAGAAGCGCCGCATAGAGCGCAACCGATACGATCCCGAATATCATAGTTTTTCCATAGGGCTTTTTGCTTGCCCCAACACTGCTTGCCGCCATTCAATCCTCCTAAATTTTAAGCAGGTCCCGCATTCGCAACAACGACCAGCGGGCACCTGAGATTTTTCCATGCATCCGACTGTTTTTTAGTTTTACAATCAACATCAAGAGAGTCCGACGACTCGGTGATTACGAACTGGATATCACTTTTCTCGCCCGTATAGTCAATAATCCGCTGTTTGAGGCATCCGGTCTTCTTTACGATCCTAAACCCGATGGCCTCTTTCTCAAGCTCCTCTGTCAAGCGTTCGATGGCCGCGCTAACTGTCCCCTCGGACGAAACATACAGGATATCGAGCTCCGCGCCTATCCTCTTGCAGGTGTTGACCGCGTAGCGCGAGGTCTTGTCTCCAAGATTATTCTCCCGCACTGCAAGCAGCACCCTCTTCTCGCCTTTGAGCGTCTCCTTGGCCGTCTCGAATTCCCCGACCTCAGCAAAAGTTATTGCAGACATCAGGTCTTCGAGTTTTCCATTAAATGACATCCCGGCTATCCCTTTGCTCCCGGCGCTGAAAATTGAAGACGCGGCTGAACCGTCTTTGTCGTATTATTGTTCTGCATTTTTACTTCCTCTTTGATCATCTCTCTCGCAGTATCGAACTCCCCTTCTTCGGCAAAAGCGACCGCCGAAAACAGCTTTTCCAACCTTTCCGCCAACCCTGACATAGTGAAACCTCCTTTTGTATTTTTGTTTTTGATATTTCATTTTCCGTGCCACCTCAAGCCGCACAGGACAAACTCTTAATTTTTAAGCAGTTATGACCGGAGATGGTGTTGCACCACAAACAACGCAAAGATGCAAATTGCAACAACAGGTAATTTACCCTCTTGGGGGCCCCAACCTTGAAACGGTCGTTGCCACAGGCAAGGGCCTATCAACAAACGTACGCTCAGTCATACGGCCCGACTTTCTTACGTCCGCCCCGACTGTTTCATCAAACACAATGAGAGTTGCTTTTTGCAACGACATGCTGATAATCTAAAAAATGCTTAAATTTGAGCAAAGCATCAGGAACAAAATCACCCTCGGCTACTATCTGGTGGGTTTGCTGATTCTCGGTCTCTCTCTTTTCGCCTTTATAGAACTCCGTTATTTCGAACAAAAAATCCTATCAGGAGAAACAATATCCGAGTTCTTCGACACCGCCCTTGAAGTAAGGAGGTTTGAGAAAAATTATTTCCTATACAGACAGGAAGACGATTATGTCGAAAATATAAAATACCTCCTGAGGGCCGAAGCGCTGCTGGAAACAAACCTGAAAAAATTCGCTTCCATAACCGAGGAAGACAGCTTGACGCGGCTTAGGTCCGACTTAAAGAAGTACAGGGAGTTGATGGATGCCTACCATAGGAAAATCAGAAATCGAAACCCGGACGAAACCCTTACTGTTCTGGAAAGCGGAATAAGGAAGACCGGTAAAGACATAACCTCCATAGCCGAAGACCTCGCAAAGACCGAAAGAAGGCACCTTCAGTCCGTCCTCGATACAGCCCGAAAAAGCTTCATATTTTCGATATTGGCGCTCGTTATCATCGGTGTCGTCATAGGGCAGGTGCTTTCACGCATGGTCGTAAGACCGTTGAAGCTCATAGAGAACAGTCTGACCGCCATAGCTGACGGCAGCTTTGAAAAAATCGTGATAAACTCCAGAGACAGGGAGATAATCTCTCTTGCAAATGCCTTCAATAAGATGCTCGGCGAGCTCGAGATCAGACAGCGCCATCTGGTCCAATCCGAAAAACTGGCTTCGCTCGGCACGCTGCTTTCGGGCGTGGCGCACGAATTGAACAATCCCCTATCCAACATATCCACGTCGGCGCAGATACTTATCGAGGAAATAGACGGGGCCGACATGGAATACAAAAAAGAGCTGCTTCTACAGGTGGAGGAGCAGACCGACAGGGCCCGCAATATCGTGCGTTCGCTTCTCGATTATTCGAGAGACCGGAAATTCAATAAAGAAAAACTGCCGGTCAGAGACATCCTTGACGAAACAGTGCAGTTCATAAAAGGACAGATACCCACAAAGGTCGAGATAAACATTTCGGTGCCGGAGAATCTCTCGATCAATGCGGACAAGCAGCGCATTCAGCAGGTCTTTTTAAACCTTTTCAAGAACGCTGTGGAGGCGGTGGGAGATAACGGAAGAATTACCGTCATTGCCTCCAAAAACAAGGGCGGTCAAAATCTTCATCCGGACCTTAAATTTTGCGGAAAATGCAATTCCAAAGAAGATTCGATAGATATTGAGATCAGCGATACGGGCTGCGGCATTCCCGCGGACACTCTGCCCAAGATCTTCGACCCGTTTTTCAGCACAAAGGACGTTGGAAAGGGCTCGGGTCTCGGTCTTTTCATCGTCTTCGAAATAATGGAAGAGCATGACGGCTGCGTAGGTGTTAAAAGTACGGCAGGCACCGGCACGACTTTTCTGCTCAGACTGCCTGACGCCAATTAAAGGAGAACTACATGGAGAGCAACGCGAAGATACTTATCGTTGACGACGAAAAGATCGCACTCAGGAATTTGGAGCATGTTATGAAAAAAGAGGGCTATCAAGTCTCGGGGACACAAAGCGGTCAAAATGCCCTGAAGCTTATGGAGACGGACCACTTTGACATAATACTGACCGATTTAAAGATGGAAAAGGTCGACGGCATGCAGATACTGGACCGCTGCCGCGAGCTCTATAACGACACGGAAGTGATCATGATAACCGGCTTTGCAACCCTTGATTCCGCCGTCGAGGCGATAAAGAAAGGGGCTTTTTATTATGTTGCTAAGCCCTTTAAACTGGATGAGGTGAGGAAGGTCGTCCGGGAGGCGTTGGAAAAAGTGCGCCTGAAACGGGAAAATCACAACCTCAGGGAGCATATAGAAAGCTTTCAGGGCAGGGTCAATATTATCACAAAAGACGGCGGTATGCAGCGACTGCTCGACATAGCAAAGCAGATCGCGCCCGCAGAATGCAATGTGCTGATAAGCGGAGAGAGCGGTACAGGCAAAGAGATGTTTGCCCGGTACATTCATTTCAACAGCCATAGAGCGGAAGGCCCGTTCTTTGCCATAAACTGCGGCGCGTTCAATGAGGAGCTTCTTGCCAACGAGTTGTTCGGACACGAAAAGGGCGCGTTTACAGGGGCGGTAAACATGAAGAGAGGTCTTGTTGAAATGGCCTCCGGCGGCTCGTTGTTTCTGGACGAGATAACAGAGATGCCGGCTGCCATGCAGGTCAAACTGCTGAGAGTGATCCAAGAGAGAGAGGTCCTGCGCGTGGGCGGGACCGAACCGGTCAAAGTTGACGTCCGGGTCATAGCCGCAACCAACAGGGACCTTCAGGAGGCAGTCAAAAAAGGGGTCCTCAGACAAGACCTTTTTTTCAGGCTGAATGTGGTCTCTCTCATCATCCCCCCGCTTTCCGCAAGAAAAGACGACATCCCCCTGCTCAGCTATTATTTCTTGAAAAAATATTCGGCGGTCATGAAAAAAGATGTACGTGAGATCTCTGCAGAAGTCATAGCCCTGTTAATGAACTATGATTTTCCGGGAAACGTCAGGGAACTTGAAAATATAATAGAGCGGGGCGTAGCGCTCGCAAACGGCCCTACAATAGAGATAGCGCAACTGCCGGAAGACCTAAAGGAACTGAGCATAAGGACCTTCAGAAAAAAAGAAGGCTCTATCCCGACACTGGAAGAACAGGAATTGGCATATATTCAGTGGGTGCTTAAAGAGGTCGGGGGCAACAGGACCCTTGCGTCGCAGATACTCGGTATCGACAGGGTTTCTTTATGGAGGAAACTCAAAAAACACGGCATAGAGGAGTAGTATTCCGCATGAGAACCATTAAACTCCTGATCCGGTACGACGGCACCGCATACTGCGGCTGGCAGATACAGCCTAACGGCGTTTCTATTCAAGGGCTGATTCAGGATGCGCTTTTAAAGATAACCGGAGCGGAGGTTCGACTCACAGGCGCAGGCAGGACAGACGCCGGGGTCCATGCGCTGGAACAGGTCGCGGCATTCAATACAGGGGCGTCGCTTAATGCCGAAATATTCAAAAACGCCCTGAATGCCCATCTGCCTGAAGATGTCAGGATAATTGACGCTGCGGATGCGGATGAAAATTTTCATCCGCGCTTCGACGCAAAGCATAAAACCTATTTCTATATCATCTCCGGGGACAGGGTCCTATCGCCGTTTATTGCACGTTACGTCTGGCATTTTCCGTACCGGCTTAACATCGAAACCATGCAGCTCGGCGCGCAAAACCTTTTCGGGACACATGATTTCTCGGCGTTTCGCGGAAGCGGCTGCGGAGCAAAAAGCACCACCAGAACAATTCATGAGATAAGCGTTGAGAAATTCGACAATATAAGTTTTATGACAACCGGCATAAGCGGCGCTTTCATAAAAATACGCATTACGGCAGATGCGTTTTTGCGGCATATGGTCAGAAATATTGTCGGCACCCTCGCCGAGGCAGGCAGGGGAAAAATAACAGCGTCGGACATCAAAAAAATAATAGCTTCAAAAGAAAGACCTCTCGCAGGCCCGACCGCGCCTGCGAGAGGTCTCTTTCTCGAAAAAGTCGTTTACTAATAACCTTCTTTTTCCATCTTCTCCATTATCTCTTTTTTCTCCTGACAGTCCCTGCAAAAGATCGCAAACGGCATTATCCTGAGCCTCTCTTCGCTTATATCGTCCCCGCAGTCTTCACATAAACCATAGGACCCGTCTTCAAGCTTCTGGAGCGCTATATCTATTTTTATCAGTGTCTCGCGGTGCGTGCTGAGCTGTTTAAGGCTTATGTCTTCGGCAAGGTCAACAACCGAAAGGTCCCCGTCGTCCATGACCGTTTCGACAAGCTGCTTCTTTTCGCCGGATATATATTTCCGTATTTCGGTCTTGCCTTCCTTTAATATGGCCTCGCGCTTTATGACAAGAATTTTACGAAGACGCTCTTTTCTCAAATCTTCGGTTTCAACGCTCTGCTTTGAAGACTTATTTGCAGAAGCTGCTTGGGGGGTTGGGCTTTTTTTATTCGATGCCGGCTTGTCTTTTTTAATGCTTGCGCTCTTTGTATTTTTTAATGCAGTATTCTGCGCGTTCCCGCTCTTTATGGCCGGCTTAGCGGCTTTTGCGGCCGTGGTTTTAGGCTTGGCCTTGACTTTATCGCTTTTTGCGGCTTTATTGGTTTTCTTTTTCATAGCCTCTCCTCCATCCTATGCAACCTGAACTTTGAGACAAAACAAAATTTACCCTTGCTTCTGAGGGTCCTGCGCTCCGGAATCTTCTTTAAAGACCTCTATGATGCTCCGCACCTTGACGCCCGCCTGTTCCAGCGCCTTCTGCACATCCATAAGCTTTGCATCCGAAACCTTCACTATGAAGTTGGCGTTGACTGCCATATCAGACCTCCATTATCTCTTTTTCTTTATGCAGCAGAACTTCTTCAACCTTGTTTACGTAAGAATCGGTCAACTTCTGTATCTCGTCGTGAAACCTCTTAACGTCGTCCTCGCTGTAATGCTTCTCTTTCTCTGTCTTCTTCAGCTCATCGTTTACGTCCCGCCGAATATTCCTTACGGCAACCCTGCCCTCTTCAGCCCTCTTTTTTACGACCTTCACGAGCTGCTTGCGCCGCTCTTCGGTCAGTTGAGGGATCACTATCCGTATGGTCTTGCCGTCATTGCCCGGATTGAGCCCCAAATCGGATTTAAGGATCGCTTTTTCTATTTCGGTTATCAGCTTGGGTTCCCACGGCTGAATTGTTATCTGCCGGCTCTCGGGTATGCCTAAAGTCGCAACCTGACTAAGGTGGGTCAGAGTGCCGTAGTAATCGACCATAATACCGTCCAGCAATGCGAGCGAGGCCCTGCCGGTGCGGACAGATGCGAAATCCTTTTTCAGAGATTCTATTGCGCCGTTCATCCTCTCAGTAGCCTTTTTCTTCAACTCCTGCATACGCGCCCCCTGATTACTTTGCTGATACGATAGTTCCTGTTTTCTTTCCTCTGATGAGGTTTTTTATGTTGTCCTTTTTTCTTATGTCCAAAACAACTATAGGGAGACCGTTCTCCATGCACAAAGTTATGGCCGTAGAATCCATTACCCTTAAGTTTCTCTTCAATACGTCTATATATGATATCGCTTCGAACCTCTTTGCCGCCGGGTTTTTCACCGGGTCTGCCGAATATACGCCGTCAACCTTCGTGCCTTTGATTATCACATCCGCGCCTATCTCCATCGCGCGCAGGGCCGCTGCCGTGTCGGTGGTAAAGTAGGGGTTGCCCGTGCCTGCGGCAAAAATAACGACACGTCCTTTTTCGAGATGCCTTATAGCGCGTCTGCGAATGTACGGCTCCGCAAGTTCCATCATCTGAATAGCGGAAAGCACCCTTGTTGGTTGGTCCAAACGCTCCAGCGCGTTCTGAACGGCAAGAGCGTTTATCACAGTGGCAAGCATCCCCATATAATCGGCTGAAGCCCTTTCAATTCCCTCTATAGAGGCCTGAACGCCCCTGAAGATATTGCCCCCGCCGATTACGATGGCTGTCTGCACCCCCATTTCAGCGACCTTTTTTATTTCGGACGCCATAAAGCTTACGGTCGCGGGATCAATCCCATACCCTTTGCTTCCCATAAGCACCTCGCCGCTGAGCTTAAGCAGTATCCGGCCGTAAACCTTATTGCCCGAAGTTCTAGCTTTCACAGGATGCGCTCTTGTCCAAACCTTCGCCTAACTGAAATCTGGCAAACCTTCTTATCAGAATATTTTCGCCGAGTTTCGCGATCTTGTTGGTGACCAAGTCCTTTATCTTCAGCTTGCCGTCCGGATCTTTTATGAATATCTGGTCCAGAAGACAGAAATCGCCGAAATATTTTTCGAGTTTGCCTTCAACGATTTTGTCCACGACCTGAGGGGGCTTGTTGGTGACCTGCGCCTTGTATATCTCCTTTTCCCTCTCTATAACATCAGCCGGGACCTCTTCTCTCGAAACATACTGCGGGCTGGTTGCCGCAATATGCATTGCAATGTCTTTGACCATTTCTTTGAAATCATCGGTCCTTGCGACGAAATCGGTCTCGCAGTTCACTTCGATCATCACGCCGATCTTGTCCATATGAATATATGTCCCGATAAGTCCCTGTGAGGCCGCCCTGCTCGACTTTTTCGCTGCAGTGGCAAGCCCTTTTTGCCTTAACATATCTATAGCCTTTTCCATGTCGCCGCCGGAATCGGCGAGCACTCTCTTACAATCCATAAGCCCCGCTCCGGTCTTCTCACGGAGGTCTTTAACCATTTCAGCCGTAACCGTCATTGCGCTGCTACCTCCTTTGTTTCTTCGGTCGCAGCCTTCTGTTTTGCGGCTTCACCGGCCTTTCTCTCCTCGACGCCCTTTGCATGGGCGCCTTTACCTTCAATTATCGCGTCCGCCATCTTTGAGGCTATAAGCTTTATTGCCCTGATAGCGTCGTCATTGCCCGGTATTACATAATCCGCCTCGTCCGGATCGCAGTTTGTATCGACAACCGCAACAACGGGTATCGAAAGCCTTCTGGCCTCGGCAATGGATATCTTCTCTTTTCTCGGATCGATAATGAATACGGCCCCCGGAAGATTGCCCATATCTTTTATGCCTATAAGGTTCTTATCGAGTTTTTCCCTCTCCTTTTCGAGTTGGGAAACCTCTTTTTTGGTCAGCACATTGTATGTGCCGTCTTCTTTCATCGCCTCTATTTTCTTAAGGCGATCGATGCTCTTTTTTACGGTAGCAAAATTGGTCAGCATACCGCCGAGCCATCTGTTGTTCACGTAATAAGCGCCGGCCTTTTTAGCTTCTTCCGCTATTGCGTCCTGCGCCTGTTTTTTTGTCCCGACGAAAAGCA
This sequence comes from Nitrospirota bacterium, assembly GCA_004321915.1. GTDB lineage: Bacteria > Nitrospirota > Thermodesulfovibrionia > Thermodesulfovibrionales > Dissulfurispiraceae > MYbin3. Next base: position 23,319 of record SCQE01000072.1, read on the forward strand.
CCGACACTCCCGAAGCAGAGATGTTCCTCACATAATTGTAAGCCTCTTCGAGCCCCTTAACGGTCTTCTGCAGGTCCACTATATGAATACCGTTCCTCTCGCCGAAAATGAATTTTTTCATCTTCGGGTTCCAGCGTTTTACCTGATGTCCGAAATGGACGCCTGCCTCAAGCAATTCCTTCATCGTTACTACAGCCATTTTACTTCCTCCTCTGGTTTTTCCTCCGCCAATCCCCATAAACCCGCCGTGCTGCTGAACTTTGCGCGTTTTAATCGCATGCTTTACGCAGGCAGGACCGTCTGGGGATTTTTACCGGCGTGTGTTTTTAGGTAAGAAAGATAGCATTAATTGGCTTGATTTTTCAAGGGGTAGTAACAATTTCAGGCAACTTGCTCAAAAATCAAGGCCGGAAGGATGAAAAACCTTCCGGCCTTGATTGGTAAACTTTCGTATTACTTATGGCACTTGTCGCACTGTGTCGCTTCAGAAGCCACCTTGCCGTTGTGGCAGGCGCCGCAGAATTTGCCCTGATAAATGTCGCCCATATTCATCTTGCTGCCGCCCTTTTTTGTCATAAAAAGTTTCGGGTGGCATTCGGCGCATTTGAACATGTTGGCATGAGAGTCGTGACTGAAAGAGACCGGCCCTGCGCCTGAAGGCTTGTAATTGAGCGGCTGAGGCATCGGGGTCTTCTTTGTATGGCACTTGGCGCAGTCTTCGGCAGATGAAGCCTTCTGCCCGTTGTGGCACGAGTAGCAGAACTTGTCGGCGCTGTGGTCCCCGAAGGTTATTTTGGAAGAGCCTTTCTTCATCTGGAATACCTTGTTGTGGCAATCCGAACACTTTGCCATAGCTTTATGGTTGTCATGGCTGAACTTGACCGCAATGTCGCCTTTACCGAAGGTTATCGAGGCAGGCAGCGATATCTTTGCATGACATTTGTTGCAGTCATTGTAAGAGAATGCCATCTGGCCGTTGTGGCACCTGTAACAGTATTTGTTTGTGCCGTGATCGGCAAAAGATATCTTATTCCCGCCTTTCTTCATCTCGAAGAGCGATGAATGGCATGCGCTGCAGCCCAAGCTCTTTGTGTGGGGCTCATGTTTGAAACTGACCGCAAAATTGCCTTTGCCCATAGACATCGCTTCTTTGGGCCCGAACACCTGTTTTTTGGCGGCCTGCGGCTTGGCCTCTTTTGCTTTTACCTCTTTAACTCCGCCGTGGCAGCGCGCGCATTGGGTGTTGGATGCGAAGGCCGTCTTGCCGTCGTGGCATGCGCCGCAATACTTGCCCTTATAAAAAGCGTCCATTTTAAAATCGCCCTTCCCCTGAGCATTGAGGGCCTTAGGTTCAAAAAGCTTCGGGTGGCATTTGTCGCACGCAAGCCCCTTGTCCTCCACATGTACCTTGTGGCTGAAGACGACCGACTTTACCGGTTTTGTATAGACGATATCGCCGCCGTGGGACACCCCGAAAACAGAAGAGCCGTATACCAAAGCCCCTGCCCATAAGACAAGCGTAATGAGTATTGTGCGAATTTGTTTCATGTATCCACCTTCCATCATTTTTTTCTTATTATACTACCCTTTAGTGTAAAAGACGTTGGGCTTTGCGCCGGTTTCTTCCCGCAACACCCATACCGGCCTTTGTATTTGATGCACGAGTTTATAGACCTCGCTGTCCGGATTGGACAGATCGCCGAAAACGCGCACTCCGGCAGGACATGCCTCGGAGCAGGCCGTACGTTCATAGCCTTTACTCAACCGGCTGTCGTAACAGAAATTACATTTGTCTATCGCATGTTTTTCCTCGTTGAAATACCGGGCGTTGTAAGGGCAGGCCAACACGCAGACCTTGCAGCCTATGCATTTCTCCTGCGCCATCATGACTATACCGTTTGTCTTGTCCTTGTATGTGGCCTTTGTGGGACATGCGCGAACGCATGGGGCATTATTGCACTGGTTGCACAGGACCGCTATAAATTCCCTTTTCTGGCCTATGGCATCCGGTGTTATTTTTTCTAAAATATTGGTCCTGTAACCATACTCCGCAACATTGTTTGTTCTTGAACAGGCTTCGAGGCAACGCTCGCAGTCAATGCACCTGTCCTGCCTGATGACCATGCTGTAATGCGGTTTGTAGGGGTATTTTTCTCTCATCTCCGCCTTTGACGCAAAGACCTTGTCTATGTTGGATATGACCGAAAGCATGCTTCCGCCGGCAAACGCCCCGGTCACGAGAAGCCCCATTTTCAGGAAACTCCTGCGCTCCATATCCGGAATGCTTTCAAGGTTTTCTTTTCTCAGATTGTCGAGATCTATCTTGTTTTTCATTTCGCCATCCTCCCTTTTAGTGGTCTTCGCTCTTGTGGCCCTTAAAGACCTTTTCGCCGAGCATGAACGATATGGCCACCATTCCCATTCCACCCAGAACCACCGCAAATTCATGGAGCGACGGCGTATAAGACAGAAGCTGCGGATACTCCGAAACCCCCAGTTCATGCCAGCTCGGGACTATCTGGCCTATAAGAACGAGGTCGTACCGCATAATGAAAATTGCGATCATCATCATGAAGGTTGCGACCGCCATCATCCTCATGTCCTTCCACTTGGACATAAGTAAAAGTCCGAAAGGTATCACCATGCCCATGCCCACCTCAAACACCCAGAAGTTCATGGCATATGGCCCTGCCATCATCGCCCTTATCGCCTCGACTTTGCCGCCGCCTGCAACAGAACCGGTTATCAGTTTCCACGAAGTGAAGAACATCAGAATCGCTATCATCATCGTGCAGAGTTTGCCTATCGCCTCCATGGATTTTTTCATGGGCCCTTCCATCTCCCGGTTGGACGCCTTGTACGCGATCCATGTAAACAGGATTATTGTGGCGCATCCCGACATTATCGCCGAGGCAATAAAATAGACCGGCAGATACGGGCCGTACCAGTACTCCCTGCCGTGCAGCATGGCAAAGATCGCGCCCAGATTACTGTGGGCAACGATTCCGGAAACAAGGCCGAGCAGTCCGGCATATGTAGCCAACCTGTGCTGTTTAAGCAGCAGCATTACGAACTCGATTATCATGAAGACCATATACGCGCCGTATAGGGTCCCCATCCACCAGATATTGGATGTCAGGTTAGGCGATATGAGATTGTAGATCGCCATTCTGAAAGGGTTCTCTATTTCGAAAAAGATTACCGTGAAGCCGGCCATTATGGTAACGATAGATAGGAAGACCGCCCTGCTTGCGATAGGCATGAAGTTTTTGACCCCGAATACATGGCCTATCGAAGACACTATACAGAGCCCTGTGGAGGTTACCACAAAAAATATGTATGTTGAAATGAGAATGCCCCACGGGACTTCTCTAGTTACAGCGTAAGCGTGGCGGTATCCGATACGCATGGCGTCGAGCCCGCCCATCGCAGCAAAATAAACTATTGCCGCGCCTAAAAGGATCATAAGATAAAAAGATTTGCTGCCCGAAAGAAGATCTCTCAGAACAGACGCCCATTCTGCAAAAAAAGATGCGTCGAGAGATTTGGCCACACCCGATACTACCGTCGAAACCTTCAGGGGTTTATACCCGTTTGCCATGTTGTCCTCCTGCAAAATTTTTAAGGGTTGGTCCTTCCGGGGTAAGGTTTGTCCGGAAGGACCGCGGGGGAAGCTTTATTATGCCTTGCCTGTTTCGTGGGCAACTTCCGAAGTCTTGCCGCTTCTTGCAAGGTCCGCCACATAACCGACCGACCAACCTAATACGCCCGTGCCTAAAACGAATACCGCTGCCGAGACCATTACGCCCATGATCATCGATGCAGCAACGATTAACCGGGGTATTATCGAGGCGGCCATGGGGGCGCCGAACAGCATGTTGGATATCTGCAAACCGATTATGCCGCCGATAAAAGAACCGGGCAGCAAGCCTGCCAATGCAAAAAGAATTATCCCTGCGCCTGTTCCAACATAAAGACCCGTCTTTGTCATGCTTTCTGTGTTTGTCTTTGTTTCCATCTTATTTTCCTCCTGTTTTTAATTTTTGCTAAAACTTATTTTCAATAAAGCATTTTGCGTGCCAGCTTGTAACACATTGAAAAATTGCAATTTTTATGGCCAAAACTATTTGCACTTTTGCGAAAGCAATCCAATGCTTTGCAATTCTGCGAAGAGGAGAAGGAAAGAGGATTCGGATTATTTAATTTTGACAGGCTATAGCGTATGGCTAACAGGGCAAACAAACTGATGTTCGGCAGGGACAAGTTCCCTCCCGAATAATTTGGACAGATAGCGCGTTTGCCCTAGTATAGCTAATATGTAAGCCTTAGAAATTTACCATACGACCCAAAATGTGTCCAAATAAATCATGTTTCGTCAGTAGTGTCCGGTTAAGAATCGAATAGATTCAATTGGTTACAATCCGGTTCAATGTTCATACTGTAATCCGCTCCCGCAAACGCTTGCTGCAAGGGCATTTTCTCGAAAACAGCAACTG
>SCQE01000073.1 GCA_004321915.1 Nitrospirota bacterium
AGCCTCTGCTGCCTGTGGAGAAACAACTCATAGGCTGGAGCATAGGCATAGGTGTCGCAGGCCTGCTTGTTCTCTGGTGGGTGGCCCAGACGTTTTTCCCGCAGGGACACTGATTCAGGTCTAAAAAATTCAAAAGGCCGGCTTCGCTTAGTAAAGGCGAAGCCGGCCCTTTGAACGCCTGATCAAAATCTAAAATATACCTGACGCAGCTGATTTTTCCTATATTTGACAAGCACATAATTTAATGATATCCTTCACTTAGACATCGTAAGGGGAACTGTGAAATCAAACCGGTTTATTGCCTATTTTAAAGAAAAAATGGCGCATGGTCCTGAAATTCAGACAGAGCATCGCGTTGTTTTTGCGCTCGTCCTGACATGCGGCATACTTACGGCAGGCGTAGGCTCGGTCGCACTCCTAGGATGGATTGCAGGGTTTCCGATGCTCACCTCGTTCGGGTCGGGACGAATACCGATGGCTCCGAGCACGGCGCTTCTTTTCATACTGTACGGCGCCGGTGTGATAATCCATACCGCATCTCCCTCACGCCGTATCGAAACGCTTATAGGGTATGTATGCGCTTCGTCCGCTCTATTGCTGTTTGTGCTGTCTTCGCTCGGCATACGCCCTGAAATCGAGCATTTAGGCATGGACATATCCGGCACTGTAAACGACGCTGTAGTCGGGCACATATCCCCGCTTACTGCCTTCTGTTTTCTGCTGGCAGGGTTGTCGTTCCTGCCTTTATTGTCCGCATCATCCGGCCGGCCGGCACGGACTGTCACCGCCTTTGTGGCCGCTTTTTTGATCGTCTTGACATCCTTCGTTCTTTTGCTCGCCTATATTTTCGGTTCGCCGCTGCTTTACGGCAGCAATGTCATTCCACCTGCGCTCTCAACTTCTCTGGCCTTCCTGAGCTTAGGCGTTGCGCTTATGCTGTCTTCCGGCCAACATATCCGGTCGCAAACCGAATCGTCGGAACGCGAGGGCGCGCAGGCCCCGTATGTGTTTGTCCTGATCTTCGTGTTTTTGGCCTCAAGCATAGTCGCTACAGGCTATTTTTATTACCGGAGCTACGAGAAACATCATAAGGTCGAGGTCGGAAACCAGCTTTCGGCAGTTGCAAAGCTGAAAATAGACCAGATCGTAACGTGGCGCAAGGACCATATAAACGATATTTCGGCCATCGCTGAAAGTTCCGCGATCACCAACACCATTAACAGGTTCTTTAAAAACAGGAACGCGCACGAAATAAAAGCTGAGACCTTGGAACTGCTGAGAAATCTGATAAAGTACTACGATTACGAGAGCGCACTATTGTTCGACCCTGACGGCAAGCTTATGCTGCAGGCCGGCAATAAAACTGAACATGACAACGGCCATGCAAAAGAATATATATCCGAGGCCTTTCGAAAGGGCAGGATAGATTTCATAGACATCCACAGAGACGAAACCACGAAGGACATACATTTCGGGCTCTCGGTCCCGCTGTTTTCGCAAGCGGCGAAAGAAAGGCGGTTTGTCGGGGCGCTTATTCTGAGGATCGACCCCTTTAAGTTTTTATATCCACTGATCCAGTCGTGGCCCACACCGAGCAGCACAGGCGAGACCCTGCTTGTAAGACGTGAAGGCGATCAAGTCATATTCCTTAATGAACTCCGCCATATAAAAAACACCGCCCTTTCGCTGAAGCTGCCTCTCACACAAAAAACACTTCCTGCTGCAATGGCAGCGCTCGGAAAAAAAGGCATTATCGACGGTCTCGATTACAGGGGCGTGCCTGTAATAGCGGCAATCGCGCCGGTACCCGATTCGCCGTGGTCCATCGTCTCTAAGATGGACAATGACGAGATATATAAGGACCTATGGAAAAACGCCCTGCTGGTGGCGCTCGTCGGCATTACGCTCGTTTTCTCATCCGGCATGGGTGTGGCCATGTGGTGGCGGCATCAGAGCGCCCGGTTTTACAAAGAGAGGTATGAATCCGCCGAAACGCTGTGCCACACCATGCACGAACTGAAGCGGAGCAATGAGGAACTCAGGCAGTTCGCATATATAGCCTCGCACGATCTGCAGGAACCCCTCAGGATGATCTCGAGCTACCTTCAGCTTATCGAACGGCGCTATAAGGACAAACTCGATAAGGACGCCGACGAATTCATCGCCTTTGCGGTTGACGGCGCCAACAGGCTGCAGGAGATGATAAACGGACTGCTCGACTATTCCCGCATCGAGACGCGCGGAAAGCCTTTCGAAAAAACAGACTGCGAATCGGTCCTCCAACAGACGTTCGATAATATGCAGGTGGCCGTAAGAGAGAGCGGCGCGGTTGTTACGCATGACCCGCTGCCGGTTGTCGTTGCCGACAAAACGCAGCTTATACAGGTCTTCCAGAATCTTATAGCCAACGCGATAAAGTTCAGGAGCGGCGAAATACCGCGAATTCACATATCGGCAAGGCAGGAGAAAGATGGGTTTGTTTTTTCGGTGAGGGACAACGGCATAGGCATCGAGCCCCAGTTCAACGACAGGATCTTCACCTTGTTCCGCCGCCTTCACGGCAGGGAGTATTCCGGCATGGGCATAGGGCTTACCATCTGCAGAAGGATAGTAGAACGGCATGGGGGGAAGATATGGGTCGAGTCGGAGCTTGGAAAGGGCGCGGTCTTTTATTTTACAATTCCGGTAAAGGAGGGATGATCCGTTATGGACGTTAAAAATTACAAGCCTATCGAAATACTGCTCGTGGAGGACAGCCCCGGGGACGTGAGATTGACCGAGGAGTGCATGAAAGAGGCGAAGGTGAAGAATATACTTCATGTCGTGAACGACGGAGTGGAGGCCTTGGATTTTCTCAGAAAGAAAGGGAAGTATGCGAATGCGGCAAAGCCGGACCTGATACTTCTGGACCTGAACCTGCCGAAAAAAGACGGCAGGGAGGTGCTCGCCGAGATCAAGTCGGACGAAAACCTGAAGCGCATACCCATAGTGGTGCTCACGACCTCTAAGGCCGAAGAAGACATATTGAAGACGTACGACCTGCACGCAAACTGCTATATCGTCAAGCCCATAGACCTGCAGCAGTTTTTGCAGGTGGTGCGGGCCATCGAAAATTTCTGGCTGACGATCGTCAGCCTGCCGAAAAACTGAATGACATGCTGAAATTTGTTACTATGAAGGCGTTGCTGGTGGAAGACAACCCCGGCGATGTCAGGCTGATCCGCGAGATGCTCAAAGAGTCGGGCGTGAGTTTCGAGCTCGAGTCCTGCGACCGTCTTTCTTCGGCCCTGAAACTGCTCAGGACAGAGCGCTTCGACATTGTGCTTCTGGACTTGGGCCTGCCGGACAGCCAAGGGATCGAGACCCTACACAGGATTTACTCTCAGGCCCCGGAACTGCCTATAATCATATTTACAGGTCTTGCCGACGAAGCGCTCAGCGCAAAGGCCATCTCTGCAGGCGCGCAGGACTATCTCGAAAAGGGGCAGATCGACATCAAAGGTCTGGTCCGTTCCATACGTTATTCCATCGAGCGTAAACAGGCGGAGGCAAAACTTAATGTAAGCGAAAATAAATTCTATAAGCTTTCGCAGGAATTCCACGGCCTGCTCGACGCGATACCGGACAACCTCACCCTGCAGAACCACGAACTCAAAATATTATGGGCGAACAAAGGCGCGGCAAAGAGGCTCGGCAAAACGCCTGAAGATTTAATAGGACAACACTGTTATGACCTGTGGCACGGCGGCACAGGGCCGTGCGAAGCCTGCCCGGTACTCGAAAGCTTCAAAACAGGGGGGCCCGAAACCCGCATAGTAGCAACGCCCGAAGGCAGGATATGGGACCTGCGGACAGTCCCGCTGGTGAACGAGTCCGGAAATGTTGCAAACGTCATCGAATTGGGCAGGGACATAACCGAGCACAGAAAGCTCGAAGAACAGCTTCGCCAGTCCCAGAAGATGGAGGCCATAGGCACCTTGGCAGGAGGCATAGCCCACGATTTCAACAATATACTCAATGTGATCATAGGCTACGGCGGCCTGATGCAGATGCACATGTTCGAGGAAGACCCCAACCTGCCCAAGCTCAAAGAGATAATGAAGGCCGGAGAGCGGGCAGCGCACCTGACTAGGGGACTTCTCGCCTTCAGCAGAAAGCAGATGATGGACATATCGCACGAGGACTTGAACGATATTGTGGAGAGCTTTAAAAAGATGCTGGTCCGGATAATAGGAGAAGATATAGAGTTGAAAATCGAACTGTCCGAAAAAAGCCTGCCTGTCATGGCGGACAGCAGCCAGATAGAGCAGGTGCTTATGAATCTGGCCGCAAATGCCCGCGACGCCATGCCGCACGGCGGACGGCTCGGCATAGGCACAGGGTACGCCGTGATAGACAGGGACTTTATCGGGGCGCACGGCTTCGGAGAAACAGGAGCTTACGGTCTTATAACCGTGGGCGATTCAGGCGAAGGCATGAACGAAGAGACCATAAAAAAAATATTCGAGCCTTTCTTTACTACAAAAGATCTCGGCAAAGGCACAGGCCTCGGTCTGGCCATAGTCTACGGCATAATAAAGCAGCACAAAGGCTTTATAACCTGCGAAAGTTCTGTCGGCAAGGGTACGGCATTCAACATATACCTGCCGCTTATCGAAGAGAGCGCAAAAAAAGCTGCCGCTGAAATAACTGTCGCTTTGCGCGGAGGCGCAGAGACGATACTCTTGGCCGAAGACGATTTTCATGTAAGAAAGCTTGTGAAAGAGATACTCTCGGACAGCGGTTACACCGTAATAGAAGCGGCCGACGGCGCGGATGCGGTCAAGAAGTTCAAAGGGGCCAAGGACACGATAAGCCTTCTTTTGTTCGATGTGGTCATGCCGAACAAAAACGGCAAAGAAGCATATGAAGAAATAAAGGCCGTAAGGTCCGATATCAAGGCCATTTTTATAAGCGGGTATCCTCACGACCTTATTAAAGAGAGGGGTATTCTGGAAGAAGATGTGAGGCTTGTTTCGAAGCCTATAGCTTCTTACGATCTTCTGAAAAACGTTCGGGATGCGTTGGACCGGTAAAATGGAGGGTTGAGTATGGGGCCTGATAAGACTATAGTCAAAAAAACCGACAGAGAAAAGCCTTTTATTCCCCGGACCAAGCCGGGTTCCGTAAAAGTGCTTGTGGTCGACGACGAGCAGCAAGGCATTAAAATGCTGTCGGCAATGCTGGCCGAAAACGACTACCTCATCGCAACGGCCAACAGCGGCTACGGGGGCTATCAGGCTGCGCGCTCCATGCTGCCGGACATTATCCTGCTCGACGTATTCATGCCGGACATCGACGGGCTGAAGGTCTGCGCCATGCTTCGTAAAACTCCGGAAACGCGCCATATCCCCATCATCATCGTTACGGGCAGCGACGATATTACGATAAGGTCGAAATGCATCGAGGCGGGGGCGAACGATTTCCTTTCGAAACCGGTCGATCCGGTCGAACTGAATACACGCATCAGAAACCTTTTGTTCCTCCGCCACTACGAAAGGGTCACGGACGAAAACAAGGCGCTCGCGGAATCCCGCGACCTCATCGAGAAGTCCCGTCAGGAATGGGAGGACACCTTCGACAGCTTAGAGGACATCATAACCATCCATGACGCGGACTACAATATACTAAAAGCAAACAGGGCGGCGCGAGACCTTTTAGGGGTGGATATTCAGTCGGCGCCTGCGCACCTGAAGTGCTACCAATATTATCACAAGACCGACACCCCCCATCCCGACTGTCCGGTAAAAAAGAGTATCAAGACCGGCAGGCCCGCAATGTCCGAATACTACGAGCCTGCTCTCGGCAAGCATTTGGAGGTAAGGGTAATCCCCCGGTATGACAGCTCGGGTCTGGCCACAGGATACATCCATGTGGTCCGGGATATAACCGAGAGCAAAAAAACGCACGAAGCGCTCGAAAGCGCCTATACTAAGTTGAAAGAGGCCCACTCCCAGATACTGCAGCAGGAAAAGATGGCCTCGATAGGCCAGCTGGCCGCAGGCGTGGCCCATGAAATCAACAACCCGACCGGCTTTATCATGAGCAATTTGGGCTCGCTCCAAAAATATGTAGAGAAGCTCACCGAGTTTATGATGTTTCAATCCGAAGCGGTCAGCCCTGACAAGGCGGAAGCTGTCGCGAAAAAACGCAAAGAATTCAAGTTGGATTTCATCAGCGAAGATATTCATAATCTGATAAAAGAATCGATCGAAGGCGCGGAGAGGATAAAAAGGATCGTGCAGGACCTGAAGAGCTTCTCTAGGGTGGACGAGGCGGACGAGAAACAGGCGGACATAAACGCAGGGATCGAGAGCACGGTCAATATAGTCTGGAACGAACTGAAATACAAGGCCGTTGTCAAAAAAGATTACGGCGACATACCCCTGACAAGATGCAGCCCCGGCCAGCTCAATCAGGTGTTCATGAACTTATTGGTCAATGCTGCCCACGCCATAGAAAAGCGGGGGGAGATAAGCATCAAAACATGGGAGGACGGCGGCAATATTTTTGCGACCGTGTCCGACACCGGCTCAGGAATACCCGCGGACAAGCTCAACCGCATCTTCGAACCGTTCTACACCACCAAAGAGGTGGGCAAAGGGACCGGTCTCGGCCTGAGCATCGCGTACGATATAGTGCAGAAACATAACGGCGAGATCTCTGTCGAGAGCGAGGTGGGAAAGGGGACGACCTTTACCGTAAAGATACCGGTAGTATCCGGCCCGAAAGAGAAGGGGACGGACAGAGGCAAATAAAGAGATCAAGGGAATAAGGGGAATGGACAAAATCGGAGGCTTTTTTCAGTCGCATATCGACATCGTCTTTTTCGTTTACGGCTTGGCCTTCACCATAATGGGCATAGCCATTCTGGCGCAGCCCAAAAGGGAAAGCGGTTTCGGGATAGCGCTGCTCTTCTGGCTGCTTGCGGCCTTCGGCCTTACCCACGGCGTCAACGAGTTCTTGGACATGTGGGTCATAAGCAAGGGCAAGGGCCCTGTTATCGACCTCGTTCGCTGGGCCTTTCTGGTATCCTCGTATATCTTCCTTTTTGAGTTCGGCAGGCGACTTATCAGCGCGACGCAATTGCGGAAAATCGGCGGTATTTGGCATCGCAATTCGGTTTTTGTCATATGCGCTTTAATATTTGCGACCGCTTTAATGTCCGGAGATTTCTGGTTGACCGGCTCCATCTTGGCAAGGTATCTCTTGGGCTTTACAGGGGGCCTCTGCACCGGCATAGGCTTTATATTTTATTACCGCACGAATTCCGACAGGCTCGACCGGATGGGCCTGAAAAAGTATTTTATGTCGGCGGGAGCGTCTTTTATCTTTTACGGGTTGGTGGGCGGGCTTATAGTGCCGGCGGCCGGATTTTTCCCTGCCTCTTTTCTGAACCACGAATCGTTTTTCGCTGTTGTCAGCATACCGGTACAGGTCTTCCGGGGACTCTGCGCGGTTTTGATAGCCTTGGCAGTGGGTAAAATACTCAAGATGTTTCATGTCGAGATAACAAACAAACTCGAGGAAGACCTTTCCCTGCTCAGTCAGTCCCAAAACGCCCTCAGGCAGCTGCACAGGTTCATAAAAACGGCGTTCGACAGCTTAAACGAGGCGATCGTGATCGTGAATGTCCGGGACTTTACTATTGCAGGGGCAAACCGGAATTTCCTTGATGAATACGGGTTCAGGGAAGAGTCCGAAGCGATAGGCAAAACCTGCCATGAGGTGTCACACAAGCAAAAGACCCACTGCACGCCTCCCTATGATGACTGCCCTCTGCTCAAAACGCTCGAAACAGGCCAGCACGAGACAGCGGAGCACATCCATACGGACCACTATGGCAATAAAAAATATGTGGAGGTCTCGACGTCCCCTATCAGGGACGATTCTGCGAATATAGTCCAAGTCATCCATGTCTCGCGCGACATAACGCAAAAAAAGCTGGCGGAGCAGTCGCTGTTGAAGAATGAGGAGAGGTTCCAGACCCTGTTCAACACCAGTCAGGACGGGATCTACTGGACCGACAGCAGCGGGGTGTTCACCCTTATAAACGAGGCAGGGGCCCGCATTTTAGGGCATACGGGTCCCGAAGAGATCATAGGAAGAAAAGCGGACGATTACTGGCGCAATCCGGCTGACAGGGACGAGTTCATATCTTTGATAAGAAGAGAGAAACGGGTCAGCGCTTATCCTATACCGGCAAAGCGCAGGGACGGAACGCCCATAGAGATCGAAGCCACTGTGCGCATCGTGGAGGACAAAAAAGGGATATTTCTCGGGATCGAAGGCATACTGCGCGACGTGACCCAGCATATGCTTTATCAACAAGAGCTTAAACAGAAGAACGAGCAGATGTCCGCCTTGTTCGGCAAGGTCGAGGCGGTAAAGAAGGAATGGGAGTGCATCATGGACTCGACCGACGACATGATAGCCCTGATAAGTTCCAAGGAGACCGTAATGCGCTGCAACAAGGTGTTCAAGTCGTTTTTCGGCAATGTCTATGAAGGGATCATAGGCAAAAAGTGGAAGGAACTGTTCGAACAATACGGGCTTCAACATGAGGGTAATATTGTCCACGGCTCGGAACTTTACCACCCTGAAAGTTTTCGCTGGTTCGTGTTGAGCATCAATCCGTTCGAGGGGCATGAACTCCAGACCGAATATGTCCTGACGGTCCACGACCTGACCGATATGAAGAACCTGACCGAGTCCCTTTCGATAACCAACGCAGAGATAGAGCAGAACAAGATAAAACTGCAGGACGCCTTGGAAGAGCTGACCTTTCTCATTAATGAAGTCACGAACAAGAAAGACTTCAGCGTCAGGTTCCAGAACCCGAATCTCAGGATATGCTATGAAGAAAAGGGCTGCAAAAGCACCGATTGTCCGTGTTACGGAAAAAACGAGGAGCGCTGCTGGCAGGTCGCCGGCACATACTGCGGGGGCAAGGTCCAAGGCGTGTTCGCCGAAAAATTCGGCAATTGCGCTGAATGCGACATTTTCAGGTCCGCAACCTCCGACCCGATTTATCAGATAGGCGAAAACTTCAATAACATGATGCACATTCTCGAAATACAGCACAAGGAACTGGAAGGCGCTTACAACGACCTGAAGGTGGCGCAATCGCGCATCCTGCAGCAGGAGAAGATGGCCTCGATAGGCCAACTGGCGGCAGGCGTTGCCCACGAGATCAACAACCCTACAGGCTTTATCATGAGCAATCTCGGGACCCTCCAGAAATATTCTGCCAAACTCACCGAGTTCATAAAAGCTCAGGCAGAGGCTGTGCGGCCGGAACAGGCCGAGGCCGTCGGGAAGAGACGTAAAGAGCTCAAGGTGGATTACGTTATCGAAGACTTAAGCGCCCTTATAACGGAATCGCTCGACGGCGCAGAGAGGATACGCAAGATTGTGCAGGACCTGAAGAGTTTTTCGAGGGTGGACGAGGCCGAAAATAAAATGGCCGACATAAACTCCGGAATAGACGCCACCGTCAACATCGTATGGAACGAACTCAAGTATAAGGCCACGGTCAAAAAAGAGTACGGCGATATACCGAATACCAGATGCAATCCGGGACAGCTGAATCAGGTATTCATGAATATGCTGGTGAACGCGGCCCACGCGATCGAGAAGCAGGGCGAGATAACTATCAGAACGCGCTCGGAAGAAGGCAATATTCTGGTTTCGATAAGCGATACAGGCAAAGGCATATCTCCCGAAAACCTAAACAGGATATTCGAGCCTTTCTTTACCACAAAGGATGTCGGAAAAGGCACGGGTTTGGGTCTGAGCATCGCATATGAGATAATAAAGAAGCACAACGGAGAGATACTTGTGGAGAGCGAGGTCGGCAAGGGCACGACCTTTACGGTAGTGATTCCGGTCATAGGGGGCGAAAATGAGTGAGCAGATAAGAATCCTTTGCGTAGACGATGAACAGAATGTCCTGAACGCGCTCAGGAGGATATTCATGGACGACGATTACGAGATAGTGATCGCCAATTCGGGCAAAGACGGCATCAGGCTTCTGGAGGAAAAAGAGTTCCAGATAGTCATATCGGACTACCGCATGCCTGAAATGAACGGGGTCGAGTTCCTGAAGCAGGTTTACGACAACTGGCCCGATACGGTAAGGATCGTGCTCTCGGGTTATGCGGACGCAGGGGCCATAGTCTCCGCCATAAACGAGGGGCGGATATACAAGTTCATACCCAAACCGTGGAACGACGACGAACTGAAGATCACTATCAAAAACGCCCTCGAAAGATACTTTCTGTTCAAAGAAAACGTAAAACTCACAGGCGAACTCAAATACAAAAACACGGAACTCCAAAAACTCAATACTCAATTGGAGCAGTATCTCGCGCTTCGCACCGAGATGCTCGAAGCGCACCAGAGGATACTCGACTCGATACCGCTCGGAGTGGTCGGCATCGATTCCAACGGCATGGTCGCCTGCTGCAACGAACAATGGGTAAAGCTGATAAACCACAATACATCCGTGCTGTCGTCCTTTGCCGAGAACGTGTTCGACAAACCTATGCTCGATTTTATAGAAGAGGTGAAGGAAAAAGGCAGCGCAGAACAAACAACAACCGTAAACGGGGCTGCAGGCAGGCTTATGGGCAAAAAATTGGGGTACGAAGGCGAGTATTACGGTGTGACCGTGGTGTTTATACCGGAATGCGCGGCGTGAGGTATTATGGGCAGGAGAAATTTTTTCGTCATGCCCGAGGGTTGTAATCGGGCATCCAAAAAGACACTGGATTCCCGCCTTCGCGGGAATGACTCGATTAACTGTATCATAGGGACCGAATAATGACAGAAAACAATAAAAAAAAGGTGCTTCTGGTAGACGACGAGGAATATGTGCTGCACTCGCTCAAGAGGCTCCTGCTGGACGAAGATTACGAAGTGCTGACCGGGGTCTCGGGAAAGGAAGGGCTTGAACTCTTGCAGGGCAACGAGGTGGCGGTAATAGTTTCGGACCATAGAATGCCGGAGATGACCGGCGTCGATTTTTTGGAGAAGGCGAGGCTTATATCTCCGGACACGGTCAGAATAATCCTTACCGGATATGCGGACGTTACTGCAGCTATCGACGCGATAAACAGGGGCGGGGCCTACAAGTTCATAACAAAGCCTTGGGACCAAGGTGACTTTATGCGTGTGGTTTCGGATGCGGTCAGGCAGTACGAGACAGTAAAGGCCTTGAGGAGTTCGGACGAAGGGGCGCTGCTTTCATTGGCGCAAGCGGTCGAGTTGAAAGACCCGTATACACGCGGACACTGCGAAAGGGTGGCGGACTATGCGCTCATTATAGCCGGCTCTCTCGGCCTGCCTGAGGAACTGAAGAAGGACATCAAGCACGGCAGCTGGCTGCACGACTGCGGGAAAATAGGCGTGCCGGACGCGATACTCAATTTTAACGGCCCGCTCTACAAGGAACAGCTGGAGCTTGTGAAGAACCACAGCCGATGGGGGGCCAATATGGCCTCTCTCGCAAGACTGCCTCAGGCTGCCGTGAACGTTATCCTTTACCACCATGAGAGGTATGACGGCTGCGGCTATCCTGCAGGGCTCAAAGGCGGCGATATCCCCCTTGAGGCCCGTATTGCGGCCATCGCAGATGTCTATGACGCGCTTACCTCGGACCGTCCTTACCGCTTAAAAATGGACGAGCTACAGGCCCGGGAGTTGATGCTTTCCCAAAAAGAGAGCCACTTCGACCCGAAACTCATGAATATATTTTTTAACGAAATTGCATGCTTAAAGACCGATGTTATATAAAATAACCGATTATCAATCTTTATCCGTCATTCCCGTGAAAACGGGAATCCAGTCTTACCATACAGCCATGGATACCCGCCTGCGCGGGTATGACAAAAAGTGTGTAATAGGAGAAAAACAGAATGGCTGATACACCCGGAAACGTATCGAAGAAGGTCCTTTTCGTTGACGATGAAGAAAATGTCACAAGGTCTCTGAAGAGACTGTTTATCGACACCGATATCGAGGTATTTACCGCTAATTCCGGCAAAGAAGGGCTCGAAATATTGAAGAGAGAGGACATTGCGGTGATAGTTTCGGACCAGCGCATGCCCGAGATGGGGGGCGCCGAGTTCCTCGAAAAGGCGAAGAAGCTGTCGCCGAACAGCGTCAGGATGGTGCTGACCGGTTACGCCGACGTAAATGCCGCTGTCGATGCTATAAATAAGGGCGGGGCCTTCCGATACATCACCAAGCCTTGGAACGACAACGATATGCTCATAACCGTGATGAACGCGGTCGAGCGCTACAACCTGCTCAAAGAGAATATCCGGCTCACAGCGCTGACCAAGAAACAGAACGAGGAACTGAAGAAATGGAGCGACGAGCTCCAGATATATGTCCAGCAGCAGACCATAGACCTGACCAATCAGAACAAAGAGTTCAAGAAACTGAACAACAAGATGAATGAGGCCTTCGGTTCGGTCATTGCGGCCTTCACGAGCCTTATCGAATTAAGGGACAGCAGCGTACAGAACCATTCTGCGGGCGTTTCGGCGCTTTCGGTAGAAACGGCCAAACTCGCCGGCATGAATGAGGACGAGATCAAGACAATAGGCGTTGCCGCTCAATTGCACGACATAGGCAAGATAGGCATAACCGATTTGATACTCATGAAAAACCCTGCCGCGCTCACCCCGGAAGAGTTGATCGAATACCGCAAACATTCGGTCAGGGGGCAGTCGGCCGTCGATTCGATAGAGGAGCTGAGGCCCGCAGGCGTACTGATAAGACACCACCACGAATGGTACAACGGGAAAGGCTTTCCGGACGGGCTTAAAGGGAAAGACATTCCGGCCGGGGCGAGGATCATCGCGCTTGCGGATTATTTCGACCGCCTCATGCACGGAATAAAGACCCATTCGGCACAGACGGTGCTTTACAAGATGCAGTCTCTGGCGGGCACCCAGTTCGACCTTTTTCTTTTCAAGAAGCTCGAAGAGGCCGCCACGAGCATGTTCCCTGCGGCGGTCGAAAATAAGGACATCGAACTAAAGCCGACTATGGAGGCCGAGCTGCACATCGACGATCTGGCGCCGGGCATGATCGTATCGCAGGACATAAAGAGCGGGACCGGGATCCTGCTTTTGAGCAGGAACACGGTCCTTACGCCTAAAAATATAGACGGGCTGAAGAGGAGTTCTCACATAGACCCGCTGTCGGCCGGAATATTCATCTGGAAAAAGGCGCTTGCATGATCGAATACAACGAAGCTGAAAACAAGATGATACTCAAACTGGTCTACTACGGGCCTGCCATGTCCGGCAAGACCACGAACCTCCTCTGCCTTCACGATATCCTCGATACTACAGGCCGGGGAGAACTGATGATGCTCGATACAAAAGAGGACCGCACGATCTTTTTCGACCTGCTGCCGTTTTTCTTTACGGCGCCGGGCGGCCTGAAAATAAAATTGAAGGTCTACACCGTGCCCGGGCAGGTGCGCCACGACGCCACAAGAAAGGCCGTGCTTACGAGGGCGGACGGCATAGCCTTCATCGCCGACTCGCAGGTTTCCGAATCCGCAAACAATGCCGAAAGCTTCGGGAACCTTGAAAAAAACCTGACATTCGTGGGGATCGATATCGACCGTGTCCCTCTCGTGATACAGTTCAATAAAAGAGACCTTCAGGAAATAACCCCCGAAGAAGAGCTTAGAAAAGTCTGGAAGAGTTCAGGAATACAGTTGTTCATGGCCTCCGCGCTGCAGGGTTGGGGCATTCTGGAAACCTTTACTTCATTGCTCGGCATGACCTATGATTCGCTCGACGGACGTTACGGCCTTGCCGGAAAACAGGGACTTACGAAGGACATGTTCGTGAAGAACCTCACAAGGCAGGAGGCGAATGGACAAAACGTCAGATAAACTGGAGTTTGTCGTAGGCTCCGATGTTTTGCTCAAAGACCTTCTCGAAGAGAAGAACGGGCAGGCTATTATCGACGCGCTCGTCTCTGCAGGGGCTTCGTCCGCCTGCGTGGCTGATGGAGGCGGCGGTATATTATGGCTGGCTGGAGACTTTTCATCACCCTCCCCTTCATCCCCTCCACTCAAGGGAGGGGAAATACAAAGTGTGTCCTGCCTCAAAGGAGGGGATGAAAAGAAGAAGCCTCCCGTACACCCCTCTCCCCCGGAGGGAGAGGGCAGGGGTGAGGGGGAATTAAAAATCTTCAAAAAAGGATTTCTACACGAAGGGGAAGAGATAGGTTTCATATCAGCCGCTTTTCCGGCATCGTTTCAGGATGCTCACTGCAACGCCCTGTTCCTGATGGCATACACCGCCCTCGCCTCCATCGCGCAAAGCAGCGTAAAGAGGATGCTGACCGCAGAACTGCACACCACCGTGGTGCAACAGTCTTACGATGAGCTGCTGGAGGCGAACCGCATGGTCACCGCGTCGGAGCGAAAGTATAAAGAGCTTGCCTTGAACTTGGAACAGAAAGTCAACGAGCGCACAGCAGAGCTTAAAAATGCGATGAGCAGCCTGCTCCAGCGCGAGACGATGGCGTCTATAGGGCAATTGGCAGCAGGCATAGCGCACGAAATAAACAACCCGATAGGGTTCATAAAGAGCAATCTCTCGACCCTCTCCAAATATTCGAAAAACCTTATAGAACTGCTGCAATGGCACGGGCAGGTCGCTGCAGCCTCAGGATACGGCGACAAAGCCGATGCCCTGCGCAAAAAACTTAAGATAGATCTGATCATCGAAGACCTGAACGACCTTATCAGGCAGAGTATAGACGGGGCAGAGCGCATAAGAAAAATAGTCTCGAACCTCAAGGATTTTTCGCATATCGACGAAACGCGGTCTAGGGACATAAATATTGCCGAAGAACTGGACAACACGCTCTCGGTGCTTTCCCATGAGATAAACAAAAAAGGCGTGCGGATAAACAAAGAATACGCCGACACCTGCCCTGTTTACGGCAATCCCTCGCTCATAGGCCAGTTGTTCGTTAACCTGCTGATGAACGCGCTGCAATCGCGGGACAGCGAATTGATCATTACGCTGAGGGTCGCGCAGTCCGGAGATTTTCTGTCGGTTTCGGTCGGTGACAACGGCAGGGGCATCCCGCAGGAAATAGTGGGCCGCATCTTCGAACCCTTTTTCACTACAAGGGAAGTGGGAAAGGGCACGGGCATGGGCCTGACAGTGGTTTACGATATCGTTAATTCTTTCGGCGGCACAATTTCGGTCGAAAGTGTTCTAGGGAAAGGCACCCGTCTTACAGCGACCTTCCCGTGCAGAAAGGACAACTGATGTCGAAATACGCGAATCTTTTCACTTCGGCGCAGCAGGCGGACAGAGATGTCCGCTTTACTGCTCAGGCCGCGGCCGAAGAAGGTTTTCCTGACACCGGTCGCTTCACACTGCTCTTCGTCGATGACGAAGAGAACGTCCTCAACGCACTCAGACGCATTTTTATCGAAGAAAACTACGAAATATTGACCGCCCGGTCCGGCGATGAGGCGTTGAAGATCATGGAAGCCCGTCCCACGCAGCTCGTGATAAGCGACCACCGCATGCCGGGCATGACCGGGGCCGAACTCCTGAGGGAAATAAAAGACAAGTGGCCCCAGACGATACGCATTATGCTGACCGGATACGCGGACGTGCAGTCAATCATGGGCGCGGTCAACGAAGGCGCGGTCTATAAATTCATAACAAAACCGTGGAACGACGAAGACCTCAGGATAACCGTAAGCTTGGCCCTTCAGCAGTATGTGCTGCTGAAGGAGAACAGAAAGCTCAGGGAAATTTCTAAGGAACAGGCCCTCAAGCTCAAAAACTACAGCAACCTTTTCGACGAAGACCGGGGGCTTTTAGGCAAGATCCTGCTCAAGGCCGGAGTTGTCAATGCCGCACAGTTGGAGTCTGCGCAAAAAGCAAAGAACAGGGACGAGTTCTTCGGCGACGCGCTGGTGCGCCTCGGGTTAACGTCCGAAAACAAGATCGTACATGAACTCCAGAAAAACCAGAACCTGCCGGTGCTCGACCTGAAGGAAACGCAGATAAATCCGGCTGTCGTAAAAATACTGCAGCGCGGGCTCTGCGCAAAGAACAGACTTATACCGATCAAGCTTGAAGGCGGGAACCTCACTATCGCGATGGCCGACCCTTCGGACATTATCAAGGTCGACAACATCGCCATGCTTACCGGATTCAAGGTCCTTCCGGTAATAGCGAAATCATCCGATATAGCAGCTGTGCTGACCAAGGTCTATGGGGATTCGACCGGAGAAGAGGAGATCGCCGATATAGAAGAGCAGATGGAAGCGGAGCCGGTAGAGGAGATAGACATCGTCATAGAGGACGACGAGGCGTCCGAAAACCTTCAGGAGCTTATGACCGCCTCCGGTGTCCCGCCTATAATCAGGATCGTGAATGCGGTGGTGCTCGAAGCCTTACGTCTCAAGGCGAGCGATATACACATCGAGCCGAAAACCAAATACACGATCGTCCGCTACAGGATTGACGGC
This sequence comes from Nitrospirota bacterium, assembly GCA_004321915.1. GTDB lineage: Bacteria > Nitrospirota > Thermodesulfovibrionia > Thermodesulfovibrionales > Dissulfurispiraceae > MYbin3. Next base: position 16,577 of record SCQE01000073.1, read on the forward strand.
ATGCTCTACACGAAACTGAAGGTGCCTTCGCAACTGCACACCGCGGTCATCTCCCGGATAAAGATACTGGCGAAAATGGACATATCCGAAAAGAGAAAGCCACAAGACGGCAGGATAACCATAAAAACCAGTGAACGCGTGGTCGACGTGCGCGTTTCTTCCATGCCCACTATCAACGGAGAAAAGGTCGTGATGCGGGTCTTGGACAAGACCGCTGCGGTCAAAAAGATTTCGGAGCTGGGCATGCTGGCCGACGACCTAAAGCGTCTCGATGTGGTCATAAAAAAACCTCAGGGCATAGTCATATCAACGGGCCCCACAGGCAGCGGTAAAACGACGATGCTTTATTCGATGCTCTATGAAATGCTCAAAAGCACGAAGAACTACGAGACCATAGAAGACCCTGTGGAGTATTTTTTGGAGGACGCGAACCAAGTGTATGTTAAAGACAAAATAGGCCTCTCTTTCGCGTCGGTGCTCCGGGCCACGTTGCGTCAGGACCCGGATGTTATTCTCGTAGGGGAGATCCGGGACCATGAGACGGCGGATGTGGCGTTCAAGGCCGCGCTTACAGGCCATATGGTCTTGACGAGCCTGCACACCAACAACACCGTGGCCTCGATCACGAGGCTTATGGACATCGGGGTCAAGCCGTATCTTATCGCCTCGGCGCTGGACGGCATCATAGCGCAGAGGCTTGTGCGAAGGGTCTGTTCCGAATGCAAGACCGATATTACGCCGGACAAGGACATAATCGAACTGCTCAATATCCCGGCAGACTCCCTGAAGCTCGTAACTCAGGGCACAGGCTGCGCCAAGTGCGGCAACACCGGATACTCGGGCAGGACCGGCATCTTCGAGCTCTTTGTGATGAACGACGAGTTCAGGCACATGATAAGCACCGATTACCGCGAATCGGAGCTGCTCAACCTGTCGCGGCTCGGCGGCATGAGAACGCTTATCGAGGACGGCATCGAAAAGGTAAGGTCCGGCATCACGACCCTCGAAGAACTGCTGAGGGTCGTGGGGCCGCCGACAAAATACGAGCGCAGGTGCGAGCGCTGCAGCAACATGGTCGACATAAAGTTTCTTTTCTGTCCCTATTGCGGCGCGTTCAAGCATAATATATGCGTAAGCTGCAGGATGCCGCTCGAACAGGCATGGTTAGTCTGCCCGTTTTGCGGGACCTCGCGCAATAATTCAGACGATAAGTGAGGAGTTGAAATGTCCAAACACAACATTTTATTGGTTGACGACGAACCGTCGGTGCTTTCGTCCCTCAAGAGGGTGTTCATCGACGAACCTTACACCATCTTCACCGCACAGTCGGCGAAGGAAGGCCTGAAGGTCCTGAGCGAAAAAAAGATAAAACTCGTCATATCGGACGAGCAGATGCCCAGCATGTCGGGCTCTGAGTTCCTCTCGATCGTGAGAAAGGATTTCCCGGGCGCAATCAGGATAATGCTCACAGGCCACGCAAGCATCGGCGCCGCTATGAGGGCCATCAACGAAGGCGAGATCTACCGCTTCTTCACAAAGCCGTGGGACGATATAAACCTGCTTTTCGCGGTCAAGGACGCGCTCGAAAAATACGACCTCGAAGAAGAGAACAGGAGACTGCTGAAAACGGTCAAGAGGCAGACCATAGAGATCAAGAGCCTCGAAAAACAGTTCCCGGGGATCTCGGAGGTGCGGCGCGATGAAAAGGGAAACATAATCGTAGACAATCTGACCAACGACGAGATGTCGGCCATTATCGAAGAATGCGAAAAGAAGTACAAATGAAATGAAAACAAAAAACCGGGGTGAAAAAATCCGCTGCTACTGCCCCTGCTGCTGCCTGTAAAGAGTCATGTATTCGTTTTCGAGGTCCTCATACTGGGCCTCGACCTTGGCGACCTTATCGGCCTTTTCTTTTAACAGTTCCTCGAACTCCTTTATCTTGGCCACCAGATCTTCCTTCTCTTTCAATATGCCGGAATAAACAGCTTCGTCAACCTCGCCCTCTACGCCGCCCTGCTGCATAAGCCCATTCAGCTGCTCGTCCCACGACCCGAACTGTTCGGCGAGGGCCGAACTGCTCTTTTCGATGGTTGTGACAAAACCGCTCAGCTCGCTGTTGTTTCCTATGACCTGTTCGGTAGCGGCCTTCAGTTCTTCATTATCGGGCAGCCACGCAGTGAGAGTGGAAAATCTTTCCTGAACATCCTCATAGGTTTTAAGTATCGATTTCAGCTTTTTCTGCGCGCTCTCAAAAAGATCTTTGTATCCCATCAGATCGACTATTTTTTGCTTTTGAAACTTTACGACCTTATGCAATGTGGAAGCCGTTTGCCGATTATCACCGGAGGCTTCTTCCTGCCCCGCAAGAAGATCATCCACGGACACTGCTTCTCCTCCGCCCGGAGCAGCAGCCTGCTCGGCAAAGGCATCGCCCCAATCGAGGTCTTCCTCTTTTTCAGGCCCTTCTTTTTCGGCCTCAACCTCAAGGGCAGCGGGCTCAGGCCCGGGTTCAGGCGCCGAAGCCGGAACGGACTCTATGACCGGCCCCTCTTTGATCTGTTCGGGCTCGAGCTCGGGCTCGGGCGCAGGCTTAAGTTCAGGCTCAGGCTCAGGTTCCCGTTCCGGAACGGAAACAGGTTTTTCCACAATCTCGACCGGCCCTTCCTTGACCGCTACCTCACCTCCGGAAACAGCCTTCTCATACAAAGCCTTGTATCTTGCCTGTCTGCGGGCGAGCACAACCATCGCAACCAGAATAATGAGGAAGGCCTCGACTACAAGCATGAAATAAAGGGCGTCTATCTCGATGGTCATAAAGGCTTCCCCTTCCTATCTCTTTTTCCCTGTCCGCTTCTTGGAAACAACAAGCTTGACCAAAAACGCGACCGCTAATATTGCTGCAAATACGCCGTTGATCAGCCCGAATTTAATTAAGACGGGCCTCCACGGACTGCCGTGGTCTTTCGTCGGACCATGTTTTGAAGCGTTGTCATAGGCCTTGGTGGAATTGTCCTTGGCCTGCGGAGGTTCGTTGATCTTAAGCCGGTAGTTCTTCTCCCGCTTGAAAGTCTTGCCTTCGGCCACGATCTTCACAACATAGTCGCCGACATTGCTGAAAGAAAATCCGGCGGCATATATACCGTCACCGGCCTGTGTATCGCCTAACGAATTCCCGTTGTCCGCAAGTTCGACCTTTGCAGTCTTACCGTCAGAAGTTATGATCTCGGCATAAAAAGAGACCTGCCCCAATATCTCGCTCCCTTTCAGAACAACGCCGTCTTTTTCGAGTCTGGCATCCACAGAAATTAATTCACCTTTGTCCAAAAAATCCTTGTTCATAGAGCTCTTCAGATTGAGATTGGTAAGAATGAAAATACGGTTCCCCTCCGTTGTGCTTAGCTTGACCTTCCACCTGCCCTGCGCCGGATTCTGTATCGTTATCATATCGAATATCTGCGATTCGAACCACTTGATATTGCTTCCATGACTAGCCGGACTATAGGCCTTTTTTGCCGGATCGAAAAGTGTGGTCTTCGTTCCGCTCTTTTTGGTGATAACGAGCGTGGCCTCGGTTATGTCCTTGTCGATCGAAAACTCCTCGCCCTCCAAAGGCACGGAATCCGGAGATTTCATCTTTTCGAACATGTCCGTAAATGTTACATGCACGTCCTTGTCTTGTTTGGCATACCTGAAAAAACCCCCGGTCGCCTTTGCGACCTCCTCAAGAAGCTTGACGTCCGAAAGATCGGTAAATGCTATGGAATAAAGCCGTATATTGGCCTTGGCAAGGTCCGGCAGCATTTTTGAAAGCTCAACCAAGGCCGCTTTGTCCTTATCGTCGGAACCTGTAGTCAGCTTGCCGTCCGACATAAGCACAAGAAGCCTGTTCTTTCTTCCGGAGCCTTTGAGCTCGCCGAAACCCAGCTTTACGGCGTCATGCATATGGGTCGAGAACTCTTTCGAAGAAATCTTATCGACCGCCTTGAACAGAGAATTCCGGTTCTGCGAAGTGTTGGGGGTAAGAGGTATCAGCGTCTTTGCGGCGTCCCCGAACGATACCACGCCGATACGTTCGTCCTTGCCTAACAGCGAAATAAAGAGCTTGGCAGCGGTCTTCCTGTAATCGTGCGGGTCGGTCTTCTTCATGCTGCCGGAACTGTCCATCAACAGGATCACATCGTAGCCCCTGTCTGCGGAAGTGGCAGCGGCAGGCACAGCAGCGGATTTTGGTTCGGAAGAAGCATAAACGCTCCAGCACGAAAAAACAAACAATGCGAGCAGGATATACAGTAATTTTCTCATCAGAGAATATAGCATATAACGGCTCTTTCTGAGAATTCAGGTTGTCAATAAACCGGTTTTGTTAATTGTTCTCTTGTGATGAGATAGGATTATGAAAATTGCGGTATCTCATTTAACGGAAGAGTTGTCGGCGAGGACCGGCATTAAAACACTCCCCAGACATGACCTCGACCATCTTTCGGTGGACATCAAAAGGGCCTACTCGGCCCTTATAACCGAGTGGCTCGCATACATGCGGCATATGAAAGAGGATTACCCGTTCCTTTATTCGTTTGCCGTAAGGACCAACCCCTTCGACCCCGAAGCCTCGCCCGAAATAAAATACACCGGACAACCCTCAGCGGGATGAGAGAAAAAGCCTCTTGTCAAAAGATTTGGACCCGGAATTTATAAACGAAATGTGAGAATTTATCACGTTCTGGATTTCGGTCAGAAGATGCACCGGCGCTTTTATACGGTCCAGAGTGGAATACTGCCATTTGAATATGCTCTTATAGAATTTCAGCGCGCTCTCCGTTACCTTCACGGCCCTGTCATCTCCCCCTATGCATTCACGACATATTATCGAGCCGTGGGAAACATAAAAATTATGGTGCCGCCTCCCTTCGGTCAGGCCGCCGCACCTGCCGCAGATCTCGAGCCGGGGGGAGTAACCTGAGATCTCAAGAAACCTGATCTTGTAATAAAGATAATAAAGCCTGTTGTTTATGTCCGCTTCCAGTTTCGAAAGCGTGGCCAGAAGAAGCCTGAATATTGCGGGATGCGGCTCACGGTCTATAAGAAAATGCAGGTTCATTTCGAGAAGCTCCATGATATTCAGCATGCCGCCGTAGTCGTCCCTGAGCTTATGAAAAGACTTGACTATATCCGATTGGGTCAGTCTGGGAAGATTGGCGTGCTCCTTGCCCCAAAAGGCTATCTTGGCGTATGTCAGGGGCTCGATGCTGCTGCCGAACCTGCTTTTGGTCTTGCGCGGACTCTTGACAAAGACCCTGAGCAGCCCGAAATCCGGCGTGAGATATGTGACTATGAGATCTGCCTCTCCAAAAATTGAGCTTTTTAGTACAATGCCCTCTGTCCTGTTAAGCATGACTACAGACCCTGCCGGGTGCGTTCACATTATATTCCCGAAATCTTCGGGCCTTAGGTTCTTAAGCCAGTCTTCGAGCTCGTCGCCCCTGCGCACGCCTAAAATTTCATCTTCGACATAAATAGGGGCCTGCACCCTCAACGCGACCGCAATAGCATCGGAAGGCCTCGAATCGACAGAGACCTCCTTCTTGCCGTCAAAAGCGTATATTAAAGCGTAGTAGGTATTATCGACAATTTCGGTTATCACCACGCGGGTCACTTTTGCGTTAAGGCTCTCGAATACATTTTTAACAAGGTCGTGGGTGAGCGGTCTCGGGGTCACCACCTTGCCTATTGCGAGCGCTATGGCGTCAGCCTCGGGTTTGCCTATCCAGATAGGCAGGGTTTCGCTGCCGTCGACCTGCTGAAGCAAAAGTATATACATCCCGCTGCGCGGATCGAAAAGCAGCCCTTCAACCTTCATCTGTATATGCATCAGTTATACCCTAAATCCTTCAGGGCCCTTTCGTCGCCCCGCCAATCCTTCTTTACCTTGACCCACAGCTTCAAAAACAGTTTGCAGCCGAGCAGCCGCTCAGCCTCAAACCTCGCTGCAGTCCCTATTTCTTTAAGCTTTCTCCCGCTTTTACCTATTATAATACCCTTTTGGCCGTCTCTTTCAACATAAATATTTGCATCTATGAGTATTACATCCTCTTTTTTCTCAGTCCATGATATGACCTCTACGGCAACGGAATAAGGTATTTCATCGCCTGTCTTCTGCATAACTTTTTCCCGGACTATTTCGGCGACCATAAAACGCTCGATCTGGTCGGTGACTATATCGTCGGGATAGTATTTCGGGCCTTCGGGCAGGCGTTCGACAATCCGCTCCAAGAGGATATCTGTCCCGTCGCCCGTCTTTGCCGAAACCGGAATTATTTCGGTAAAGTCGTATAGCTCCGTGTAGGCCTCGATGACAGGCAGGAGTTCGGGCTTTTTTACATTATCGATTTTATTTATCAGAAGAAACACATCCTTGTTGAGCGTCCTGACCATGTCCAGTATAAAGTTATCGCCCTTGCCCGGCTTTTCGGGCTCGGCCATAAAAAGTATAAGGTCCACTTCCTTGACCGATTCGCAGGCCTTTGCAACTATAAGCTCTCCGAGCTTATGCTGCGGCTTGTGTATTCCGGGCGTATCGACAAAAATAATCTGCGAGCCGGGAAGATTTTTTATTCCAACTATCCTGTTGCGTGTGGTCTGGGGCTTGGGGCTGACAATGGACACCTTCTCGCCTATTAGCGCGTTGAGCAGGGTCGATTTGCCCACGTTGGGTCTGCCTGCCAACGCGACCATGCCGCTTTTAAAGCTTTTCGTCATATGGAATATTATCAAAAAAACATAAAAAAATGTTATCCGGACGACAAAACACCTGCATCGCATCTGAAAAAACGGCATTCTTCCGGCCGCTGTGAAATTTTTTATAAAAACATCTATAATTCAGTATATGGACCAAGAGAAGGACGCACGTACCTCCCCGTTTGCCTCCGAAAAAGAGGAGCCTCAAAAAATACTTGTGGTGGATGACGACCGCAATGTCCTTATTGTAAGTTCGGCCCTTCTCAAAGAATACGGCTATCTGGTTTACACCAGCGACCATCCGCTTGCGGCCTTAGAGATGCTTAAGAACACGGAGTTCGACATAGTGCTCTCGGACATCAAAATGCCCGAAATATCCGGGGTAGAACTGCTGAGCAGGATACGCGAATTCGACCCCGAAATACCGGTAATACTTATGACAGGTTTTGCCGAACTCGATATGGCGATAAACGCCGTAAAACAGGGCGCCTTCGATTTTATTACAAAACCGTACCAGTTCGAATACCTCGCCTATTCGGTCAAACGGGCCCTCGATTTCAAACGCTTCAGAAAAATGGAAAAACGCTACAAGAAAATGCTCGAAGACGAGGTAAGGAAAAAAACTAGGGAGCTGTCGCGCGCGCTTTTAAAGCTCGGCAACATGAGCAAAGAGCTGATACAAAGGCTGACCATAGTGGCTGAATACAGAGACACGGACACCGGCACCCACATCTCGCGCATAGGCATGTATTCGGAAGTGCTCTCCGAGGCGTTGGGAAGAGGGCGTGATTTCTGCGAGAGCATAAAGTTCGCAAGCACCATGCACGACATAGGTAAAATAGGGATCCCCGACAGCATACTGCTCAAACCGGCAGGACTTACAAAAGAAGAGTTCGAAATAATGAAAGAGCATACGACTATAGGAAGAAAAATACTGGCAGACTCCGAATACGAGGACATACAGATGGCCGCGCTGATTGCGCTCTCGCACCATGAACGCTGGGACGGCGGGGGCTATCCCAATAAGCTGAAAGGCGCAGACATACCTATCGAAGGAAGGATAGTGATGCTCGTAGACCAGTACGACGCGCTCAGGAGTAAAAGACCTTACAAGCCCTCCTTCGAACACGAAAAAGTCGTGAAGATACTTACGGAAGGCGACGGCAGGACACTTCCCGAACATTTCGATCCGGATATCCTCAACGCCTTTCTCAAGATAGCGCACAAATTCGACGAGATATTCAATAAGCACACCGATTGATTCCGCATATATGAAAAAGAGCGGCCCTGCCTTCTTCGCGCCTTTCTTTCTGTTTTTTATCATGTCGTATAACATTGCATCGGCGTTGACCGGAAACGACATAGAAACAATTCAGAAAACTCTTGCGAATAGACCTCCCGGTGAACGCATCGCCGTATGGGCCGAAAAATTCATAGGGACCCCGTACGACCCCGACCCGTTAGGCGAGTATGTTTCTAAAGCCGTGATAGTGGCCGACGAGCGCGTGGACTGTATGTACCTGACATTCCGCGCCGTGGAACTCGCGCTCGGAACTTCGCCCGAAGAATCGATACGGATAGCGCTCGACAAGAGATTTCACGGAAAAGGGATTGTCCGGAATGAAACGGTCATGAATTACGAAGAGCGTTTCGAATACGGTGAAGACATGATCTTAAGCGGCAAGTGGGGCAAAGACATAACTGCCTCTATCGGCAAAACCGTCAAGATAAAAGGCTCAAGAGGCATACCGGCGTTTGAAATCCTCACACCGCAAAATATCCTGAAAGGCGCGGACAAACTCAGGGACGGCGATATAATCTTCCTTGTAAAAGCGCCCCATAAGAGAAAACGGAACGAGATCGTGGGACATATAGGCATAATAAAAACCGGCGCGCCCGCAGATAAGGGAGACCTGATGCAGAAGTCCCCTGCAAGCGCATCTCAACGCAATGTCCATATCATCCACGCGGGCGGCAGAAAAGGAATAGGCGGCTCGGTAAAAAAAGTTTTACTGCAAGACTACATCAAAAAGATGCCCTTTGTCGGAGCAAAGATTACAAGGTTTGACGGGTCTTGAACCGGCTGTCGGCTTGCGCTATTTCCTTCTCTGCGCGCGGGTCTGTTTACGAAGTTTCTTGTGCTTATGCTTACGCATCTTCTTCTTTCTCCACTTTACAACGCTTCCCAATGTATGACCTCCTTTCTAAAATACAAGTAAGAAGTGAGAACTTAGAACTAAAAACTTTTTACTTCTTACTTCACACTTCTCACTTTTTATTTCTCGCTTGTTACTTATTCTTTGCCGCTTCCATAAAGGCTTCCAGCTGCAGCGCTGTGGCCGGCGACTCTGTTCCATCATAGGGGATGCTGATGCACGGTATGCCGAAATCCTTGGCCACCGTCTTCATAAGCGCGCTTACAATAGTGCCGGGCATGCATCCGAAAGGCATAGCTACTATTATTCCCGACGCTCCCTTTTCTATGAGATCGACCGCCTTGCCTATGCTCAATACGGTCTCCCCTTCGAAGGAATGATGCACATACGGCAGGGCCTTCTTTAAAAGCGTCTTGGTGGAAGGCTCCTCAAGGGTCTTAAGAAATCCTTTAAAAGGCTTCCCGAGCCTATGCTCTATCCTCTTTTGAAAGACCGTCTTTGCAAAGATATTCATGATAGCAGACCCGTCTCTTTTTATCAAGGCCTTTCGCATAGACATAGCATTGACATAATAGAGCCACTCTTCGACAGGCGCAAGCCAAACCTCTCCGCCCGAAGACTCGATCTTCCTGACCAGTCCCTCGTTAGAAAACCTGTGGGACCTTACAAAAATCTCTCCGACAACGCCTATCAGGGGCCTTTTCTCCTCTCTGCGCGGGACAGCCCTGAAATCACGTGACATGTCGCTTAATACGCCCTCGATGTCCCCGTTCCTGCCCGCAATACCGCAATGGATCTTTTCGTGGTACCTGACATACAGCTCTTCAGCGTCGCCTTGCTCCTTCTCATACGGCCGGGTTTCATGCACGCATTTGGTCAAAAACTCATAAGCGATGACCCCGGTCCATGTCCTCTTCGTGAAATCACCGCCGACAACCCCGAGTTCTTTATAGAACTGTACGTCCTGATTCGGCGAGAAAATGGGCACATTGTCCATGCCTATTTTTTTCAGTATCATGCCGTGCGCAACATTGTACTGCCCGAACCTGCAGGGTCCCGTTCCCGAAGGCATGAAAAACGCCGAACCTGAAGGAACAAAATCAGGAGACAGCGCCTTCTTCAGCATATCGCCTGCCGTGACCGTATAGGGATAACACTCCTTGCCCGAAACATGCCTTCTGCCTATATCGACTGACGACCTGTCGGATTCCGGCAGGACCTCGGCGCGGGCGCCGCAGTATTCGAAGGCCGCCTTTATCGCAAACGCATGGTCCGACATCGGCGGGACAAAAACGGTCCGTCTGCTTATATCGGACCTGCTGAATATTTCGGGAGCAGAGGCCGTATTGATCTTGTCGGGACTCTCGCCCCGGCCGCAGGATATCTGCTGCCCGATACTGTCCAAAAAGGCCTCGCAGCGCGTAATAACACCGGCATCTGCGCTGTGTTCGTCGATCTCTATATGCAGGAACGGTTTCCCCCCCATCTCCTCACCGAAGTATTTGAAGATGAACGAGTCGGGGCCGCACGAAAAGTTCGAAACGCACATCGCATACATGCCGGGGGTCTTCCTGATAAACCGAGCCGCCTTGAGTATCCTCTGCCCCGAACGCCAGTACATGCCGGGCCACTGTTCAGAAAGTCGCTCATCCTCTATCGGCAGAAAATCCATCGGAACGGAAAGCACGTTTATCTGCGCCAGTTTTTTAGGAATATCGAGATTTACTCCTGAATCGAAAGAATTGTATGCCCTCCCGACAATAGCCAAGATCGGAGTGTCCGCCGTGCAATTCGAGAGAATTTCCCTGCCCTTGTCTTTTATACTGCCGACAAAACGCTTCTGGACCGAAAGCGCTTTGTCCATTGCAGCCGATACGGCCTTACGGCTTACGCCGTAACGCTTAAGCGCTTTATAAATTTCATCGCCGACACACCCTCCGCCCCGTCCGCTGTCTATAAGCGGAGAGATCATATTCACGCCCTTTATCGCGGCCTTGGAAACATAAGGTATGGACTGTATATGCGGGCAGGCTAGGCCCCTATCATACTCATCGCCGTTGCCGTTCAAACATATAAAGCTCGGTACAAAAACCGCATCCACCCCCGAATCCATGAGGTGCTTTATATGCCCATGCGCTACCTTTACCGGAAAACAGGCCTCCGACAGTACATTTTCCAAGCCAAGGTTCACCGTCTGCTTATTGGTCTTGGGCGACACCGTAACTTCGAAACCGAGTTCCCACAAAAGGGTTGACCAAAAAGGCAGATAGTCTTGAAAGTAGAATATATAAGGGATCCCGATCTTGACTGCCGACCGTTGACTGCCGACTGCCGACTCTCTTTTAAGCTGTTCCTTCCAAAGCTCTTCTTCCCTGAACGCAAAAAGGTCAGGCAGCCCGCTTTTTGAAGCCTTTCTTACATCATACTTTTCGCAGCGGCCTCCGTAAAAAAGATGTCCGTTGTCATCCTCCACTTTTACTCTGTTTATTTCACAGACATTCGGACAGCCCTTGCACTCAAACGAATTTATCTCATATTTCCTCTTTGACAATCCAAAACCCTTAAACCTGCTGACTGCCGACTGCCGACTGTTGACTGTTGACTGCTGACTGTTGACTGTTGACTGCTGACTGTTGACTGTTGACTGCCGACTGCTGACTGTTGACTGTTGACTGCCGACTGTTGACTGCCGACTGCTGACTGTTGACTGTTGACTGCCGACTGTTGACTGTTGACTGCCGACTGTTGACTGTTGACTGCCGACTGTTGACTGTTGACTGTTGACTGCCGACCGGCTTTTCATATGCTTCATTGCGATAAGCGCCATGCCTATCGCACCGGTAACATCGTGGTTCGGCGGAACCGTGACCTTTCTGTCCAGATACCTCTCGAACGCCGCTACAACAGCCTTGTTGAATGCCACCCCGCCCTGAAAGAATATCCGTTCGCCTATAGGCCGTCCGGACACGACCCTGTTTATATAATTCTGGACAATAGAGTAAGCGAGTCCTGCAAGCAGGTTATCTTTGGGGGCGCCCTTCTGAAGGTTTGCCATAAGCGAGTTTTCCATAAACACCGTGCAGCGTTCTCCCAGCCTGCAAGGGCTTTCTGCGCTGAACGCCGCGTCGGCAAACTCGCCTTTCACAGAGATGCTCAGCTTCTCGGCCTGCTCCTCCAAGAACGAACCGGTCCCGGCAGCACACGCCTTATTCATCTCAAAATCAACTATTATGCCGTCCTTGATCGAGATGAACTTCGAGTCCTGCCCCCCTATCTCCAATATAGTGTCCACTTCGGGGTCTATAAATATTGCGGCGGTGGCTTGGGCCGTAATCTCGTTCTTTACTATATCCGCGCCGACATAATCGGCTATCATGTATCTGCCTGAGCCGGTCGTTCCGACACCGGCGATATTCACGGAACCGCCGAGCTCCCCGTAAATCTCCGTAAATCCCTGCATCACGGCCTCTATTGGCCTGCCTGCGGTCATCAGGTAACGCTTTGCAAGCAGCCGGCCGCCGGCATCTATGACCGCAAGGTTAGTGCTTATCGAACCTATATCTATGCCTAAATACGCCTCTACCGGGGGGCCCTCTTTTTGCCCGCTCACGGCCCCGGAACAAGCGTTACCGGCCGTCGTGTGTCGGGCAAAAAAGTCTTCGCCGTCATGTATCAACGCCTTATAGCCTTCTTCGGAAAACCCTGCATCGAGAAAGGCCTCGAGTCTTCCCAAATCGAATTCATTGAAATTGCGGTCGTCCATGTCCTTCATGACCGCGCCTATAGCGCCCATCAAAGCATAATCGGGCGGAATAAAAAGCTCGTCGAGGCCGAACACCTCCCTGAAGGCCCTTGCCACGCCTTGGTTTGCAGCCACTCCGCCCTGAAACGCCACAGGCATTTGAAGTTCCCGCCCCTTTGCAATAGCTCCCCTGAAATTCCTCGCAACCGCAAAACAGAGCCCTGCCACAATATCTTCCACAGGCGTCGCTATCTGCTGAAGGTGTATCATGTCGGACTTCGCAAAAACACTGCACCTGCCCGCGATCTTGGACGGCCTCTTTGACGCAACAGCCAATTTGCTGAATTCTTCTATGGTAAGCCGCAGACGTTCGGCCTGCTGTTCGAGAAACGAACCGGTGCCTGCAGCGCAGACCGAATTAAGGGAAAAATCCTTTATGTTGCCGTCCTCGATGATTATCAATTTGGAGTCCTCCCCCCCCATCTCGATGACTGTCCTGATCAAGGGATAAAGTTTTCTGAGGGAATAGGATTGGGAAACTATTTCATTGACGGGTTTTATTCCAAAGGCCGAAGCTATCGCCTTTCCCCCGGAACCTGTAATCGAAAGACAGGGGGCCGGATATTTTTGCGTTAAATCCTTAAGCTGCTCAAACGCAACCTTCGCAGGATGGCCGCAATGGCGGACATACCGCCCTTCCAGTTTCCTTCCGCTGTTATCCAGAACCGATAACTTAACTGATACCGAGCCGGCGTCGAGACCGATAAAATGCATTACAACCCCCTTATGGTTAGTCTTTACCGATGCCGTTGATAGATATCGTCGTATCTTTCTATATCGTCCTCACCGACGTATTCGCCGTTCTGCACCTCTATTATTTCGAGCGGTATCTTGCCCGGGTTCTCGAGTCTGTGAAGCTCCGATTTCGGCACAAAAACCGATTCGTTCTCATGCACAGTAATCTCTTTGGCGCCTGTGGTCACCTTGGCGGTGCCCTTTATGACGACCCAATGCTCGGACCTGTGATAATGTTTTTGCAGGCTCAGCTTCTCTCCGGGATTGACCGCTATCCTCTTTATCTTGTATCTCGGACCTTCTTCAAGTACGGTATAGCTTCCCCACGGACGGTAAACGGTGGTATGTTCCACCGCCTCTATCCTCTGCCGGTTTTTGAGGGTCTCGACAATGTCCCGCACCTTCTGCGCCTCGCCTTTCTTGGCTATCAAAAGCGCGTCTCCTGTATCGACGATAAGGCAGTCCTTCATGCCTATCGTGGCTATAAGCCTCTTGCCGCCTATTATCAAAGATCCGTCCGTATTTATTGTTACCGTGTCTCCCAACCCCGCATTGCCGGAACCGTCTTTTTCGAGCACCTCGAAAACCGAATCCCACGAACCGATATCGTTCCAGTAAATATCGAGCGGCACGACCGCGGCCCTCGACGATTTCTCCATCACGGCATAGTCGACGGATATATTCGGCAGGCTTTCGAATTCCGCCGTAAACTCATCGAAACTCTTTTCCATCATCGCATCTATTTCCGGAGCATGCAGTTTCAGTTCGGACAGCATCGCCCCTATTTTGAACACATACATGCCTGAGTTCCAATAATAGCAAGCATCTGCGACATATTTGCCGGCTGTGTCCCTGTCCGGCTTCTCCGCGAACCTTTCGACCTTGTAGGCGTTGGCCGCATCCGGGTCCCCGATCTTTTCGCCGGCCTTGATATAACCGTAGCCGGTCTCGGGTTTGGTGGGTCTTATTCCAAAGGTGACGATAAAATCTTTCTTCGCCATATCGGAAGCGGTCCGGAGGTATCCTGAGAAGGCCTCGACAGGCCTTATAACATGGTCCGAGGGTGAAACCATTACCACCTCATCCATGCCGCAGCCTAATTTTTCGATGCAGTATTTTATGCCGAGGGCTATTGCCGGCGCGGTATTCCGCGCCGCAGGTTCGAGCACTATGTGTCCCTCTCCGCCGAGTTCCGACCGGACATAAAACCTGTAACCGCCGTTGGTGAGGACCACAATGTCGTCTAAAGAAATCGCGGGGGTCAGCCTCTCGACGGTTTGCGCAAGCAGGGATTTATCGCCGTTCAGCTTCAGAAATTGTTTCGGATAATTCTTTCTCGACAGCGGCCAGAGGCGCGTCCCGCTTCCGCCCGCAAGTATCAACGCCTTCATGCAGCCTCCATAGCGGACGCCAGCTCTCTTTCGAGAAGGGTCCTGTAGTTATCGAGACTAAGTTCGTCTACGGCCTCGACCCTCATAACTATAACGGGCTGGGTGTTGCTGGTCCTGACAAGCCCCCACCCTTTTTCAAAAACAACCCTGACCCCGTCCGTGGTATCCAGACCCTTTATCTTGAGAGTCCCGGTCTCGTTATCCATTAATTTCCTGAAATCGTCCGTAATCTTTTCAACCACCCGTTTTTTAAGGCTGTCAGAACATTCTATCCTTATCTCGGGAGTAAAACAAGCCTTTGGAACGTCCGCAAGAAGTTCCTTTATATCTTTTCCTGTTTTTTTCATGATCTCGACAAGCCTCAATGTGGTGTAAACCGCATCGTCATAGCCGAAATAGCGGTCGGCGATAAAAATGTGGCCGCTGAACTCTCCTGCGAGAAGGGCCTTTTCGTCCCTCATTTTCTGCTTGACCAACGAATGACCTGTCTTCCACATGATAGGATTGCCGCCGTGGGCCTTTATGTCCTCGAACATAAACTGCGAGCATTTCACATCGCCTATAATCGTCGCGCCCGGCTTTTCTTTGAGCAGGGCGCGTCCGAGTATTATCATCAACTGATCGCCCCAGATAACATTGCCCTCTCGGTCAACTACGCCGATCCGGTCAGAGTCTCCATCATAGCCCACGCCTATGTCGGCGCCGGTCTTTTTTGTTTCTTCGATAAGGTCCCGTATGTATTCGACAACAGTCGGATCGGGGTGGTGGTTGGGGAAATTGCCGTCAGGCTCGCAATAAAGCCCGGTCACCTCGCAACCGGCTGCCCCGAGTATTTCCGGGACGACCGTTCCGGCAGTGCCGTTGCCCGCGTCAACAACGATCTTCAGCCTCTTAAAATCATCCCCTGCCAAATAAGAAAACTGCTCAAACATATAACGCTTGTATGCCGCTACCGCATCAAAATTTTCAACCCTGCCTTTTAATGGAACGTCCGCAATAGCGTCGCTGAATATAATATCCTTCAACTCCTGAATATCCCTGCCGTGGATCGTGTCTTTGCCAATACTTATTTTGAAACCGTTGTATTCCGAAGGATTGTGGCTTCCGGTGACCATTATCCCGCCGTCGAGGTCAAGGTGAAAAAGCGAGAAATATTGTACAGGGGTCGGACAGACGTCTATATCGATAACATCGAGCCCTGTCGAAATGATCCCCCCGATCAGGTTCGAAGCAAGCCCGACTGAACTGTTCCTCACATCCCTGCCAACGCTCACGCGTGCTGCCGCCGGATTCCTCCGCCTAAGCATAATACCGAAGGCCCTGCCGATGCAAAATGCAACGCCGCTGTCAAGCTCTTTGCCGACAATGCCCCTTATGTCGTATTCCCTGAAAATGTGAGGATTTATCATGCCCGAAGTTTCCATGCAAGTAGTTCTAAATTTTACCAGAAATGAGCTGGATTAAAAAACTTTCAGGGAAAACCGCAACAAGCCGGATTCGCCGAGCTGCCGTCTAATAATGTAAAATATCCTGTCGGTCATGAGAAAAATCCCCTATCTTCATATAATTCTGTTTGCAGCAACCTTTTTGACCACCCTGATTGCGGGTGCGTTCCAAAAAGGCATTGATATAATCTCCTCTCCGGAAAGGATCATCGAGGGGTTGCCGTTTGCAGGGACTTTGATGACAATACTGCTCTGCCATGAGCTGGCGCACTATATCGCATCTAAAAAACATCATACGGTCGCAACGCTTCCGTATTTCATCCCCGCGCCTTCGTTCATAGGCACCTTCGGGGCGTTCATAAAAATGAAGTCGCCCATAATAACCCGCACTGCGCTCATAGATATAGGCGCGTCAGGGCCCATAGCCGGGTTTATAATATCCGTAATAGCCTCGATGGTCGGCCTGAGCATGTCCGAGGTGGCTGTCCTGCCTAAAACAGAGGGCGTGATCATATTCGGAGATTCTCTCCTCTTCTCGTTTCTTACATGGCTTCTTGTCGGCCCGCTCCCCGATACTGTCGATGTCCTCCTTCACCCGGTCGCCTTTGCAGGATGGATCGGGCTTTTCGTAACATCCATGAACCTGCTGCCGATAGGGCAGTTGGACGGTGGACATATAACCTATGCTGTCTTCGGAGACAGGCACAGACGCATCTCGGTCTTCCTTGTCGGCACGCTTGCAATTCTCGGAACCGCATCGATATTCGGACTAGGCGGATGGGAAGGCTGGGCGCTCTGGGCTGCAATTCTGTTGGCCCTAGGCATTAATCACCCGCCCGTAATCTACTGGGACATGCTCGACAGGAAGAGAAAACTGACTGCGGTTTCTTCGCTCGTCATATTCGTGATAACATTCATCCCGTCACCGTTTAAGATACTCTGAAGATATGCGGATCTATATTTACATATTTGCATTAATGACAATTTTGGCTACGTCCGCCCATGCGGGAGAGTTGTCAGCCAAAGCCGGAGCTGCGGTCGTTCTTATCAACAGGGCGGACAATCTCTGGACCGGGGGGAAGCCCCAGATTCAGAGCATCTATGAAAGACCGAAAACTGCAACCAAGATTCTGCCGTTCCCGATTCTGGACATCACGCATATTGACAATGCATCCGGCACGGAATATTTTTTCGGCACATCCAAGGACGAGCCCGGCTCGCTGACGCTCGGCAGGGGCAGGGATTTCGACAACGACACATATCTCGAAATCTATGGCTTTTATTCGCTGAAAGAAAGCGGATGGAAAAATCCTTACGCGCTTAACAGAGAAACAACCGATATCAGAGAGTACGGCGCAAAATTCATATTTGAGTACAAGGCCCTTTCGTTGTCCTACAAGATAACGCAAACCGATTTTAAGAATGACGATATAGGCGCACTGTTTCCGGAGTTGAAACGCAGCGGCAGCACACACGCGGTCGGGCTCAGCTATCAGCAGATGCTCGATATAACATACGGACTCACGCCCGGAATAATTTATGAAAAAGGCGTCTATGACGGCAAAAGCAACAGCTATGAGATGTATGAAGCCTTTTTAGGCTTTGATTATATGAAACAGGATATTTCGTTTAATACCAAAATCTCGGCCAAAATCTCGGAGTTCGACAAAACCCATCCGCTTTACCAGCAAAGCCGTGAAGATAAAACCTATGGGGCCTCGGCTATTGCAACCTTTATGAATCCGTTCGGAATGAAAAACTACTTTGCGACTGCCGGGGCCATCGCCTCGAAAACAGACTCCAACATAAAATTCTTCGACAGCCGCAGCGTGATAAGCTTTTGCGGGGCCGGGTACAAGTTCTGACTAAAAACTAAAACTTCCACGCAACCTTTGTAAATACTCTGTCATTCCGGCTGTATCCGCCCCAGAAAGTATCAGGCTGTCCCGAAATTATTCCAACACCCGTTTCTGCGGTAACATTGCCTTTCTTCCAGACAAGGGCAGGTTCAATGTAATTGTCATGGGCGCCCAAATTATACGACCCTTCCAGTTTCAAAGCCCAGCTTTCTTTATCATCAAAGTTGTATTTGATCTTTCCGAGGATAGCGTTGTTCAATCCGCGCCTGAAATCAATTATGTCAAACTTTGTGGGATTATCTTTTTGAACTTTTATCTCATTCGCGTACTGGATCAGCATGTACAAGCTTCCGGTTCCATCAAATACATTGTTCCATTCCTTATCCACTCCGGTTACATGCTGAACGAAATCATCTCTCTTGTCCTGCCTGAAATATCCGGCCTCAGCACGGATATTGAATCCTGATATTCCTTTTGCAACTGAAGCTGTATAAACGTCCTCCCTATAATAAACAGGCGTCAATACTGTCTCAATAGCCGAGACAGATGCAATCTTTACCGAAGGGCTGTACCCGTAGCCGTGAAAATAACTCGCTCCCAAATCAAAGCCGTTCCATATAACAATGCCTCTTGCGCCGAATTGTCCGTGATTCCGGCTCACAACTTCCTGCTCTACATATTTCAGGCCTTGCGGCATGTCCCGTTCCCACCGGCTTCCGGCTGAGGGAAGTCTGGAGGGTGTGAACAATGGCACATAAACAAATTCAAGATAGTTGTCATATCCCAGTCTGAGAGATGCAGACGGCACGCCCATACGCTCCCACCTGATAACATCAGTCCAGTCACGGGGATTCAGATTGTCGGCTGGAGATACCGTATCCGTTACCGACCAGTCAAATATCTGCTTGCCTGCTCTAAGCCTAAGCCATTTCTGATCCAACTCAGCGTATGCCTCTTTGATTCCAACCACACTCCGTTCCTTCTTTCTGTCGGTGAGTCCGTTTATAACGCCCTGTGAATAGTCGGCTGTATCGAGTCTTAAATCACCTTCAAGATAAAGCAGACTATTCTCTGACATTGTGGATGTTAGTTTTGGCTTAAATCGCGCTTCGCCGTAAAGGCCACCGCTTCTCTGAAAATAACCGGCTCCGTATGTATCGAGTGATCCGCCCAGCTTAATATCATTTGCCGCAAAAGCATTAGAGATGAACAATAAAATACTAATCGCTGCGATAAGAATCTTCATTTCTGCCTGCTCTCAAGAAACTTCTGGCTGAAATAATCCGAAGAAAATCCATTGTTCAGCTTGCGATCAACAGTTTTTATAGAAGTCTTGCGATTCAACAGATGGTTGTTCAATAATATAAGTCCTGTCCTCCACAGGCCGTTCTTCTCGTAAACCAACTGGCTGTTTGTCTGAGTTTTTAGGTGTTTCCCGTCTTTTGCGTAATACTCGATCTTTATAAAGGCGAATCTGCCGTCTATCCTGAATATCCTTTTGCTGTAGCCTGTTTCGGTTCCGGCTTTAGGCAAGGCTTCGATAATCCATTGTTCGCCTTCTTTCTTCAAAAGCCGGTAATCGAAGTCCTTCAGCCGCTCGCCCACAAGCTGACGGGTGTCCTCATAGGTCAGGTCTGTACCTGCAAAGTATTTGTCCTGATCGCTTACAGAAATGCGGCGCACGCGGTCCAGAGAAGGAAGCTTAAGCCACTGGTCGTCACTCCTGTCCGGATGCCTCCATGTCAGCAATCCCAACCCCTCGTCCATAGCTGGCTTTGAAAACTTGACCGTGATCTTATCTTCCGATTTTCCGGCATCATACTTTGTCCAGCGGGTGAAGGTCTTTTCTTCGCGGCGTCCATTAGATTGTGTGACCTCTATCTCAAAAATCTCCTTCTCATCCGATACCTGACGGTAAAGCTCCCAGCTTTTTGCGACAATCTGTCCGGCGGTCATATCAGCAGCATTAATTTGTGCAGTACTAAAAAGCATAATTGCGACAAACAATAAGATTATTCTCATTTTATCCTCCTGTCTTCCTTTCCTGTACGCACCACGGCAGAAGCGCAGGCATGATGAGCAACGCGCCTATTCCGCAGGCTATAAGCATGACGATCATCACCCATCCCAGCCGCGCAACCGGGATGAAGCTCGAAGTGATCAGCGGCGCAAAGCAAAGTATGTTCAACACAATATCTACGACAACCACTTTACCCCTACCTACCATTGCGTACTCTAAGGCACTCCTTCTGTCCCCTCCGTTCAATAGAGCAGTCTGGTAGTCAGCAGCAATATATAATCCGAAATCAACAGCCGCATTTATGGCGAGGGCCGTAACACAGGCTGTTGCCTGATCAAGCGGCACTCTAAAGGCTATCATCACAATAACTATTGCCGAAGATGCAAAAACAAAGGGCATGTTTATAACGAGACCGGCACGCCAGCCGGACATTCTGTATTGGCTTTGCTTTTTTCTGTTTCTCCATGCTACCCAGAACGCGCATATAATAATCACTATCCACTGGGATGTAAGAACATTGATGGGTTTCCCCTCACGAATATATCGGTCGGCCTGAGGATATACAGCAAGCTTGCCGAAGGGCAGTATCCTGAGATCAGGAAACTTCTCATTTCCCATACTGATAATTTCGTTAAGAAGCTCTGTCCATTCGTTTGTGTCCTCCATTGCGGTTGATACAAAAAGAGTTATCCCGGACTCAAACCACAACTGGTCTTTAATGCCCTGACCGAGGTCCCAATCAATAGTCTGAAGCGCGTCATGTATCTGCCGTCTGTTATCCGGCATATCGAGTTTGTATGATTCTTTTGAAATGAGCTTTACCGTGTCATATACGGAGGTGACTTCACGGACTCCGCTGATCTTTGCCACGGCCCGTTTGAATTCCATTGTTCTTTTCATGAATTCAGGATCGCTGACAGCAGCAGAACCTTCTGCAGCGCCTTTAGGCATAACCGCAACACTCAGTCGGTCAAAGCCGTAGCTTGAAGGCCTGTTGAGCAGCAGGCTTGCTTTATAAACAACGGTGTCTTTGATGTATTCGAGCGGGCGTGTTTTTATTTCCAGAAATTTAAAATTGTCTTTGCGCCATGGAACATAGTCCATAACAACCAGCCCAGTTGCCGTAATCAAAAACAAGAGCGTGATACCGGTATAAAGGCACGCTGTTTGCTTGTACTGAAAAGGTTTATCAGGATGAGGATCGAGCCTATTATGGAAAAAGCGTATTATGCTTTTTAGTACCTTGTTCCATTTATGACCGATACTGTCACTCCATACGCCGGGCCTGTTTTTTACTTCACCCCCGATTATTGTGTGCAGGGCAGGCAAAAACCAGAGAACAAGAGCAAGCAGAAACAGGATGCCGAGCGCGGACAAAACCCCGACCTCAAGAATACCCCTTATCTGAATCTGGTAGAGAGTGGCAAAGTTGAGCACAGAAATAACAGCGGTTACGATTATAAGCTCGTTTACAGATGATGTCTTCAGCCACGCCTCATGTCTCGATAAATCAGGGTTTTCGGCTCTGACATCGTTATAGGCGCTGAATTTGCGCTCGGCAAAGGATATGCCGGACACTATAACCGCCGTATAGACCAACAGAAAATATACCCGCTCATAAAGCGGTATGCCCATAAATTGAAGAAGACCGAGGCCGCCCCTGACCCAGATGAAACAGATAAGCACTATCGAGGTTGCGATCAAAGCCTGCCTAAACGATATGAGTGAAAAGAAGAATGCCGCGCCGACTATTACGAGCCCTATACTCGAAAGCTTCAGTATGTCTGCAATAAGCGCAGCATCCATAAGCCCGCGTGCAACCACCCAACCGGCAGGCATTACGCCTTTGAATTTTTCGGCAGGCTGTATGTTTGTTTTCAGATACCATTGCCATGCAGGTATCTTCCTGCCTTCAAGAAATTCCACTGTTCTGCGGAATACGCCGACTTCATCATAGCCGGACGGAAGAAGCACACTTACAGCCGCATAATCAAAGTCTCTGCCCACAAGCACGCCGTAAACGCCTGAGTCTCGCTTCACCTGTTCTTTCCATTCATTTGTATAAGAAGGCGAAGACGACATGAGAGCAAGAACATCGTTGTTGATATACGGCCTGTTGTCTATCTCTTTGCCTGTGTCGCGGTAATTGGGAACTATAGACAGACTGAGCACGCCGTATTCCGGAAATGCGGCTTTTACTTCGTCCGTAAAACCTTTTACGTATGCCAGCGACTCTCCGGTTACGCCTTTGTCCATAGGTATTACGAACATAACAACATCGCCTGTATTCAGTCCGCGAGAAGAGAGAGCCTTGACCTCTTTGTCCATAAGATAAAAGGGGTCTTCAAGGTTCAAAAGCGTGTCATCTAAAATGCCTCCCTTTTTTGCGATAACATTGCCGTACAGCATGGGCAAAAGAGTAATGAGCAATACAGCTATAACTATTGCCCATGCTTTGTATTGTTTACCGGATTTCATTTGAAGTTTCTTTTTCTATATGCAGCAGCAGGTCATGGGCCGCTTTTTCGAGTTTCATAAAAACATCTTCATGCGAATCATCTTCCATGTGATTGCATTTGAGTTTGCAGCCACCGGCAAGGAGTTCCATTTTTAATTCATGGGCCTTTTGGTCAATCTTGTCGCCATGCCTGTCTTCTTTCCATCGTATTAGGATTTCCTTTTCCCTGAGCCATTGCTTGATGACGACAAGGATATATGTCCAATGCACGCGGTATGAAAGCTTAAGAGTAAGCGCCCTTACCTTTTCCTGCCGTATGTAATATTTCATACCCTTTGAATTAGAGACCATTCTCTCCCTGATCAAACCAAGGACTTCATCGTCTGAATGTCCGTTGCTGAGGAGCTTGCGAAAGTGAGCGATGTCTTTTTTGGTGAGAGATTCTTCGACTATTTTTTTCAGCAGCCAATCGTCACTTTTCATGACAGTCTTTTATCCCCTTAAAAAGGAATTCAGTTGTTGTTTCACTGTCTAAAACTGTGGTAAAGTTTAAACATACGGCAGCTAAGGAGGACGTATTTATGAAAGCAATGCAAGGCAGTACGTTGGAGATGCTCCACAGGATTGAGGGCACAGAAAAAGAGATTGTGGGATTAAAATTATCAATACTCAAAAACATATCGCCTTCCGGCAAAAAAAACGTCTCGCTCAAGGGTATCCTTAAAGGGATTGAAGTTACCGATCTCGACAGTGCAAAGTATTAGATTACGCCGCCATGCGTAACCCCGGTATTTTATCATGATCGGCATTATCGAGGATGATTTTCTTGAGTTCTGAGTCATGATCATCACTTAAGAGAAATT
>SCQE01000074.1 GCA_004321915.1 Nitrospirota bacterium
TCTCTTAAGTGATGATCATGACTCAGAACTCAAGAAAATCATCCTCGATAATGCCGATCATGATAAAATACCGGGGTTACGCATGGCGGCGTAATCTAATACTTTGCACTGTCGAGTAACTACAAAAACTTTTATATCCCCGCCACTGACTCGAACAACTCTTTTATGCTCCCCACCATGACATACTGTTCACAGCTGTTCAAATCTGAAACACAAACTCAGCAACCCCCTCCAAGAATAATCTAATAAATCAATAAGTTATCTACTGGCATCCGAATTGCCTCTATGTATTGTGATTTCAACTCGGGAGGATGCCATGAAGAACAAGCAGATATTATTCGTAACCAGTCACGCCGAAGGTTTCGACGAAGGGGTCTCATACGCCCTCGATCTCGCCAAAACGCTGAATTCAAACATCTCTGTCCTTATGCTCAACAAGAAAAAGCTTACTGAAAAGTTCGAGGACGTGATGTCCATAGTCGCGTTTGCCGAAGAGGGGGACTTCAAGACGGCACAGGAACTCATCGAAAGCGACCTTAATGATAAGTATGAAATCCGGATCAATGCCCTGAAAAAAATGTGCGCCGAGGCCGGAGTCAAGATGGATGTAAGCAGCGCAGCGACCGATCTCTACTCGGCGATAAAAAATCTTCTCGGACAGAACGATTCCATAGAGATGATCCTTTTGAGTCCGGGCATCACCGGAGCGGCTGCGGTCACCTCGAAAGAATTGAACCGGCTTGTAAAGACCGCTTCGCGGCCTGTGGTAACAATGGCAAGAAACGCTTTCGCAGCATAAAAAAACTTTTATAAAGAGGAGGAGTTTGGATGTATCTTTATCTGCCTGTAGCTTTAACCAGCATCAATATTCTTATTCCTGTGGGGCTCGGACTTGCGGTGGGCCTGCTGTCAGGGCTTTTCGGGGTCGGGGGGGGCTTTCTTATGACGCCGCTCCTCATCATGTTCGGCATCCCCGCCACCGTAGCTGCCGCAACCGATTCGAACCAGATAGTGGCGGCATCGACTTCAGGCACCTACGCGCACTGGAAGGTCGGCAACGTGGATTTCAAGATGGGCATATACCTTCTCATCGGCGGCTTTATCGGCGGGATCTTCGGCGTGCATGCCATAAAAATACTCCAAGCGACCGGCAATGCGGATTTCGTCATAAAGATGACCTATGTGTTTATGCTCGGCATAGTCGGCATATATATGTTTGTCGAAAGCTTGAACAGCATGAGAAAAAACAGATCGGAAAAAGCCGATAAAGAAGAAGACTCTAAACTTGCGAAGCTCCTTAGAGCGCTCCCCATACAGACCCGCTTCGAAAAATCGGGCGTCACGCACTCCCTGCTCCTGCCGCTTTTCTTCGGGGGCTTTGTAGGCGTACTGGCTGCAATCATGGGGGTCGGCGGCGGCTTTCTGATGGTCCCTGTCATGGTCTATATCCTCAGAATGCCGATGCATGTGGTCGTGGGCACCAGCCTCTTCCAGATACTCTTCAACTGCATAGAGGTCACATTCCTGCAGGCCTACACCAACCACAATGTAGACTTCATTCTGGCCGTACTCCTGCTGCTCGGCTCTACCGTAGGCGCTCAGGTGGGCGCGGTCTTCGGCAGAAAGCTCAAAGGCGAACAGTTGAAGATAATCCTCGCGGTAATCGTGCTTGTTGTGACAGTCAAGATCGTCTTCGAGCTTACATTAACGCCTTCTCTACTTTTAGCTCAGTCAGGAGGACACTAATGATGATTCCTGATCTCAAATTTCGCATTTCAAATCTCAAATCTCAAATTTCAAATCTTATTGCCGCAGCGCTTACGGTATTGGCCGTCATCTATTCGGTCCCGGCTTCGGCCCAATTGAGCATAACGGCAAACCACGACAACATAACGATCGATTTCTTTTACCACGGCAGCACGGTAAGCGTAAAAGGAGTGTCCGAACCCAACACCGATCTGATAATCAAGATATCCTCTCCGGAAGGCATCGAAACGCTTAAACAGAAAGGCAAGGTGGCCGGTTTCCTATGGATGAACACAGGGACCCTGCATCTGAAAAACACGCCCAACCTATATTCCGTCCACAGCACCAAAAAGATAGAAGAGCTATTGAGCAGGGAAGAAGCCGACAAATATCTGCTCGGATACGAGGCGCTCGAAAAACATGCAGATTTATCGCCGGTCTCGGGCGAGGCCGAAAAAACAAAATGGTTCGAAGAATTCATAAGACTGAAAGAATCTCTCAGCCTTTACAAAACATCCTCGGGCACAATCTCGTTAACGCCGGATGCGGGCAGGCAAAAATACTACATAAAGACCGATTGGCCGTATCAGGCCCCGCCCGGAGATTATCTCGTGACAGTATACGCGGTAAAAGACGGCAATGTTATCGAGCAGGCCGGGGCACATGTAAATGTGGAGCAGGTCGGCGTCGTGAGATACCTGTCGGACATGGCCAAAAACAGCGGAGCCGTATACGGGATTATTTCGATCGTCGCAGCGCTAGGAGCAGGCTTCGGCGTCGGCATGATATTCAAGAAAGGCGGAGGCGCGCACTGATCATGTATAAAACCATAATGGTCGGATACGACGAGTCTCAATACAGCACTGCCGCGCTGATCGAAGCGGCGAACTGGATCAAAAAACAGGGCGGCAGGCTCATTATCATGCATTCGGTGTTTTTCGATACGGAAGAGTTCGGTATCGCCCCTGAGCAGCATGAAAAAAGGGTGAAGCATGCCGAAAAAATCTGCACCGGCGCAAAAGAGTTCGTTACCGATGAATTCGGCATCCCGGTCAGCTACATCATAAGCGAGGGGGAACCTCCGGAAGCTGTTGCCGGCATGGCACTGGAAAAGGAAGTTGACCTCATAGCGCTCGGCACCTACGGCAGAAGGGGTCTGAAAAGACTTCTCATGGGAAGCGTGACCTCGAAGGTGGTCATCGAGGCCCCCTGCGACGTGCTTGTGGTAAAAAGGCCCTGCAGCGAATGTACGGGCGAGTACAAATCGATCCTCGTACCCTTCGACGGCTCTGAATTCAGCAGAAAGGCCCTCAGGCGGGCCTGCCTCCTCGCAAAGACATGCGGGGCGGATGTGACGGCGCTTTATGTCATTCCCCGCTACGAAGAATTGCTCGAATTCTTCAAGACCGAAGCGATAAAGAAAAGCCTGCTCATGGAAGCGCAAAAAATTATCGACAGCGTGTCAAGCCTTGCCGCTGCTCAAGGCAGCCCGGTCCGGAGCGAAATAGCAGAGGGGCAGGCCGCGGAACAGATAATAAAGACCGCAAAAAAACTGAACAGCAACCTGATCGTAATAGGCAGCTACGGGTATCGCGGTGTAAACAAAGCTATAATGGGCAGCACTGCCGAGAGGGTCATAATAAACGCTCCGGTCCCTGTGCTGGTTGCGAGATAGGCGATGAGAGGATATAGAAAGGTGCTTATCGCAGTAAACGGCTCGAAACATGTTCTCGATCAAGGACTGAGGCTCGCAAACGACGAAAAAACATGGGTCACCATAGTCAAGGTCATCCCGCTGAACGAGGGCGAACTGGACCTGACCGGCATAAAAAATATAGAAGACGCTCTCGACAGCGGCGGTAAAAAAGCCTTGGCCGAATACAAGAAAACGGCTGAGAGCGAAAGGACGCTCGTCAAGATGAGGCTCGAAGAAGGGGCCGCCCACGAGAAAATCGTAGAGGTGGCGGGCGAAGAGAATTGCGACCTCATCATTATGGGTACGCCGAAGATCAAACACCGGCTCACAAAATTTTTCGGCGACCGGACCGTCGAAAAAGTGATCCATCGCTCCCCATGCCCGGTACTGGTAGTCGGCGCCTGAAAGGATCTTGCGGAAACCCCTTGCCGCACCCGGTTGAGTTTCGGGCAGATAGATACCATACTTCGGACCAAGCTTAAAAGCTTCGAGCGTCTTTTCCGCATCTTCGGTTATAATATTTTTCTTTTATTGATTATCGCCAAACTCATTCCTGCAGGCTTACAGTCCGTAGGGTATAATAAGAACACAAAGGATTGAAAATGACTCGATTAAAATTTTTATCTTGCCAATTGTCTTTCTAAGTGATATCCTTTTTTAATACAAAAAAACATTATATTTTACAATTTAAAATCGGAGGTATTTTATGCATGAGAGAAAGCTTATTCCGTCAATCGAGAAGAGACTGGCCCATTTCGATGAGCTAAGCCAGAAAGCCAAGAAAGAGTCGAAAGAAAAAGAGAGAAAAAGACCTACCATAACCATATCGAGAGAGTTCGGCTGCGAAGGGTATCCACTTGCAGAAAAACTCAAGGAGTTGCTCGAAGAAAAGACAAATGAGCCGTGGTCGATTATGGACAAGGCGCTGCTCGAGGAAGTCACGAAAAACAACAAACTGCTCGACAATGTGCTCGCAAAGCTCGGAGAAAAATCTAGGGTCGTGGAAGAGGTGGTCGGGACCTTTTCCTCTCACTGGAAAACTGAAGGCGACTATTACAAGCTCCTCTGCAAGCAGATATTCGCCTTGGCAGTAGGCGGAAACGTGATCTTGGTAGGCAGAGGTTCGGCCATAGTCACGCAGTCCCTCGATAACTGCTTCCATTTCAGACTGTTCGCCTCGCCTATGTTCAAAATGGAATACATATCGAAGAAAATCTCCCTCTCTGCAACAGAGACCGAAGCATTTATAGAGAAGAAACAAAAACAGAGAGATGCCTTTGTACGGGATTTCCTGAACTGCGACGCAAAAGAACTGAAATTCTATCACATGATTTTCAACAACGACAGGACCAAAAGCGGCAGGATGGCCCGTATAATCACGGATTATGTGCTCTATAACCGCGATTGAACCGTCTATACGCGGACAGGGACCTCAGTACCAGATATAATCGGTCATGTCAAGGCCGATTTCCTGTCCTGCAAGCAGCCTGAAGCTTTCAGGTAAAAGAACGGCAGTGCTTACATCGATATGCTGAAGCAGCATCTTGGGCACTGCATATTTGGAAGCATGGGCCGAGCCGAGCATTACCACGACCGACACATCGTCGGATTTAAGCAGGTTAACGATATTGACCGCCATTATCGCGTCCCTTATGCGCTGCGCATCGCAAAAATGGGGCAGTTCAGCCGCATGTAACGTCTTCTCGCTGAATACCTTTAAAAGCCTTTCGTACCGGGGATCGTCGACGCACGGACTGAGTTTCAGCCTGCCCCTCATTTCCTTGCCTATCATATCGAGACCGTTCTTGGCCGCATGGTTTATAAAGCCCTTGTCCGCGTTTATGCCTGCCATCCTTATGCCCTTGCCGTACAGATACGAAAAGACATCGAAATAATAATCGAACGGAACATTCCACTCGGCGGCATACTCACGCATAAACTCGGCCTCGCCTATTTCCCCCCTGCTCCATTTGATAAGCGTGTGGTGCTTCTTATCGCCGAACATCTCCATAGCCACCACGACCTTTTTACCGCTTTCGTGGAGCTGTTTTATGACTTCAAGCTGGACAAGATGGTCCTCGATGCTGATATGCGCCTCACCGACGAATATTACGCGCTTGTCCTTGATACGCTTGAATATAGCGTCGAACCCGACAACCTCGCGGTTATCGAGAGTCAAATAGTTTTTAGGAAGTTCTGCGCATGAAGCTGCTGAAAAAAGCAGCACAATGAAATACAGTTTGATGCGTAAAGACATTCATACACCCCGTTGGTCAGGGCCAAAAACATATTTATGAATCTGAAGATTAAAGCGTACAGGCAACCTGTCCGATACCAGCCAGTTCGCCAGATCGGCCGGATTTAAAACCCCGAAAACAGGCGAGAAAAGGACCCCGCACCTGCCGGACAATCCGTAATCCCTTATAAAACCGGACGACCACTCATAATCGTGTCTGTCTGCTATTACAAATTTAAGCTCATCGTCAGGTTTTAAGTATTCGAGGTTCATCAGGTCCATCTCTGCAAACATACCGCTCGACGGCGTTTTTATGTCCATTATGACAACCGCCCTCCTGTCAACTTCCCTAATGCTCACGCTGCCGTTGGTTTCTATAAGCAGCGTAAAACCCTCATCGAGAAAGCGGCCTATAAGACCGGACACCCCTTCCTGCAACAAGGGTTCCCCCCCGGTCACCTCAAGATAACGCAAGCCGAAAGACTTCACCTTCCCGAAAATCTCATCTCCCGTCATTTGCGCGCCCTCTTCGTAAGCATACTTGGTATCGCAATACACGCATCGAAGATTGCAACCGCTAAAACGCACGAACGCAAAGGGAATGCCTGCGAAAGACGATTCGCCCTGAATGCTCGCAAATATCTCGCAGACCTTCATTCTTAAAATCTGAAATAGGATTTGACGATCTTGCCGTTCCTGTCCGAAACGACTGTGGCGGTGAACTTTTCCCCCGGCAGAAAAGAATACGACAGGTCTTTCCATTTCACGGTCGCGCCCTGCTCGTCCCTCTTTACCTCGGCATAAGGCGAGTGCGCGAATTCAAGGAATGTCTTTATATTAGGGTCATTCTTCGAGGCCGCTATCGCAGGATCATTTTCATGCATCCTGAATTTTTCATAAACAAAGACTTTTTTCATAAAAAGGTCCACGCTACCTGTGGTGATCTCGTCCCCGTTTCTGACTGTAAACCACCACCTGAGCAGCCCGTTCGGAAGGGGATAGACCCTGTAAACATGGGCATCTATCTTGGTTTTCAGGAACTGTTTGGCCTGCCCCTGCATATAGTACCTGCCTCCGGCGTACCAGCATAAAAGTATGACTGTGCATGCTGCGATAAAGACCGCCCTCTTTTTGTTGTATCTGCCGAGCAGCACCGCAAGCACGAAACCTAAGGTTATATAAGGGTCTATGATGAAGATCAGGTCGGTCGAATACCTGTTCCAGTCGAGAGGAGACAGTATCATTGTTCCGTACTGGTTCGATAAATCGAGCAGCAGATGCACGCCGTAGCCTAAAAACGCAAGCGCGTAGAAATAAAAGAAACCTCCTCTATTACGGAACAAAAGACCTACCAGAACCGGATACAAAGCAAGGGCAAATACGCCGTGAGTTATGCCCCTGTGATATTTCAGAAAAGCCTCAAGCCCCAAAGCCCTCGTGACGTAATCGATATCGGGAATCACCGCTGATACGACTAGGACGAGCAATGCAAGTCTGCGCTTAAAGCCGAGCTGGTGCAGAACCGCACCCGAAAGCGCGTGTGTAACCGGATCCATAACTATTAATGTAACACGGTGGTTAAAAAGGCGTCAAAAAGATATCAGATCTTTTCGAGTTTGCGGTCGAGGCCGAGAAATAACGGCACAACAGAGACCGCAAGACAGCCCGCCCCTATACCGCCAACTATAGAAGAGACAGGGAAGAGATTTATAAGATAGAAAGCGGTTGCGTTCGTCCCGACAAACGAGCCGAGCGTCGATATGAAGAGCACAACCCCCGCGCTCAATCCCGATGCCTTCTTGTGTATGGAAAGAATACCGATGATATACGGCGAAACCATTGCCATAAGCGTTATAGGCACAAAAAATATAACGTTCATCGCAGCAAGGGAACCGTAGCGCACATCGGTGATCCTGTCCGACAAAAACTCGCCGACAGCAGGATGCATTTGTGGTATAAACATCACCCACAGAGAAGCTATCGAGAGAAGGGCCATCAAAGGGGACAGTTTGGACACCTTTTTACAGAGATAACCGCCGGCCACATAACCTATCGAAAGGTGGATCATGAAAGAACTGATAATACTGCCCCATATATAGACGGACCCGCCGAAATAAGGGGACATCAGGTTCGACGATAGAATTTCGAGGCTCATGATCGCTGCGCCAAAGACCAGAAGAATAACAATAAGCACGGCATATACAGGTATCATATTTATCTTCAGCTCCTTTTTATCGATGTTCCTGATGCAGCAGGAAATTTGCCGGATTGTAATCGTCGGTCAGCACGCTCGCCTTAGCTATCTCTATAACCGGGGCGTATTTGTGGGCCTCTTCCTTAAGCCTGATCTCGCCTATCCTCGCCCTGCTCTTTAACGACTGCTTGAAATCGGACGGCCTGTACAGAGGATTGTCCGAAGCCACTATTATAGCGTTGCCGCTGCTCTTGCCGTTAAAGATAAAAACATTCGCAAAGACCGCCCTGAAGGTAGAAACCTGCGCGTCGAATAGCTTGTTGGAATTATGCACGTTCTGCACAACAATCCCGTTCTTAGTGAGCCTCGATTTTGCGAGCTGCAGAAACTCCTTGGTAGTCAGGTGAACGGGAATATAATCGGTATTAAAGGCGTCCACCCAGATCTGATCGTATTTTCTGTCGGTCTTTCTAAGATACTGGCGTCCGTCGGCAACCGTGAAAGTCTGCATGGGAGCGGCCTTCACGAAAAAATATTTCTGCGCCATTTTATAAACAAGCGGGTCCACCTCTATCGAATCTATCCTTACCGACGGCAGGTGCCTGCTGAAGACCGTTGGCACATACCCGCCGCCGAGGCCGATGAGCGCAACATCCTTTGTGTCAGGATGAAACAGGAAGCCGACAAACATCATGCCTGTGTATTCGAATATCGAAACATCGGGCTTTGACATGTTGAGACAGGTCTGGCGTTTGTCCTTGTACCGGCCGAAAAGCATACAACGCTCTTCTCCGGCCTGATCTATCCTGATGTGGTTGTATATCGAATCGCCTTCATACAGGACCTTGGTTTCCGCAGAAACGGTATGTAACGGCAGCAAGGCCCAAACCGCAAGCAAAACCATTCCCAGAACAAATAAAATGCGTAATTTCATACCGGAATATGTTACAGGATTCGGGGCTTTTTTTTCAGTTTGCAAAACGGAAATTGCCGGACAATGGCAGGATTTGGAGATAAGCTTATCAACCTTTATAAAAAAAGTTGCAGAAAAATTACCAATAGATGCTAATTATGGGGATTACTTTTCCAGAAGATACTGTTCTAATTTATCCAGCAAGTTTTCAGTGGTGAGCAAGTGTTGAGGGTTACATCCGACAATATGGTCAACATATCTTGGCTGTTTTAATTCGGTAAATAAGTTTGATTTCTTATTTCCTTTTCCAGAGTGATGATAAATCTGTCCGGTTATGATAATAGTATATTTGCTCTGTCCCTTCTTTAGACTTTTAAAAATATTGGTGTTGGAAAGTTTATCGTTTCCGATAAAATCAATGTCCCAATCAGTCGCCCTTACGCCGTATTTTGTAAAACACTTTTGCAATTCAGACATCAACTCGTTTTCATCAGAAACTTCCCCCAATACGCAAATATTAAAAGGTTTTGGGATATTCAAATCTGCAGGGACTAATTTCGACTCTTTTTCATACGGCATGACAGATGTCAGCGCCTTGATATTTTCCTGCGCCTGTTTAAGCTCCATCTGCAATAACTCAGTCAGCAAGTTCTTATCTTCTATTGTCTTTAAGGCCTTTTCCAATTCATCATAAAGCTCTAAAATCTCTTTGTCAGCAGGCGTTTTCTCTTCCTTTGCCTCGCTTATAACATGCTGGCTTTTTAAGTACCGCCTTAAGTTATTCTCATAAGTCGAGGTAAAAGTTCCAAGATTTTGTTCCTTCAGGTAATTAAAAAAAGCATCGAAATCATTCGGTGAGATAATAAAGAAAAACACTCCTTCTTTAAAACTGTCTTTGTAACGTATTAGGTAATCTTTGCCTGCGTTAAGCTTTAAAAGATTGTCAAATTTGAAGTCTTTGTTGTCTTTAATTTCAATTATTAATGACTCTTTTTTTGTTTTTATAATGAAGTCGGGATAAAAGCCGTAATGCCCGCTATTTTTCTCATATGCAATGCCGAAATATTTGCTCTCGCTCGCACCGTTTTTAAACCACCAGAGAACATCATCATCGGTCTCTTCAAGCTTTTCAATGAACTCTTTTTCAGGCTTTGACCATTCGATTTTTTTATTTTTATTTATCTTTACGCTGAAAGGCTTTAGTATTGATTTTTCAATATGAATTATTTCTTCTGCATCTATAAAGATGCTCACGCTTTCAGGCACCTGCCAGTTTTCATTAGCAATAACTTCGTCGCTCCTGACAGGCATTTCCTTATAGTATTCCTTCGCCTTCTCTATTGCCCGTCTAATCTCCCCCTTATTCGTTGGATTTATAACAATTTCGGCGATCTTGTCCTCATTGCCCTCCTCATAATGGTCTTTAAACAAAGATCTTATGCTGCTTTTGATAATACGTGTTGAGCGGGCTTTGGTAAACGGTATCGTCATTTCAGCGCAAAAATCAGAATATTCCTTTGCTATCTCCACCCTGTCTTTTATAATTTTTGTCTTTTCCTTAAATTTTACTGATTGCTCCACATCAATGGCGTCGATCTTTCCGTTTATGCCGACTGCCTTGTTTAATCTTGCTGTTCCTAAAACAATCTTGTCTTTTATGCCAAGTTCATCGGCAGCCTGTTTTAAACACTCTCTAAACTCTCCTGAAAGATCAAAAACCTCTCTTTTCCTTCGAATCAGTTCGCTTGTCAGCAAGAGGTTTTTGTATTTCTGGTTGTCTCTTTGCATTGTTCTTGTGGTTGCATAATTATCCGCAAGCTCTTTAACGATCTCGAAATTGTCAGAGGCCGTATACACATATCCGATATTAAGTTCCGGGTGAGCATAATAATGCCGGTGTTCGGGCATGCGCATAATGCGCCCCAAGGTCTGGATATTGAAGATGTAATTTTCGGAGTTCCATTCCCTCTGCAAGAACAAGATTGCTGCTCTTGGACAGTCCCATCCAACAGCAATAGACTCTTTAAAGATCAAGACCTCAACGGAGTTGTCATTTTTCTCTATGAGTTCAAGATTGACCTTCTTATCTACCTCGGAGAGTTTTATGGCAAGCCTGCCGTTATCTGTAGTTATGGCATCTTTTTTTAATAACTCAATGACATAGTCTTCAGGCGGTATAGTATCCGCAGGTTTTTTTCTCGGTATTTGGATTAAAAGCAGCGGGTTTACATTTGAACCTTCAGCTTCATAGTCCCTTTTCAACTGCTGTCTCTTTTTTAAAGCAATTTTTAAGATGTCCTCGTTAGTTTGAGCTTTCGAAAGGCCGGGGTTAATCTGTACCTCCTGCTTTATCATCTCCTCTTTGATGACCTCAGGAAGATAAATCTCTATTTTTCTATCGCATGTTGCATCCGACTTTGGAGTAGCAGTAACTTCAATGGTCAGCTTAGGATTTATTACGCCGATAATTTCTTTTGCCTTATCCGTTTTTGCCGCCCTATGGCTTTCATCAATAATCAAGATAATCTCACAACCGTCTTCTTTTGTATTTTCAACGACAGAATTGAGATTAAGATTGCGCTCGTTATCCTGCATAAAAATATTGTCTTTTTTATTCAGGCTCTCCCAGTTTGCAAAAAGTATCTGGTTTCCGCTTATGCGGCTATTATCAATCTCGTCAATTGAAATACACTCCAAAAGCCGCTCTTCGCTCAGGTATTTTTCCAGCGAACTTCTGCTCTGCTCATGCAGGTCATTTACCGAAATCCATATAAATGCAATATCGCTCTTGTCTTTGAACTGTTTAACAATATCCACCATAGCTTTTGAAACCATAATGGTTTTGCCTGAGCCCGTAGGGGCTTGAAAAATTATCACCTTTGATTCTGCGTAAGGGTCTTCAAGGTAATCTTTGGAAGCAGAGACCAGCTGGCCAACATATTTTGTCTGATATTGCAGTTGTTTCATTTCTTTAATATGCTTCTTGATTTCCTTTTCATCTCTTCGTCGAAAGTCACCAGATGGGCATCAAATTCCCTTGCCACCTGCACGACAATAGCATCCATGCCTCTTAGTCCGGTCTTGGCTGCTATAGCAGCGGCGTCCATTGCTGATTTGTCATCAAGCATTACAAAAGAGATGTTCTCTATGCTTGTCAGTTCATTCTCGACTTGTACCGATAAAGTCTCGCTGCCTGTTCTTCGCCTAACCGCAGACACTACTTCGACAAGAACAGAAAATGGCATAATGGCAAATGCCTTGCCATTCAATACCTCTTCCATTATTGCCGCCGCCTCTTGGTGCATATGCTCCTTCTCTAAAAGAGAGGAGATTATAACCGAGCTGTCGATAGTGAGTTTTTTTACCATGTTTTTTCACGCTGATACGCTATTTCATCAGCAACAGACATTTCATCCCACTTTCCTGAAATTCTTTTTCCGAGGGACCTCCATGTAGTCAGCCTTTTCTTCGCAACCCTCGTTTTAGCTATTTCCTGAAAAATCAGCTCTTTCTTTATTTCCTTTATCTCGTGAATCAGGTCGGACAGCTTGCTCTCTAACGCCGTTGCCATAATACACCTCCTTATCTCTTTTTGTATTTAGCTATCTTTCTATAGACATTTAAAATGGCTTCTGGAATTGGCTTTATTTTAACAACATTCGATATGTCTTCAAAATCATCTTCGTAATAAGTATAGTCATAGCTGAAGACATAAATGCTGATAGGCTTACTGCCATCTAATTTTTGCATTGCCTTTTTGCATTTAGTGATTGCGTCTTCGTCATAGATGATTGCAGTATATTGATGAGCGTTTTCAAAGATGGCAAAATCTTTTTTGTTTTGCCTGACCGGATCAAAAGTGCCTTCGGCAAGACATAACAATTCCGTGCTTCTTGCAACCAGCACTCTCTTGTCGTTGTCCGTTAATACTTGAGGGACAAAATCGGTTTTAAAGTATTTTAGGTTGCCGCCGAGACCGGGGCTATGAGTTAAATTTTTCTTTGCGCCCCAAAGTTTGACCATGTTGTTTTTTAATTCACCCTTCAGTTCGTCATATTTGTCCGCATTTAGTTGGCGTATTTCTTGGTATTTGCTATATATTTTTTCGCATTTCTTGAGCTTAGCCAATGTCAGCTTTTCTTCAAATAACAATGTATCAAGATTGCCTTGATAATCATAGCCGCCAATTGCTCTTTTGATTCTCGGATAACAGATATTGCTTGCTATCTGACTCTCATTATTGGTTACAAGAATAAATTGTCGTTTGCCGCCGTCTTTGTCGTTTTGTTCTAAAACAGCATGCGCAGTCGTGCCTGACCCCGCAAAAAAATCCAAAACAACACTTGGTTTATCAGGAGATGTAGCCAGTTCCAGTATCCGCTTTATTAGCCTGACCGGTTTAGGTGTATCAAAAACCGCTTCTGCATCAGGCAGAATTTGTTTTAGCTCTTGCTTAGCTTCCTGATTGTGGCCAACTTTTTCGTGCGTCCACCACGTTGTGGGTGTAACATCCTCTTTGACCTCTGAGAGAAACCTTTTTATTCTTGGCACATTATTGCCATGCTCCCCAAACCATATTCTATTGTCAGCAATCATTTCTTGGAGTCGCTGAAAACTTGTTCTCCACGAATATCCAGCCGGAGGATGCACAAAACGTCCAGAAGGTGTGGTTATTGAATAATCATACTCTTCAGAATAGGTCTTAACGGAAAAATCACCCGATGTCCAATCTCCCCTTGGATCGTTGTCTGGATTAGAGTACCGGTCATTCATTTCTTCCGTTCTCTCCAAGCCGAATAAGTTAAAACCGCCTTTGTCTGTCTTTTTTGTTTTGGCTTTTTTTGCATATACTAAAACAAAGTCATGCATATCAGAAAAATAAGTTGCATCATTTTGGGGTGAAAATTTCTTCTGCCAACAGATTTGAGCAATAAAATTTTGAGGTAAAAATATTTCATCACACAGAACCTTCAGATGTGCAGCCTCTGCGTCATCTATTGTAATAAAAATTGCCCCTGTGTCTTTCAGAAGATTTCTTGCAAGTTGTAGCCGTTTTTTCATAAAGGAAAGCCATTTGCTGTGTCGGTATCTGTCTTCTTTGTCTACAATTTTATCGTTATACATGAAATCTCCGCCTATGTTATAGGGCGGATCAATAATAATCAGATCAATTTTCTTTTTATGCGTAAAATTCAGAGTATAAAGAGCGTGATAGTTATCGCCTTCGATAAGGATGTTTGTAGGCAGATTTTTGTCGGTTATTATTTCTTTGCTTTTGTCTTCAACAAGCACAGGCAATTCTGTGCTGCATCTGTCGGCTACCTCTTCAGGTTTGTCTTCCCAGACCAAGCCATACCGCTGCTTCTCAAGGCCCTTTATGAGCTTTATTAATTCTTCCTTTGAATATTTAGAATAATCTTTTTTCGACATTTCTCATTTCTCAATTCCAATTAACAGATTTATGCCATCTATGCAAAAGGAATAGCTACGCATTAACTTTATATCAAAAGAAATAGCCTGTTCATCAAAAATTTACAAATTAGTATTTTTTATTATCACAACAATAATCCTATTATATTAACACCTTTTCCCCAAAACAAAAAATGGCCTTTGAAAGCCTCGCGGATTGCCCCCCCTACCTGCAAAGATGTTCTCCGTAAGACTCCAGAAGTGCCATTTTTTTTTGATTTTTGTTTGGAAGGCTGCTGATTTCATTCACGCTCAATGCACTGCCAACAGTAGGCGCTTTAGGCGAGGGAATGACGTAAGCCGTTATTATTATGAGACCGTTGATAAATAAGTTTCTTACAGCTTAAACGGTCGAAAAGCCGAAGTATCCTTGACCCCGCCGGTTTGAACAGGCTGCTCCTTTTTCACGCTTAAATCGAGGTGCAGCCCGAGTTCGCCCTGAGTAGTGTAGTCGAAAAACAGCCTCTCGCACAGAAGCGTAGAGACCGTAAAAGAAAGCTCCTCCAGTTTGGCGCTGAGGCCGTCGAAATTCCTCTCTTCGATATCGTACAGTTCGAGTATGTCTATAATATCTTCCATGTCTCCGGTATTGTATGACTCAAGCAGTATGTTCTCCCTGCTCGGATGGTTATCTTTGGCCTTTGCCCTTTTTATCTGGTGTTTGAGCCTTTCGAGGCACAACCCGTAAATTTTTACTCCGTCGTCCATTTCGTTTTCTCCTTAATATCGCGAACTTTGCATTTTATATATCAAGATGCGTGCCAACCCTAAAACGGCCAAAATCGACCCTGAACAGGGCCGTTGTTGATTGTTTTTTAATCATTGTGTATACTATTTATACAATGGCTGAAAAAATTGTCCTCTACACAAAAGACCGTTCGCTGAAAAAAGAACTTTCGGGGCAGCTTCCCAGAGGCTATTCCTTGGAGAGGCCGGACAAAACACCTGTCCAGTCTATCGTCTTTTACGACCTCGACTCTATGAGAAGCGGGGGGATCAAGGAGCTGAGCGAAAATAATCCGGTGGTCGCCCTTACGAAACATAGGCACACAGAGACGGTCATGGAGGCCGTGTCATACGGGGCATACGAGGTTATCCAGAGGCCGGTCAAAAAAGATTCGCTCGCCCGCCTGCTGGACGAACTCATCTCGTTCAGACAGGAGATAACGGAGACCATAGACATGACAGACCCCTTCCCTGCCCCGACCTGCGCTATAGTAGGCAATTCCCCGATAATAATGGACGTATGCAAGAAGCTGGCGCGCCTGTCTCAAGTCGAGGTGCCCGTCCTCGTTACAGGAGAGACAGGCACAGGCAAAGAACTGATAGCCGAGGCTATAGCGCAGTTGTCATCGAGATTCGGCAAGCCTTTTGTGGTGGTCAACTGTGCGGCAGTGCCCGAAGCGCTTCTCGAATCGGAACTTTTCGGCTTTGAGAAAGGCTCCTTTACCGGCGCGGTAGCGCCAAAAGAGGGCATGCTTAAGATAGCCGACGGCGGCTGCGTCTTCTTTGATGAGGTGGGAGAACTCCCCCTTTCGCTGCAAGGCAAGCTGCTCCGTTTTTTACAGACACAGACCTTCTACCCCATAGGTAGCACTAAAGAACTGCAGGTTGACGTAAGGGTGATCTCTGCCACAAACCGCAACCTTTCGGCAATGGTAAGGGAGGGCAAGTTCAGGGAAGACCTTTACCATAGGATCAGGGTGACGACCATAGAAATCCCTCCCCTAAGGGAAAGGAAGAAGGACTTCATACCGTTGATACATTTTTTCTTGGACAGGTACAGGCATACTGCGCAGAGACAGATAAAGGGCATCAGCAAGGCTTTTTTAAAAAAACTTGTATCCTATGACTGGCCGGGCAATATCAGGGAACTCGAAAACAATATCCGTTCGGCCATAGCCCTTTCAAAAGCGCACTACCTTACCACCTTTGAACTTAAAGGCATAGAAGCCCATGTGCGGCAAGCGCAGACCCCGGAAGAAACTATCGCGGCTGCAGTGGTCCCCTACCTGAAAAACGCGATAGAGAAAAAGGAAAAAAATATCTACGACAGGCTGATCGGAGAGATAGACAGGGCAGCGCTTCAATACATCCTTTCACACACCCATGACAACCAGTCAGAAGCCGCAAGACTGCTTGGGATCAACCGCCTTACGCTGAGGAAGAAACTGCAGGGGTAAAACTTTTGGGCCTTCTTACAAGATCGTTGACCCTTACACTGTCCGGCGCCGGAACAAAGATCACGCCTTCATTCCTCGCGGATATCATACCGGCCCCTTCCGCGTCCTTCATCGCCTCGACCCTAAACAACCTGCCCTCGATGCCCGGAGAAAGGAATTCGACCTCGTCGCCCTCGTCGAGCCTGTTCCTCAACGCTATCTTGGCAATGCCGTTGTCCATTTCGAGCACCACGCCGACAAGCTCGTGACTCATGCGATAACTCTCGCCATTGGAATTATACCCGTCATCTGACTGCCTGCCGAAAAACATGCCTGTCGTATAGCCCCTGCTGCTGAACATCGAGAGTTCCCTCGCCCAACGCTCTTTACTTTCGACAGATATGCCGGATCCGATGGAATCTATCGCCTCGCGATAAGTCTTCACGACTCCGGCCACATAATTTATCCCCTTCATTCTGCCTTCTACTTTTAAGCTGTCTATGCCTGCGTCAATAAGCAGGGGCAGGTGATCCAGCATACACAGATCTTTTGAACTCATCAGGTATGTGCCCCTTTCGTCCTCGAATACCGGAAAATGTTCGCCCGGTCTCTTTTCCTCCATCAGTGTATAATTCCAGCGGCATGAGTTGGTGCATTCGCCCCTGTTGGCGCCCCTCGAATTAAGAAAACTGCTGATGTAGCACCTGCCCGAATACGAGATGCAGATCGAGCCGTGTACGAAGACTTCAAGTTCGACCGATACGCTGTCCCGTATCTGTCTTATCTCATCCAGAGACAGCTCCCTCGACAATACGAGCCTGCATGCGCCGAGCGTTTCCCAGAAACGGGCGGACGCGGCATTCGTAATATTCGCTTGTGTGCTGATGTGTATGGGGATCTCGGGCGCGTCCTGACGGAACATCGAAAATACGCCGGGGTCCGAGACGATGACCGCGTCCGGCCTGACTGTTTTAAGCAGACTGATCTGGCCGGATATTTCGGGCAGGTCAATGTTGTGAGGAAAGATATTTACTGTAACGTATACTTTCACGCCCTTGGAACGGGCGTAATCCACAGCCTCCTTCAATCCGCTGCCGCAGAAATTTCCTGCCTTGCCCCTGAGGCTGAACCTTGAATCTCCGATATATACGGCATCAGCGCCGTAATGTACGGCGGTCTTGAGCTTTTCAAAATCACCTGCAGGCGCAAGCAGTTCGGGACGCTTCATTTTTTTCTACGCCTCTTTATCTCTTCTGTAGCAATAATGTCGCACCTTTCGTTTTCAGCATGGCCGTTATGCCCCTTTATCCATACCCACGAAACATCGTGCGGTTTTGCGGCCTCGATCAGCCTTTCCCACAGGTCCCTGTTCATGACCTCTTTTTTCTGAGAGTTCTTCCAGTTGTTTCTGGTCCAGCCATGCACCCACTCGCTCATCCCCTTGACCACATAGTTGGAATCTGTAGTTACCGTAAGCCTGCAAGGCATTTTAAGCGATTCGAGCGCGGTAATCACCGCAGTCAACTCCATCCTGTTATTTGTGGTCATAGGCTCGAACCCTGAAATTTCCTTTTCCTTTTCTCCTGACCTCAAAATCGCACCGAAGCCGCCGGGGCCGGGGTTGCCGCTGCATGCGCCGTCCGCAAATATCTCGACATATGGAATATCTTTTCTTTTCATAGATTTATGATAATGTAATTATCTGAATTTATTCAATAATTACGGCTAAACAAGACCTTAATTACGGCTAAACAAGACCTTGTTTTTCACGATAACTAAACAAAGAGCGACCATAGTGGTATAATTAAGCAAAAGAGGAACGTTTATGATAAATACAATAAGTCTGCTTAATCCCGGCACATCATCGAGAACAAATAAACTGTTAAGCGACAGCCTTATACAAGGCGATATTATTAAATACCAGCAGTTGAGATCCAAGGAGCTGGACGCCCAAGTCAAACTAACCTCCTACGGAGGACTTCTAGGCAGCCTTTCAATCTTCCAATCGACAGTAGAAAGACTGAAGACAATGAACTCCGAACTCAAATCGGCAACAGTTTCGGACTCGACCTTTCTGACAGCTACGGCTGCGAGTTGGAGCACCTTCGGGAACTCTACGGTTCAGGTAAAGAATATCGCCACGTCCCATACAATACGCTCCAACGTATATGCGGCGCAGAACAGCGCTGTAGCGGACCTGACCACATATGCCACACAAAAACTTAAAATTCAGGTCGGCAGCGCTGCCGGTGTGGAGATTACGGTCGATTCAACCAACAATACGCTTACAGGCATTAAAGACTCGATACAAAGTGCAAATGCGGGAGTGACCGCTTCGGTCGAAAACAGCGGTTTTACGGTTGACGCCTCCAACAATACCATCAAATTCGATTTTGGAGGGACCACCAAAACAGCCACAATAGCCAACGGCACATACACAAGCTCAGGTCTGGGTCAGGCCATAAAAACAGCGCTCGAATCGGCAAATGGAAGCTACGACACTTACACGGTCACTTATGACAATACCTCAAACAAATTTACCGTTCAAAATAATGCATCGAACCCTACCACTATAGACATACTCTGGGAAAATGCAGGAACAACGGCAGGGAACCTGCTCGGTTTTTCCGCGGCAGACCATGCTTCAATCTCTCCGGGAGGAACAACCGTAAGCGACAACGCCGTAGCAGGAACAGGCTACAGCCTCGTGCTGTCTGCAAACTCAACCGGCGCGGACAATAAAATAATCGTTAAGGCGGATGTGGACAATGACGGCAGTTACACCGAAGCAGGCATCGAGGCCGCTAATGCGGGCCTGTCCGCGCTTGCTTTTAACGCGACCTACGACGCCTCCGGCAATGTGACAGGCGGCCTTACAAATATGAGTCAGTCACGCGCAGCGATTAATGCGGTGCTGAAAGTGAACGGGGTCGAATACACAAGATCGAACAATAACATATCAGACTTGATACAGGGCGTTACTTTGAATTTAACTAAAGGTGACCCCTTTTATTCAAGCAGCCCGACAACGCTTAAACTGTCGGTATCGAACATGCTCTTGCCCAGCAACATAAAAATGTTTACATCATCTTATAACAGTGTTATGAGTTATATAAAAGAGCTGGGAAACGGTCCAGCATCGGACGGCACATATTCCGAAGGGTCATTGAATGGGGACGCTTTATTGTCCCAAATCGAGCAAACCATGACAAGTGTCAGGAACCGAAAATCCGTTACAAGCCTCGGGATCCAGTCGCTTTCATATATCGGCATAAATTTTGATGTCAAGGGCAACATGTCTTTCGACGAAACAAAACTGAAAAATTCTATTGCCGAAGATTCTATCGGTGTTGCAATCGTTTCAAGTCAGATGGGTCAATCGCTATATACAAAACTGGACGAATATATAAACTCATTGCTTCCTGAAAAACGTGATGAAGCCGAGAAAACAATCACAGAATCACAGAAAAAAGAAAAAATCCTTATGAACACGGTAAAGATCAAACAGGCGGCATTTGCAGCAATGAATAATTCCATAACTTCTATGTTTAACACACAAAATCAGTCTACCCAGATCTCTGAGATAGGAAGCTTGTTAAGCAAGAAAATTTGACCATAGTTCTTAAGATTTACTGCCCAAGTCTCTCAGCCTCTTTCTAACAACACTCCAGAGTGCAATACCTGCAATAAGCATTATCGAGGCGATAACATATTTGGCGATAAGTCCGTCGGTATGTCCCTTTAAAACCGCATTCTTCCATTCAAACGAGTAAAGTGTCCCGAACCTTATTGTCCCTCCCGCAATTACCCATATTACCGAAAACCAAAACACCTTGGACATACGGCCGTACACGGTTTTTATAAAGGCCGCCGAATCGGGGCAGGAAAGCTTCAGGCGGTCCAGAAAAATCAGCATAGTTGCGCTGCATGCAAAAAGCATAGCGGTCGCAACATCGTGAAAATAATTGTTCATCATGAGGAAAACAGCGAGAAGTGGAGACATTATTACGATTGAAACATATCTTCAAGGGATGAGGCCATTATCTTCTTCAGCTCCTCGGGCATCTGGCCGAGACTTCCCATCTTCTTTTTGATGAACGAGTTGTTCATCATAAGTTTCATGGCGGTCATCATATATTTCTTTTTGAAAAGTGATTTCTCTTCGAGCATTTCGTTGAACTTCATCATATAGAAGCCACGGTAGCATTCTACAATCGCCGAGTCGAGTTCCTTTAGCGACATATTCTTAGGCTTTATCACAGGATCTATCAGATTGTATTTGGTGTAGTCCGTCACCTCTATATAATCCTTAAGCTCATTGTAGATATCCGCGTAAGGCCACGGCGCTATCGCAAGAAAATGCGCGAAATCGGGATTGAAGTCAATCGCAAGGCCAAGCGTTTTCTCTATGCTTTCCATGGTCTCATCAGGGAACCCGAGTATCATGGAAGTCTCGGTCATTATCTCGAAATCCCTGAGAAGATTCAGCGACTCGATAGCTTCCTCGACGCTCAAGTCCTTTTTTATCAGATCGAGACTTTCCTGCTGGGTCGATTCGGTGCCGACATAAATGTGTATTATGCCCGCGTCCCTGTATTTATGCAGTATGTCCTTGTCCCTGATTATATCTGCGGCCCTAGTTTCCATCAATATCTTAATGCCGAGATTTTTTTCGATCATTAGATCCAGCAGCCTCTCCCAACGCTGTCTGTCAGGGGTCGGATAATCGTCCGTAAACAGTACGATATCGACGCTGTAATCGCGTTTTAGGGTCTCGAGCTCTTTTATTATCGACTCAGGTGACCTTGCCCTCC
The DNA here is from genome assembly GCA_004321915.1 of Nitrospirota bacterium. GTDB lineage: Bacteria > Nitrospirota > Thermodesulfovibrionia > Thermodesulfovibrionales > Dissulfurispiraceae > MYbin3. The sequence continues at coordinate 21,231 of SCQE01000074.1, forward strand.
AAGTACGCTCCCAATACTTCTGTTGGGAGCAAAAAGTGCATTCCTTGTCGCAGCCCCTCGACGTGTCTATGGCCCCAAGCCTAGAGCCCGGAATTACATAATAGGTGTAATCGTTCCAATCCAATAAATCCCACGCCAATGGCAGGGAATCGAGGTCCTCCACTCGCTTGCGCGAAGTTGTCTTTATTATCTTGTCCCCGTCCCTGAAAACTATACCCTCAACGGATGAGAGATCTCCGCCTGATGCGGACACCTTCAGCAACTCTGCGATAGTGATTTCTCCCTCGCCGCATACTATATAATCCAAAGCCTCGGTCAGATTAAAAAGCTCGTCGTACATAAAAGTGGCATGCACGCCGCCGAGAATGGTCTTTGTTCCGGGACCGATGCGTTTGGCGAGTTCGATGACCTTGACCGCATCCGGGCTGGTGCAGGTTATGGCAGAAACAGCGACATAATCCGGTTTCGAAGAAACAATCCTCTCCTCTATCTCGGGATAGCCCACCTTTTTGGTCATGGCGTCGTATATCTCGGCTTCAAAACCCGCATTCCTAGCTGCTGCCGCAAGATAGACGAAATAAAGAGGAATCCAGCTACCGGCAACCTCTACGACGCCTGCATGAAAAGGCGGTGTTATAAAAAGTATTTTTTTCAAATTATTTCCTTCGAAAACAAATTTTGATATTATACCTTAATACTCCAGCTATTTTGAATCGATAAACCGCCGACGGATTATACGCCGCTCGATTAACAGCGATAAAAAATATAAAGGCCCGCCTATAACTACAAGCAGCCCTCCGAAAATTACGAACAGGACCCCGTGGTCCTTGACCGCTTCTATCATCACCCAGAAAATAGGCTGTTTGACCTCGACCGTAATCCCGTCTATTTCAAACAGGTCTCTTGTATGCAGTTCTTTTACGACCATTTCGTCCTTATAGACCTTTATGCCGTAAAGCGGCTTTGTTATGTCTATTGTTTCAATAAGCTCCATCTGTATCTTGTAAGGATGCCCCGGCAGGTTAAAAGTATCGCTGTTTCCGGGCGATATGATCCTTAGAGGAATGTATCCCTCATCCTTCTTGTCCCCCTCATGAGAAATAATAAGCCCCGGCGCAAGCCCGAAATTAAGGATATGCATATATGTATTGCCTATTTTAGCAGGGGGAAATGCGCCTATATCATACAGCTTCATTTGCGGATCGGCAACGGTCACCTTGGGCTCATGCGCAAAAATCAGGTTATTATCCTTTCTGTCGACTCTATCTTCACCGATTCCGGGTTTTATCCGTCTAACAGTCAACTCCTGCGCGCTCCAAGCTGGTTTTATTTTATGCCCCTCGGCAATCATAATCCATTCAAAGCCGCGTTCCGTAATGCTTATGTAAAAACCTGTCAGAAAGAGCATCAGGCCCAACGGCAACATAAGACGCCCGATCACAAATACTAAGAAATTCACAAGCAAAGCCCCCTCACCCTCGCCCTCTCCCGCGAGTGGAGAGGGTTGTATTAGTTCCCCTCCCTTGAGGGGAGGGGATGAAGGGGAGGGTGATTTGTGCGGCTTTGTTAAGTTATATCTTAGTAAAATCCCACGCCCGATAAAATGCGCCGCATCGGCGACGATCCGGAGATAACCGCAAACAATAAACAGAACAAACGGTATCTGATAAAGCGGTTTATGCTTAAGATCCATAACAAAGTGGGCAAAAGACTCTTGGTTCCATACGGAAAGCACGATATAGTAAGCCGCCCACAAACCGAAAAGCAGGAACAGAAGCCGCTTTGAAGACAAGATATCGAAGATCTTTCTCAATAAGCTCATTTGACCGACTCTTTGCCCTTGCCCGATTTTACATAGTCCCATTTTTGCAATATCTCCGATACGTCGATCCTTATGAAATTGTCGTCGATCAAAACATGCAATGGGATGGGATTACAGCCGCCCGGCTGTCCCAGTGTCGCTACAGGTATCGGCGTATTGCAATAAATACAGACAACAAAACCCTGCTTCTGGCCATAACCCCTCGGAGGGCATATCTCGCACGCATCGAGACATACCGAAAGTTTGCCGTCATCTTTTTTTATCACCAAAATACGCATCTCTTCGCCCCGATAACTCAAAGAGAATTTATAAAGCGCGCCGTCCCTGACATCCATAGTAGGATCTTTCAGTGGTATCATTACCGTGCCCTTATCTTCTACGACCGGCCTCGGCTTAGGTATATAAAGTTTCGAAATATTCTCGCCGCTTTCCGAAAACCATGCAACAACAATAAAAATCACAAAAAGCAAAACAGACACGGCCTTTCTTTTCCTGTCCGACATGAAAAGGCCCTTTATTTTTCTCCTGTCTGCCGGGGTTTCAGCCTCAGGCTCGGGAACAGGCCCTAAAAAACTATGCGACAAAAAAAGCATCGGGATGGCAAGGAGCGCCGCAAGAGCGGCCACGGACGAGAAATTAGGGCCGAACAATATTCCTATGAAATTCCATGCGGTGGTCTTAAGCAACGGGTGGTCCGGCACCATCAGTATCACAAAAACCTGATGGACAAAATCATGAAAAAATTTCATGAAGCCTGTCTGGACCGAGGGTATCAAAGATATGCCAGAAAACCCTTTTATACCCCCGCCCAACAGCTTGATCATCGCAATAAAGAGAAACAACTGCGGCAAACCGAAAAAGCTACCTATAAAATCAACGCGGATTTTTTTTCTTGCAGCATAAAATGCGGCCAATCCGAACACAATACCCGCTGTCGCTGAAATATAAACGGCAGCCGGACTCTCTTTCACTTCGGCCAGCTCCATCAAAAAAACCGAGTTGCCCGCAAAATCAGGCGCGAAATAAAGCGCGGACAGTAAGAGCAATACAGGCGCAGCAATAACGGTCTTCCCGAAGGCGCGTTCTATTGCCCCTAAAAGATTCATCCCTGAACCGTGCGCAAGCAAAAAAGCGCTCAAAATGAAAAACAGGGCGAACGAGGTGTCGATAGATCTGCTTATCAGCTCCTTTAACTGCGGTGTTACCGGCAAGGTAAAAACGTACAGCGGGCATATCAGCGCAAGCAAAATGCCGTATAGGAAAAATCCCGAAAGTTTTTTTCTATCGATAACTTGGAGGAATGAAAACAGGACAATCCAGACGAGTCCGGCCTTAAGGGCCTCCTTCAGGCCGACCCAAAAGGCTTCATAAATAACAGATGAACTCATCGCATTTTATCTTACCATCCTCCATCGTAATTATACGCTGGCCCCATTGAGATACGAAGGGATCATGCGTCACAAGGATTATGGTAAAATGCTCTTCCTGATGGAGTTTTTTGAGAAGCTCCAGAATGATACGCGTATTTTCCCTGTCAAGATTGCCGGTAGGCTCGTCGGCCAGCAGCAGCTTCGGGCTGTTTATCAAGGCCCTCGCTATACATACACGCTGTTGTTCGCCGCCAGAAAGCTGGGACGGCCTGTGAGTCAACCGATGCCCCAGACCTACCCTCTTCAACGCCTCTATGGCCTCGTCCTCATCCGACATACTGTGAAAATACTGTGAAAGCATCACATTCTCGACCGCATTCAGATATGGAATAAGATGCGCTTGTTGAAAAACAAAGCCTATGCGCTCTCTCCGGAAAACAGCCATCGCATCTTCCGAAAGGCCGGTTATTTCGGCGCCGTCAATGACCACATTACCGCTGCTGAGGCTGTCGAGCCCCCCTATGACATTCAACAATGTGCTTTTACCCGAACCGGACGGCCCTACAATGTTCAGCCACTGTCCCTGCTCGACCTCAAGGTCGACACCACGGAGGGCTTGGGCAGTTTCATAGATTTTTGATGCGCTATCCAGTTTTATAAAAGCCATATCGCTCCTCTATTTAGAGTCTGTCCATAAACTCTGTTCTCTCGTCTGTCATTCCCGAAGTTCTTAATCGGGAATCCAGTGTTTTCAAGGTGTTCTGGATCCCCGGGTCAAGCCCGAGGATGACAACTGCTTAATTTATAGACAGACTCTATCTAATCACCCCGCAGAATTGCGGCAGAATTATATTTCAAGGCGCCTCTTACCGGTATCAGACTTGAAAATACGGACACGGCAACCCCGATAGAAACAGCTGCCCCGAAAATATAAAAGGGAATGTTTACGAACGAATTGAACGCGCCTTTCGAAACAGCCTGAATTACTGCAAACCCTATTATAAAACCCCCTATTCCGCCGCAGAGACCTATAAAGACCGCTTCAACTTTATAAAAGAGACCAATTTCCTTCTTTGTAGCGCCTATTGCCTTCATAAGCCCTATCTCCTTTCTACGTTCAAGCACAGTCGCCCCCATAGTGCTTGCAACACTGACCGAAGCTGAAAATAGGACCACTATGGTGATAAGGGCCAGCAATAGCTGGATCTTTTGAAGCAGCAAGTCCTCTGCAACAGCAACTTGGCGCATGGTCTTTACTGAAACGTCTTTAAAGTCCCTTTTGATATTCGCAACAACGGCATCGAGCGCGCCGGGCATACCCCTTACCAGAACGGCGCTTACTTTCGGAGCAAGGCCTGTAATGCTCCATAAATCCGGAAGAGACAAGATAAAGGCATTGTCCTCATTTCCTCCCATCTCTACAAAACCCGCCACTAAAAATTCCTTGCCGGGACCGCTGTTTCCCTGACCGACAAGCTTTATCCTTTTACCCGCTTCGAGTTTCAACGCGCTCTTTAAATTTATACCTACAAGTATTTCTCCCTGCTCCTTCGGCCAGTTGCCCGATAGCCGCCAGCCTCTTCCTTTTATCTGTTGGAAGTCCAGTCCCACGGACTCAAAAGACATATTTTCAAAAACAACGTTCGCCATAAGTTGAGAAGTCGCTTCCTCCACATTCGACATGGCAGATATGCGCGCTCCAAAATCTTCAGTCAAATACGCCCCTGCTTCGGTATAGACCACGATGTTCGCTCCATAGGCCCTCAGTTCCGTTCCCAGCTTTTCCCTTATTCCAACAGTAATCCCCAGTAGACCTGTAATCGCGGTGACCGCCAAAACAACGGCAAAAGAGGCTATGGCAACGCGGCCTTTTCTTTCGGAAATAGATTTTTTAAAAAAGACCATAAATGAGCGCCTCTTGGATGTCCTCACTCAGACCCCTTAAGCACAACAGCAGACTTTATCCTCAACGCCCGCTTTATCGGAAGGACCATGCCGCTGAGAGAAATAAAAAGCGCGCTTCCGAGCGCAACAGGAAACAAAACAGCCCTATGCTCGAAAGCCGTATTGAAGACCTTGATGCCTATAAATTTAGCTGCGCCTATCGAAAGCAAGTACCCTGCAAAACCTCCCGCTATGCCGATAACAACTCCTTCCGATAAAAAAATAGCTATTATCTTTGCGCTGTCCGCACCTACCGCCTTCATCAAGCCTATTTCGTCAACCCTTCTCAAGAGGCTCATTATCATCGTTGTGGATACCCCGAGCGCGGAAGCGGAAAGAGAAATAAAGCAGAGCAGGTACATCAAAAAGCTCAACTTTTCTAGCACCTTGCCTTCTGTGGCCGCAACCTGCCATATCGGTTTGACCCTAGAGTTATGAAAGACCTCTTCAAGCTGTTTTGCTATGGATGTCACGTATCCTGTGCAATACCACTTCTCGTATTCGGCCTTGCTCATAGTGGTTTGGTCCTTATATGCGAATTCATCCATAGGCGTTGTAAGGGCGCTTACAAGCACCTTTGAGACCTTGCCCCTTAACCCCTTAAATTCCTGTAACGTATCGATATCCATAAGGACCTGATCGTCCTCAGCCCCCCCTGTATCCACAATCCCGGATACCACAAAATCAGCGCCGTCCAACTTCAATGAATCACCTTTTTTTACGCCGGACCTCGATGCAAACGAGACCCCGACAGCAACATTCCTACTGTTTGAATCAGGCCAAGCGCCGTTAACGTTCCACCACGGAGAAACAGATTTCACACCGGCTTCAAAAGTTTCGGTTTCACCCGGAAGCGGCAGTTTCTTTGAATACCAAATCCCCAGCAACTTAACATGCTCTTTCTTCCCGCCAAACACGGACGTTGCCTCAGACTCCAAAAAAGGCGCAACCCCCAATATATTATGCCGCCAGAAAATCACCTTGCTCTTTACAATATCATCCTGTCTGAGATACCTCTTCTGTCCCGTTATATCGGCCAGACCTTCGATCTTCGGCTCAACAAGTATATTGGCCCCGAAAGCCCGCAACTCATTCGAAACCTTGCTGCTGACGTCCATGGAAAGCGCAATAAGAGAGGCTGCCATAGCCGTGCCTATGGCTACGGAAAAAACCATAAAAAACATAGCTTTTTTTTGATTGGAAAAAGAACGTTTAAGAAATAGTGCGAGCATCGGATGTAATTATAACATAGAGACTATTTTAGGCAAAAAGAGATAAAACCAAAAATTTATTTACCGGGAAAACATGTCATACAAACAGCCCTCAGCAGGCTATTTTATATGACATGTCAGGCAGAGAGCGCTTCCTGCGTTTGACTTCCTTAAAAACAGACCGTTTGTTGTGTTATGCGGGTCGTGACAACTCGGACATTCGACCATATTTTTGCTGGCACCGTATAAAGGCAGGGTGTCAACTTTACCGCTTACTGCCGCTACAAACTGACTGTTAGAAGGATACACCATCGAAATAGGATGGTCGTCAGTAAGATTTATTCCATTAATAACATTTTTTTCGTAACCGGGAATAGTAAGGGGAGCAGCCGCACCACCGCTAAGATCCGGATTATACCACCATCCCATCTGCAGGTTTTGCTTGAGAGATGATGTGCCTCCTACGTGACAACTGTTACAATTAACGTTAGCATCAGCAAAATTAGTGCTGAAGGTGTATTTAGATCCTCCTACATTAAGAAGAACATGCTTACTCTCTGTCGGGGCAGCGCTGTTTATACCGTCATGACACCCCAGACACATAAGTGATGCTGTTGACGGTGTTGCGTTTTGATGAGTAAATGTGGGGCTATCATACATGGAATATGTACTGAACGACTGCAATGCCCTGTTCCAAAGAGGTTTTACGTCTGTTACAGAACTCGCAAAGTGGGGGGTATGACAGAAAGCGCATACGCCTATTGCGCCGCCGGACTTTGAAAGGTCATGTTTTGAATTTAAGATTGTGCCCTGGGCAACTACGGCCATGCCGAGCATAGAAAGAATCATTAAACCGACTACTAGGACTCTTCTTTTCGCTCCGACTTTCATTATCTTTGCCCTCCTTCTTCCAAACTCGATAATATTATATGCAAGATACATTCCTGATTTTATTATTTCGTTTTTTATTTAGCATTTCAGCAAATATTCTTAAAAATCAATAGGCAAACAAGCAAGTTATTTTTTAGCATTCATTAATGAAACAAAAACATATTGCGTGTTTTCACACAGCACTGATGAAAAACTCATTGTTATATATTGTCTGTACATAAACTCTGTTCTTTCTTCTGTCATTCCCGAAGTTTTTAATCGGGAATCCAGTGTTTTCAATATGTTCTGGATCCCCGGGTCAAGCCCGAGGATGACGACTGCTTACTTTATGGACAGACCCTAATTAAGAAATGACTATGTCTCTTGTTTGGAAAATGTAATAAAAAGGAAAGTTCTTGGAATATCTGTTTATTTATCATCGAGGAGCGTCCATAACTACATGAACGCTCCTCGATGAACATATTCTACCTCTTTTTGGTCTTTTCGCTCTTCGGCGCAGCAGGTTTTTCAGCCGAGTGGGAAGAAGAATCCGTCATAGAACCGAACAATTTTTCGTTCATACTGTCAAAAAAGCTCGGTCTCTGGCCTGCAACCTTCGGGTCTGCCTTCATCGGATGGCAAACCGCGCAGAAACTGTCCATTTTCGAGCCGTTGGCTGTATCCGTTCTCAGATACCTGTAATTGGTGTTAGACGGATGCGGGTCATGACAGCCTACGCATTCGAATTTGCCTTCCCTTACAAGGTCCTCCGGGACCCGCGCAATCTTGGAGTTGATGTTCTTAATGCCGTAAGGATGACTCATGTGGCCTGCAATCGGTTTAATACCCATGCCGCCCTTGTCCGGGGCCTGATGACAACCTAAACACAGCGCCGTTATCTCGGTGTACGACTGTTTTGTCTTCGGGTTGATGTCCGATTTGTTCGCCGAAACCGCAAAAATAATAGAGTCTTTTGCAACGTGAATACTGTGGCAGCCGGTGCAAACAAGCCCGTCATGCCCTCCTGCAGCAAATGCGCTCAACGGTAAAATGACCGCTGCAGCAAAAACAAAAAACCTGAGAAAAACCATAATCCCCCCTTACGCTATATTGCCTGCCGTAAAACAGCAGTTGATTACCTGAAAAACAGACTTATAAAGATACCACAAAAGAAAAAAAATTTACAAAAACAGACTAAGGATCGCAGCCGAAGCCGCCGCAATTAGGAGTTCCGGGGTTCGTAACGACATGACAACTCGTATTGCAATCTGCCTTCACATAGTTTGTCGGACTTGAAGCCTTTCTAAAACCTTGTATCTTCAAGGCATTGGTATTGTTATCATTATAAGGCATAACTTCCGAAGAGTAACCTATAAGCCTCGAACGCTTTGCGCCATGCGGCACGGCAACATGACAGTTCACGCATAAATAGTTGTCATGCACCGTGTTGTTAGCTGTAGGAGCATGGACCTCATTAGAAGAAGCATGACAGTTATTGCAAAACAAATCGGTTGCTCCAGCTTTCCAATCACTCAATTTCCAGTACGTAGTTCCATCAGATTTTTTAGGCCAGTACTGCCCAGTGCCCTTAAGCATAAACTTTCTATTTGACGCATGCGGGCCCCTCGAATCTGTGCCGGTTTCGGAATCTGCGCCGTGGCAGTCGCTGCAATACATGGTCTGCGTGCCGACATTAATGTTCCACGGGGCCTTCATCTGCCCTGCGGTTAAAAGCTTCGGTATACTTGAGTTGTAAAAATTATTCAACCCTGTCATGACCGGATGCCCCGACATATTACGCGGGTTAATCTCCCATGCCACATCGGTAAAATAAACATTCGTCGGATCCGAAAGACTCTGATAACCTGAAACAGGCGTCGAGCTTGCCGTACCCAGAGCATAAGACGAGTGGCACTTCAGGCATATCTGATACTCATACACGGAAGATTCGTAAGTGGTATAAGACGAAGCTTGGACCCATGTATAAGTGGTCGAAGTTCCTGCCCACCCCGGTTCGATCCCTGTCACTCCGGGCAATGCGCCTGATTTACTTATCTGGTTTGATGTGCTGTCCACTGAAGACGGATACCACGAACCGGCCAAAAGACGCGCCGGGGTGTTTGACGCTTTATGAGGATTATGACAGTCAACACACTCAGAATGCTTAACATCAGCGCCCCATCCGAGGCCTTTGACACCACGAGTGTCTCCTGTAGCATAAAGTGTAGTAGGATAAAGCACATCCAGATTTGTATGCTTACCGCTTATAGTGGTGGCAGGATGTTTGTATGTCTTTGTAAAAACAGATTCAATCTTCTTATTGCCGGCTGTAGCGCTTGCTCCGTGGCACGATGCTGATGTGCCGTTAAAACATGAGTTCTCCTCTATCTTCCTCAAAAGATACGGGGTCCCGGACCCTGAATGAGACTTATGACAGGCCAGACAGGACGCCTCGGCTATCGTACTTCCGGGTATCGCCAACGATGAATTATCTCCGCTGTTATCTATGGCAACCGTTGACGTCTTATGAATGCCGGCGCTCCAACCGACCTTCTGGTGGCAGGTGGTGCAGAGAGCGCCGTTCAGCTTTCCGGCAGTAAGGAACTGGCCGTTAGTGTCGTTGTGCGGGTCATGACAGGAGGTGCATTCGACATGCCCCTTAACATTTCCGCCTGAAGGTTTAAACAGTTTAACGCCGGTATAAGGCGAGGGGGTTATCGAAGGCGCGGTATTGTTCAGTTCTATGCCTCTCGTGCCGCTTCCGAAGGCCTTGGTCTTTGTCGGATCGTATTCTATGGCGATAGGGTGGTCATCCCTCAGGTTAGTGCCTAGAAAAGACGATGACGAAGCTGTAAGATACCCACCTGTTGTGCCGGTGCCGCTTACATCTCCGATTATAGGCGTACCGGGGGTCGCGGTAATACCACGCAGCATATGAATGGAGCCTAAGGCGACTGTGCCGTCATGACAAGAAAGACAGAGGCGGGACAGATACCCTGCCTCATTCGGCAGAGAACCGAGTGTCGTAGGGATATTATATCCGAACCTGTACAGATAATCGCTGTCATAGAGTTGACCGGATGTGTATGCCGAGGCTGTCATCTCGTGGCTCCACAAAGGAACCGACGGCCTTGCGCCGTGAGGTATGTGGCAAAACACGCATATCTCGGTTTCTGTGCCTGATTTTATCGCAACACCGAGCGCGTTTTTAGAAAGGTTGTGCTTTGTATTGGTAATAAAAGCGCTCCCTGCAAAAGACAGAACTGCAGTTCCCATCATTACGAAAACGATTAATATCTTTACAAAATTTTTCATTTTAAGAAAATGTCCTCCATTATTCGAAAACAATTCCCCATAAAAAAACGATGCAAGAAACAAGCCATTTTACTTATTTTTCTTCGATCCGGCTTTTAAATATTTAAAAACCTGAATTCTCTGGTTGTAAGAATCGGCTACGTATATTATATCATCATTCGAAACGGCAACACCAGCAGGGATCGAAAACTCGCCTGCACTTGTCCCCCTCTGTCCTAGGACCAGCAAAAGCCGTCCTGTGCGGTCAAATATCTGGACCACTTCGAACAGTGTGTCCGTAACGTATATATTCCCATCACTATCGAGCGCTATTCCCCTCGGGTTCGCAAAGGAACCGGACACGTCTCCCCTTTTGCCGAACTGTGAAATGAATTTCCCGTTTTTGTCTAAAACCTGAATACGGCTGTTCATAGCGTCGACTATATACAGATTCCCGTCGTTACCTATAGTCATCGAAGTGGGCCGGTTGAACTGGGCATCCCCGTCGCCGAATGCGCCTATAGCTTTTTGGTACCTGCCGTCAAGTCCATACACATGAATTTTACTTTCGAGCACATCTATAACATAAAGCAAGCGTGCTTTCTTATCTATTGCTATGCCGGCAGGCCTCTGCAGGACCTTTTCGGAACCGATCTCTCCGATTAACGCCCCTTTTCCATTAAAAACATATACGCGCCTCAGTACGGAATCCGATATGTAAAGATTTCCATCCGCATCGACAGCAACACCTAGGGGCGACTCGAACCTCTTGCTGCCCACCCCTTCAATGGCAGAAAACTTCCCCTCTTTCGGATCGAAAATATTGACCGAACTGTTCGCCCTATCGGTCACATAAAGCTTGCCCGTATCATCGACGGCAATCCCGAAAGGCCTGATAAGAGTTTCGTTTTCTTCCCCGATTATGAATTCCTTAAGCTTCTGGAAAAAGCCTTTTTTGATCTGCATGTCATCCGGCTTCGATACCGTATATAGGAATTCTATCTTGGCCTCATGGGGCGGCGGGGGCCAGAACAACGGCTCGCTCTTTTTGCCTTCATCGATGCGCGGCCCCATACCGAGGCTGAAAAATGTCGCAAGAATTATAAAAAATGTCATTCCCTTGGTCTTCATATAATCACCTCACAGTTCAAATTATTATACGTCAGTTGAACCACATAGTTCACAGAGTTTTTCAGCTCTTTCTCATCTTGTGTGGGTAGTTTCTTCCCCTCCCTTGAGGGGAGGGGATTGAGGGGAGGGTGTCCTATGAAGCCTCTCCCTTATTGTTTCAAGAACTCCGCTTGTATTCGTAAAAACCTCGTTATCCCAAAAACGAATAACAGTGTAGCCTTCTTTTTCAAGCCAAGCATCTCTTTGCCCGTCCTTCAGAGTTTCATCCGGCAAAGCATGCTGACCGCCATCCAATTCAATAATCAGCCTTTTTTCAAGGCAAACAAAATCGGCAATATACTTTCCAATAGGGTGCTGCCGTCTAAACCTCATACCTTCAAAACGGCCTGCCCGCAAACGGCTCCATAACAGCAACTCCAAATCCGTTGACCTTTTTCTCAGGCCTTTTGCAAGCTGTGTTAATCCTTTTGCCATCGATTTAATCACCCTCTCCCTCCCCTCTCACCTCAAGGGAGAGGAACTTACCCACTTGAAGTGAGAAAGAACCAGTTAGGATAATTGCAAACCATATCTAGAAAGCCCTCGAAGCCTTTACCGTTGTCGAAGCGTTAAGTTTTTTATTGTTATGGTCCGATGTTTGCATTAATCTGTTGTCAAAGGCGATCTTAAACTTCTTGCGTTCATAATGCAAACTCATACCTAACGATTTAGTTTCAGACTCGGAGCGCGTATCCTCGATATACGCAAGATCGGACCTCAAAACCAGCCCCTTTAATACCGCATAAGAAAGGGTCAGCCCTGAAGTGTAGGTTTTATTAGGCAACTTTTCGTCCGTGTACGCAGCGCCGAAATTTACGCCGACGGCCCCCTTCAGGCCGAGGGGCACAGAATAAGACAGGGTGTTTGCAAAAACAGTTGTCTTTGCTATATTGGAGCTTGAACTTGTAAACGTATCCGTTTGGTTCTTGTCGATATTGGATTGGAGATTAACATTCTTGAACAGCCTTAACGATATGCCTGTGCCGACCGTGTACATATAGGACCTGCTCGAAGGATGCCCCCCGGATATCGAATAGGACCCCCTGAAACTGGCTTGGGCCGTCTTAATAGGCACGGTCCTAGAAAAACCTGCGCTGGCCGAATATGACTGAGTGTTTGTATGGGACTCTCCGAGCATTTGTGTTGCAGAACCATAGACGGAACTGTTCGCATAAAAACCAAACCCGTATACGGGTTTGGAGAAAGCAAGCGTCAACGAGCCGGACTCGGTAGTCTCGCTGCCCTTCCCCAGCCTTCTGTAAAGCACCACGTTCTGGTTTGTGTTAAGAGATTCACTGATCTTGTAACTCGAACTCAGATAAAGCGTCGAATAGTTGGTGTCGGAAGTCCTATCGACAAGACGGTTCAGGTACATCGAGGAGCTTAGGGTATAATTCGCCGATTTGTTGTAGTTGTAATACATATTGCTTGTGTATGTCGTCATCTGCGACGGGTTGTTATGAGAGTAATTCGCGCTCATGTTAAAACTACTGTTCTTTGTAGGCCTGAGGCCGCCAAGACTTCCATCTATCGCATGAATACCGTCAAACTGATTGTTCACCTTGTCCTTTGTTTGCGTGTAGGTATAATTGGCCATGGCGGTCCCCGCATTCCTCACCTTGTTCACATCGAAGGTCTTATCGAAACCGAAAGAATACCTGCCGGTAGTCGTCTGAGTTAACGCCCCGCCGCCCGAGCCGAAGCTTGTCGTAGAATTGGTCCTGTCCTGACGCAGATCGTATTTCAGGTTCAAAAGGCTTTTCTTCATAAAATAACTGCCGTAAATGCCCTGCCTGTCGGTCTTTGTGCGCGTAAGGATATTCGTAGCAGTGGTCGTACTGTCGGTCATGGCGGATTGTCTTTCTTTATAGACCGTGACGGGATATCGCGTGCCCCCAAGGAAATTAAGCCTGAAATTCAAGGCCGGGCTGTCAACAGTGGAAGCCCCCGACGAAAAATCGGTGGTATCTTTTGTGCGGTCCCTCTTAAACTCGGCGTCTATCGTATAATTTAAAAAACGGGGGGTATAAAGGAAGCTGTTGTACACGATCTTATAATCCTGAGTGAATATGGTCTTCTTGCTTTTTGAACCGCTGTCGTAGATCTTATCTTTCTGATACGACAAATCAATAGAACCGGAAAGCTTCTTGGCAAAGACAGGTGTGGGGAAAATCAAAAATATAAAAAAAAGGCAAACCCATTTTACCCTCACTCTTTCCCCTGCCCTCTTCCGTATTTTTCACTAAAGACGCTTAATGACGGCATTCTCCCGCAGCCTCTTTTTGAGGGTATCCAACTTCTCTTTCTCCGCCTTGTCCTTAAGCTCTTTGTGGAGTTTGTTTTTTATCTCGGCAAAAGGCACCTGCCTTTCAGGCCTCTTTTCTTCCACCCGTATGATGTGATACCCCATTTCGGTTTCCATTATGCCGCTCATCTGGCCTATAGGCAGGGAGAACGCGACTTTTTCGATCTCGGGCACTGGGATCATGCCCTTATGGAGCAAACCGACATCCCCCCCTTTTACCCTGCTCGGATCGCTCGAATATTCGTAGGCTATCTTCGCAAAATCCTCACCCGCTTTGATCTTGGCGACAGCCTCTTCGATCTTTGCTTTGGCCTTTTTGTACGCCTCCTGCTGCGAAGGGTCGACCTGAACATAAATATGCCTTACCCTCACGCCTTCGGGCTGCTTGAACTTATCGAGGTTTTTTTTGTAGAAACTCTCAAGGTCCGCGTCGCTGTAAACCATCGTAACTTCCTGCTTGTAAAGCGCCGCAACCAAAAAGTCCTTCTCTATTCTCAACATCAAGGAATCTTTGGTCAGTCCGGAATTTTTAAGGGCAGTTTCAAAGGTCTTCCTAGAAGAGTAGGAAGAGCGCGTAATATCATAAATCCTCTTCACTTCTTTCTTATCGGCCTTAAGCCCGAGTCTTTTCGCCTCCTGATAAAACAACTCCCTGTATATCAGGCTCTCTATCGCCTTTTCCTCCACCTCTTTCATCTTCTCTTCGCTCATGCTCCGGTGATACGATTCGAGGGGGACAAGTTTGTTTACCTCTATCAAAATATCGCCCCTGTTTATCGGAGCATCATTGACCAAAACAGCGGACTTGAACATGTCCTGTTCCTGCGGCTGTTCTTCCGCGGGAGATGTTCCCGCGAAAAACAACCCTGATAAAACAAATACGATCAATATCAGCTTAGTAAGGAAACCATAAGCAAAGCCGCATTCATTGTCATTGCCCGACTTGATCAGGCAATCCAGAACACCTTGAAAACACTGGATTCCCGCCTTCGCGGGAATGACGGCACATGATGTCTTACTTATGGCCTTGTTAGTATATATTTTCATTTGAGCAGATATTTCTTGTATTCTTCAGGATTCGCCTTTTTCCATGCTTGGCTCATGTACTGAAAAATCTGTACCCTCTTTGAGCCTGTGTCAACAGCGTATATCCTGTCGTTCTCGTCGATATACATTCCAGCAGGTATCGAAAACCTGCCCGGATCGATCCCCGCGCTGCCGACTGCCAGCAAAAGCTCGCCCTTTTCGTTAAATATCTGGAAATTATCAAAGGCCGCGTCAATCACATAAATATTCCCTTCGCTGTCAATGCCTATGCCTTTAGGTCTAGAAAAAGTGCCCGGCGCATTGCCTATCTGTCCGAACTTGAGAACAAATTTACCGTCCTTGTCAAAGCACTGCACCCTGAAATTCTGAGTATCGACTACACAGATATTGTTATTTCTTCTGTCCAAGGCTATATTCGAAGGAAAATTAAATTCGCTGTCCTCCACTCCCCTTTTCCCGAACGAGAATAAATATTCTCCCTTCAAGCTATACGCATGCACCTGATGCTTATGGCTGTCAACGATATAAAGCCTGCCGAGCCGGTTGTTTACAATGACCCCGCCCGGCTGTCCAAGTTCACCCTTCTTGCCTATTGCGATCCTGAGTTTATTAGAGGCGTCAAATCCCAAGACCTTCTGCTGTTTTGCGTCAGCTACGAAAACAATGCCGTCGGAAGACACGGCAACGCCGGTAGGCACGGAGTATTCCCCGCCGACAAATGTGATCTTCTTTTCTTTCAGGTCGACACAGAACACGAGACGGGCGACCGTGTCCGTGACATACATCTTATCGTTATAAACACTGACCCCGTAAGGCTTTGTGAAATTATTGACCACCAACTCCTCATCCCCGAGAAGCTCCTGCATAAAGCTGAGCTTCTTATAGTTGGATTCTCCGAAAGAACTCGATATATAAGCTATCTTAGGCTCATCGGGCGGCATCGGCCAAAAATGAACGCCCTCATCAGGCGGAGCAGGAGGCGCACCCGCGCAGCCCATAATAAACATAAAAACAACCGCCTGAAATAGCGCTGCTGATTTTCTTTTGAAAGGCGACATAAATACCACCTCTTTGCATTTTTTTTGAAGGTAAAACAATTTAACATTTTAGCGCATATATGTCAAAGTTTAATTATAGATACGTTATATGCTATGAGACAGCTAAAACAGGAGCCATAAACCTTACCGTAAATACAACTTCCGGAACATGCAAATCAAGCCGCAAATCAACAAAACCTTACGCCTGAATCCGGCTTTCAAAATTTTTGAAACAAAAAAAAAGGTGGGATTTTCATCCCACCTTTTTCGGATCATTTTCAAACTACTTATTGTGGCATACGAGGCAGATGTTGCTCTGGTTAGTTGTTGCCCTGAGGAAATAGCCGTTGCCTGTGCCGTGCGGATCGTGACAGCTCGAGCACTCAACCTTAGCGGCTGCTCCGCTTCCAACCGGCAGGTCGGTGCCTGCCGTTGCATTCGCGCTCACCTTAACAACGCTGGTAGAACCGGTTCCTGAAAGCGCCCTAAGGCTTGCATTACCTGCAATGTAAGTCAAAGAAACAGGATGGTCGTTTGTAAGGTTTGTGCCGAGATTGCCTGCAGTAGCAATCGTTACTGCGCCGGCAGCTGCGCCGGAGATCTTAACGTTCGATGCAGCGCCGCCCAAGTTTACAACAGAGTTGATAGCGTTTACTCCGTCATGGCAGGAAAGACATGCCTTGGTTACGCCTGAGAGTGTGCCAGCTACGTTGGCAGTACCGTTGATTGTCGTGCCGTATGTAGCATAAGTTGTCGAGTTAAGGCTCTTGTTCCAGAGAGGATTGAAGCCTGCGGTTGCGTTATGCGGCGTATGACAGAAAACGCAGAGCTGGTCGGTGCCACCGCTACCTACAACATCGGACTTTTGACTTGTCGTGGTGCTGCCTGAAGACAGGTCATGTTTGGAGTTCTTGATGCCGGCCATAGCAATACCTGTTACCAGAAGCGATATTGCCACGATTGTTATTAGTACTATTCTTGTTTTCATTTTCCTTACCCTCCTTATTTATTCGATATTAAAATTTAAATCCTTATTAATTTTTAACCTCTTTACTTCCCCAACCCCCGTTCCTTCATCACCTTCCTTATATTTTTTTTCAAACTGATTAATAATTAACTTGCAAATATTATGCCATCTAAAAAACAACCTACCAACAAGAAAAAAGCAACTCTGCAAATGTAAACAACAACCTATTAACACCTTATTTTCAGCAAGTTGCACCAAAAACATAGAAAAGAACAGGCACTATACTATAAATACCCGTGATGCCAGAAAAACCCACACTGCGCAATATCACACACCCAAAGCAAGTCAAAAAGCCTGATATCCTGTAAACTTTCATCTCTCCCGTTACTTAGAGTCTGTCCATAAACTCTGTTTTTTCGTCTGTCATTCCCGAAGTCCTTAATCGGGAATCCAGTGTCTCCAATATGTTCTGGATCCCCGGGTCAAGCCCGAGGATGACGACTGCTTACTTTATGGACAGACTCTACTTAGCGGAAATCCTCGCCAGCTCCTCTTTGGCCCTCCTTGAATAATATCCTGAAGGCTCCAACCTCAGGTATTCCTGCCAGTTTTCTTTTGCGAGGTCCTGCCTTCCGAGGTTTCTGTAGACAAGGGCAAGCCCGTAGTAGGCGTTTGCAAACGAGCGGTCCGTTTCAATGGCCCTTTTATGATACTGCAAAGCCTTCTCGTAGTTGTTGATATCAAAATAGATGAAACCGAGATTGCAGTAAGGGGCGGGGTTTGACGGGTTTATGCGTATAGACCGGTTGTACTCATCTATCGCCTCCTTAAACCTTCCGCTTATATAAGCATCGGCGCCTCTTTTAAAGTGGACCTCAGCTTTGTCGTTATTCATAGCGTTGAGATACGCCTGCTCGGTCTTCCGGACCTCGTCGCCCATTTCGAGCTCTTTGTATAGAGAAAGCAGCAGCAGGTAAGCGTTAAGAAAATTAGGATTGACGTCCAACGCTTCTTTCAGATACTTGACCGCCAAGGCCTTGTCCCCTTTTTGTATATAAACAAGGGCAAAGTTATACAAAGTCGCGGGGTTCCGTTCAAATTCCAGTGCGAGTTTATAAAAACGCACTGCATCATCGTAATTGCCGAGCTTGTAATAGGCAAAGGCAATACCGTAATACGCCGTAACTATATGACTTACACGCATGTGCTTCCGCACTTTACCGAAAGCTTCGACCGCCTTCTTGTATTCTCCGACATGGTTATACACCTGTCCCAGCAAAGCGTAAGCCCGCGAAGACCCGGTCTCTCTTATGTTTCTCTCGATGTCCGAAATAAGCCCTTGCGTTGATATTCCATTCTGGAGCCTCTTCTTCAGACCGTACTCGCCGTTAGAGGGCAGTACGAACCTGTATTCGTCGGCCCCTATCACAGATTCGTATTTGCCTCCTCTTTTCAGGTATAAAAGAGAATTGTCGTCCCAATAAACCAGCGCCCAGTTGCTGCTCATAAGCGCGGCGTCCTGTTCGCCGAAGACCTCCGGTGAACTTTCCTGAAAAACAGGCGGTTCGATCAAAATAGCGTCAAAACCGTATTTCCTTTCGAGTTCATCCATAACAAGCTCGTTCATACGCGCGCGCTCGGCCTTTTCGAGAAGGCCCTGCGATGCCAAGCCTCTCCCGTCCACAAAGGCCCGTCTTTTGGGGAAATCCCTCCATGTTATGTATCCGCCCCAGTGGAACTGATTAAGGACCTTCCCTTCTATGCCGCGTTTGTCCATATACGAGAGGGCCCCTTCAGGCGTATAAAAATGGTTGGCCCCGAAACCAAAACTCTTTTCAGGATCTCCAAAAGGTCCAACGGCAAAAACAGTCAGCGCCGGATAAACGGCCATCCAAAAAATCACAGCGCCCTGAAAAATCTTGTGGCGCAAAATTTTCAGGGTTTCGGGGTCATCGAGAAAACATGACAAATTTCTGGCTATAAGGGGGCCGGCGACGATAGCGAGAACAAAAACAAACCTCAGCGCAGTGAAGCCCAAATAAACGAAAGGCAGCGCAAGCAGAAAATGCGTCAAAGAAAAACGCTTATAGTTGACGGCAAACGAAAGGGCCAAGATCAAGGTAAGGATGTAAGGCGTCTTTGACAACTCCCACGTAGGCCTCTTTAATTCGATAATCTCTTGGGTCCACCAGTCTGAAGACAAGACTCCGGCGCCTGAGGTGAACTGAAAAACAGAATACGGACTTACCAAGGAACACAAAAGAGACGCGGCGAAAACGGCTGTCATGATAAGGGTCCGTTTTTTCAATGCGCTGTCTTTGAATACAGCGCTCCTTTCGCTCAAAAACCCTTCAATAACATCCCCGCAGATAAAGGCAACAAAAGGCACGGACATAAGAGTGATGCTAGGATGCATGTTGGCCCATATTACGCTCATGACCGGGATTGCGTACAAATATTTCTTGTTTTCGTATCTATAGGCGTTCAGCGCAAAAACAGTGAACGGTAAAAATATCATGAGAAAAGTGTCGGGCCTCTCCACAAACCTGTGTCTCGATACCAAGACAATAACGGTAAGGACAACGGCGGCCAGCATCCGGTTCCTGTAAGGCTTGATCGAGTCCTCGAAAAGAATAAAGAAAGCCAGCGTCACGATCAAGGCCTTGAACAGTATAACGCCGTAAATGCCCGCAAAATGATACGGGAGGTAGTAAACCAGCCCGAACAACCATGAAGCATACCTGAACGGCTCATCCGGGTCCGCAAATAAAAAAGGCTCGGTCTTCGGGATGCCTTTCAGCTCGTAGATGACCTTGCCGATGCTGAGATGCGTCCATGCATCGGTGTCTTCGACTTTATTCAATGCAAGCAGGAAAACCGAAAGCAGAAATAAAAACAACAGGAGGCGCTGCATCCATATGTTTTCAGGCATCGTGACTGTCCCGCTCTCTGTCGAATTCATTGTCTATTCATAACACAACGGAGGCAAAAAGGCAAAACCTCTCAGTCGAGTTTTTTCCCGGCAGCATAGGAGTAAGCATCCTCTATGACCTTGATCACAGCCTCCCTGCCGAACCTCTCCCTGACAAATTGTCCGGCATTGTCCGCCAGACATTCCGCAAGCCTATTGTCCTTTAAGACCCTTACTATTGCTCCGGCAAAGGCTTCGGCATCTTCGGCAACTAATAGTTCCTTGCCGCTTTCTGCGCCTATGCCTTCGTTCCCGAACGGGGTCGTGACCACCGGGGTCCCGGCCGCCATAGCGTCGAGTATCTTCAAAATAATACCGCCGCCGACAAGTATCGGCGCGGCGAATACGGAAGCGGTCTTATAGCACCTCTCGATATCTTCCACGAATCCCGGCACCTCGACCCCCGGATCTTCCGCCGAAAGGGCCTTAAGCTCATCCGGCGGTCCGTAACCCGCTATTACGAGCTTAGCGTCGGGTATGGACCTTCTGACAACGGAAAAAACTTCCCTGTACAGATAAAAAGCCGCATCCACATTGACCTTGCGGTTTTTGAAAGAAGCAAGAAACAATATCGTATCGGGCGATTTAGGGTACGACGCGCTCCCCATATCCAAGCCCGCAGGATGAGGCAGGGTCCTTACATCGAGATAAGGCATCATTTTTAAAAGATAACGTCCGTCAAAATCGGAACGCGTAAACACTATATCGCACTTCTTCAACGAAAAAATTTCTATTCTTCTTACTAAAAAATACCATAACCCCTTCAGCAGCCGGGACAGACCTGTGCTCCGCGCAAAAAGCCTTTCAGCAGGCTTGGTAATCACATCGTGGGCGTCCAGCAAAAACGGGGTCTTTCTTTTTTTAAGCAAAAAGCCGGCCTCGACCCATTCGATATGGACCAAGTCAAAACCGCCTTTTGAGGCTATACCATCTGCGTAAAGACCAAATCCTATGTAACTGAAAATTATCTTAAGATTATCTATGACCCCTCTTTTTCCGGCAGCGCCGTAAAAGTACGGATAGACCTCTTTGCAGAGTTTTCTAATCTCATCGAGAGGGCCACGCTCATTCAAATCACATCTGGTTACAAGGGAGATTTCGTGTTTTGCTGAAAGCTCTTTCAATATCTCATAAACGAACTTGCCGCCCGCATGCCCTTTATGCGGCCCGAAGAGAGATACAAACAATATTCTCATGCGAGGCTTTCTATGGCCTGAAGGACCTCTAAGGGAGAAATCGAACTCATGCAATCCGGCTCTTTATCGCAAGTCTTCAGATAGCAGCAAAGGCAAGGCATATCAGCGGTCAGTTTGGGGCCAAGCCCGTACATCTCGATCTCGGCTGAAGATGTCGGACCTATAACGGCAACGGTCTTTTTCCTCAGCGCCAAAGAAAGATGCAGAGCCATGGTGTCCGCGGTGACCACGATGTCGCTCAGATCCAACAACGCCGCAAATTCCCTGATAGTATTGCGACACCCGGCATCTATCGCAGACCCTTTTACGGCCGAAGCGATCCTTTTGTTCCTTTCGACCTCATGCGGCCCGCCGTAAAGCAATATCTTGGTTCCGCTGCGCCTTTCATGCAAAAGCCTTACCAAATCGATCAGTCCGTCTTCGGTCCATTTCTTCTTTTCCCACCTGCCGCCCGCGCCCGTATTCAAGCCTACGACAAAATCGTTCCGGCCAATTCCGTTGGCCGCCGCAAAGGCCGCCGCAAATTCCGACTCTTCAGGCGTAAGCGCATATTGGATCGAATGGTCCGACGGCTTAAGTCCGCATATATCGAGCATTATCCGCTGATAGGTCTTCGTATTGGCTTTTTTTCTGTCGTCGAACAGGCCCATACAAAACCACTCTTCGGCCTCAGGGCTTAAAGGGTATACATATCCCGCAGCGTTGTAACCGAAACCTATTCTTTTTTTCGCGCGTGACACGGCGGCCAGCCTTGAACTGAGAGGCGCGGCATCGAGGTTTACAACCATATCGAATTCGTCCGCAGCCAGAACCATCGGGGCAAGAGAGATATCGAAGACCTTATCGACGTACCCGTTACCCTTAAAAAGCTGTACGGACTCCGGCATGGTTATCCACCAGATACGGGACTGCGGGTATTTTTCTTTCAGGCCCGGAAGAATTGCGGTCGTCCTCAGCACGTCTCCCGCAGCATCGAGTTTGATTATCAGGATGCGTTCGCCGGTCCGCACATAATATTTACATCCCTCGCAATGCACCCCCTCACTCTTGTGGGGCCCGCACGGGACATCGCCTCGAAAATATCTGCAGTCGTAATTTATCAACATGGTCAGGTCAGTTTCTTTAATGCTTTCTGAAAAAGAGGCAGGCCCCTGCCTAACAGGAGCGCCCCTCGTATTATTCCATAACATGCCTTGGCCGTTAAAACGCCGAATCCGGAGAATCCTCTTGCGGTAACGAAATATTTGTCCTGAGCAATGTGCTTCAGACGCAAAAGAAGAAAACCCGACCATAGCATAGCGGTCATTTTTTTGATTTTCATGCCCGCCTTCAGCCCTAATACATGCCCGGTCAGATAGCTGAATCTGGAATAGAAAAAAGCCTCCATCTGGTCGGCCAGAAACATGAGTTCCTCAGCCGGGACCGAGGATATAGATATCGGAAGGCCTCCGAAATAACGGTAACTGTTGTACCTCTCCCAGTTGTATTTTATGTCGTCGGACACATATTGATATATCGGGCTGCCGGGCAGCGGGGAGCATACAAATACAGGCGCAAACGTAGGATTGACCCTGCACATAAGCTCGTAGGTGTCACGTATCGTGTCCACAGTATCCAGCCTGTGGTTTATCATGTTGAACGCATAAGTGATAATGCCGGCCTTCTTGGCAATATCGAACGTATTTTTAATATCGTCATTGCTCATCACTCTGTTTATGTCCCTCCTGACCCGATCGTTGCCGGATTCAAGACCGAAGGATATCAAGTAACAACCGCCCTTCCTCATCGAAGCGAGCAGCTCATAATCCACAGTGCCGACCCTGCCGAGGCATCTCCACGGGAACGAGAGACCTCGCGCCTCGAACTCTCCAAGCAGTTCATACACCCATGTCCTGTTAGCGGTGAAAAGCTCGTCATGAAACATTACTTCGTCATAACCGAATTTTTCAAACATATATTCTATTTCGTCCACCACATTCTTTACGCCCCTCCTTCTGAAGGAAGACCCGTAAACGGCTTTATTGCAGTACGCGCAGCGGAAGGGGCAGCCCCTCGCCGAAGTCAGGTTCAATACCTTATTTCCGGGGCCTATGCTCTCGGACGGATAGGTGTACCCCTGTATGAGTTCATTGGCAGGAAAAGGGAGCGTGTCGAGACTGTCAAGATAAGCTCGCGGCCCCGTATGCAATACGCTCCCGTTCTCGCGGTAATAAACACCGGCGACACCGGACAAGCCTTCGCCTTTCTCTATGGCGTCAGCCAGTTCCACTATGGTAACGTCCCCTTCGCCGTAAACAAGTGCTTCAGCCTCGGCACAATCGTGCATGGTCCTCTCCGGCACCGCCGTAGCATGATGTCCTCCGAGGACGACCTTTATACCCGGAAAATCCCGTTTCAGTTCTTTTATATACTGCAGGGTCTGCGGAAGACCGAAAGTATAAAGACTGAACCCTACAATGTCGGGAGACAGCGCCTTGATCATTTCAGCGGAAGGATATTCGAGTTTGTTCTCCTGCGCCCCCTGATCGTAAACGAACGTCTCGTGTCCCGCCTTTTTCAATGAGGCGGCGAGATACAGGATGCCTAGCGGCGGATTCTGGTTAAAGGCCACGCCGTTCGACTGGTTTACAAGCAGTATCCTCATAGACCTTTTATCCGGCCACCTGAAGGGATTTGCGCAACTTGCGCAACTTGAAAGAGAAGTCCAAGTCTTTAAAAGTGCAGGTCAACAACCTGCACTTTTTCCCGCATCGATCGATATCCCGCCTCTGACGGCGGGCCTTTTCCGAGTTCCAGACGTCGGCCGGCAACTCGTTTCTCAGGTTTCCTATCGGCTCCATGAGAGAACAAATCCTTACATTTCCGAAAGGGTCCACGAGGAAATTCTTGCTGCCTATCTTGCATGGCAATTTGCATACGCCGGGGTCGTTGGGGTCCTTCAGATACCTGCGCATGTACTCCAAATGCCTGATCGAGTTATTGATAGGGTACCCTTCCAATTTCATACTGATCAGCTTGGCAAACACACCGTCAACGAGTTCTATGTTTTTCCACAATCCCTTATAATATTTTCCGTCCGGAAGCTTTTTGCTCTGCCCTTTCACGTCAAATATCGGCAGGGACGACGTCTCCATTAAAGGCTGAAACGTAATACCGTCAAGCCGCATCTCTTTGGCCAGTTCGGCAAGCGCCGCAAGTTCGCCGAGATTTTCACTCATCACAGTTGTTCCTATGCTGAGCCACATATTTCCCCTATCTCCCAGAATACGAATGACCCTCATGACATCATTGAAATTGCCTTCGCAGCCCCTAGTCTCGTCATGTATTTCAGGCGTTACGCTGTTTAAAGAAAGCGCAAGGGCATCAAGTCCCGAGGCGACCAGTTTGTCAGCGAGGGTTTGGTCTATTAAGGAGCCGTTTGAAGAAACGGATGTTGTAATCCCCTGCCCTGTCGCATATTTGATTATATCGAGCATGTCGCTTTTAAGAAACGGCTCGCCTCCGGTGATAGAAAGACTGAATGTACCTATCCAATTTTTCAATCTCTCGATTACCGATGTCCATTCCTCTAGGCCGAGTTCCTCTTCATTGGGCGAAGATGTCCACCTGAAACAGGTCTGACATCTGAGATTGCAGGAATAGGTCCGTTCGATTACGACATCGAGAGGCTTAAGCGGAGAATGGCCGGAATTAAAGGCCTCAAACATGTCATCCAATAAATACTTTCCGACATATCTGGAACCCAGCTTCAATCTTTTGACGAATCTCTTGTCGTATTTTTTCTCTTTCACCGGATACCTAAACTTTTCGTCCTACTACAAGAATTCCGGCAGACAGGATATCGTATGAAATCGAATTCATGCAATAAGCCGCAATCCTTCCGGGCATATTCAACGAATACGACCCTTTGTCCTTCCGCAGAAACGGGAATTCCGACCACAAGACAAGAGACCTGTCCTTGCTTATAAAGTCTTCGGTCCCGGTTTCCATAAGATGAAAGCCCGCCTTTGCAAGCATATCGCACGCCTCTTTTTTTGAATACCTGTATTCCGCAAAGTGCTTGCTGCCTTTAATCATCAAATACAGATCGCGCAGAGGATGGGCGAATATACGCCGGAACAGGTTATTAAAAGGCACGGTCAAAACAATAATCCCTCCGGGCATTAAAACGCGTCTCGCTTCGAGAAGCGGTTGTTCGGCGCCCTCTTCAAAATGCTCCAGAACGCCTAACGATATATAGGCCCCCAGAGAATTGTCATCGTAGGGAAGGTCCCGGATATCGCCTACGCGTACAGGAATGTCCTGCCTGAACTCCTTCAATCTCACAACCGCATTCCGGTCATGCTCTACCCCTTCGATATTATAGCCCTTGTCCCTCAGATATATTAGCCATGTCCCGATGCCGCTTCCCGCCTCCAGAATCAATTTGTCTTCGGGCAAATACTTTTCGAAACAGCGTATGATCCTCCACTCCGGACAGTTCGATACTTCATTGCCTATAGAAACGCCGTCCCACATATGCGCCTGTTGCTGCGATAAATCCCTTATCGTGAATATTTTCTTCATTTCAGCGCATGAGCAAGTCGCTTGGATGGATCTGCAATCAGGGTCCCGATTTACAGCTGTCCTTTCAGCCTTCTATATGCTAAAACGATCCCCCTCATCCCGGAACCGAGGAACAATCTGCTGAAAAAGGTAAGCACGCAACAATAAAGGTAGTATCCAAACGCAGCCATAAAGCCTATATTTTCGCGTCTCAGAAGTTTATAAACATCCTTGTGGGCCTTAAAAATATTCTGTGAGGCAAGCCCCCCGGAGCGCATAATGATAACGACCTCGTTCAGGAAAAACGGTTTATACAGTTTTAGCATCCTTATGCTGTATTCGCCGTCTGCGATCACCGAATACTCGTGAGAAAAAGGGCCGACAGTATCGTAAACCTCCCTCATTGCAAACATGGTGACAACAGGGGCTATATCGCTGGCCAACACTGCTTTGAGATAATTCAGGCCCGAATCTTCTGAGGTGACCGGCCTGCCTTTGCGCAGTATGAGTTTACCGTCTGCGGAATCGACCATCTGCATGGTCCCATACAGCACCTTTGCGGACTTATCCGCAATAAAAGCGTCTACGACCTTTTGTATCACATTTTCGTCCGCATAATAATCATCGGAATTCAATAAGCCGATTACGTCGCCCTTGACCATACGCAATCCCTTGTTAAGGGCCTCCAGCGCGCCGCTGTCAGGTTCGGACACTATTACGGCTTTCGGATTCAACTCTTTTACGATGGCAACGGTCCTGTCGGTCGAGGCCCCGTCCATTACCACATGTTCGATATTAGGGTAAGTCTGGGATGTGATGCTTTTTACCGCATCGGCTATGTGTCTTTCCCCGTTATAAACGACGGTTATAATCGAGACCAAGATATTTTGAGGGATATTTTCGCTCATCCTTCGCTCACTTCAACGAAGCCTTTATTTTTCCTCTTATTATATCAATAACAAAATTGATTTCGCTAACCTTAAACGCGCTCATAAGCGCCGCGTAGACGACAACCGAAACGGCCGCAGAAACGCACAGTTTGACTGTCTGTGCCGTGTCCACGGCCGACATAAGCCGGTAAAACACCAGCCAGCCCGCTGCAGAGGACAGGACCGCGGAAATAACGGTCTTCGACAAAAAACCTGACAGCCTGTCCCGGCGTAATGCCCCTGTCAATCTGACGAAGACCAGAAAGGCCGAAACGGTTATTATGCACGAGGCAAGCCCTGTCGCCAAAGCAAGTCCCCGCACCCCCATGCTCCTGAAGAGCACGACGTCAAGCAATCCGTTCAACAGAACGAAACAAAACGAGATGACAAGCGCATGGTTAGCCTTCCTGAGCGCAAGAAAGGCGTTTCCGATTATCTGGCTGAAACCTATTCCCAGCATTGCCGGCGAAAGGTACAGGAACACCGAAGCGACCTCTTCCGTATCACGAACGGTGAACCTGCCGTATTCGAGCAGCACATTAAAAACAGGCATCCTTAACAGCACTGCGAAAAAGGTCAGTGGTATAAGCACGACAGAGGTCATCTTTATCCCTAGAAAAAAGGTGTTCTGCACCTTATCGTATTCGTCGAGGACCGATTCCGAAGACATCTTCTGAAAAAGGGGCACGACAAGGGTCGCCGCGATAAATTCACAAACGGTCGATACGAACCTGTATGCGTATTCGAGAACGGCTATGCTTCCTTCGTCCAGATAGGACGCAAAGAACCTGTTGATCATCATGCCGAACTGACCCAAAATACCGGACAAAGAAATCAAGAACATCATCAAGCCGACCCTACGGATACTGTGGTGGGTAAAGGCCGCCGACAATCTGATCCCGATTCTCTTCATGCGGGGCATGGAGAAGGCCGCCGACAGAAACGAGACCAGACCTGAAAGCATTAAGGCCAGCGGCAGCACATAAATTCCGATGCCGCCTTTCACAGCTATGACCGTTATGAGCAAAACTGCCGCACCGCTCAAAACCGCGACCGACGGGACAATGAAGGATTTGTAGGAATAATGTACGGCGGTGCAGATCGAAAGCAGCAAAGTAAATACGGAAGCAAGGAAAAGAAGCTGTGTCAATCCTGCCCCCAGCTCCTTAAATTCAGCGCTTGCCCCGTAGACCATAAGGGAGACGAGTCCTGATGAAAAAACGATACCCAGAAAAACAAGGACAATGAAAATAACGGTTACAACGCTGATGAATGCGCCGGCAAATTCCCAAGCAGGGGCTTCGCCTTCCCTGATTTTGTATTCCGCAAAGACAGGGACGAATATCGTATTGAAGCATCCGTACACCAAACCGCCGAACAGAGAGGTTATCGAAAACGCGACAATAAAACCGGCAAACTCGCTGCTGGTGCCGAATATGGACGCCACAACGGGAAGAAAGGCTATCTGCAATACTTTTGTAATGACTACAATAATCGAAAGCAGACCTGTGGTCTTAAGAATGCCGACTTCCTCGCTCAAAACACCCCCCGAGATCAATCTTTCAAAGCAAGTTCGGAAGCGGACACCCTGTGCCCGTTCAATATCCGCTTGAATTCCATCTGAGAAATCTTTATCAGGCCGGACCTGCGCTTCCGAAGCATCGAAGAAAGGGCCGCCACCGCTAAAATATGCGCCCTTAAAACAGCCGCCATACCGCTTAAAAACGAGCCCTCGCTCACAAACTTCGCAGAGCTGCCCCTGCCTTTAACTATGGAATAAAACTGAAACAGATATCTGAGTATCGTGTAAAACGGCGCGGCCAACAACCATGAGACAGGAAAATTTTTGACCGCTACCCATACCCTGTTCCTCTCGACATGAAAAACCTTGAAGTCCGAATATTGCCCCATAGTGCCCGAATATTTGTGCCATACGACAGCGTCGGGAACAAATACCGCGCCCCATCCCGCAAGTCTTCCGCGCAGGCCGAGGTCGGCGTCCTCGCAATAGGCGAAAAAATCTTCGTCGAAAAGCCCTATCTCGTCGAGCATCTCTCTCTTATACATGGCCGCGCAGCCGCTCGGGAAAAGGGTCTCGCGTTTGTCGTCATACTGCCCGGTGTCAATTTCGCACCTGCCCCTCTGACGCGCTATACCGTCAGGGTATATGAGCATGCCTACCGAGTCGATCTCGCGCGTTTCCATATTCAGGAGTATCTTGGATGCCGCCATACCTGCTTTCTTATCATTCTCCAACGCCCCATAAAGCCCCGAGAGCCAAGACGTATCGACAACGGTATCGTTGTTCAGAATTGCTATGTATCTTCCGCAAGACGCCTCTATGCCCCTATTGCAGGCTGCGGCGAACCCGTAGTTCCTGTCAAGCTCTATCAGCTTGGTCCCCAAACGTGAGCCTTTGATGTATCCGACGGAGCCGTCCGTTGAACCGTTGTCGACCACTATGACTTCAAAACCCCGGAACTTCTGGGCTTCAAGGGAAGAGAAACATCCTTCCAAATGCCGCATCCCGTTGTAATTCGGTATCACTACAGAAACATCGACACTCATCTACGGCCTTCTCCTTATCGAAATCTCACTCGATTTCATGCAGGCGTCTGCGATGCCTAATCCGCATGCCTTATCAAAATCCGGCGCGGCCATATCAAACCGTTTTGCCTTGTAAAAACTCAATCCCCTGTTATAATGGCCTTCGGCAAACTCGCCTCCGGTCACCCTGATCAGATCGATGGCGGCCGTATAGTCCGAAACAGCCTTATCGTACTGTCCTGACAACAGATATACATTACCCCTGTTATTATACGCATCCGCAAAATCCGGCCTCAGCGAAATAGCGTTGGTGTAATCCGCTATGGCCATGTTATTGTTGCCGAGTTGAGAATACACAAAAGCCCTGTTGTAATAAGCAGGAACGAATGCCGGATTCAATTTCAAGGCGCTTTCGAAATCCGAGACCGCGTTCGTCAGCCCCCCTGTACGGGCAAAAAGCAGTCCCCTGTTATTGTATGATATATAAAAGTCGGGATTCAGCTTTAAAGCAGAATCAAAGCTTATAAGCGCCCTGTCATATATTTCACGCCGGTAATAGGCTGTTCCTAAAAAATCGTGTCCCCTCACCTTATTGGGGCTTTTGGATACGACATCCTGCCAGAGGGAGAGATCGCTCTGCCACACACGGTTCCTCATGTGCGAAGCAATTCCCAGCGTTGCCACAAGCAAAACCATAAATACCATCACGGCTTTTCGAAACGGGCCCCATTCACCCGCCCCTTCATCCCCACCCCTCAAGGGCGGGGAACTTATATAAAAAACCAGACTCACAAACCCTATAACAAACCCCACGGACGGATAATACAGCCTGTGCTCATATATCACGTCGACTATCGGTATCATTCCGGATTCCACCAGATGCGCTATTACATACCACAATATTCCGAACGATACTATCCTCAGCCCCTCACGGCCTTCCTCCCCAGATGCCTTCCAAAGATACAATGCAAATGCCATCAATCCCGCCAACATTAAAAACGACAGTATCACTTCCGCATTTAAAAAACTCTTATGCACAGGATAGTCGTAGTCGAGGTTCTGCCCCACAGGAACGAACAGAAGCCTCAGATACGTCGCCATCACCCTGAACTCGGTAAACAGATAATCGGCCCTGCTTAAAGCGCTCTGCACCCTCGTAACCTGACTGGTGTCCCCGATTATCTCTCCTAACGGTTTTGCGGTGTCTATCAGACCCAGCGGGATTATCAGCATCGTCAACAGTATAGGCACAAGCCACTTGAGTCTCTTCGATGCAGCCCCCCGATAGAACATGTATTCGTAAAGACACACTAGCAGAGGAAACGTGAACACCATTTCTTTCGTCTTCATCGCGCAGACCGAAAAAATTACACTGCCCCAGTAAAACAGCATTCCCTTGATATCTCCGCCTCTGCCTTCTTCCTGCCTTGTCCTCCATGCCCCGTAAAACACTATCGACAGCAGGCAGAACATCACTGCAAGCGACGCAAACCTCTGCACTATGTACGTCACCGCCTGCGTCTGGACAGGATGCACTGCAAATATAATTCCGCTGAACAGCGCCGTCATCGCCGCTCCCATGTCATCCGTCGCCCTTTGACCTCTTATAACAGGCGTCCCGTATATCAGACGCACAAACAGATACACCAGCACACCGTTTGCCGCATGCACCGCTATGTTCACTATGTGATATCCGGACACATCGAGCCCGTGTATCCTGTAATTCAATGCAAAGCTCAGATACCCCAAATACCGGCTCTTTATCGCTTCACCGCCCACTCCCTGCAGGTTCACCGCCTTGACCCCGCCCAGATAACTCCACGGCCTCGTGAATATCCCGTCCCCCCTCAGTCCGACGTTCTCCACTATGTTAGGTATGTCGTCGAACTGAAACGGCACTCCAAGACTGTTTGCGTATACGCAAAAACTTATCAATATGATCAGAAATAGGTGGAACCAAAACCCGGCGGGGCGGAACGGCTTTTGCAAAAAATTCATGTCAGCCATTTTGTTTGACGGCAAACCCGTCGAGCATTCCGGCAAATTCTTTCGATTTTGATTCAAGTTCTTCGGAGAGTATCTGAAGTTCGGCAAAAAGCCCGTCTATCCTTGCCTTGGCGCCGCTTATATCGCGTGAAAGGTCTGCGCTTGCCTGCCAATCCCCTTTTTCGGACACCTTAAGCAGCGCAGTTGTGTTTTCGTCAAGCCCTTTCTCAAGAAGCATTATCGTGTTTTCTATCTCCTCGATCCTCTTCTGCAGCGGCATAAGCGCCTTAGACCTTTTGTTTATTATCTCGGCCCGCATGCGGCGCATGTCCTTCTTGCCGGAAGGCTGCTCGCGATTAATCGCGTCCCCTTCGACCGGCCCCTCGTCCTTCCATCCGACCCTGTTCAAGAAATCCTCATAACCGCCTTCAAAAACCCTTATCCTGTTATCGTCGAATACTATCAACCTGTTTGCGACTTCCCTCAGAATGAGCTCGCTGTGAGTTACGATCACCACAGCGCCTTCAAACGCCCGTATCGCCTCAAGCAGAGATTCTATAGACTCCATATCGAGATGGTTCGTAGGTTCGTCGAGCAGCAGCAGATTGGCGGGAGCGGCAAGTATCTTGCCTAAAAGCACCCTGCTCCTCTCACCCCCGGACAGCACGCCTATTTTTTTTAAGGCCCTGTCGCCGCTGAACATCATCAAACCGCATATGCCCCTTGCAAAACTCCTGTTGTGCTCGGGTAGAACAGCCAGCACCTCTTCCTCGACAGTGTTTTTCAGTTCAAGCCTGTTTATGTTGGTCTGTCCGAAATATGCCTGCTTAAGCTGATTATGTCTTATTATCCGGCCCTCTTGCGGCATAAGTTCACCCGCCATCAGATTCAAAAGCGTGGTCTTGCCTTTGCCGTTCTTCCCTATTACGCCTATCCTGTCATTCTTTCCCACCACAAAACCAAGCCCCTTTATCAGAGGGCCGCCCGAATCGGAAAAAGAGAACCTTATATTCTGCATCTCGACAAGCGATTTCCCTGTAAACGGAGCGCTTCTGAAACTAAAATCCAGAGTGTCCTCGTCCTGAAGTTTCTCTATCCTGCCGCTCCGCGAAAGCGCCTTGATTCTGGACTGCACCGCTTTGGCCTTGGTCGCCTTGGCCCTGAATCTGTTTATAAACTGCTCTATCTCGGCCCGTCTTCTCTCGTCGTTCATCCGGCCCTTTTCATGCATTTCATCTTCCATGGAACTCTGCTCGTAAAATTTGATTGTCGAACCCGCGACCTTTTTTATCTTCAAGCGGTGTATCCCCATAGTGTGCGTTGTTACGCCGTCCATAAAATCGCGGTCATGGGTTATAAGCATCAACTCCTTTTTCCATGAGCGGAGAAAAGCGGCAAGCCATCGCACAGAAACTATGTCGAGATAATTCGTGGGTTCGTCGAGAAGCAGCAGATCAGGTCCCTGCAGCAACAACTTGGCCAAATTAAGCCTTATCTGAAAACCGCCGGACAGCTCGGACGGATTGCGCTCGATATCTTCGGGGGCAAAACCGAGACCGGCGAGTATCGCCTTTGCCCTGAAGGATTGATCGGTCCCGTCATCGCTTTCGGGAATGCTCAAGCATGCCTCGTCGAGCACCGATTTTTCGGTGAAGGATATATGCTGTGAAAGATGGCCTTTTGTATAACCCGCGGAAAAAGATATTACGCCCGAATCGGGCTGCTCATCGCCGAGCATCATGCGGAACAGCGTGGTCTTACCGTGGCCGTTCCTGCCGACAAGCCCCACCCTTTCGCCTTTGTTTATGACAAACGATGCCCTATCGAAAAGGACCTGATCGCCGTAAGCCTTGCAAAGACCGCTGACTTGGACCATTAATTTACTAAGGAATTCACAAGCAAAGCCCCCTCACCCTCGCCCTCTCCCGCGAGGGGAGAGGGTTGTATTAGTTCCCCTCCCTTGAGGGGAGGGGATGAAGGGGAGGGTGATTTGTGCGGCTTTGTTAAGTTATATCTTAGCAACAGCAGCCCTGAACGAAAAAAACTCAGTCTTGTCTCCAAATGCCCTGTATTCATAATTTAATTACTTCCCGGCCTTTCCTTGGTCCGCCACCTTCTGCATCGCCTTTTTTATCTCCTCCTGATCTCCCAGATAGTAGCTTTTCAGCGGTTTCAAATTATCGTCGAGCTCGTAGACCAGCGGAATCCCGGTTGGGATATTAAGTTTAACTATCTCCGCCTCTGGCACGTTATCGAGGTACTTTACGAGCGCCCTCAGAGAATTTCCGTGCGCGGCTATGAGCACCCGCTTTCCGGATTTTATGGTAGGCGCTATCACCTCATGCCAGTATGGGATGAATCTGGCAACGGTCTCTTTCAGGCTCTCGGTCAAAGGCAGTTCCTCATCCGAAAGGTCTTTGTATCTCATGTCCTTGCCCGGATACCTGTCGTCGCTCTTTTCGAGCGCAGGCGGAGGGATGTCGTAACTCCGTCTCCAGATAAGGACCTGATCTTCTCCGTATTTGGCCGCCATCTCGGCTTTGTTCAGGCCTTGCAATGCCCCGTAGTGCCTCTCGTTAAGACGCCATGAATTGATTACGGGGATCCACATCAGGTCCATTTGATCGAGAGTTATCCATAATGTCCTGATGGCCCTTTTTAAAACCGAGGTATAGGCCAAGTCAAAAACAAAGTCTTCTTCCCTGAGCAGATCTCCGGACTTCTTCGCCTCCTGCAAGCCCCTCTCCGAAAGATCTACGTCCGTCCATCCCGTAAACCTGTTCTCCTTGTTCCACGTGCTCTCCCCGTGCCTCAACAAAACAAGCTTTGTCATATCTCCTCCTGTAACCATGTTTTACAATTAGCGGTCTTAATATTATAATTTAAACACATTCATATTGGGGGACAAAAAATGACACAGCCTATACAATGGTCGGACGCTTTCAAGGTCGGCATAGAAAAGATCGACTTTCAACACAAAAATCTTTACGAAGCGATCAGCCGGTTCCTGACTGCGGTTGCAGAAAACAAAGACGTGGCCGAAATAAAAAAAATGCTCGACTTTGTAGGCAACTATATATTCGAACACTTCTCGACCGAAGAAGATTACATGGGAAGATACGAATATCCGGCCGCATTGCACCACAAATCCGAACACCAAGCTTTTATCGAAGAGTTCCGCAGAATGAAGAACCAATACGAACTCGACGGCGCAACAAAATTCATTTCGCTCCAGCTGGAGGGCTGGCTTATCAGCTGGCTACAAAAGCATGTGGCAGGGTCGGACACAGCCCTCGGCCTTTTCTTAAAAAAGAAACTTTGATTTTATCGGCTGCAAAAGTTTGTCGCGCACTCTCTGTTTGTTGTTCTATTTCGGATTGAAGTCGAAGTCGTCCATCCGTTGTGCCAACTGCCTCCACGAACAGATCCTCATGGGCTTGGCCTGCGAATCGAGAAGTCCGGACTTTATGGCGTGCGACTTTGCCGCATCGTCGGTGATCCCGTAAAAAGGGAGCATTATCGAAAATGCCCGGTCGCGATACTTCCGCTTCGGGGTCAACACATCATATCTGCGGGTATAATACGGGTCCTCCCCTTCGGCGCAAGGCTTGTTGAAGACATTGAACTGGCGGCAAGCTGCAGGACGCACCGGATGGACAGTACATGCATGCTCGATCAGAAACGGACAGCGAGGGCCTTTGGCATGAAGCAACAGCTGTTTCTTCAAAGTTTCACGTAGCGGCTGTCCGATCTTTTCGACAGCGTACCAATATATCCCGACCATTTCGAGGGGATATATCGGGATGTCGTTTTGAGCGCGGCAGCAGACATCGCATCCCTTTTGGCAGGCAAGCTTTGCCTTCTGCTTCTTTTCGTGCTCTTTCACCGCATCGACAAGCCCCCTGTCTATGACCTCATAGGCATCGAGAAGAAGCGGCAGCCAAGGCAGTTTTTTTTCGTCGTCAGGGAAACTGAAACGTTGGAAATCCTTTGTTTTTTTCATTCGTCTTTTTCCTGCGAAATACAACGGGACCAATTCTTTATAACTGACGGACACCTGTTTCTATAGTAGGCCATGCAAAGGATTTTGTGCAAGACGATAAAGCTGCAAATTGCATCTCAAGCCTGATTGTTCCAAATTCAGGCTTATTCAATCCGGCCATTAAAGGTGCTATACTTTTCTCATCGATCGATGAGATGCTTGGAGAGGCGATGCCAAAATATTTATCAAAAAAAGTCGTTACTATTTTGATACTGTTTACCGTACTGATACTCTCAGGCTGCCTTGTCTTGCCGCAGGAAGTAGTTCTTCATGATCAGGCCCGCTATCTCGAACTGATGCAATTCAGCGAAAAACAGGTGCCAAGCATTAGATCCGCGCCGACATCGAGTCTGTATTTTCTTTGTACCGCATACGGGAAATTAAAACAATACGACAAGCTTTTTCCTTGCGTCGATGCGCTAGAAAATAATATCGACAGGGGAGATTATATTGCGTTTCTCGAGGACAGATCTCCCGAACCATATCTGTTGCGGGCAGAGGCTTATCTTGACTTGGGGCGTTATAAGGACGCTGTCGAACAGGCGCATAAGGCGATGGCCAAAGCAAAGCGTCGTAATTTTGTAAGGCGTGAGATCAGCGCCTTATCCATACTGGGCTTGGCCTATGCGCTTGAGGGTGACAGGTCTTCGGCGCTTACTATCGTTAAACGTATGGAAACCGAATACCAGCCGTCATGGATAGACAAGTCACGCTTTGCGGGTATCGCAAAAATCCTGATTGCCATCGGCCGTTACAGCGATGCTCTCGCAGTGATGCAAAGAAAGGAATCATCACAAACCCAATTTGTCATAGGCACGACCAACTTTTTCGCCGGTGGTAATTTCTTTGTCTTTATGCAGCTGCCTCAGGATTTTATGTATGCGAAATGTCTTTTCGAAACAGGAAATTTGTCCGGTGCAAAAAAACAGTATGATGAACTCCTTGCAAACGCGACAATCGAATCGGCGGGCGGGCTATATTGGCAAATATTATTCGATCGTGGACGGATAAGCGAGAAGGAACAAAATCCAAAAGAAGCCATTGGATTTTATAAAAGGGCAATAGAAATAATCGAACAGCAGCGCTCTACCATCACCACCGAGGCGAGCAAAATCGGTTTTGTAGGGGACAAACAGGCTGTTTATCACAATCTGGTGCGTGTTTTGTTTAGCGCCGGCCAATACGAAAAAGCCTTTGAATATGTGGAAAGAGCGAAATCGAGGGCCTTGGTCGACCTGCTGGCCGGAAAAAAGGATTTTACCGTAAAAGAGGGGAATGAACAGGAGATCGGCATTGTTCTCGCCCGGAAAGAAGCCGCCGAAGCCGAAGCACTGCTTCAGGAAACTTCGATAGACAGGCAAAAAAGCAGGGGTATCCGGATCAGGGTTGCAGATGAGCTCGAAAAGAAAGCCCCTGAGTTGGCCTCCCTTGTCAGCGTTACCTCGCAATCTATTTCTGAACTTCAGGCCATTATCCCTTCCGAAGAAATTATTATCGAATATTATTACCGCGATAAAGACATGTATGCCTTTGCGATTTCCAAAACAGAACTTAGAGCGGTAAAACTGAACAGCGAAGGGCTTACGGATGACATACAGGCTTTTCGCAAATTGCTTGAAACACCTGATTCGAAGGGTCATGACGAAATAGGAAAAAAACTTTATATGCGCATTCTTGGACCTCTTGCAACCTTTATAGGCAAACACAACCTGATCATCGTTCCGCACGGGTCTCTCCACTACCTTCCGATAAACGCCCTTCATGATGGAACAGGATATATGGTCGAAAAATACGGCATCAGGATCATTCCAAGCGCAAGTGTTATCCGGTATCTGCAAAATAAGAGTGTCGATAAGAAAGGCGGCATACTGGTCTTTGGGAATCCGGACCTCGGCAATCCGGGCTATGACCTTATATATGCGCAAAGTGAAGCGCAGGAAGTTGCAAACACACGGGCAGAATCCAAAGTTTTTTTAAGAAAGGACGCCACGGAATCCATGCTGCGGAAATACGGCGGCAGCTATAATTACATCCATTTTGCAACTCATGGAATATTCGACCCTGCAGCGCCATTGAAGTCGGCCCTGTTTCTGGCGCCTGACACGCAATACGATGGAAGGCTCACAGTAGACAAACTTTATTCCATGAAATTGAATACGAACCTGATTACTTTGAGCGCATGTGAAACCGGGCTCAGCCTGATTGCCAACGGCGACGAGCTGGTGGGCTTGGCAAGGGGCTTTTTGTACGCAGGCGCCAGTTCCATTGTTTCAAGCCTCTGGAAGGTCGATGATCTTGCCACCTCATACCTCATGACCCGTTTTTACAAAAATCTGGACAGGGCCGATAAGGGTGAAGCCTTACAAACAGCCCAACTGGAGACAAAAAAAGTATATCCTCATCCTTATTATTGGGCGTCTTTTCAACTTACAGGAAACTCAAAATAGATGGAACACTGATTCATTGCCGATTTGAAATTTTTATTCCCTTGTTCATTAAGTATTGTATTACTAAGAACTAACATGACAAAGCCTCATATCCGATAGGGGGTAGGAAAGGCTTTCGCCTCCCCTCCCTCCGAACCGTACAGGCGGATTTCCCGCATACGGCTCTCCAGTCAGTGGTTTCCTCATCGGGATTGACGAGCCTGAGCATGGGCTG
>SCQE01000075.1 GCA_004321915.1 Nitrospirota bacterium
AGAAAAAAGATGTCGGCTTGATTCTGCTTAAACCGATATGCTAAAAATCTAACACAGGGTGCTACACCTGAGGAATGCACCTGAAAAAGAAACTGGGGAATGCACCTGAAAAATGACAAACAACCTCGATCCTGATTTTACGGTCTTAGAAAACCTTATAGTC
This sequence comes from Nitrospirota bacterium, assembly GCA_004321915.1. GTDB lineage: Bacteria > Nitrospirota > Thermodesulfovibrionia > Thermodesulfovibrionales > Dissulfurispiraceae > MYbin3. The sequence continues at coordinate 164 of SCQE01000075.1, forward strand.
TATGCCAGATATTTCGATATCCGGAAGAAAGAGGCTTCACGAAGAGCCTCCGAGTTGTTGGATTTTGTGGAGCTGACCGAAAAAGCCGGTGTGAACATTAAAGAGCTCTCGGGCGGCATGCAGCGCAGGCTTGTGCTTGCGAGGTCTCTTATGAACAATCCCGAACTGCTCATACTAGATGAGCCTACTACAGGCCTAGACCCGCACAGCAGGCGTTCTGTTTGGGACAGTCTTAACCAGCTGAAGTTCAACGGCACGACACTTATACTTACTACTCATTACATGGAAGAGGCGGAGAAGCTCTGCGACAGGGTGGCGATAATGAGTTCGGGAAAAATCATCACAACAGACACGCCGCAAAACTTGATGCAGATGCACGGCGGAAACCTTGAACATGTTTACCTGAAGCTTGCGGGCAGGGAACTGGCCGCGTATGAGGAAGATGACTGATGTTTAGCATTAAGAGGGCGTCGAAGGTCTGGCAGCGCAATCTGAAGGTTTTTACCAAGTTGTATAAATCGAGCATAGCGCTTAACTTTGTCGAGCCGGTGCTCTATCTTTTTGCCATGGGCATAGGCCTCGGAGCGTTTATACAGGAGATGAAAGGCATGCCCTATATCAACTACATAGCCCCGGGCATGATAGCCTCATCCTCGATGTTTGCGGCAGCTTACGAATGTACTTACGGGACTTTCGTAAAGATGACCTTTCAGAAGACCTTTGATGCGATACTCGCCACGCCTGTCAATGCGGACGACCTGATAGCGGGCGAGCTTATGTGGGGGGCCACAAAAAGTATGCTGTACGGCACGATAATAATCATCGTTATTTCGCTGTTCGGTCTTGTTGACTCGGCAGTTATAATGTTCGCGCTGCCTGTGCTTTTTATAAGCGGGCTTCTGTTCGGAGAGATTTCGATGATTTGCGCGGCGGTGGTTCCCGGAATCGAGACCTTCAACTATTACTACACTCTTTTCATGACCCCGATGTTTCTTTTTTCGGGCATCTTCTTTCCTATAGACACCTTGCCTCCTGCGGCGTCAAAGATAGCGTTTTTCACGCCGCTGTATCACCTTGTAAATATCTGCAGGGCCTTTGCAGACGGCAGACCTTTGAAAGTATGGGAGGATTTGCTTTGGCTGATAGTAGTAACAGCGATTTTGGCGCCATATCCGTTCAGGCTTATGAGAAAAAGGCTTGTGCGGTAAATTGCCTTAGCGTACTATTTCAAGAGACTCAAATCGGTTGTGAATCTGACACTACTGCCAATCTTTGCTGTAGTGCGAATAGCAACGTGGTATAATAAAAAAACAAAAGCATTATAGTAATGCGAGGAACCGATTATGACAAAAGACGAGATTCTGCTTTTCATTAGAACACACAAAAAGGAACTTCAGGAAAATACCGGTGTTCTAAAAATAGGACTTTTCGGCAGTTTTGCTCGCGGAGATGCACGAGAGGACAGTGATATTGATATAGCGGTTGAACTGTCAGAAATCAATAAAGCAGAAAATTATTTTAATCTGCTGCATTTTCTGGAGGACAATCTTTATAAGAATATTGATCTTGGCATAGAATCCTCTATAAAGCCATCTGTAAAAGAACAGGTCAGCAAAGAGATTATATATGTCTGAAAGGCCTGATACTCTTTATCTTAATGACATACTCGATTCTATTTGTGCCATTGAAAATTTCATTAAGGATATTGATTTCGGCACATTTATAAATGACAGAAAAACGCGGTCTGCTACTATACGAGAACTTGAGGTAATCGGTGAAGCAGCAGGAAATATTTCTGAAGGGTTAAAATCTCTTAATGCTGATGTTGATTGGCGGACGATAAAAGATTTCAGGAATGTTCTCTCTCATGAATATTTCGGTATTGATGATAAGATCGTCTGGCAGATTATTACCGAAAAACTATCCCCATTGAAAAATAAGATCAGTGTCATGTTGCATTCAATCGAGTGAGACTGTAGGCGAGTTTTAGCGAACCGCAACACCTCCTCTGCTTTTCACGAAGCCATTAAAATTGACTCTCATTCTTGGTCATAGGTATTATTTATGAATGAATAAGAATTTCATTAAATCCCTTACCGGCAAGCTGGTGTTGGCTATCGGAGGCACCATGCTTGTGGTGGGTCTTGTTTTTTCGATAATCTTCATCAGGACCGATCATCCCGACACCACCCTTCAGCAACTCTTTACCTTTGGAGGGCCGTTCGTAGTATTTGTTTCGGTTGTTCTCGTGCTTATTCTCTATAAGCTTGTCACAAAACCTATACGCATGCTTGCCGAAGGTATGGCAAAGCTTTCTCGCGGCAACATGGACTATCGTATCGAGCTGAAAAACGATGACGAGATAGGTTCTCTTGCGACTTCTTTCAATACTATGGCGGAAGAACTTAGACTTTACAAAGAGAAGATGGAAAACTGGACAAAGAGCCTTGAGGAGGAGGTGCAGAAGAATACGGCAGAGAGGCTGAAAGCCCACGATAGCCTTTTGAATGCCGAAAAACTGGCCTCTCTCGGCAGGATGTCGGCAGGCGTTGCGCATGAACTGAACAGCCCGCTTACAGGAATAGTTACATTCGCCCATCTTATGCTCAGGCGTATCCCTCCGGAAAACAAGCAGGACATAGAGGACATGAACATAATCATAGAGCAGGCAGAGAGGTGTTCGAAGATTGTGAGGGGACTGCTCGGTTTTTCGCGCAAGACCGCGTCCGAGAAGGTCGCTGTAAATGTAAACCTGCTTATAGAGAACACGCTGCTCATCATGAGGAACCAAGCGAAATTTCACAACATTATCCTTGATATGCAGCTCGATTCCTCGCTTCCGCTGTTGAATGTCGACCCCAGCCAGCTGCAGCAGGTGTTTGTAAATTTGCTTATAAACGCTGCGGATGCCATGGAAGAGAAGGGAAAGGTCACTATAAAATCGGGGGTTTACGAATCACCGGCCGGAAAATTTGTGGAGATTATATTTTCGGACACGGGACCGGGTATTTCGGATGAGATAAAGAAGAGACTTTTCGAACCGTTTCTTACAACAAAGCCTGTGGGCAAGGGCACCGGGCTCGGTCTTGCGGTAAGCTATGGAATAATCAAAAAGCACGGCGGCCAGATATTCGCCGAGAGCAGGCAGGGACAGGGTGCTGAATTTTTTATAAGGTTGCCGTTGGGAGACGGCGACGACTGGCATAATGTGCCGTGATTTTTTTGAGGGTGGTCAAATGACGACGAAAGTATCAAAGCCTATAGAAGGTTCGTTTCAGTTGTTTGAGGGTGATTTTACAAATGCCGGCAAGGCCTCGACCGAACTGCGAAGCGTGCTTAAAAGCCTTGCTGTTTCCGACGACGCTGTGCGAAGGGCGGGAGTCGCCGCTTTTGAGGCCGAGATGAATGTGATAATACACGGCGTTGCAGGCACTCTTCATTATTCGGTGAGCGACGGAGAGCTTAATATAACCATCACCGACATGGGGCCGGGCATTAAGGACATAGCTCTTGCCATGCAGGAGGGCTATTCCACAGCCCCGGAGTGGGTGCGAGAGATGGGTTGGGGCGCGGGCATGGGGCTTCCGAACATAAAGAAGAATTCGGACAGGTTCAAGATAGATACGGTGGTGGACGAAGGCACCACTCTTCAGATAACGATACTCATATAAAAAAGTCGGGTTAGGAGAGGGCTATGGGACTTGTTTTGAAAGATGTTATAGACAGGCTCGGATTTGAGATAAAGGTGGGCGGAGACCTGAGCAAGGTGGTTGAAGGCTGCTACATAAGCGACCTGCTTTCGGACGTTATGGCGCGGAGCAACGAGCATGAGCTCTGGATAACGCTCCAGACCCATCCGAACATAGTTGCTGTTTCCGTTATAAAGGGACTTCCGGCTATAGTATTGCCCAACGGCAGAAGCCCGGAGCCTGCGACAGCGGCAAAGGCCGAAGAAGAGCATGTGATAATTTTATCCTCGGACAAAACGACCTTCGAGATAGCCGGCCTTCTCTACAATCTCCTGAAGGGTTGAAAGGGATGCCGCCTGTTTCGAGACAGGCTTAATGCCTCAAATGAGAGAGTATAAAGCTGACCTCCACATACATACCTGCCTTTCGCCTTGCGCCGAGATCGATATTACGCCCAAGAGGATAGTCGATGCCGCCGTTGAAAAAGGGCTGCACATAATAGCCGTATCCGATCACAATTCAGCCGAAAATACTCAGGTTGCCGTCAAAATAGGAATGGAGCGCGGACTGACCGTTCTGCCTGCGATGGAGATAACCACGAGCGAAGAGGCCCATGTGCTTGCGATATTCGGAAAGGTTTCCGATGCTCTGGCAATGCAGGAGATTGTTTACAGGACCCTCCCTGAAGGATATCATGACGAGGACCGTCTCGGTTATCAGCTTATAGTGAACGAGAACGACGAGATACTCGAATTTTGCAAGCGTATGTTTTTCGGAGCTACGGGCCTGCCGGTAAAAGAGCTTGTCGACAGGGTCCATTCGTTGGGAGGCCTCGCCGTGGCGAGTCATATAGACAGGGAATATTTCAGCGTGCTTTCTCAACTCGGGTTTATTCCGCCCGATGTGTTCTTTGACGGGCTCGAAATGTCTGCGGCGGTCTCGAGGCAAAAGGCCGATGCTGTGTTCGGGGATTATCTGTCTTTGCCGTGGATAACATCCTCGGATGCCCACAACCTTGACAATATAGGCAGAAGATATACATCATTTTCCCTTGAGTCTCCCTCGTTCGAGGAGCTTGTTAAAGCGTTCAAGGGCGAGAGACGCATGGGTTGGGATTTTTAGATGGAGGATTTGTCGCTGCATATTCTGGATGTTGCCGAGAACTCGATAGATGCAGGCGCAGGGCTGATAGTTATCGCGCTTTCGGAGAACGATAAAGAGGACAGCTTTTCGATCCGGATAACGGATGATGGAAAAGGCATGGACGAGGAAATGATCAAAAAAGTGCTCGATCCGTTCTTCACAACCAAGACTGTCAGGCGCTTCGGGCTGGGCATACCCCTTCTTGAGCAGTCGTGCAGGGAATCGGGCGGCGGCCTGAGTATAGAATCGGCGGAAGGCAAGGGCACTGCGATAACCGCCGAATTCAGGAAGGGCCATATAGACCGGAAGCCTTTGGGAGATATGGGCGCAACTATGATGACCCTCATAGGAGGCCATCCCGAAATAGATTTTGAGTTGAGGTATGAAAAGAACGGGGATACGGATTTTATTTTGTCCACGAGAGAATTAAGAATGGAGCTTGATGGAGTGCCGCTTAACGAGCCGGCTGTGCTCAAGTACATAAAAGAGAATGTTAATGAAGCTTTGCAGGAGGTTTATTGATGTCAGGGACACGCATACTGGTAATCGACGACGAAGACATAGTAAGGATGAGCTGTAAGAGGACTTTGGAGCCTGAGGGATACAAGGTCGATTTGGCATCTTCCGGAGCTGAGGCGCTCGAATTGTTCGGGAGAGAGACTTACGATCTGTTGTTGATAGATATTAAAATGCCGGGCATAGACGGGCTCCAACTGATTAGAGAAATAAAGAGGCTGAAGCCGGACCAGAATGTTCTCATGATGACCGGCTATGACACATCGGAGAACCCGATACCGCCGGAGGCGATGTGCGGGGCCGGATGTCTCGAAAAGCCGTTTACTCCCGACGATTTGGCGGACAAGATAAATTCGGCGTTGGATAAATAGTCTTTTATGGTTTAAAATTAATATTCTGAAATGAGAATCAAGATAGAAAATTTAACGGCCCGGGATTACGAGCCTCTTTTGGTCATTGCAGGACCCTGCGTGATAGAGGATGAAGATATTACTTTCCATACGGCATTAAAGCTCAAGGAAATATGCTCTTCCCTCGGCCTGCCTTTTGTCTTCAAATGTTCGTACGACAAGGCGAACAGGACATCCGTGACGTCCTTCAGGGGGCCGGGCATGGAGCGCGGTCTAAAGATACTGGCAGATATCAAGTCCAGACTAGGCGTGCCCGTACTTTCCGATATCCATAGCGTAGAGGATTTGAAGCCCGCGTCGGAAGTCCTCGATGTGCTTCAGATCCCGGCATTTCTCTGCAGGCAGACTGACCTTATAGTCGCCGCATCAAATACGGGTAAGGCCGTTAATGTGAAGAAGGGGCAGTTTCTTTCGCCGTGGGACACAAAAAATATAATAGGGAAGTTCACCTCCACGGGCAATAAAAATCTGATGATTACCGAACGCGGCACATCGTTCGGCTACAATAACCTTGTTGTGGATTTCAGGGGGATCCCGGTGATGAGGTCTTTCGGTTTTCCGGTCATATTCGATGTGACGCACAGCCTCCAGCTTCCGGGAGGGCAGGGGGCCTGCTCCGGCGGACAGCGCGAATTTGCCGAGCCTTTGGCGCGCGCGGCCGTGGCTGTGGGCGTTGACGGAGTGTTTATGGAGGTGCATCCCGATCCTGCTAAGGCGCTCTGCGACGGCCCCAATATGATAAGGCTCGATGAGGTAGAGAGAATGCTGATATCTTTAAAATCTTTCGATAACCTTAACAAGATGCTCAATGCGTCCAAAGTGGTGGATGATATCTTAAAGTGAGGTGAACAGGGTGCTGAAGAATTTATTTATATCTGCTGTTGTTGCATGCGCTTTAGTTTTTGTTTCGGGTATATGCGAGGCAAAGAGCAAAAAGGGCGAAGACGGCGGCAAGAACGATAAGGAATATTGGTGCAAGAAGGGGGGAGGCCTGAGAAAGCAGCTGGATGCTGCAAAGGCTGACATAGAAAAGAGAGAGAATCGCATTGAGGAGCTTGCAGAGTCGGCAGGAAAAGAGACCGGTTCTGCGAGAAAGAATCTTTTAAATAAAACGAAGAAAGAAAAGACCGAACTTGCCGCCATCAGAAAGAAGCAGAGACAGGCGCAGGCTAAACTGGATGACCTCGAAGAAAAAGCACACAGAAAGGGAGTGCCTCCCGGCTGGCTCAGATGTCAGTTTGAGTAAAGAAGAAGTGAGAAGTAAGAGCTAAGAACTGAAAGGCAAATGTACGATATTGTCGAAATAGCAAAGAGGGTATTGCGGATAGAGGCTGAGGCCGTTTCCGCCCTTGCAGGCAGGATAGACAGCTCCTTTGAAAAGGCCGTTGCGCTTATATTCGACTGCAGCGGCAGGGTTATAGTTACCGGTATGGGCAAGTCAGGTCTTGTGGGCAAGAAGATGGCGGCCACGCTCGCTTCTACAGGCACACCTTCATTTTTCATGCATCCTGCCGAGGCGAGCCACGGAGATTTGGGCATGGTCACATCGGACGATGTTATCTTGGCAATATCCAACAGCGGAGAGACAGAGGAGATAGTAGGCCTCATACCTTTTATAGAGCGTTTTAATGTAAAGCTCATATCTATGACCGGCAATGCCGGTTCGTCTTTGGCCAAGGCATCAGAAGTGCATCTCGATGTAGCGGTGAAGGAGGAGGCATGCCCTCTCGGCATAGTTCCTACGGCATCAACCACCGCAACCATGGCTATGGGCGATGCCATTGCGGTTGCACTGCTAAGCAAACGCGGTTTTAAGGAGGAGGATTTTGCGCTGTTTCATCCGGGAGGGAGCTTGGGCAAGAAGCTGTTCCTGAAGGTGGCGGACCTTATGCATTCGAATGATGCGCTGCCTCTCGTGAAATCCGGGACTTCGATGGTTGAAGCGGTGATGGAGATTTCATCAAAGCGTTTGGGCGTTGCGGTGGTCACGGATGTAAACAAAAATATCTTGGGGATACTGACAGACGGCGACCTTAGAAGGGGCATCGAGAAATGGGGTAAGGCCTTCTTCGACATGAAGGCGGGCGAGGCTATGACCAAAAATCCGAAGACCATATCAGAGGACGAACTTGCTGCAAAGGCGCTCGGCATAATGGAGAAGCATTCGATAACCTCTATTGTCGTGCCTGATGCTGAAGGTTGTGCAAAGGGCGTCATACACCTGCACGATATTTTGAGAAAAGGCATTGTTTGAAGACTATGCAGAAGACAAAAAAACAGATCAATGCAATTGCGAAGAACATCAAGCTTCTCATTCTCGATGTTGACGGTGTGCTTACTGACGGAAGCATTATACTCGACAACAAGGGGAATGAGATTAAGGCCTTCAATGTAAGGGACGGGCACGGAATAAAATTGCTCCAGAGGCATGGAGTGATCGTGGCCGTTATAACCGGCCGGGAATCTAAGGTTGTAGAAGTAAGGGCTAAAGAGCTGGGAATAAACGAGGTTTATCAGAAATACCACAGAAAGGCCGAGGCGCTAGAGGCTCTTTTGAGAAAGACCGGGTTTTCGGCCAAAGAAACCGCATGCGTGGGCGATGACATCGTCGATATCCCGATATTCAGGCGTATTGCGCTGCCCATAGCCGTTGCTGACGCGGTCGAAGAGGCCAAGTCTGCGGCCCTTCTTATCACAAAAAATCCCGGCGGCAAAGGCGCGGTGCGCGAGGTTTGCGAGCTTATTCTCATGGCAAAAGGTGTCTGGAAGGGTATTGTCGATGAGTATAATAAAGTTTAATCTGCCGACTATCCTTACGTTCAGCAGGATCATTTTAATTCCATTTTTTCTCCTTGTTACTCCAACCAGCCCCCTAGTGGGTATAGCAATCTTTCTGATAGCGTCCGCAACCGATTTCCTCGACGGCTATTTTGCGCGCCGTTCAGGGCAGATAACGAAGTTCGGAATGATACTCGATCCTATTGCGGACAAGTTTCTCGTCATCTCGGCGCTGATCCTTTTGGTTGACATGGTCAGGCTTTCCGCATGGGTAGCCATCGTTATTATAGTCCGTGAGTTTCTTGTGACCGGGCTGCGTGCCGTGGCCCTGTCAAAGGATATTGTTATTCCTGCAGAGACCGGCGGGAAGCTCAAGACCGCTGCGCAGATGGTCGCGATAATTTTACTTCTTCTGCCCGGAAGTGTTGTTGACATCGACTTTTACGATATGGGGCTCGTGCTGATGTACATAGCTATGGTGCTTGCGGTTGTGTCAGGCGTCAAATACACTATATCCTTCTGGAAGAGGATACAGTGACGGTTGCGGTCTGCGTAATCGCTTTTTTGATAGGTTCTGTCCCTACCGGACTTATAATTGCTAAGGCCAAGGGCATAGATTTAAGGAAGGTCGGCAGCGGCAATATCGGCGCTACCAACGTTATGCGTGCCGTTGGTAAGAAAGAAGCCCTGTTCACCCTTTTGGGAGATATCGGAAAGGGGGCGGCAGCCGTGGTTTTTGCTAAGTTTTTTGCTTTGGACATTCTTTGGCAAGGGCTTGCAGGGCTTTGTGCTGTCTTGGGCCACAACTTTTCGGTTTTTTTAAAGTTCAGGGGAGGCAAGGGGGTTGCCACGAGTCTCGGAATCCTGTTTGCGTATTCTCCGCACGTAGGACTTTTTACTGCTACGCTTTGGCTGCTTGCTGCAAAGTTCACGAAATATTCATCGCTCAGTGCGCTTATCGCTTTCGGTTTCCTGCCGCTAAGCATTTATGTGCTCGATATGTCGCTTGAAAAGTTTTCTATCGCCATTGTCCTGACCGTTCTTCTTTTTATCAGACATTCCGCCAATATCAAGAGACTTATCGAGGGGACGGAGAGCAGGATAGGACAGCGGAGCACGGGTTGATCGGACGGGCCGTTGTTCTTCTCAGCGGGGGGCTTGATTCCGCTACCGTAGCTGCTATCGCAAAGTCTGAGGGGTACGATATCTACGCGTTGAGTTTTGATTATGCTCAGAGGCATAGAATTGAACTTGAGTCGGCTAAACGGGTAGCAGAATATCTTAATGTTAAAGAGCATCTTGTCATTAAGTTCGATCTAAGGCAGATAGGCGGCTCTGCGCTGACATCGGATATTGAAGTTCCGAAAAATCTTAATAGTTCCTCTATTCCGGTCACGTATGTACCGGCAAGAAATACTATCTTTCTTTCCTTTGCTCTTGCTTGGGCTGAGGCGCTTGGAGTTGGGGATATTTTTATAGGAGCTAACGCGGTAGATTACAGCGGTTATCCTGACTGCAGGCCTGAATACCTAAATGCTTACGAGAATATGGCCAACCTCGCCACAAAGGCGGCTGTCGAAGGGCAAATGAAGTTCAGGGTAAGGGCGCCTCTTCTTAATCTGACAAAGGCGGAGATAATTAAAAAAGGCTTAGAACTTGGACTTGATTATTCTCTTACGTGGAGCTGCTACGACCCGCAGCAGACAGATGATATTGGGTTATCGCCTTGCGGTAAATGTGACAGTTGCCGTTTTAGAATTAAGGGGTTTCAAGCGGCCGGGGTAAATGATCCGCTGAGTAACAGGTAATATTATTTATAACTTTCAGAAAAGATTAATTTGCTGCTTATTGACTTTTTATAGCATGGCCTGTTAATATTAAAATCTTCGTTTGGGTTGTTTGCGCTGTTAGACGCTGATTGACTAAAAAAGTCGAACGTGCTACGATATAAATGAAGTTGTTCTTTGAGTCGTAAACATATCAACAGTTGCAATCTTAATGAGATTTAAGAACGAGCAACCGACCGCAGCAAGGGCAATGTCAAAAAATTTTTGACTGTCTTTCGGTAGAAACGGCTAAGGTATAAGTTGATATGGGCTTTTTGTTCTTTGAAAACTACGGGTAGATTTGCCAAGCAGTTTATTTGAGAGTCTATAGGAAAACTCATGAGAGTTTGATCCTGGCTCAGAACGAACGCTGGCGGCGTGCCTAACACATGCAAGTCGAACGGGCCGGTGCGGAGCACCGGGGCTCTGAATTTCAAATCTC
>SCQE01000111.1 GCA_004321915.1 Nitrospirota bacterium
GTTTCGGTAAAGTTTAGTTTGCAGCCAAGGGTATGAAAGGCGACTGATTTTTGGGTATTCATAAAAGGGAGGCAAAGATAATCGAAACGAGGAAACCGTCAAGGTAACAGCACTTGCAATTGGCGGTTTGTTAATAAAACTGTTCATCATTAATCCCTCAACCAACCTCCTCCTGCCTTGAGTTTTCCTAAAATTGCTTCACATTTAATGAACTCACCCGCTAAATATCGTTTTGCCTTTTTTTGTCTATTGTATAGTGTCTATTGTCTGCTTGTATTCTCCTGCGGATCCCCCGAATCCGAATCCGAAAAAAAATTCTTCCGTTATAACGAATCCGGTGAGATCACCTCGTTGGATCCAGCTTCCGCAAAAAGAACAGAAAATATCTGGGCGGTGAATCAAATGTTCAACGGGTTGGTGCAATTGGATGATAATTTGCAGGTAGCTCCCTGCATTGCAAAAAGATGGGAAATTTCCGATAGCGGAAAAGTGTACACCTTTCATATACGCACCGATGTTTACTTTCACGACCATTCGCTTTTTCCGGAAGGAAAAGGAAGAAAAGTGGTGGCGCAGGACTTTGTGCTTTCGCTTTTCCGACTCATGGATATGGACGAGGAACAAAGCGCAAAATACCTTTTCTCCAACGTAGCGCGTGATGATCGCAGCGATAACCTGGGATTCATTGCACCGGATGATTCTACTTTTGTCATTTACCTCAGCGAGCCTTTTCCGCCTTTTCTCAACATCCTCACCATGCAATATTGTTCTGTGATCCCCAACGAGATCGTGCAGCATTATGGACCGGATTTTAGAACAAATCCTGTCGGCACCGGACCCTTTATGTACAAAGCCTGGGAAGAAGGCGTGCGCCTGGTGTTAGTGAAGAATGAAAATTATTTTGAACGTGCCTCCGTCCCTGCGGAGTCGGGAAAGGACGGAGAAAACAAGTTGCCATATCTTGATGGTGTAACCATAAACTTCATCAAGGACAAGCAAAATGCCTTCATTGATTTTGAAAAAGGTGATGCCGATATGCTCTCTGGCGCTGATATGGTGAACATTGACCTCATCATTGACAAGGAGGGCAAGTTGAAATCCGAATACGAAGGCAAGTTCAAAATGCAGACCGGTTCTTATCTGAAAACAGATTATCTGGGGTTTTTAGTGGACGTAGATTCTGCCATCGTGAAAAAAAGTCCGTTGAGAATAAAAGAAGTTAGACAAGCTATCGGTTACGCCATTGATCGGGAAAAGATTGTGAAGCACCTGCGCAACAGCATAGGTTCTGCCGCTATCCAAGGTTTTGTGCCCAAGGGAATGCCTTCGTTTGATCCTTCGCTTGAAGGCTTTACCTACGATCCTGAAAAATCACGCGCACTTTTGTCGAAAGCCGGATTCCCGGGCGGAAAGGGAATGGATGAGATCACGCTCAACATCACAGAGCAATACATGGATCTCAGCCAGTTTATTGAGCATGAACTGGAAGAAATAGGTATCCCTGTGAAGATATACCTCAACCGTCCCATCGTGCAGATCGAGCTAATTGCCAACGCTAAGGTGAATTTCTTCCGCAAATCCTGGGTGGCGGATTATGCCGATGCCGAAAATTTCTTCGCCTGTTTTTACAGCAACAATTTTTCGCCCAAGGGTCCCAACTACACGCATTTTTGGAATAAGGAGTTTGATAAATTGTTTGAGCAGTCACTTCAGGAACCTAATGACACGAAGCGTTTCGAGCTTTATAAACAAATGG
>SCQE01000010.1 GCA_004321915.1 Nitrospirota bacterium
CGTTTTTGTCATTCTCCGACTTGATCGGGGAATCCAGTATTCTTTAAAAACAATACCTTCTGGATACCCGCCTTCGCGAGTATGACGGCAAAAACGACCAATTCAATACTTTTGCAAGAGACTCATAATGATTGTTTTAATGAACTGAAAATCTTGCGGCTTCACTTATGGCCAAATCGCTTAAAAACAATTTCCTGTTTTATATAGTCAAGCACGGCTATAAAATCCATTTCCCCCGCGCTGTAAACACCGTCTAAGATATGTTTGTGGAAAGGGAAATTTGCAAGGTTTTTATAATGCGGCGCAGTATCCCAGCGGACTATCAGCTTATTCGATGCGTCCATCCAATGGAATCTGTAATCGTGGTCATTTGTTGAAAATAACTCTCTGAAATCCAGCGCAGAACCGTCTATGAAGATTATCCTTCCTTTCAATATGCCCATATCGGCAGAAACTATTTCAAAGGTTGAAGTGTCGGTTTGGATAAGCGGAGAAATTTCTTTGAGCCTGCTGCGGACCCTGTTGAAATAAGACTGTATCATCAGACTATAGCAGCTATTCGATTCAGCCTTTCCTTGACATGCTCGCAGGCCTTAGATGCAAAAAGCCAATCAAACCATTCGCCGTCGTCTCCCAATGCGCCCGCGTTGAACTTCTGCAGGAACGCCTTAGTAGTCATCTTGTGTTTTTTTTCAAGACCCTTTAGTTTCTTCCTGTATTCCAAAAGGCTGAGCTTCATGATATTCCTGTCAAGCTCAAGACTCTCTTTTACGATCAATGCGTCATCCCTGTCTATCTTTAATGTTGTCGCCATAGCAAAACCTCCTGCGGTATTTTCCTGAGTCTTATCGTTGTTGTCTGCGGATTTCGCCCTTATTATACCACGACACAAAACTGGATTAAGCATATCAAAAAAGCCCTGCAGGGCGAATGCAGGGCCTTTGTAGAAAGAAGAATGTTTAATGAATATTTCAGCGCGTCTTAGGAACAAGCCTTACCTGCAAATCGCAGTTCAGAGCATTAGCGACTTTTTTGAGCATCGAGATTGAAGCCTTGCCGTAATTCAGGGATTCAAGTCTTGAAATTGCCGTTGCCTTTGTTCCGACTTTTTCTGCAAGTTCTGCCTGCGTCAAATGCGCTTTAAGCCGCGCCTTCAGGATTTCTTCAGCTATCTGGAACTCGGCTTTAAGGGCATCGTATTCCCTTTTCACCGCAGGGTCTTTAAGCCAGTTGTCCCTTAATCTTTTAAAATCTCTTAATTTAGCCATTTAAAACCTCCTGCATCCTTTTTACTGCTATGCATAGCTCTCTTTTTGGTGTCTTCATTGTTTTCTTTATAAAGCCATGTAAGATAATAATCCGTTCCTCCGATGCCGTAAAATAAAAAACCCGCGCAATGCCGTCCTTTCCCTTTGCGCGGATTTCAAAAAGCTTTTTGTAACCGCTGACATGCTTTACATAAGGCTCTTTAACATTGAATGGGCCATATAACACAAGCATATCAACAATTCGTACAACCTTTGCCTTAATGTCAACTGGAATATTATTCAGCCACTCCTCAACGCGCTCGTCGTACTGAACTGCCCGCATGTTAAATAATAACAAATTTGTTAATATGAATGCAATTAAATTACACCACGACACAAAACTGGATTAAGCATATCAAAAAAGCTCTGCAGGGCGAATGCAGGGCTTTAAAAGAAGCATGAAGGCACCTAAAATGCCTTTGACAAGCAGGAAAGCCTAGATCGCTTCTCACTCAAAGACCGGGTCCAACCACTGAAACTTTATTTCCCGGCCGTTCAACTTGAATTTATACCTGTATCCCCTTTTTTTCATAAGGCCTTTGATCTCTTCCAAGAGCGTGTCCGACTTTAGATTCGACCAATATGAAAGTACGCTGTCAGCCCCGCCTGATTTGTCTACCGAATGCCTCACGTATCCGCTGAGAGCAAGCAACTCTTCATGGACGGCAGACATGTCCGGGAAATTGATAAAGGCGAGCGTATATCTGAAGCCCTTGCCCCGGTCCAGCTCCGCCTGCATTTCCCCTACGATGTGCTTTGCAAGATCGGCTGAAGCATGGAAAACAACTTCAGCCGCCGCTGCGACTGCCGACCGTGCTATAGCAGCATCGTTCGTTCCTATCGAGTTAAACATTATATCCCGCTGGACTTCGCCGAGGAGGAAATTGTCCGAGACCCTGACAGCGCTCATGATGAGCCTTGCCGGGCCGTCCTTCCTGATAAGGTTCAACTTTACAGTAACCATAAAATCGGCCTTGAATTTATTGTTGTTCTGTATGGCCTTTGCACGATCAAGCTTCCCCTGTATGTCTCTGTTTTTTACCCTCATCGTGGGCCAGTCAAGCACGTCGAAGCGGAATTTTTTGCCGAAGACTTCGGATACTGTATGCACCAGAGGATCCGACAATTCTCCCCCTGCCTGCACAGACTCAATGTCGTCGTCAATACCGAAGACGAGCACCCTGGGATGGCCTGCCATCTTCATCAGGATTTCGAGGGTCTGAATATGGTCCAGCACAAGGTCTTTGTTCACATTGGCATCTATCCTGACGGTGAAACTGCCGTCGGGGTTCTTTGTTTCGCTTAGAATCCTGTAATCGCTTATGTAACCTTTTGCATGAGTGACGACATTGTCTCTTATTAAAACCGCGTTCTCGACAAGGGTGTCTGATCGCACTGCAACTCCGATGACGGTCTCGACAGCCAGTTGCAGGGAGTTGTTCAGCGCCTGATCACGATTGATGCCTTGTCCCACCGCCACAACAGCGTTGACGACTGACGGTATGCCGAATAGCAAGAAAAGTGCAACTGTAAGGACCCTTATCTTATTTGTCATAGCGCCTCGCTGTGCCGTTCGTTCAAGATGTGCGCTTCGGGCATTGCGCCTTACACGGAAAAATGCCCGAAGCTTTTCCTCATTACCACTCGCTGTTCTGTTGTCTTCTTCGGTCTTTAATCTGGGCCAATTTCTTAACAACGAATTCGGCGCCGGAAAAGGAAACATTGCCCTGCATGTTCAGCTTGTCCATGGCCTTGACCAAATTGCTTCTCAGCTTGGCCGAATCTATGCTGGACTTGTACCAGAACTCATAATGTGTGCCTGTATTGGTCGCATTGCTTTTAGGGCGGTGGGTATCATACCCCGAAAACATCTTCAGATAATCCTCAACGGAGGCCATCTCGCTGTCACTGAAGTTATCGAATATAAGAGTGTACTCGACCACCCTTCCGCCTCTTGCGTCATGCAGCGAGGCGAGTCTGCCCTTGAGGTTCAGGCCTACTTCCGAGGCGACGATCTTGGCGAGCTTGCCCGCGCCTTCAAGTATATCGTCACGGGTATATGGACGATTGAGCGGCTGGGATTTTTGAGGCTCATTTTCAAATGTGCCCAGCTTTGACCCTGTATTGACCTCCAGCAGACGGCCCTCTATTCTTACGGCTACCCTCGCCGTCGTGGCGTCTACATCCACACGCGGATAAATGGAAAAAATCACCAGCACGTCAACCCCGGCATCTTTTGCAATGATGATCAATTCCTCGTCATTACGCCGCACACGGCCCTGCTCATGGGTTTTGTGGGTCAATGCCGTTTCATCTTTGACATCGAACCCCTCTTCGATAAGCTTGTTGGATATCTCTTCCATCACCCGTTTAAACACCCGGCTTCCCCTCGGTATCGTGTCTTGGTCAACATCCTCGCCCGCGAGCATTACACGCGGCAGATCGGCAGCTGTGGCATAGTCCGTAAAACAAAAGGCAAAAACTACCAGTACCGCAAATAAAAGAAACATCTTTTTCATCTTTACTCCCTCCCTGTGTTTAATGATCAGAATGTTTGCTTCTTAAACAATTTCTCATCCGTAAGGCAATCGAAATCCTTGTTAGGCGCGATAACTAAATAGTCGCCTATTTCATCAAACTCGAATTTCATGTCGTACTTGTTCAGATACTCTGCAAGCTCAAATTTGTTGGTAATGTTGTTCGATACCAAGACATAGCGCTCAATCTTTCCGACTTTAGGAGTTGCATATCTGCCTGCTGTCCTGTCAAATTTGCTGCCGGCATTCTGCAACTGCCTAGTAACTTTTCCTGCCCAGCCAAAATCACTCTTGTCATAACAAATGGCAACCTTGAGTTCATTTACACTTTTTTCAGACCATTTTTTAAGGAGGTTGTCGAGGATGGAATGAAGCACAATTATGCGGCCGGCCGAAGCAATGATTTGTACAGAGAGCTTTTCGGAATCTTTGGCTGCAATCATACCCGAGGGCTCGGATACCGTAACGAGCGGTTCAAGTTCGCCGCCTTTGATTTTTTTCAATGAGCCTGAAATCGTCGCCTCGCCTTTGAGCCAACCTGTACGATCATTCTTGCGTATTTTGTATACATCCACGAAGGCCACAAAAACATACTTAACGCTGGGGTTTTCGAGGAGAATGGATTTCCCCTGAAGTCCTGCATCCCTCAGAAGATTGTCAATGCTTTGATCAATATCCATCTGACTGCTGCCCGGACCGTTTTTTGACAACGTATAAAGCAAATCTTTTAGTTGCTTGTTCTCGCCGATCTGAAACCTCAATTCTGTCAGTTCCTTCTCGACCTTAGTGTTTAACTGCATAGCAATCGTTTCATACATATCTGTTGGGAATGATTTGTCAGAACTGTGGACAAAACAGGCGACAAATATTTTGGAATTTGTGGTTTTACCGACAGCGTTTCGGACTTGAGCCGAAACAAACTCGAATATGCGGCTGCCGCTGAACTTCATATTGCCGAAGTACCTGAAGCTGTCGTCTCGCAGCTTGCCCTTTTCAACGCCGTATTCGCTCCCATATTTAAGCGGATGCGTAATGACCTCCTGCCCGACAGCCGAGTCGGGAGAGATCGAGAGGTCTGTCAATGTTGCTCTTGCAGCGGCATCGTAGAACTTTTTGGCAGCGTCCTCTTTATTCTGTCCACTCCCTTCTATATCCATGACAATAATGTCCCTAATGAACGATGACTCAGCAAAAGACCCGGTCGGCATCGCGAATCCCAAGATGAAAACTGTCAAAACACTGAATATAAATCTGATTTGCCGATCCATGAAATCTCCGTCTTAGGGGTGCTCCATAATGATAGTAGACGCGATTTTTTGCAGGTCGTATGTGTCTGATAACTTGCCCGGCCCGTCAACGATTGCATTTACCACTGTATTCAGTAGAATGACCTCATAGTAATTGCTTTCGCCTGTGCTCTTTTTGTACCCCTCTATTTTTTCCACGGCAATCAGGGACAACCCTTTTTTGTTTCTCTCGTCCAAATACTCCTTTTGTACCGGGCTGCTTGTCTTGAGCATGAACTTTATCCCGGCTCCGTAGAGTCTGACGTACTTGAGTTCGTTTTCAGCGGTCATACTGCTCTCTGTCTTGATAAAGCCTTTGATAACATAGTTGGATTCGGGGACATACATGTAAGGGAACCCATATGTTCCGTCCCCAAGATCTTTAAGCGCTTTATATTCAGGTTTAAATTCCACGTCTTTGACACAGGGCAATTTAGACCGGTTCTGTTCTAATGATTCGCGCACCGCCTCTTGGAGCGTAGCTTCGAGCATCTTCTTCGACTCTGCTTTTACGAGCGGCGGCAATATCGGAGCTTCAGAAGCAAACCTGCTTGCGGCCATATACGTCGAGAGATAAATAAAATCCTCCCTGTTCCGCTCGCTTTTGATGAGGCTGTTGTCATTGGCCTTTGAAAATGCCGTTTCGACTCTGAAGCCACTTTTTAAGTAATATTTGTCGTTGTAAATACCGCGGACAAAATTTGGGTCATTCATCACCATGTCGAGGGATTTAAGAAGCGCCTCCTTTAAAGCCCCGCTGTTTGCAGAGGCCATGTCCCCGTACGCTTTTTCCAGCCTCTGTTTTTTGTTGTCACCCGGCAATATTTCGAGTGACTTTTGCAGCGGGACAATGAAATTGCGGCTGTAGACGAGGTTCATGGTGTTAAGCTTCATGCTGTAAAACGAGACGACTACATAAGCCGAAATCTTGTGTACGTTATGCCCAATCTCCCCCTCAAAGCATAAAACATCGTCGATACTAAAAAAAGCCATTCGCATGTCTCTCAGGATAACGTCACAATTATTAGTTTCATTGGAAATTACCCTGAGCCGGAAGTCATCGCTTCGATTGTTCGTCGGCTTTTTTGTGTCCTCGAATTTGTTGAACCTTTCATCGAGCGTCTGCTCAAGTTGCTTGAATTCCTCGCTGTTTTTATTGACAAGCGCGTTCATGACTATTGCGCTGTGGCGGTGCTGTTCGTCATCTGGTATCTGCGAGGCGTAAAGCCCGCCGAACATGATCGACCGTTGCGGCTGATCGGCCGATGCCGTCCCCGACACGACTATAAACATGGAGACAGCCGCCAATAGATACATCAATCGCGCCCTATTGCTCAGCCCGGCATAATACCGTCTCATTTACACCACTCCCTTTTTGTTAACGCCTTGATTCCTTCCACGCCCTTTTTCAAATCGATTTTTTTATTTTCTTGAAGATCAGTCTTGGAGTTAGTTGCAGAGGCCTCATTTTTAGGCTCCGTCGTTGTTTTGTCATTACCGACCGCCTTTGCCTTGCTCTCATCAGCGTCAAGCGCGGCCTTTTCCTGTTTGGCTTCGCTCCCGGCCTCGTTCATCTCTTTTTTTGATTCGGTCGATGCCTTTGACACGTCCCCCATGGTCTCCGACGCCTGTGTTGCCGTTCTCGGCGCACATCCGGCTGCGATAAAGAGGACCAGAAGCAGTACTGTAAACATGTTTTTCGTATTCATCTCTCCCTCCGATATTCAATTGTTTAGTCAACCCTGTCGTCTATGCTTGCCATAGAGGCAGTGAGAATATTTAAGCCCTTCTCTATGGGCTTTGCGGATTCCTTCATCAGATCGGCATGAAGGTTCTTGCGCGTTGTCCCCATCTTGGCGAGGCTTTTAATGGTTTTGCCGGTATAGTCACGGCCCTTCTTGATGTTTTTGAGGGTAGCTGTCCCAATAGGGACGATCTCCGTCGATTTTGCATCTATAAAATCGTAGTCGTCTTTATACGCCGAAAGAACCTTTGTTAGTTGGGTTATATCTTCCCCGACCTGTTTAAGCTTTGGGACAAGTTCGCCTGCCTTAAAAGGATTTTTGCTCAATTCCTGAATTTGTTCTTTGAGCGCTTTTCCCTGAAGGGCCAAGGCGGCAACCATCTTGACAGATTCAAGGGCCACATCTTTACCCTGAGATTTAAAAATCTTTATGCTGTCGTCAATATTCTTTTTTGCAGTATCGGCACTTTTTTTATTTATATCGTACAAAACAGCGGCGCTCTCAAAGGCATATAGTATCCCGTCGATATGCCCTTTGGTCATGTCCTTAGCGTCGAGTTTGCTTTTGGTCAGATTTTCCAGTTCCTCTGTTGACGAAGCAACTATTTCCCGACTGAGTTTGGCCTTGTCGCTCATAGTGCTCGCCGTGTCGAATTTGGCTTCTTGCAGAGTGCTGATCATGTCGTAGAAGTGTTTTTTTGAATTCTGCGCGCTCGATGCGCATTTTATAGATTGGCTCTGAAAGTCTACTGCTGCAATGACAAATATATTGGACGTAATGGCCTCGGAGAGGGCCTTGTCCATCTTTTTCCTTAGCGCAAGGCTCTTCTTCTTCAAGTTTTTTGCCATGTCGATCTGCTTCAAGGCATCGGCAAGCGCTTCTTCGGGTTTCTTTGGAGGTGCGCTGTTCGCTTTTTCCTCCTTCTTGTCTTTTCCAAACCCCGGAATCGGCAGGTCAAAGGCAAACGAGCATGTGGCCGATAGAAAAACAATCAAGACGGTAATCGCTAAACTTCTTTTTGGACTCATTACGTTCCTCCCTAACAAAGTTTGAATTTTATTTTCGTCCCCTGCTATCCAGCTATTGCCTATCTTTCCCCCCCTTCCCTGCGGCCTCGAATTTATATCCGGCGGGTTTTGGCGCAAAGAACTCTTCAAACCCGCTGTTCTGTATGCCGCTGCCGATGTTGTTGAGGTTGTTGGCCCCGCTTGCAGCGCCGCCTGTATTCTGAATGGTGTTTAAGGTGTTTTTGAAACTGGTCTCTTCGGTCAAAGCTGTTGTTGCCGATGAAGCGGCGGTTATTGTGCCTATACTGCCCGAGGCGGTCGTGGATGAGAGGCTATAGCCGTAAACAGTCGCAGAGCCGTTTGTCGCGCTTGCAAGCGAAAGGCCGCTCACATTTACAGTCTTGCTTGTGCCTGCGTTTTTATTGTCATAAGTCCCGGATGCCGGGTTATTGAGGGTAACGGTATCGCTGTCTATCGTCCCGCTGACAGTATAATTCCCTGACGCGAGAACTGCAGTTGTATTTCCGTCATAGGTCTTGCTTGCCGTTCCTGTAAGACCGGGGGTTATTGACGGAGCAACGCTGTATAAAAAGCCGCTGCCGGAGCCGAGCACTCCGCTGCCATAGGTTGCATTATATTGTTTAAAGTTGGGACTCAGAGAGCCTCTGGTATCGTTTGCAGGGTTGGTAGAATAAACGCGCCAATAACCGCTGCCTGAAGTGGAAAACGGCGCAGCCGAGTTGTTGATGAAATTGCCGTTGACAGCGACGAGGTCTGCCGAGCCTGTGCCGATATTCAGCGTAACGCCGTTTGCTATGGTAATGGCTGGCGTGCCTGCATCGGTATAGGTTGCATTAGCGCCGCTGTCGCCTGCTTTGGCTATCAGATTGCCGTTATCTGTTGTGATGTTCGCGTTGAAGGCAAGGCTTCTGCCTGCCTGAAGGGTGAGGCTGCCGCCGTTACCGGCGCCGTTGTTGACTGTTATCGCGTTGCTGAGGGTGATGTCGTTGTTTGCCTGAAGGGTTACATTGGTCCCGGCATTGAGGAGATTTGTGAGGTCTGATATGCGCATATAACTCGATGTCGAAGGACTGTTGGCAAAGGTTGCGTCAGAGGGCTTGAGTCCGAATATTGCATTATTCAGCCCCTTAAACAAATAGACCGCTCCTCTGTAAATGCTGTCGCCGCTTGCTCCAACTGCGAGCTTGTCCCCGTCCAACGATACACTGCCGAACAAGTCATTATCAGCAAGGCTCAAGGTCTGGCCACCGCCCACACTGCTTCCATGCGCAAGCTTGCTCCTCAGATACAGACCACTGTAGTCGGTCCCTACCCCAGTGAAAAGATAGACCGCTCCCCTGTTGGCACCGCCGGTGTTGTCACCTATTGCTCCGACAGCAAGCCTGTCCCCGTCCAACGATACGCTGCGAAACTCGTCACCATCAGCAAGGCTCAAGGTTTGGCCACCGCCCACACTGCTTGCATGCGCAAGCTTGCTCCTCAGATACAGACCACTGTAGTCGGTCCCTACCCCATTGAAAAGATAGACCGCTCCTCTGTTGGCACCGCCGGTGTCGTTACCAGATGCACCTACCGCGAGCCTGTCCCCATCCAAGGATACACTTTGGCCGAACCCGTCACTAGCAGCAAGACTCAAGGTCTGTCCGCCGCCCACGCTGCTTCCATGCGCAATTTTTGTCCTTAAATACAAGCCGCTGTAGTCGGCACCCACCCCGTTGAATAGATAGACTGCTCCCCTGTTGGCACCGCCGGTGTCGTCGGCATTTGAACCTACTGCGAGCCTGTCCCCATCCAAGGATACACTGCCGCCGAAATAGCTAATATCGACAAGGCTTAGTGTCTGACCTCCTCCCACACTGCTTCCATGCGCGAGCTTTGTCCTCAAATACAGGCCACTGTAATCGATTCCTACGCCATTAAACAAATAGACTGCTCCCTTCTGACTGTTGTCGCCCCTTGAACCTATTGCAAGCCTGTCCCCATCCAATGAAACGCCGCTGCCGAAATCGTCATAGTCGACTAAACTCAGAGTCTGACCTCCTCCCACATTGCTGCCATGCGCAAGCTTGGTCCTAAGATATAGTCCGCTGTAGTCAGTGCCTACCCCGTTAAATAGATAGACTGCTCCCCTGTTGGTTCCGCCAGTATTGTCACCATATGCGCCTATTGCGAGCCTGTCTCCGTCCAAGGATACGCTGGCACCGAGACCGTCACTGCCGAACGGGTCACCATTAGCAAGGCTCAAGGTCTGACCTCCTCCCACGCTGCTTCCGTGCGCAAGTTTTACCATGCTTAGGCTGTCAGGAAGTGTGTCTACAAGGGTGAGGTTCTTGGGGTCAAAAAGTACACTGCCGCTAAGACCCGCATTTACCCAGCCTTTATACTCAAGCTCGTTCTTTGACGACACCTCTATCCTTCCTCCGTCAGAGGCGTCCGCCCTGCCGTAAAATCTCGTGGTCTCCTTTGACCATGTTACTATCTCTCCGCCCTTTTGTCCCTTGGCTGAAATCAATGCGCCGGGGCCTATGAACGCATAATCGGCATGTCTGAGAGTTCCGCTTCCCTGCCAGCCGCCGCCCCAATGAATAATGCCGCCTTCTGTAAGGCCGTCGGCGTTTACAGTCGCGCCGAGCAATGAGGCATTGTATGCTGTGGCTTCTATAATTCCGCCTTTTGCGTTATAGCCTTTTGCAAGGAGCGTTGAGGAGAGCATTATCCTGCCGTATTGGCCGCCGTCAATGTAAATGTTGCCGCCTTCTTTGCCGCTTGCGTTTATTTCATGGCTGAATACCGCGTCTAGGGATGAGGTTGTGTTTATGAATATGTTTCCGCCTCTGCCTTCGGTGTTTTCGACTGTTGTCTTTCCATCGCCGAAATAGGCGCTTTGGGCCTGTATCTCTATATTGCCGCCCTTTGCGTCAACAGTTCCCTGCTGAAGCACGTAGGCCGCTTCGAGCCTTATTGCACCGTTGTTTTCTGTTATGCCCTTCGCCTCTATCACCCCTATGTTATTGACTATTCCTTTAAGCGCATTGTCCGCCTGCTTTGTTGTCAGCGTTATCATGCCGCCGTCCGCTTTTATGAGCCCGCTGTTGAATATGCTGCCGCTTTCAGCAGCTTTATTTACCACAAGGCTTATCAGCTCATTGCCCGCAAAGTTAAGGGCGACTTCTTCGCCTGAAGCAAGATACACCTTGCCCAAATTCGCCAATATCGCGCCTTCGTTTGTGATTGATGGAGCTATGAGGGCTGCAAAACCTCCGTCCGATGTTGTTATTTTTCCTAAATTACTGATGGCTGAAAGCTGACCGCTGATAGCTTTAAATATATATTTGCCGGAAAGAAAGTCTTCGTTCGCAATATTCATGGTCGAGCCGATAAAGCCCGCTGTCTCTATCCTGCCGGTCGGGCCTATCAAAAGCCCGTTGGGATTCACGACAAAGACCCTGCCGTTGGCTGAAAGCAGGCCGTATATATGCGAAGGGTCTGCTCCTACTACGCGGTTTAAGGCAACGGAACTGCTGCTTGGCTGAAAGAACCGCACAGCCTCGTTCTGCGCGATGCTGAACCCCTGCCAGTTGATGACCGCCTTGGCCGTGGACTGATTGACGTGCATGGTCCGGCTATTGGGCTGAGAAACAGCGGCTGTGCCGGACACAACATTAGAGCCCTGCGGCAGGGCGTAAACAGTCTGCGAAAAGAGCATGGATAAAACAAGAACTGCGGCGCAGAAACGATTGCCCTTGAAGGGGACAGTCCCCCCGGACGTTAATCTCTTTTTTCGTGGTATCATTTTTTCCTCCATTCCCATGCGCTTCGCGCTATAACGCTAAAAACGCTGTTTCCGTTTGCTTTAAAATGGTATTTATGGTAATTTGTAGTTAAAAGATTGCCTGCGGAGGTGAAAAATATATGTCCAGAATAATAGAAGCCGTTTTTGAAAACGGAGTCTTCAAACCGCTGCAAAAAGTTAATATGCCGGAGCATAAAAAACTCAGGCTTATTCTTGAAAATACGGTTAAACCATCTACGCGAAAAAAATGCTCGCTCAGTGGAATCATTGATATTGCAAGGGATTGCGCCGACACCGACCTCTCCGTTCATCACGACAAATACCTTTACGGCGTAGAAAACTAATTGAAGATTTTTATTGACACAAGCGCATTCTGCGCTCTTGCCATACCTCACGATAAGCATAACCCGGCAGCAAAAATCATTCATGAGCAAATGCAAAAAAGCAAAGCGCTTATCCATACATCCGACTATGTTCTGGATGAGGCCTATACACTTCTGAAAATGAGAGACAGTCATGTTACGGCGGTCAAATTTATGGAGCAGATGGATAAATGCAGCATAAATATTCTCCGGGTTACGGAAGACATCGAAAAACATGCAAAAGATATTTTCAAACGCTTTGACGATAAAAAACTGAGTTTTACGGACTGCGCCAGTTTTGCCCTGATAAACCAGTTCAGAATAGATGCCGTCTTTGCCTTTGACGAACATTTCAGATATCATCCTTATGTTCATTCCGTAACGGTCCTTCATACGCATACCTGAAAGCTGCCGCTCTGCCATTGTCTTTTTCCCCGGCTATAACGTTTAACCCACAGCATCAAAACCCCATTATTACCTGAGCGTATGTCTCTGAATTTTTCGAGGTGAACTTCCCGTTGATCTCCGGTATCGCGTAATCGACCTTGAACGAGAAATGCTTTCCTGCGTAAAGCCTCACACCCGCGCCCAAGCTTGTAAGGTAGTTGGCCTTGTTCTCGCCGGGCTGCGGGTTGTTTTTATAAACTTCGCCGTGGTCCGTAAAAAGGGCGAACTTGATCGTATCGCCGACCTTCTGTCCCGCGACCTTCTTTTCGGAAAAGAAAGGAGAAGCGGCAAGCTCTGCCGTGAGGGTGTAACCGCGGTCGCCGCTGTGCAGAGCGGGTTTAAATCCCCTGACGCTGCCTGCGCCGCCTATCACGAACTGCTCCGCCGCAAAAAACTCGTCCACTGAAAGCTGGCCCGAGCCTTTAAGGATGAGATAGCTGTAACCGGGGAGCTTCTGCACCCTGACAACGTCTATGGTGATCTTATTGAATTGCCCGTCGGCATTAAGGCGGCTGGTATTGCTGTCGTTTCTGCCTGCGCCGCCTAAAAAGTCTCTTACGCCCCTGCTGTATTCGAGCGCCCAGATGTTCCTTCCCTGAAGCCCGTCCGTGCAGTCGTAGTTTAAGCTGACGTTGAAGACCCTTATCTTGTCTTTGGTGTTGAGGGCGTCGAGCCTGTATTCGTACACATTCTTATACTGGAACCCCGCTTTTACGGCGAGCGTCCGCTCCCTTGTCTTTATAAACGGCCGGCTGACATAGACGCCGTATATCCGCGCCTTTCCTTCTATTCCCAGAACAGTGAGCTCTTCTCCTGCCTTGTACAGGCTGTTTGCGTGGTAAAGGCCTATCTGCGTGCCGTCTCCGCCCGCAGGTATGAGGTATTCGACCCTGCCGTAAGAGAGCTTGTTGATGTCTATCCGGTCGAGCGCAGTAGTGCCCCTGAGCATCACGGAATCGCCGCTTGTGATGAGGTTGCCGACATCGAGCGCAGCGCCGGCGCGGTGTTTGCTCGTTATGTTCGAGCCGAAGTTGTCGTAGCTGAGGCTGCCCGATATGGGGAACTTGTCTGAAACGCTTGCTGTGACATCGGTTGTTCCGGGTTCTTTTCCCGCCTGCAGCGCGGCTTTGACAGTGAGGGAAGGGTAGTCGTTCAGGATAAGGAGCGACCGCTCGATGGTCTGTTCTTTGAGGGACGGGTCTTTCCTTATCGCTTCGAGATGCCTCTGTATAAAGGCCGTGCTGTAACTTTTGTTGCCCTCTACCGCAATACTGCCGAGATTATTTTGATGGTCACAACGCCGTCCTTAATATCCTGAGCAGGCACAAAGGCATTGGCAAGTATATATCCCGCTTCCCTGTATTGGGCGGTTATGAGGTCTGCGACCGCCTGTATCTCGGCGAATGTCAGCTCTTTGTTTTCGTTGGCGGACAGGATGGAGTTTATGAGGTCTGCACGGAGGAGCGTATTGCCTTCCGGCTTGAACTTTTTGATAAGGATTTTGGGGCCTGCCGGTCCCTTGACTTCCTTGGGTTTTTCTTCTTTTTTGATCGAAGGCGGCCCTTTGGGTTTTTCTTTCGGGACTATGTCCTTTTTTTCAAGCTGCTGAAGCACTTCGCCGCTGTGCTCCTGCGCGTAAATGTGATGCGGAAACAGAAAGAAAATAAAAAAGATCAAAAATAGATAAGCGCCTCTGCCCATATGCCTCCCATAATGTAACAGCCGATTCTTCAGAGAGAATATACACTTTTAGCATGGTAAAGTCAATGCAAATCCATGCATTGTAGCAAACAAAAAGAAACGGTTGTTATAGTGAGGGGTCATGCATAAAAAGCATATAATCACGAGCGGGGAAATCGGCGAACGCATTAAAAAACGAAGGAAAGAACTTAAAATATCTCAGGAAGAATTGGCGGAAACCTTAGACGTTACATATCAGCAGGTGCAAAGGTATGAAAACGGCATGAACAAGCTTAATGTCGAGAATATTCAGGTAATAGCTGCGGCCCTGTCCGTGCCTGCAACCTATTTTTTCGAGCGGGAGAAGGCGCGTTTTGTTGCGGAGGAACTGATGCCTTGCAATACGGCCGACGAAAGCAGGCTGCTGAGATATTTTAAGAAAATACACGATAAACGCTCAAGGAATATTGTCATCCAACTTGCCGGACTGGCTGCAAAAGCCGGTTAAGCAGCGGACAGCCTGCAGCGCCATAAACCGGCTTCTTCTATTTGCCGTGACTACTATCATGAAACTTACCGCTAATGCGTTCGCCTCTCCGCAGCACCTTTTTACTTTACCGCCATATTGTGATAATCTTTACTTATAGCAAGGCGAACCAAAAACCAAGGAGGATTCTATGGCATACGCGGCAAAAGACTATGCAAAACTTATCGGTATGGAAGGCTTCAGCGAAACGCTTATTAAAAACCATTTCACTCTCTATCAGGGATATGTAACAAACACCAATAAAGTCCTTGATACTCTCGACCAAATGCTTAAAGACGGCAAGACCGCAACGCCCGAATTTGCCGAACTGAAAAGAAGGCTTGGCTGGGAGTTCAACGGAATGAGACTGCATGAGCTGTATTTCGAAAATCTCGGGGGCAAAGGCGGGATCAACAAAGATAGCAAGCTCGCTAAAAAAATGGCAGACGATTTCGGCAGCTATGAGGCATGGGAAAAGGATTTCAAGGCAACAGGAACGATGAGAGGCATAGGTTGGGTTGCTTTGTATCAGGATTCTGCAAACGGCAAGCTTATCAACTTTTGGATAGGCGAGCATGACGTATCTCACCCTGCAGGCTGCACCCCGCTTTTGATAATGGATGTGTTCGAGCATGCCTTTATGATCGATTACGGGCTTAAACGTCCGGACTACATCGAATCATTTTTCAAAAATATCGATTGGAACGCGGTAGAGGCGAGGATTAGATAAGAAGTTTTTATCTGCCGTGCATCTTAAAGAAATTCTCTAAAGAGCGGTTATAGGTGCGCTCGTATTCTGCATTGAAAAAACAGGCAGGAAGCTCGTTGTTTTTTCTGTGGTAATGCAGGCATTCGCAGCATTTGTGCTTTCTGCTGCATGAGGAGTATGTGCAGTTGCAGTGCTTTACGTTCTTCTCGAAGGTGCATTCCATGAGGCTTAGTATATCATAAATGGGCTTTGGGCTATAATAAACTTATGAAGCGGTTTGTGGTTGCGATAACAGGCGCGAGCGGTTCTATACTCGGTTTGAGGGTTATTGAAGAACTGTTGAAGTCGTCCGAAGCTTATCTCATAATATCAAAAAATACCTTCCCGATAATAAAGGACGAAACAGGTTTTGATTGGGCGGAAGACACCGAAAACAAGATAAGACGTCATTTTAGAACAGACAGTCTCTTTTTTTATGAAGACGGCAATATGGCGGCTCCACCTGCAAGCGGTTCATTCAAAACAGACGGGATGCTGGTGGTTCCGTGTTCGATGAAGACGCTCTCGGGCATAGCGAACGGTTATGCAAACAACCTGATAGAGCGGGCCGCCGATGTTACGATTAAGGAAGGACGGACGCTTCTGGTCTCGCCGCGAGAAACGCCGTTCAGCGCCATACATCTCGAGAATATGCTGAAGCTTGCGAGGCTTGGCGTCAGGGTTGTCCCTCCGGTAATAGCCTTTTATCACAAGCCTAAAGAGATAGGCGATATCGTCGATTTTATCACCGGTAAAATACTCGACAGCATCGGCGTAGAACACAAGCTTTTCGCGAGGTGGGGCGCGGATTCTTTATGATTTGTGTCATAGCAAGGGTCTAAAATACCTGATAGACTAAAATTATGAAAGAAAGCTGCCCCGGAAGCAAGGAAATAACAAACCCGTATCCCGACGAACTTGTTTGCGCTTTCTGCACGCACAAGAACGAGATCTGGTCCGACGAACCGGACATGAACTGCAAGGGCTGCGGCAAGACGATCACTAGGGACATGGCGCCGTCATGTATTTCGTGGTGCCCTGCTGCAAAGGAATGCGTTGGTGTTGAGAAATATGAAAGACTTATGAGGAAAATAAAAGAGCAGTCCTCCTAAAGATAAGGTCCGGTCTCTTCTGTTCAGGGCTGCGTTTTGTTTGTCATACCTTCGATAAATCCTGTATTCTACCCCTATGATTGGCGTTATTCTTTTGAACATGGGCGGCCCGGATTCTCTCGATGCTGTCAAGCCTTTTTTGCAGAACCTCTTTGCAGATAGAGACATAATAAGGCTCGGCCCTGCATTTTTACAAAAACCGATAGCGTCTCTAATCATTAATCTGCGTTTGAAAAAGACGATCGAGCTTTACAGCCTCATCGGCGGTAAGTCGCCGCTTGCAGAGATAACCTCGACTCAGGCAAAGGCGCTTGAAAAGGCGCTTAACATCAAGATTTATGTAGGCATGAGATACTGGCATCCGTTTATCTACGACACCCTGAAAGAAATGAAGAGAGACGGCGTGACAAAGGTGCTTGCCCTAAGCCTCTATCCGCAGTATTCGGTTGCAACTACAGGGTCTACCGTCAAAATGTTCGAAACGGCGATTAAAGGGCAGAAGATGGAATATGCTTGCATAACCTCATGGTTTGACCATTCGGGATATATTGACGCGCTTGTTGAAAAGATTGAAGAAGGATTAAAAGGCTTTGATGAAAAACCTGTCGTACTCTTCAGCGCCCACAGTCTTCCGCAGAGATTTATAGACGAGGGCGATCCGTATTGCGAACATATCAACAAAACAATAATAGCGATAAGCAAAAAAATCGATATGGACTGGAGGCTTTCTTTTCAGAGCAAGACAGGGCCTGTAAAATGGCTTGAGCCTTCAACAGAGGCAATGCTTGAGACGCTTGCAGGGGAAAAGAAAAAAAATGTGCTTGTTGTGCCGATAAGTTTTGTGTCGGACCATATAGAGACACTATACGAGATAGACATACTATATAAAAACATGGCGAAGGGACTCGGCATAAACCTTAAAAGAACAGAATCGCTGAATGTTTCGGCTACGTTTATAAACGCTCTTGCGGATATTGTCATCACAAAAACAAAGGAGTTGAACTGGCTATGAGAATAACTATCATAGGCGGAGGGATTTCCGGGCTAAGCCTTGCATACGAACTTCTCCAAAGGGAAGCATCGCTCGAACTGCTTGTGCTTGAGGCTGCGGAACGGGCGGGCGGCAAGATATGGACGGTGAGAAAAGAGGGTTTTCTCTGCGAAGCAGGCGTAAACGGATTTTTAGACAATAAACCCGGAACATTGAATTTGGCGTCAAGACTGAACATTGCGCCGCTCAGGAGCGATGACAATTCGCGCAAGCGTTTTATTTTCACTGGCGGCAAGCTCAGGCAAATACCGGAAACCCCGCCTGCATTTTTTATGTCTGACTTCATGAGCCTTAGCGGAAGGCTGCGTATGATAGGGGAGTTTTTCGTGCCGCAACAGAAAAAAGATGACGAAACTCTTGAGGATTTTGCTGTGCGGCGCGTGGGCAGGGAATTTTTTGAAAAGCTCCTCGATCCAATGGCCTCGGGTGTTTATGCGGGAGACCCTTCGAAACTCAGCATCAGGAGTTGTTTTACAAAGGTCTACGACCTCGAACACAAGTACGGCGGTCTTATAAAAGGCTTTATGGCAATGGCGAAAGAGAAGAAGAAAACAGGCAAAAAGGTCGAGGCCGGCCCCGGCGGCGTGCTGCATTCTTTTCCGGGCGGAATGTACAGCCTTATAGATTCGATAAGAAAATCGCTAGGCGACAGGGTTTTGACCGGCAAGAAAGTTAAGGGGATAGAAAAAACCGGCCCCGGCTATTCTGTTTTTTGTGAGGACGGCAGCAGGTACGAGTCGGACATTGCGGTTATCGCTTCTCCTGCAATAGACACCGCAGAAATGGTGCGGGACATGGACAAGGAAATAAGCAGCATGCTCAAGGAAATTCCGTATCCGCCGTTATCTGTCGCGTGTTTAGGTTTCAAAAAGGACAAACTCCAAGGTCTTGACCTGAACTGTTTCGGTTATCTTGTTCCCGGCAAAGAGAAGAGAAAGATCCTCGGCACTCTTTACGATTCGAGCATCTTTCCTGACCGCGCGCCTGAAGGATATGCTCTGTTGAGAACTATGATCGGGGGGGCAAGATACCCGGAACTTGCCATGCTCGATGACGAAAAACTTTATGGGGCCGTGCTTTCGGAGCTAAAGCAGATTATGGGCTTGAACGCAGAGCCTGATTTTATGCAGATATTCCGGTGGGAACGCGCCATCCCGCAGTATGTTATAGGCCATCACGAACGGCTGGCAAGGCTCGATGCCGCTGCCGAAAAGCATAAGGGGTTTTATTTGACCGGAAATGCCTACCGGGGGGTTGCCGTAAACGACTGCATAGCCAACAGTATCGAACTTGCAGAAAAGATCGCCTCACACGGAGGCTAACAGGTCCGTCATAAGCTGCTTGCCACGATGCGCTTGGCATCTTCGGCAACAAGGTGGCAATCGACCCGTATCGAATGGTTTTTGATCCGGCCTTCGGTCTGTTTTTTTGCGGCATGGCATATTTTCCTAAGCACATCGAACCTTTTTGCATAATAGAGCCATGGAAACAGATCGGCAACGTCCGCGTTCTTAAAGGGTTCGAGTTCCTGTGTGCCGATACCTGCCTTGGACAAAACAACGAACGAGTCTGCCACCGAGGGTATGGATTCACGCCAAAGCGATATCATCAAAAGATTTTCCCAAGAAAGCGCCAAATGGATTTTCGAGAGCCTTGATTGGGGCGAACCGTTCATATCTTCGACAACCCCGGCAACTCTAGAAAAAAGACCGGTGACAGCATCAGGCAGGAGATAAGATTCTTCGCTGAACCGATATAGTTCTTTGTGGGCGCTTCCGGCGATCAGGCTGTCGCAGATGACCAGTTCAGCGCCGTCTTTAATTTCAGGCACAACGCTCCTTGGCTATCTTGTCGAGGATTCCGTTTATGAAGGAGGCCGACTCCGCTGTAGAATATTTTTTTGCTATTTCGATGGCCTCGTTTATAGTCACGGCGGACGGGATATCTTTCCTGTGCAAAAGCTCATAAACAGCCGCGCGCAGGATATTCCGGTCGACCGACGCGATTCGGGACAGCTTCCAGTGTTCGGCAACCTCCTGAATCAGTTTGTCTAAGGAAGCAAGATGTTTTATAGTGCCTTTTATTATGTCTTCGGCAAAGGATTTAATGCCGGGGTCGGTTTCGCCTGTTTCATGCCAGAAGGCGTTGACCGCAGGGGACGTATCTGTTTTTATTCGCGTGTCCGAAACCGGGTTGTCGGACGCATTTTCCATAAAATCGATTCTGTATAAAAACTGGAGGGCGTACTCCCTTGCTTTCCTGCGCTTCATTCAGGGGAGCGCTAAAGCTGTTTTATTACTTGGGCCATCTCGATGGCCGTAATGGCCGCGTCCCAGCCTTTGTTACCCGCCTTTGTGCCTGCTCTTTCCACAGCCTGCTCGATAGTGTCCGACGTTATGACCCCGAAGGCTATCGGTATGCCTGTGTCGAGCGATGCCGACGCAACCCCTTTCGAAACTTCTGCCGCAACATAATCGAAATGGGGCGTTGCCCCTCTTATCACCGTACCTAGACATATCACAGCATTAAGTTTGCCTCTTGATGCCAGTTTTTTTGCGGCAAGCGGGACCTCGAACGCCCCCGGGACTTTTACCACCTCGATGTCCTTCTCATCCGCGCCGTGTCTCACAAGCGCGTCGAGCGCGCCTTCGAGAAGCCGCGAGGTTATAAAATCGTTGAACCTGCTCACAACGATACCGAACTTGAGCCCTTTTGCCTGAAGTTCGCCTTCTATTATTTTCATGGAACCCTCCGAAGTTTGTTTTTTAAATGTATGAAGGAACATTTTAACATACTCTAAGGGTAAAACAATTCGAATCTGCGCGTTCTAACGTTTATTAAAATGCCGGCGGCTATGAAGTTGCTCAAGAGCGATGTGCCGCCGTAACTCATAAACGGCAGCGGCACGCCGACCACAGGGGTCATGCCGAGCGTCATGCCTATGTTTACGGTAAAATATACAAAGAACATTGCGGTAACCCCGGCCGCTAAAAGTCTTCCGTATTCGTCCTTTGCCTTCATCGCAGTGTCGAGTCCGCGCAGGAACAGCGTCAGGTAAATTCCGATAAGGGCAATGCTTCCGGCAAATCCCCACTCTTCGGCAAACACGGCAAAGATAAAATCCGTATGTTTTTCGGGCAGGAACCTCAGCGGGCCTTGGGTGCCTTTCAGATAGCCTTTGCCGGCCCACCCGCCAGACCCTATCGAAATCTTCGACTGGTTGATGTGATAGCCTATCCCCGCGGGGTCCACCTCAGGGTCTATAAAAGCGATAAGCCTGTTTTTTTGATATTCTTTCAACCCCTCCCAAGCTATATTGCCGAAAAAAGGTATGGAAATAAGCCCGATAACCAATATGGCGGTCATTATCCTTCTGCTTATCCCCTTTGCCAAGGACAGGCTTACAAAAAGCGCCGCCAAGAGAATGGCAGTGCCGAGGTCCGGCTGTTTGATAACAAGGAGCATCGGGAAAAGCGCAAAAAGAAATATGCCTGATGCGGAAAGTCTGCCTTTAAGTTCCTGCCCCCGGGTGACGAGATATGCGGAAAAGGCGATTATGAATATCATCCTGAAAAATTCCGAAGGCTGAAAAGACATCGGGCCTATATTCAGCCACCTTCTGGCGCCGAGACTCGTTCTTCCGGCAAAAAGTACAACGGTCAAAAGCACAAGTCCGACCCCGTAAAGCGGATACGCAAATCTGTAAAACCAGCGGTAGTCGAAAAAGACCACGGCAAAAAGCACCACAATGCTTATAACAAGCCATAAGATCTGCTTGAGGTAAAAATCGGAATGTTCTCCGGCGCCGGTGGGCGGCCTTGTGGCGCTGTATATCGTGGATATGCCTATTATGGCTAGCACGAGTATGATTATAAGCGTGAGCCAGTCGAAGTTTTTTGTAAGCCGCCTGTCAATCGTTATCATTGGGCCGGATTTCCTGTTCTCTTTTTGTGTCGTCTTTCTTGAAATATGCCTCTATCGCCTTTTTTGCGATAGGCGCAGCCACGGCGCCCCCGCCCCCGCCGTGCTCAACAAAAACAGCGACCGCGATTTCGGGGTTTTCGATAGGCGCAAACGCCACAAACCATGCATGGTCCATAAAGCGTTCGCCGCCCAATCCCTTTCTTTTGCTTACAACCTGTGATGTGCCTGTTTTGCCGCCGGTCAGCGCAATGGATGACTTGGCGCCCTTGGCGGTGCCGTTCGGTTCATTAACAACGCCTTGAAGCGCGTCTTTTATCATTCTGACCGTCTCGGGTTTTAGTTTTACCGCGTCTCTGGGCAGACTGCCGCCCTTGATCAGCGTAGGCTTGCATACATCACCGTTATTTGCAACAGCGGCCATAAGGTTCGCCATCTGAACAGGCGTGGCCGAAACAAAACCCTGCCCTATGGCCGAAATAAAAGTGTCTCCCAAAAACCACGAAAGTTTTTTCTTTTCGCGCTTCCATTGGGGATTAGGCACCAAGCCCTTGCTCTCTTTTACGGGAGGAATATCCACCCCGGTTTCTCTGCCGAGCCCCAAGGCGGTCGCATATTTATAAATTTTGTCCATGCCGAGTCTTTTGCCCACCTCATAAAAATAAACATCGCATGACTCTACTATCCCCCGGTGGAAATCAACACTGCCGTGCCCGCCTTTTTTCCAGCAGCCGAAAGTCCATTTTCCAAAACCGAGTCCTCCGGTGCAGGTGAACTTCGTGTCAGGTTTTACTGCATCCTCTTCCAAGGCCGCGATTGCGGTCACGATCTTGAATGTGGACCCCGGAGGGTATTGGCTCTGCAGGGCCCTGTTCAAAAGCGGTTTCTTTTTGTTTTCGGTCAGGGCCTTCCAATCATGGTAATCGATCCCCATAGCAAAAACATTGGGGTCGAAAGAGGGCAGGCTTTCGAGCGCCAGTATTTCTCCAGTGGCAGGCCTGATTGCTACCAAGGCCCCGGCTTTTTCTCCAAAGGCGTTCTCGATCGCCTTATGAATGTTTATATCGATACTCAGATGTATGTCGCCGCCTTTTATCGCCTGCTTTTGTTGTATAAGCCTCAATTCCCGCCCTAACGCGTCTATCTCTACGACCCTTTCTCCGGGCGTTCCTCTGAGCCTTTCATCATGCAAGGCCTCTGCGCCCCACTGCCCTATCAAGGCGTCCGGCGGAAAATGCTTCAGGTCGGGCCGGTTTAACTGTGTCTGAGTAATTTTCCCCAAGTAGCCGATTATGTGGCCGCCGGCTTTGCCGAAAAGGTATTCGCGGCCCACTTCTGTTTCAACGAAAAGCCCCGGGAAATCGGAACGTACCGCTTCTATTCGTGCGATGTCTTTAAAATTCAGGCCGAGTTTGAGTTTTATAGGCACGAACGGACTGTTGTCTTTTTTGTTCAGTTTTTCTTCGATCTCCTGCAGCGGCATTTCGAGCATTTTTGCCAAGGCGTCGCGATCGAGGTTCCGCAGGTTTTCCGGAATTATCGAAACGCTGAAAGTGGGTATGTTTTTTACAAGCGGCACCCCGTTTCTGTCATAGATTATGCCGCGCGGAGCAGGATTTTTGATTATCCTGAGCCTGTTGGTTTCCGACAGGGTTTGGTATTTGTCCCGCTGCAGGATCTGGAGATACCAAAGCCTGCAGGCAAAAAGCGTGATTACGGCCGCTATAATGAGCGAGCCTATTTTAATCCTTGTTATCATGCGGAGCGGGCTGACAGGGGTTTTATAAGCAGCGCGAAAGGAAGGCTGACAAGGCACTGGAACGCTACGACCCGCAGGACTTGCGCATTGTTTATCACGGTCTCGCTGAAGACGCTCCTTGCACCTGCAATTATCCAGCCGTCGCAGAAGGTAAACAAGACCAAAAGCGCGCCGGCCCAGATAGGCGTCCAGCGGAACACTATTTCGGTATAAACAAAGGGCGTCACAAAGCCTATCAGCCCCCTGCTCAGGATGGCCGGGCCTATAATGCCGCCTGACAGCGCATCTTCAACAAGGCCTATCGAGGCCCCGAACCCGGCGCTTTCGAGTTCTATTCTCACCGGGAAAAACTTTTTGGAGGAAATCCTGCTTAAACTTTCGACCCCGAAGTAATAGACCAGCACAACAGACAGATTAAACAAACCCGCAAAGGACGAAAGCTGTGTATGGACCAGAAAAACACCTGCGGTCAATAAGAGCCATTTTAAAAATATCATTTCCGGGCTGCCGCTTTTTTAAGTATCACCACCTCTTCAAGCTTTGCCGCGGATTGAAAAGGCATGACCTCTATATGCTGAAAAAATTCGACCCCTTCTTTTTTTATGCTCCCGACAACGCCGACAAACAACCCCGGCGGGAACACCCCGTCCAGTCCGGAAGTCACGACCACCTCTCCTGCCTCGACATTTTCTTCGGGCGGAATATAGTTCAAGGCGCAGAGACTGTGTCCCGTGCCGGAGATGACCCCTTCGGTCCTGCTGTTCTGAAGCCTGACTGCCGCCGAAAAGTTTGCGTCTTTAAGCAGAAGCAGTTCGGAATAATCTTCTTTTACCGAATAGATTTTGCCGGCCAGCCCCTTGGGAGTAATGGCCGCCATTCCTTTTTCGATGCCGTCTTTCCGGCCTTTATCGATGATGACCAGATTGAGCAGCCGGTCATACCCTTTGGAGATGACCTTTGCCGCGGTCACAAAAGAGTGTTCCTGCGCCCTGAGCGCAAGGACCTCTTTCAGTCTTATGTTCTCCTGAATTATTTCGGTGTAATGCTGTCTTTCCGCAAGCAGGACCGCATGTTCGTTTTTCAGTTTGTTGTTTTCGTCGACGCAGTTCCACGCGTTTTTTGCCGAATCGCCCAAGTTAAAGAAAAATCTGTTTAAGGCATTGAAGGGATATGTGACTGCTGCGGTGAAGGGGTTCGAGGTTTTCCCGTGCTGCAGGGTCATAAGAGTGAGCGCAAACAGTATGATGCCGAGAAATATTGCAGCTCTCTTTTTTCCCTTGGACATTAACTAATTGGTGGTTATGGCAACCTTCCTGAGAAGTTCGAGCTTGTCGAGCATTCTGCCGCATCCCCGGACAACCGCTGTGAGCGGGGCATCGGGCACGATGACCGGCACGCCTGTGTGCTCGCGTATAAGAATGTCGAGGCCCTTGAGCATGGCGCCTCCGCCCGCAAGCACTATTCCTTTGTCGACGATGTCCGCAGCAAGTTCGGGCGGCGTGTTTTCTAGGGTCACTTTTATGGTGTCCAGTATGACCTCAATGCTTTCCTGAAGCGCTTCGCGGATCTCATTTTCGGAAACGGTTATCGCTTTAGGTATGCCGGAGATAAGGTCCCTGCCTTTTATTTCCGTAGGCTCGCTTCCGTTGGTTTTGTATGCGGACCCGAGTACGATCTTTATCTGCTCTGCAGTACGGTCGCCTATCATGAGGTTGTATTTGCGTTTTATGTAGGCCATGATCGCCTCGTCCATCTTGTCCCCGCCTACGCGGACGGCCTTACTGTAAACGATGCCGTCGAGCGAGATGACCGCTACGTCTGTGGTCCCGCCGCCTATGTCAACGATCATATTGCCTGTTGGCTCGCCCACAGGCAAGCCGACGCCTACGGCAGCCGCCATGGGTTCTTCGATAAGATAGACCTCTCTTGCGCCTGAGGCATGCGCCGCGTCTTTGACGGCCCGTTGTTCCACCTGAGTGATGCCCGAAGGGACGCCGATTATAACGCGCGGCGAGACAAAGCTCTTTCTGTTGTGCGCTTTTGTTATGAAATATTTCAACATCTCTTCTGTAGCGTCGAAGTCCGCTATTACACCGTCTTTCATCGGGCGGATGGCCACGATATTCGAGGGGGTCTTGCCGAGCATCTCTTTTGCCTCCATGCCCACTGCAACCGGTCTTTTGTTGTCCCTCCGGATGACCACCACCGAAGGCTCGTCGCAGATTATGCCTTTGCCGTGCACATAGACCAACGTGTTCGCAGTCCCCAAGTCTATAGCGAGGTCGTTTGAAAACATGCCTAAAATTTTATCTATAAACAATGCGTCCTCCTGATTTTCCGTTTTGTTTATGCGTTTATGACCTTTGTGGCCGCAAGATCGTCCCCTAGCCGCATGCCGTCGCTGTTGCCCAACATAAGCAGAAATTCGAAGACCGCTATGCCGAGCGCCAAGACCCATCCTAAAATCGGTATGGCATAAGCCAAGAGCGCCGCAGCGAGTATGGCATTTCTGAGAATGGAATCCCTGAAATCCGCAGCCCTTCCGTCTTTTGCCGAAACGACCTTCAAGCGCATAATTTTTTTGCCTAAACTTCTTCCGTCGAAAAGGCCGTCGCTTATGAGCAGATATATGATTCCGGCAAGGTAACCTGTCTGGTGGACAATACTGACCGCCGCTGCAATAATCACGAAATCGACAGCTTTCGCGAGTATCCTGAGCAAAAGGCTTGCCTTTCCGCTATCCTCAGGCATCGATAATACTATCAGATGGCCCCCTGATTTTTCAAGAATCCGCAAATTTTTGACTTGCAAAAAACTATTAAAGATATTAGCATTATAAGGTATAATATAACTCAACATTGAATCCAAGTTAATGGGAGGACTGCCCGTGAAAATATTCAGGAATTTCTTGTTCGTTTTTGTCGCTGTTATTTTGGGGCTTTTGCCGTCTTTTGCCATGGCCGAGGAAAACATCCTCGAACGCGGTATTGCCGAGTACCGGGCCGAAAACTATGAAGAGGCCTTGGAAATGTTCCTGAAGGCCCGGCAGCTCTACCCTACTTCTTCGGCGCCTGCTTTTTTCTTGGGCCTCTCCTATAAGCAGGCAGGCAAATTCAATGAGGCTGTCAAATACTATAAAGAGGCTGTTACGCTTACGCCGCCTGTGCCTGACGCCTACATCGAACTTATCGAAGTGCTGATGAACCAGAACGAACTTAAAGAGGCCAAAGCATGGATCGTAAAGGCCGAGGAAGCAAAGATCAAGCCTCCAACGGTCGCCTTTCTTAAAGGGCTTGTTTTTATGAAGGAAGACAAAACCAAAGAGGCGATAGAGGCCTTTACGAACGCCAAGGATCTGGACAAAGGCTTGGCACAGGTTGCCGAGTTTCAGATAGCGATGGCTTATGCTAAAGCGAACAAACTTGCGGATGCTAACAGGGCGTTAAAGGCGGTCATATCGGCAGACCCGAATACGGACATAGCAAAGTTCGCAAAGGAGTATGAAAAAAATATCGAAGCGACCCTCAAGGCATACAAGCCGTTCAAGTTTACAATCGGGGCCTCATACCAATACGACGACAATGTTATCGGAACACCGCTATACGGTCCTTCCAATGTTAAAACACCCAAAAAACAGGACTATGGTCTTTTGACTTCTTTTAGCGCGAGCTATAACTCTATGCCGTCAGGCCCGATGTTTTACAATGTTCAGTACAATTTAAACAGCACTTACTACAATCATTTTCATGCAAGCAATACGGTGGCGAACACTATTTCCCTTATACCCGGATACAACTTCAGCTTTGGCGGACTCACCGTGCCGTTAAGCTACAGCCATTCATGGCTTGGCAGGACCACGACAATCACAGGTGCGCCCGATGGAGAGATAAAGGCGATGAGCCCTTATCAGGAAACCTATTCTATAAAACCGGCTTTGAATTTTATGTTTTTGCCGGGCCATCTCGGTCAGGTTTCGGCCGGATATACGCATAAAGAACTCTTCAGGAGAAACACCACCGCTGCCGAACCCCCGGACGCCGATGAGGACAGGAGCGGCCACTCTCTAAACTGGTCAGCCGGTTATCTCAAACCTTTTGCGGGCGGCAAGGGCATGGTCAATGTGAAGTATGAATTTACGAAGGACAATTTAAAAGGCGTAAACTGGATGTCCAAATCGGACAAACTCGGCGTTACGGCATTAATCCCCTTAAAAGAGAAAATAGATCTGACCCTTTCTCACGACGTCACCTATCAGAAATACAGGAATGTGAATACGAACCTGCCTATAGGCGCTAACGCAGCCGGCAATATCCATAGGAAAGACAGGTTGTATAACACTTCGGCAAGCATACTCTGGGAAATCGTTAAAAACATCAACCTCAATATTCAATATGCGCGCACCTATTCTTATTCCAATCTCGAGGTGTATGAAAACCTTAAACACACATACACAATCGGCTTTGAATACAGGTTTTAGCCGAATGTGAAAAGTACCTTGACTATTTCCGCTCGAGGTAATAGGATGAAATCATGAGAGGCCGAGATATCAGGAGGTAAGCCAAATGAGAGAATACGGACATAAGAGATCGTTTTTTGCGATGCGCATGGTTTTTAGCGCAGTGCTTCTCGCAATATGCCTTGTCGTATTGCCGCAGAATGCTTGGAGCGCCGAGCAGGTAGGCAAAATAACGAATGTTGAAGGCAAGGTCGATATTTTGCGCGGAGGACAGCTCCCGGCTGTGGCCGTAAATCTCGATGACGCTATTTATGTAAAGGACGTTCTGAGGACCAAAAGCGGTGCAAAAGCCGAAATTACCTTTGACGACGGCAATGTTGTAAAGGTCGCTCCGAGCAGCAGGATAGACATAGAAGATTATGTTCCGCACGAAGGAAAGAACAAGGCTGTTATCAAGATGCCTAGAGGCAAGGTCCAAGCCATAGTAAATAAGGACATAATTAAAAAACTCTCTCTCTCTTCCAAGGCTTCTGCTTTTGAAGTGCACACGCCAAACGCGGTTGCAGGCGTTAGAGGCACAGACTTTTTTACTATGCAGACTGTTGTTCAGGGGATAAACATAACGAATATCGTTGTAAAAGACGGCATAGTGGAAACGCATAACCCGAAATTTCCTGATCAGGTCGTAAGATTAACTCCCGGAACAGCCACCTCGATTTTAGAAAACAAGCCGCCTGCTGCGCCGGTCAAAGTTCCTGAGCAGGGGATGAAGAATCTTGAAAAAGACACAACTTTAAAAGAAAAACCTAAACAGAAAACCGAAGCGCAGCCCGCTAAAGATACTGCAAAGGCCCCTGAAGCAGGCAAGCCCGGAGACAAGCCTAAACCGGGCGGCCCAGCGCCTGCGCCCGGAACAGCAATGAGACCCGGCGGCCCAGCGCCTGCGCCCGGAACAGCAATGAGACCCGGCGGTCCTGCGCCTGCACCCGGAACAGCAATGGGACCGGGAGGCCCAGCGCCAGCACCCGGAATGATGGGACCCGGTGGTCCTATGTCCGGCCCGGCTGGTATGCCTCCGGTAGGTCCGATGGGAAGTCCAACCGGACCAATGGGCGTGCCGACAGGCCCTATTGGAGCGCCGATGATGCCGGGAGCAATGGGACCGATGGCAGGGCCTACACCCGGAATGATGGGACCTGATCCTATGATGGGAGGAGCGCCCGGAATGCCGATGGCGCCGGGGATGCCCGGAATCCCGGGAATGATGCCGGGAGCAATGGGGCCGATGGCAGGGCCTACACCCGGAATGATGGGGCCTGATCCTATGATGGGAGGAGCGCCCGGAATGCCGATAGCGCCGGGGATGCCCGGAATCCCGGGAATGATGCCGGGAGCAATGGGACCGATGGCAGGGCCCGGAAGCATGGACTTTGGAGTGCCTGCGGGAATGGTCCCGGGAATGATGCCGGGAGCAATGGGACCGATGGCAGGCCTCGGGGGCATGGACTTTGGAATGCCTGCGGGGATGGCCCCGGGAATGATGCCGGGAGCAATGGGGCCGATGGGCAGTCCAATGCCGGGGATGATGCCCGGTGCCATGATACCCGGAATGT
Organism: Nitrospirota bacterium; assembly: GCA_004321915.1. Taxonomy (GTDB): domain Bacteria; phylum Nitrospirota; class Thermodesulfovibrionia; order Thermodesulfovibrionales; family Dissulfurispiraceae; genus MYbin3. The sequence continues at coordinate 29,372 of SCQE01000010.1, forward strand.
ATATGGATCCAATAATGACGATGATTCCCGGATTGATGCCGGGGATGATGCCCGGTACATATCCCCCAACAGTGGGGACATCATATCCGATAGGCGGCGCATATCCACCTATTATCACAACAATATTTACCGACTACAATACCAGTGTAATTTACGGCACGACAACTACCAATTTCTACGGCAGCATGTCCAGTAACAGCAATTACGATTTTGTGACGGCCTCTGCATTTCCGATAAGCGGCACACTCAGCGGTTCGGCAACAACAATAACCACCGGCATAACCAATGAGCTTTCCGGCCCTATAAGCTTCACCATTTCTCCGTACAGCAATCCCACAGGAAAGAAACTCTGGGCCGCCGACATGACCGGAACTACCGACAGGGGCGGCGCTTTCGTAGGGTTTGTGGGCAGCACCGCCCCTGCGTCGCCGGGCAAAGGCGGTTATGTTGCATTCTATGCTGAGGGCGGCATGCTCGGTATTATAGAAGGGACCTTCACCGACTATCTCGATGCATCAGGGACTATAGTCAACGCCGGCGGTACAGGCAGAGTACATCTGATAGGCCCCGGCATCACTTTTTTGCCTACGGTAGCCGGCCTGCAGAGCGCCATGTCGTCGACAAGCAGGGTTACAACAGGCTCGGATTACGGTTTCAAGATCGGCGCGGCGAATGATTTCCTGATATTATTAGGCGATCCCACTAATTCGAGCAGCGTTTCATTTAAAGAATTTGAAACTATCCTTGGCACCTATGGTTCAACCGCAGGCATAAGGATGAGGTTTGAAACAGGCACCTTCAGTTTGACTGATTATGTTTCAGGCAGAAACGGTGTTATAAATACGAGCGTTTATATGGGTGATAGAACCGCTACGAGATACAGTGTTGGGCTTGCAAGCATCAGCAACGATCCGGTATACGGTCTCCTGAGCGCAAACTACGACGCCACCAGTATCGAGTTTAACCTAGGCATGGGCTTCTACTCGTTGGGCCGCGAAGGAGTTCGCTTCAATGCCAAGTATAGCGGAGGCTCTTACAACTCAATTGAATTAGGCGGATTTCAGGGGTCGCCCATGAGCTTTGCAAACTCAGTCAGTGCGACTGCTTATTATAACGGAACGTCAGAGGGCACTTTGTCGGCCTTCATGGGAGGCACATCCCCGCTTTGGTACGGCCCTAATATGTCCGGCAGCGGTAACATTACCATAATTGGAACCACCACAGGTTTAACCCCGGGGGTAGGGGCAATCCCCTCGACGAGAACGGGCCAGATTTGGAAGGCCGGCATTTCGAGTGCGGTAATTAACAGCGGCGCTTACGACGGTTATATCAGCGGCATAACCCGATATAATGTTCCGGGCGGCATCACACCCGGTGTGGACGACTACGTAGAGGGATTGATAGCCGCCCTCTATATATCGCCCTACGGCGACGCCGGAATAATGACAGGCAGCTTCGGGGTGCCGGGCACAGTAAGCAAAGGGCAACTTTATCCGGATATCGCTATGTTCGAGGCCGACGGCCGGCTCAACACCGTTCCAATGGCAACTACCGGCAATTCGGCATCGATACTGACTTCGTCACTGATAAAGAGCGCGGATTTTAATTATCAGACGATGGGCGGCGGGTTCTGGGACCCTTCCTATAATGTGACCGGCTCGTTCACCTCATCATCGAGCGGCACGCACAGCATTAAATGGATATCGGACGGCGCCGGAGGCGCAGTCGGGAATATGGGAGTATGGAGGACCGATGATTATGGCTCCTATTCCAATCCCGGGGGATACAATTACGGCTGGGTAAGAGACCTGACCGGATGGAATACGGCTTCCGGCGGTTATGCTATAGGCGCCTTGATGGAAGGCGGTCCTTTTGGATATAAAAGTGCTGTTTCTTATACTGTGTCCGGCCCGGTTTATACCACAATAGCGACGGGAAACAGGCTTGACGCCCAATTTTACGGCTATTGGGCCGATTCAGGAACAAGGAGCGCTGTTCTGTCAACGCCGATGACGGCCATCATGACAGGCAATGTTGTCGGCACCTTCGATCCTGTTGCTTACACTTATCAGGCAGCCGTCTCCGGAGCATGGGTTGAGACCACGAAACTGTTGCAGATGGTATGCGGTGACTCGACATGCAGCGGTTTTGGCACGCCTAATCCCAATGTCGGCACGTTAAATATCCCGTCTTTTATAGTAGGCAAGGTAAATCTTGCAGGCTCAGGCACGAATATGCCTACCGTCAACATGAATAATGTAGTGTTTCTTGCGCCTGCAGCCGGCTCAGCGCCAAAGATATGGGCTACAGCGGATGTAAATGGAACATATTCTGCAAACCCCGTAGGCCAAACGGCAAATTTAAGCGGCGGCGGGATCAATGTTCAGTTTACGCCTCAGCAATGGACAAGCAATAAATGGCTTGCAACGGTTGACGGCTCTATACCCGCAAGTACAATGAACAATTCAAGTGCTTTGACCGTGAAAGGCGCGGCTGCGGGAACATATACAGGGGCGGGATCAGGATCATTCAATGGCACAGCCGCGGGTACACTAAAGAAATAAACACCGGTAGATTTAAACCTTTTCTAAGGGCGGGATTTCGCAATCCCGCCTTTTTTGTGGTAATATTTTGAAAAATCAACCCGGAGGAATAAATATAATGAGAAAGCTTTTTTATCCTGTTCTTTTAAGCGCGATAATATTCTTCTCGACTGCATCGGTTCAGGCCGAGATGCTGAAGATCGCGATATTCGACACGCAGAGGATCCTTGCGGAATCCAAGGTGGTGAAAAAGTACAGGCAGAAGCTTATGGAAACGACCGACGCTAAACGCAAGCTGTTTGCGGACAAGCAGGAGGCCATGAGACAGACCGCCGAGAAGCTCAGGACCGAAGGCGGAAAGATGACTTTCTACGAAAGGAAAAACCTCGAAGAAAAACTTGCATTGGAGGACAAAGAGCTCAGGCGGTTGCGTGAAGATCTCGATTATGAGATACAGAAGATGGACAAGGACCTTACGCAGCAGGCGCTGTTGGATATTGAAAAAATCATTCGTGAGATTGTGCGCAAAGAAGACTTTACCGTAATATTCGAGCGGAGCTCCGCAGGCATTGTGCATTTCAAAGAGTCGGTGGACCTGACACCAAGGATCATAAGCCTTTACGACAAGCAGTAAAACCCGAAAGACATTCCCCACAGAGGGCACAGAGAGAAGATAATGCTGTTTAAACGAAACAAAGATCACAGAGGAATCCCGATGTCTTTTATCATTTACACGAGTTACGCACTTTGCAGGGGAACGCATGAAGAGCAATGAGTTGCAAAAAGCAGTCATTCCCGCAATCCGTAAGCGGGAATCCAGCTCTTTTGTCTGGTTCCCCGTCTTCACGGGGACGACGTCTGGATACCCGCCGGAGCCTGCCCTCGAATGTCGTAGTCGGGGGCGAGTATGACAAAATGCTATTTAGTATGTTCTCTGTGGTTTAGCTTCTTCTTTTAATTCCATGCCGGAACAGGACAAACACAAAGGGACCCGTAGAGGCCTTATTCGCAAGGCCATGCAGGGGGTGTTTGTGGGCGCTGCCGCAGGCCTGCTGGCTGTTTCCGCCGGCTTTTTGGAAATCAGCGAACACCTTGAACTGATGGCGCTCGACTTGCGGTTTAAGTTAAGGCCCTCAATAGAGATGCTGTCTGACGTGGGCTACATAGAATTTGACGACTCATCGCTCGAACGTTTCGGGAAATGGCCGTGGTCGCGCTCCCGGCAGGTGGCGCTCGTCAATACTTTGGGGCTTTACGGCGCAAGGGCGGCAGGCTATGACGTTTTTTTTATCGAAAGAGAGAATACGGTTTTTCATTCCGGAGAGGTGCGGCAGTATTTCTCGGGACAAAGAGGTCCCGGAGCCGATTACCAAACCCTGCTTCAAGAGTCGTTCAGGGATTATGACAGAGAGTTCGAAAAGGGCCTGAGAAAGGCGGGGAACATATATCTGGCATACTTTTCAGAGGACCCCAAAACTTCCGAAAAAACGCTCGCCGGAATATTGAAAGAGACAAAGGAAAACATAAAGAGTTATCCGTCGGAAAAAAGAGAATCGGTCGGCGAACTCGAAAAAACTTTTTTGAAGGCCAACAAGACCGCGGAACAGAACGCTTACAAGATCGTCAAAATCGATGCGCCCCTGCCTGAATTCATACGGGCGGCAAAAGGCATAGGTTTTGCACAGCCCGGATACAACAAGGACGCCATAGTCAGGAACTATATTTTTTACAGATACTATGACGGCAAACTGCTTTACCCTATTACCATAAAAATATTGTCGGACATCATGGATTTTAAAATTTCGGATATAGAGGCTGTGCCGGACCGGCATCTTATAATTAAAAACGCAAAAGATTACAAAACAGGACAAAGGACTGATCTCAAGATACCCATCGATGACCACTTCCAGACGCTGCTGAACTGGGCAGGCCCTTTTAATAGGACCTTTCTACGGGTCCCTTTTGAATATATCAACTATCATTATTCCTACAATCTGGCCAAAGAGATAGCAAGAAAATCCATGTCTTCCAAGACCGATATAAACGAAAAGGCCTTTATCAGGGCCGCCGCCCGTATACGTACCCGTCTTGAAACAGAAGGCATTGCGATCGGCAGCGAAGCGGACAAGGTTGCCAAGGAAGTTGCAGGCGCTCAACTGATAAGCCTCGGGCTCGATAAAAACATGTCCGAAAAACAGATGACGGCCGTTCTCGGAAAGCATATGGAGGAGAAGCAGGCCCAGCGTATTTTCGATTCGGTTTTCACCGGACATAGCGCTTCAAAGGCGATAAAGAACAATCCGGAGTTGTCTCCACAGGAGTTTTTTGCAACCGGACAGTGGCGGGGAGACAGACAGCTGCGGGAAGAGGCCTTCAAGAACATCCGATTTTTTGCGCTTGCAGGAAAGCTCGAAGAGATAAGGCCTTTTTATTTTCCGCCGCTCATCCAAGTAAAGAGAAACGATAAGGATATTATGCTGTCGCCGCTCGATCTCTACGGGAAAATATTCATGATAGGGCTTACAGGCACCCAAACCATCGATCTGAAACCGATGCCGTTCGATGAGTCGGCGCCTATGGTGGCATATCACGTCAATGCGCTTAACATGGTCCTTACTAAAAATTTTCTTTCATTTCCTCCGCAATACTTTAAATATGCCGCGACTTTAGGTTTGGCTGTGGTCATAGGCCTGCTGGGAGGGGTTTTCAGCATACCTGTATTTTCGGGCATAACGGCGGCGATTACCGCCTGTTATCTTTTTGTGACCTATCATATCTGGGCGTCCAAAGGCGTCTGGCTCGAATGGGCCGTACCGCTAACGGCCATTTTGCTCGCCTTTCTTGCGAGCGCGGTGATACAGCTTATCAGGGAATTCCGTGAAAAGAAAAAGGTGAGAGGTATTTTTTCGACGATGGTTTCTCCCGCAGTGCTCAAGGTGATGGAAGAGAACCCCGATAAATTCTCGCTTACAGGGGAGCGTAAGCCTGCCACTATGCTGTTTTCAAAAATAGACGGGATAGGCGATGTGATAAAGACCATCGCGCCGGACGAGCTTACCCAGCTGTTGAGTATATATCTCACACCAAACAGCGAAATTATCATGGAGTATGACGGATACATAGACAAGTATGAAGGCCATGTTATAATGGCCGATTTCGGCGTGCCTCTCGACGATCCGGACAATCCTTGGAAATGCGCCTTTTCGACGGTTGAGCAGAGACTCGATATAGAGGCGTTCAAATATTTCGTAAATGTGAGATACGGCCTGAATGTAGGCGTTTCGATGGGTTTCAACTACGGATACGTTTCTGCCGGCAACATGGGCTCCGAACGAAAATTCCAGTATACGGTCATGGGAGACCCGGTCAACGTGTCCGCCCGCTTTATGGCCGCCAATTATATTTATAATTCCCCCTACTCCATAACCGGCGAAGAGTCGGTGGCGGCCCTCGAAGATTTTGTTCATCTGCGCCTGCTGGACAAGCTTTTGCTGAAAGGCAAAACCAGACCTACCGAGATCTCGGACATTTTAGGCTGGAAATCGGACGCTTATTTAAAGATGCGGGGCAAAAGCCCTGTCCCTGAGTTTTTGCGCACTGTATGGGCCAAATGCCCCCCGGAAAAAATTTTCGGGTACCATGCCTTGTGGGAGGCCCGGCAAAAGCGCTTAAACAGCGGGCTTGCAAAGGACATAGCTAAATTTTTCGAGGACTCTCTCCCCGCTGCCACAGACATGATGACCGCCGAATGGAAGGGATATCTGCTTGCCTGCGTAAAGCGCATCGGGAATATCGAGCTTAATGCAAAGATATTGTTGGGCCACACTGCGGAGCGCCGCCCCGTATCCGGCAGCGTAGAGGTCCTCGGCCAATGGCATGAAAGGATTGCCGATATATCTGGAAAGGCCGCCGATGCCCTTAAAAAAGGGACGGACAGCGGGGACAACCTCGCCGGTCTGGTCCGCGAGTGCGGGATAGTGCAGGCCCGGATAGGGCTGTTCATGAACAGGCTTGGCCTCGATGCTGCAGGGGCGCAGGAAGAAAGGGTTTTAGAGGTGTTCGGCCGCATTAAGGCATTTATACCTTCAGTCTCTTCTATTCAAAACAGCGATGAGGCCTTCGGAAAAATCGAAACCGAACTGAACGGGTTCCGCAAAAGCTATTCCGCGTCCGCCGACAGCTTCTTCAATGCCGTTAAAACGAGAAAAGAGGAGTATCATGAGCTTATGGCCGTTATCGGGGCCCCGGATGAGGAGACGCTGAAGGCAAGCGCGTTTTTTGATAAGGGGTTAAGGCTGTATTGGGAACGGAGATGGGACCCTGCACTGGAAGAATTCAAAAAAGCGGCAACGGCAGGCGCGGACGGAGGCCCTGCCCGATCTTTTATAGAAAGGACCGAGACCTATAAAAATTCGCCTCCCGGAGACAAATGGCAGGGAGAATTCGTGCAGACAAAGAAATGATAAAGAATATCGAACGGAAAGCTGCTGTTTTTTTTAAAGTGCATCTGAGAACAGGACTGGTTATAGGCTGCGCATTGTCGGTCCTGCTGTCGCTGACGATTTATCTCAGGGCCTTTGAGGCGCTCGAGTTCAATCTTTTGAACAAGGCCTTCTTGAAGAAAAACGCGCCCGCCCAAAATCAGGAGATCGTAACGCTCGATATTGACGATCCATCGTTGGCCTATGTAGGCAGGTGGCCGTGGTCTTGGAATATACATGCCATGACGCTGGACTTTCTCTCGATGCACGGGGCCCGCAGCACGGTTTTGGTGGACATGGATTTTTCGAGAGAGGAGCCGGAGCGTCTAAGCAACGATTCCGCCGTACAGCTGAGGAAATCGCTGCAGGCCTCCGCAGGGAAGCGCGGTCCGGCAGCCTCTTTAATGCCTGATGCCGGAATGAACTTTTACAAAAGCGTCGAAAAAAGCGGCAATGCCGTTTTTTCGTACGCCCTTAAACAACCGCTCCCCGGCGCTTCAGCGGCTGAGGTGAAGGAGGCCGCAACACAGAAAGAGAAATTGTTTCTTCCGGACAAGGTTGCCGCGATAGAATTTCTCAAGAAGCAATCCGGGATTAAAGGCGCGCCCAAGGAAATTTCGGCCGCAATCGACATGGACCCTCCGGTGATCAGGATAATGCGGTCTGCGAAGAAAACCGGCTTTAACGCTATCGACCTGGACCCCGACGGCTTTGCAAGAAGATATCCGCTGTTCGCGGAATATCAGGGGACGGTCTATCCTTCGGTAGCGCTTAATGTCGCGACGGACCTTTTAAATGCGGAGCGGACGGTTTTCGGCAAAAGGCATATAGAACTGGGGGGCAAAACCAAGGTCCCTGTGGACAGCGAAGGCCGGATGCTTATAAATTGGGCGGGCGCATACGCCGACTCGTTTACTCACGTGCCTTTCAACCTCCTCTCCTCCTTTATCGCTCTTCAGGCGGCAAAAGAAGAGGCTTCAAAACACTCCCTTCAGGACATGCCGGACCCCATGGCGCTGCAGGAGATCATACTTAACAGGCTTTCAGCGCTTCACATGCTGCCTGACGAGCAGTGCAAATATATCTCGACCGTTGTTTTTGTTTCGACGCTTATCGAATTTTATCTCCGGAATACGCCGAACACAATCGAAGAAGTATTGGATTCCCTCGGCGTCGACGCCAAAGACGAGCAATGGCTGGCCCTCGGCAAACAGATTCAGGTGAACAACTTTCTTGTGGGGGCCTACAAAAAGTCCAAGAAGGTACTTCCTTTCGGCGAACTGCTCGAAAAGTCGCGCGCAGGCAAAATAAGCAAAAACATAGAAGGGCAGCTTAAAGACGCTTATGCGCAGGCGGTCTTTTATCTCGAAAACGGAAATATCGAGAAGGTAAGGCCGCTTTTTTTCGACGGCCCTAAAAAACTTACGCTCGGCAAAAGGGTAATAAGCGTAAGTCCGGCATTTTTCAAGAACAAGACTGTGTTTTACGGGCTTACGGCGACCGGGCTTACGGCACAGCACGCAACGCCTTTCCTCGAACGGCATCCCATGCTCGACGTTGTGCCTAATGTGGTTAACACCATTGTTACCGGCAGCTTCATCTCGGAGGCGCCTCCTTGGGCCAAATATGCGATGAGCGCTTTTTATCTCTTCGGTGTTCTTTTTCTTGCGCTCGTTCTGTCGCCCTTTAAAGGTCTTTTGTTTGCAAGTCTTGCGGCGGTTTTTCATTGTTCCCTTTCATGGTCTTTATTTATAAATCAGGGGTATCTGCTGCCTGTGGTCCCGCCCCTCTCGGCAGTTGTCGTCTCATACGGCGCGGCCCTGTTTTACCGCTATCTGCAGGAGCAGAAAGAAAAAAGAAAGGTGAGGGGCATGTTCTCGACCATGGTCTCTCCCGAGGTTTTGAGGATGATGGAAGAAAACCCTGCGGCATTCAGGCTTGCCGGCGAGCAGCGCGAGGCCACGATGTTTTCATCCGACGTTTCCGGCTTCACCACAATTTCCGAGGGCGTTACCGCGCGGGAACTGGCAAACATACTTAATATCTATCTTACGCCGATGAGCAATATCATAATGTCCTATAACGGCTATATAGACAAATACGAAGGCGATGCTATAAAGGCCGAGTTCGGGGTGCCGCTTTACGATCCGGACCACAGCTGGAAGGCCTGTTTCTCCGCCCTTTACCAGCAGGAAGAGCTCAAGGTCATACAGAGAATGATCTTTCTGAAATACGGCGTCAGCATAACCGCAAGGATGGGTGTAAATACGGGCATCGTGACTGCGGGGAATATGGGATCGGAAAAACGCATGCAGTATACGGTCATGGGCGATGCGGTGACCATCGCCGAAGAACTGGAACCTGCCAACAAGCTGTTCGAGACATGGATTGCCATCGGACCTGCCACGCATGCGCAAGCCGGGGAGTTCATAGATACACGCTATTTGAACAATCTTATTATGGGCCATGCGCACCAATCTCTGCCCGTATACGAGTTGACCGGCTGGAACAAGGAAAAATATATCGAATACTGGAGCGGGAAGCCTGTTCCGGAGCTCTATCTCGAAGCCTTCAAGAAAATGATTCCCGAAAAAGTGATAGCCTACGACGATTTTTTTGCTTCCAAACAGCTGCCAGATTCAAAGATGCTTAACGACATCAAAGCCCTGTTTGCGGGGCTCCGGCCCCGGGCCGTTGAATATATGACCGCGAACAACATCCTGAGCGTTCTCTTCGTCAGGCAGGAACTCGAAGGTCTGTCCGCATCTATCAGGAAGAATGAAAATTTGTATTCCGGCATTGCGCTGCCCGGCCTTTACGCAAACGATATCTCCATGCTGAAAGAAAAAAGCTCTGCTGCAAGCGAGGAGTGGGGCCGTGTGCTGTTGGGGTGGAGGGCGCAACTCAGGGAATGTGCGGGATTGCATTTTGTCCTGAAAGAAAAAATATCCAAGGACGAGGCGGACCGCTACTACGGCACTATCGATATTCTTGAAAAAAGCGTCGAATGCATAAATAAGCGGATAGTCTTTCCAAAGCCTGAAGATGAAATCGCGATAAAGATGGCGGACCATCTTAAAGAGCTTGTCGGCGACAAGGACGCCTCTTTGCTTTCACATAAAACCTCAGAGCTTTCCGAAACAGGCCGGCGACTCGAAAAAGAGATACATGAAAAGCTCACCGCTTTTGCGGAAGCGCTGAGAACACGCGCTGACGAGTACCACGAATTCCTGTCGGACTTCTGCGTTGTTTCGGACAGGCAGAAAGAAGCTCCATCTCTATATGCGCAAGGGCACAAGCATTATCTGAAGAGGGAATGGAACGAAGCTAGGGACCTATTCAAAAAGGTGCTTGCTGTTCTGCCGGATGACGGGCCTTCCGGGAAAATGCTCGAAAAAATAGAGCAGCTCGAAAAGGCCGCGCTGCCCCGAGATTGGGACGGCGCATGGGAAGAATAAAAGTTTAAGTATCTGCCAGCGTATTTTCTACAACTTGGTCCAACGTTATGATGCCTTTTTTGGCTTTGTCAATCGCCTCCTGCCGCAGGGTCATCATTCCGCTTGCAATGGCACAGCGACGCAGCTCTTCGGTGGTCGCCTCTTTGATCAGGAGCTGGCGGAATTCTTTGTTGACCAGCAGCACTTCATATATGCCTGTCCGGCCTTTTTCGCCGCTTCCGTCGCATGCGTCGCAGCCTTTGCCCCTGTAAAGGGTTGTGCCGGCCTTTATATCGCCTTTTGACAGGGCTTCGTCGTCTGCGGTCGCCTCGTAAGATTCCTTGCATTTGGAGCAGATCCTCCGGGCGAGCCTCTGCGCGCATACGAGGACTATCGCGTCTGCTATAAGATACGGCTCGATGCCCATTTCAACAAGACGGGTGATGGTCCCGACCGCATCGTTCGTATGCAGCGTGGAAAAGACCATATGGCCGGTAAGCGATGCCTCAACCGCCGACTTTGCGGTTTCGAGGTCTCTTATTTCACCAATCAGTATTATGTCCGGGTCGTGGCGCATAAAGGCCTTAAGCGCTTTTGCGAAGGTGTAACCGGTGGCCGGGTTAACACTGCTCTGTATTATCTGTCCTCCGAGCGTTGTTTCGACAGGGTCTTCAGCTGTACAGATCTTCATGTCCGGCGTGTCGAGCGTTTTCAGCGCTGCAAAGAGACCGGTCGATTTGCCGCTTCCGGTGGGGCCCACATGAAGCATGATGCCGTAAGGCGTTTGTATTGCTTCTTTGTAAAGCTTCATACAATGGTCGTTAAAGCCCAGCATGTCCAAGGTAAGCACATTGCCCGACTTGTCGAGAAGCCTCATTACTATGTCCTCGCCGAACGGTGTGGGAACGGTCGATACGCGCAAGTCAAGGAGGTATGTGGGATTGTATTTCGTGAAGTCTATCCTGCCGTCCTGAGGCACGCGCTTTTCGTCTATTCTCAAATCGGCCATTATCTTGAACCTTGTGATGATGGCGTCCTGCGCATATTTGGGCACGCGCATGACCTCTTCGAGATTGCCGTCGATCCTGTATCTGACCCTGAGATAGTCTATGGCCGGCTCGAGGTGTATGTCGCTGGTCCTCTTTTTGACCGCTTCTTCTACGATCCTGCTGGCGAGCATTACGATGGGCGCGCTGTCTTCGGAAGCCTCTTCCGCTCCGACATCGGCAACTTGGACCGCGGGTTTAAAGCTTTCCGCCACCTGATCGAGTATGCTGCTCATACCGACCGCTTTCTTTTCCTCTTTGGGGATCGCAAAGAACTTTTCCACCGCTGCAAAAAGCATCTTGGCTGCGGTCATTACGACATTGGTCTCTTTTATTCTGTACCGTGCGTCCCTGTACAGCCTCACGACTTCATCGAGCGCCATAAAATCGCGCGGTTCGACCATGGCGACCGTCAGCACCTCGCCCTCGTAGCTTAGCGGGAGCACCTTATAGTTTTTCGCATAGGCTGGCTTGATATGCTTTAAAAGTTCGGACGAGAGCGGTGTTGCAGAAATATCGACGAACGGATAGCCCAAGAACTCGGCCTTTACCACTGCGATCTTTTCTTCTGCCATGCCCGATTCGAGCAGGAGCATTTCGAGGTTCTTCTTTTCTTTAGAGACCCTGAGCGTAAGCTCCTGCAGTTTCTCTTTTGTAAGAATGCCCTGCTCTATTAAGAGTTCTTCAAAGCTTTTTCCTGAGGTTTTTCTTACAGGTGGCATTATATCCTCGAAAAGATTAGAATCAGTTTTCGGGTTATACCCTTATCGTCAAGGTATGGAATGACCTTGATTTCCAGTATCTCGAGCTGCGCGATCTTTTTAAAACCGTGTTCGAACACATCGTTTATCTTTTCTTCGAGCTGCGTTCCCTGAAAGGACGGGAAAAGTTCGTAGAAGTTTTCGCCCACCATCATGTCAACGGTATAGCGCATGCCGCTCATCACTTCGAGGAACCTGTTTGCGGATATTATCTGCCTCTTCGAGTTCAGGATGCATATGCCTTCGTCTATGTCGTCCATGATATAGCCCCTGAGCAGACGCTCTTCGTCCGCAGTCTGGTAGAGCAGGGCGTTGTTGACGGCTATGCCTATCAGGATTGCGAGCTGCTGCATGATCTCAACGTCCTTCTTTGTAAACCCCCCCGGCTTGTTCAATGCCTGAAAGACCCCGATGGTCGGGCCGTCCGTTTTGAACGGGATCGGGATGACCAGCACGCTCTGAGTTCTGTATCCGCTTTTCATGTCCCAGCTTTTGTCAAAGGCGAGTTCCGGATCGGCCGCTTTGAGTTCCGCGTCATCGTAAGCGTCTTTGATGTTCAGATAGTTGGCTGTTTCGGCGGAATATCCGGCAAGGCTCGATTTTTTAATCGGGACCCTTATCTCTACGAGGTTTTCTGCCTGAAGGACTTTGGAGTACATCTCGTAATTTTCCCTGTCGAGGATATAAAGGGTACAGCGGTCTGCTTTTAGTATTGTCCGGACCTGTTCGACCACAGAAGTCAGTATCTCGTCGATGTCCAGAGACGTAAGTATCGTCTCTAAAATAGTAAAGAAATTGTCTATGCTTTGCGTGAGTTCTTTCAAGTCAACCTCTGCCCCGGAGAAATAGAAACTATTATATCACATAAGCAAAGAACTTTTTCGCGGCATACTGGACAGACAAAATAAAGAGGGGTTAAACTAACCCCGGTTCTTTAGGGCAATATTTATCACACACAGGTGCGGGGTGGAAAAACGATGAAAGGCATTATTCTAGCGGGCGGCAGCGGCACAAGGCTCTATCCTATAACCAAATCCGTATGCAAGCAACTGCTGCCGATTTATGACAAACCGATGGTCTACTATCCGCTGTCGGTTTTGATGCTTGCAGGCATAAAAGAGATTCTGATAATTTCCACCCCCGCTGATCTGCCGCGCTTTAAAGAGATATTCGGGGACGGGAAAGAGTTCGGGCTTGAATTTTCGTATAAGGAGCAGCCCAAGCCCAACGGGCTTGCAGAGGCATTTATAATCGGCGAAGAGTTTATAGGCGAAAGCGATGTCTGCCTTATATTGGGCGACAATATTTTCTACGGACACGGTCTTACTAAACTCTTGGTGAAGGCGGCGGAAGACGTCAAATCAGAAAGAGGCGCGACAATATTCGGGTACTATGTCAACGACCCGCAGCGTTACGGCATTGTCGAGTTCGACCGGAGCGGAAGCGTTCTTTCGATCGAAGAAAAACCCGCTTCGCCGAAATCGAATTATGCTGTAACAGGCCTCTATTTTTACGATAACGATGTAATCAAGATAGCCAAAGCGGTCAAGCCTTCGACGAGAGGCGAACTCGAGATAACCGACGTAAACAACGAGTACCTCAAAAAAGGGAATTTGCGGGTCGAGCTTTTGGGCAGAGGGTACGCATGGCTCGACACAGGCACGCACGACAGCCTGCTGGATGCAGGGGAGTTCATCGCGACTATAGAAAAAAGGCAGGGCCTGAAGGTCGCCTGCATAGAAGAGATAGCCTACAAATCAGGGTATATCGACATGGAACAGGTCAAGAAACTTGCAGGACAGTACAAGAATAACGGATATGGACAGTATCTGTTGAATCTGGTGAAGTAGTCCATGCCGTTTATTTTTAAACCACTCGCCTTGTCCGAAGTCGTGCTTATCGAGCCGAAGATTATAGGGGATTCCAGAGGCTTTTTTACAGAGACGTATAAGCTGTCCGATTTTGCCGCTGCAGGCATTGAAGCCCGTTTTGTGCAGGACAATCTGTCGCGGTCTTCAAAGGGAGTTCTGCGCGGACTGCATTATCAGAAGAGACCGAAGGCCCAAGGGAAACTTATCTGTTGTCCCAGAGGCCGCATCTTCGATGTTGCCGTCGACATAAGAAAAGGCTCTCCCACTTATTCCAAATGGGTAGGCGTCGAGCTTTCCGAAGAGAACAGGCGGATGCTTTATGTGCCTGAGGGCTTTGCCCACGGCTTTGTAGTGTTAAGCGATTATGCGGACCTCTCATACAAATGCACGGGGGAATATTCTCCTGAAAACGACGCCGGGATCATCTGGAACGATCCTGCGATCGATATTTTGTGGCCTGTTGAAACGCCGCTTCTTTCTCCAAAGGACAGCCGCCTGCCGCTGCTTGCGGAGGCGGACAACAATTTTGAATCCGGTTAGAAAGGAGCTGCTGTGAAATTCCTGATAACAGGCGCAAACGGGCAGCTCGCAACTGAATTCAGAAGGGCCTTGGAACGGGAGGGACAGGAATATGCGGCGCTGACAAGGGCGCAGCTCGACATGTCCGATGCCGGCGCCGTCCGGGAAGCCGTGGCCCAGTACAAGCCCGATGTGGCGCTGAATTGCGCTGCTTACAACAATGTGGACGCTGCAGAAAAAGATTTCGACGCGGCTTTTGCCGTCAACGCCACTGCCGTTAGAAACCTTGCCGCAGCATGCGCCGGGAACAAGACGCTTATAGTTCATTACAGCACCGACTATGTTTTCGACGGCACAAAAGACGACTTCTACACGGAAGAGGACGCGCCCAATCCGATCAGCAGCTATGGCAGGACCAAACTTGCCGGCGAAAAATTGCTGAGCGAAGAAACGGACAATTTTCTGCTTTTAAGGACCAGTTGGTTGTTCGGCAGGGGGAAGCAGAATTTTCTATATAAAATATCGGAATGGGCGCGAAAGAACAGAACGCTGAAAATAGTCTGCGATCAGGTTTCGATACCCACATACACCGAAGACATTGTAGTGGGAACAATGCTTGCCATAAAGAACAGCTTGCGCGGAATGTATCATCTTACTAACAGCGGGTACGCATCGAGATATGAGGTGGCGCATTACTTTATTGAGCGCATGGGTCTGGACAATGTGCTTTTGCCCGAAACCTCCGATTATTTCAAAACGCCTGCAAAAAGGCCCGCTTTTTCCGCAATGTCCAATGCTAAACTTTCGAGGCAGTTGGGCATAAATTTTCCTCACTGGCAAGACGGCGTTGACAGGTATATAAAGGCTGTAAGGGAGGATTCATGAAGAGGCTTTTGGTCACGGGCGGCGCAGGATTTATCGGCAGCGAATTTGTAAGACAGGGTGTCCGAAAGGGTTACAGTATCATTCTTGCGGACAGCCTCACCTATGCGGGTGATCTATTGAGGATAAAGGAATTTGAAAAAGAGATCTCATTGCACCGGGTGTCCGTAACGGACAAGGCGGGCGTTGAAAAGATATTCGACGCCGAAAAACCGGACGCCGTTATACATTGGGCTGCGGAAAGCCATGTTGACCGGAGCATTATGGACGCCGGACCGTTTTTGAACACCAATGTTTTAGGGACGCAAACCCTGCTCGATGCAGCGAGAAAATTCGGGGTCGAGCGTTTTATAAATATTTCCACGGATGAAGTTTACGGAGATCTCGACGGATCCGGCAGTTTCTTTGAAACTACTCCGCTGAGCCCGAATTCGCCTTACTCCGTAAGCAAGGCCTCTGCGGACATGCTCGGCAGGGCCTACCATCGCACGTACGGGCTGCCGGTCATAACGGTCAGGCCCTCCAACAATTACGGTCCGTGGCAGTACCCGGAAAAACTGGTCCCGGTCGTTATCGTAAAGGCCCTGAACAACGAAGAGGTCCCTGTTTATGCTCAGGGACTGAATGTCAGGGAATGGCTTTATGTTTCGGACTGCGCGGATGCGGTATTCCGCATTCTCGAAAAAGGAAAGGCCGGAGATATTTATAACATCGGCAGCGGCGAGGAAAGAAAAAACATAGAGGTCGTAAAAAGCATACTTAAAATGCTCGGCAAGCCTGAAGATTTGGTCCGGTTTACAAAGGACAGACCCGGTCATGATTTCCGTTATTCGCTGGACTCCGGGAAATTGAGGGGAGAGCTTTCATGGCGTCCTGCGGTAGATTTCGATTCGGGGTTGAACAGGACCGTAGAATGGTTCTTGTCCAACATGTCTTGGGTGGACGCCAAAATCACTTATCTTAAAGAGTACTGGGAAAAAGCCTACTCCTGAGCAGCTGCCAGTTTGTCCCCCACGCTTACAGTCTGTTCGGCCTTGAGTATAAGCGCTACAGAGGTGTTCTCTCCCACATTGATGACCCTCAGCTGGGCGATCGGCATATACGGCTCCTGCTGAGAAAGCACCTTGAAGACATCGCCTATCTCGATCCCGTGCATGGACCCTCTGTCCAAGTAGACGGTTTGCGCGCCCCCTGCCATGATCCTTTTTCCGGAAATCTTTATTATTATCCCGCCCTCGGCCCCTGCCCGTTTTTCGGCCTTTGCATCGAACGGCGGCTCTATTTCGGAATGTCTTTTAAGTATGTCCTCATCCGTGATCTCCTCGTAGGATTCGGTTATCAAAGCCGTTGTCTTGGAGCCTTCTTTGGCGGCAAGCTCAAGCACGCCTTTTACTCTCATGAGTTTTCCGACAGGCTCCTCGGTTTTAGGGTGGAGCACTTCTTCGGGCTTGCTCATCACAAAAAACTTTTTGATCGAAGGGATGGAGGCGTCTGTTTCGACATAAGCATAATCGCCCTTGCCCATAATAAGTTTGCCTGCCCTTGAAGCCAAAACTCTTCCGTCCTGCTTGAAATCCTGATAGATATATCCGCTTTGAAGAAGCATATCGAGAGGAACGAAATACTGTTTTTTCTGCGCGCTCACCCTTTTTGTTACGACCTTTTCCGCAGAGACGATCTGTTTTTTAGGACGCTCTATTATGGTTTCCGTGACCGCATGTTTTTTGCCCTTCCCTTCCTGTGCTGCCTCGTCGGATAGATTTAATTTTTGTCCGGGGTATATCATGTGGGGGTTTTTCAGTTTGGGGTTGGCCTTCCAGAGTTCAGGCCAAAGAAAAGGGTCTTTGAGCTTGCCGGACGAAATGGTCCAGAGCGTGTCTCCCTTTTGTACCGTGTATTCGCCCTCCTCCCCTGCATCGAGCGCGCGTGAGTTTGCCGGTATAAGCAGCAGTGCGAAGAACAACGCCAAAATCAATTTATCTAAAAGCAGGCTTTTTATCATGTCCCCTCCCGAATTTTGTTTGGCCGGAATCAAACCGTTACAGAGATTATAGATTTTTTTATCGTATCCATCAAGTAGCTTAGGTTGTCGGCGCTTATCGAGAGGGGCGGCATAACCACAAGCACATTGCCGAGCGGCCGCATCAAGACCCCTTTTTCTCTCGCTTTTCCGGCGACTTTCCAGCCCATTTTGTCTTCCCAAGGGTAAGGCGTTTTGGATTTCTTGTCTTTGACAAGCTCTATTCCTGCCATCATCCCTTTGTTTCTGACATTCCCGATTGCCTGAAGTTCCGATATTTCCGAGAGTTTTTCTTCAAGCAGTTTGATTTTAGGCTGCAGCTCTTCGAGCGTGTTCTCTTTTTCGAAAATGTCTATGCATGCCCCGGCAGCTGCGCAGGCCAAGGGGTTTCCTGTGTAGGAGTGGCCGTGGAAAAAGGTCTTAAGTTCGGCGTATTCGCCTAAAAAGGCATCGTATATCCCGTCCGTGGAGAGCGTTACAGCCAACGGCATATAGCCGTTGGTTATCCCTTTCGACAGGCACATAATGTCGGGAACAACGGATTCGTGCTCGCATGCGAACATCTTCCCGGTCCTTCCGAAACCGGTAGCAACTTCGTCCGCTATTAAGAGGACATCGTAGCGGTCGCATAATTCGCGGATGCCTTTCAGATAGCCTTCAGGCCATACAAGCATTCCGCCTGCCGCCTGCACCAGAGGCTCGACGATTACTGCGGCGATTTCGTTTTTATGTTCTTTAAGTATTTCGCCTGCAGTATTCAGGCAGGCGAGCGAACAGACTGAAGGCCCTTTTCCGAGTTCGCAACGGTAACAGAAAGGGGCCGGGGCCTTAAAAGTTTTAAAGAGCAGCGGTTTGAATGTATCATGAAAAATATCTATGCCTCCCACGCTGACAGCGCCCAACGTGTCGCCGTGGTAGCCGTTTTTCAGCGAAAGAAAGGAATGCCTCTTTTTTTCGCCTTTATGTGTCCAGTATTGGAAAGCCATCTTCAACGCCACTTCGACCGCTGTGGAGCCGTTGTCCGAATAGAACACCTTTGACAGTCTTGGGGCGAGTCCGTAAAAAGACCTGCTGGTCAGTTGTATGAGTTTTTCCGCATAAACAATGGCCGGTCCGTTTGAGAGTCCCAGCAGTGTGGAGTGGGCTATGCTGCCGAGTTGGGCGATAATAGCATCGTCGATCTCTTTTTTCCTGTGGCCATGTATGTTGACCCAGAGCGACGAAACAGCATCGAGGTACCATCTCCCGGAACTCTCTTTTAAAAAACATCCCCTGCCTTCTTTTATAATTATCGGTTTTTCTTCGGCCCATCCCTTCATCTGGGTGAAGGGATGCCAGATGAATTTTTTGTCGGAATCCGCTAAAACCGAATCGTTCATTCAGTTATTTTAGCCCATGCCACTCTGCAATTCATAGGCCTGTCTGGTGTTACCTTTTTACCCACAATGCTACACTATGTAGCGGAAAGGAGTTTCTGTTGTAATGCAAGAAGTTGCGACCAGAAAAGCACGCGGGGGAAATTGCTTTTAATAAATTAACCTTTTAATTCAATGCGATTTGCGGGTTAAAAAATATTTTGTTCCGGATATCGGTCTATTGATTTCCAATTTTTGTTCTGTCAGAAACAGCCCGATGCCTACGGGCACGGTATTTGCAAAATCTTTACACCGTATATGTTACTTGAAGACACAATAAACTTTTTAAAAGAGATCCCGCCGTTTCAGTTTCTCGAGCCTGCGGCGCTTAAGTCTCTTGCAGGTAAGATGTCGCTCGAGTTTTTTCCGCAAAACACCATAATCCTCAAGCAGGACGGGCCTCCGAGCGAGACCCTTCTTGTGATCAAAAAAGGCGGGGTCAAGGTATTCATCCGGTCCGGCGACGGGGAGGAAGTTTTAACGGATTATAGGGGCGAAGGCGACCTTATCGGATATCTCTCACTTTTCAGCGGCGACAAATCGAGGGCGAATGTAGCGACAGTCGAAGACACCATCTGTTATGTGATAAGCAAAGAAACGATACAGGCGCTCTACGACTCCGAGCCTATAATCAGGGAATTCTTCCATAAATCGTTCGTCAACAAGTATGTGGACAAGACCTTCAAAGAGATGCACAGCAAGACGCTCATGATAGGCGGCGGCACCGACACCCTGATGTTTACCACAACGGTCGGAGAACTGGCCACAAAAGGCGTCGCAACGGTTTCGAAGGACGTTTCCATACAAGAGGCCGCAGGCATAATGTCGACAAACAAGATCAGCAGCATAGTCCTCGTAGACGACAACGCTGTGCCGGCCGGCATAGTCACGGACAGGGACCTGAGGGACAAGGTTGTTGCAAAAGGCCGCGACACGAACGAAAAGGCGAGCAATATAATGAGCCCCTCTTTGATAAAGGCCGAGGCAAGGGAATACTGCTTCGAGGCGTTGCTTAAAATGCTCCGGTACAACATCCACCACCTGCTAGTGGTCGACGACGGCAAACTCAAAGGCATAATAACCAACCACGATTTGATGATGCTGCAGGGCAAATCGCCGCTCTCCTTTGCAAAAGACATAGAAAGCCAGTTCACCATCGAGGGGCTGATACCGGTCTCCCTTAAAGTCAATACAGTGGTGAACCTGCTCCTGAAAGAAGGGGTAAAGGCAAGCAACATATCGAAGATAATCTCTGAGCTTAACGACAGGGTCGTCAGAAAGATCATCGAAATGGCGGAAAAGAAGTTCGGCCGGCCGCCGCTCCCCTATTGCTGGATAGTGTTCGGAAGCGAAGGCAGGAAAGAGCAGACCTTCAAGACAGACCAAGACAACGCGATCATTTTTGACAATCCTTCATCAGCCGGGGAAAAAGAAAAGGCAAAAGAGTATTTCCGCGCCTTTGCGGAGTTCATTAGGGACGGGCTTATAAAATGCGGTTTTCCTCCATGTCCAGCCGACAACATGGCGAGCAATCCCGAATGGTGCCAGCCGCTTCAGGTATGGAAGGGATATTTCGGCGATTGGATTTCGAGGCCTACTCCCGAGGCCGTATTGAAATCCCTTATATTCTTCGATTTCAGGCCGCTGCACGGCGACTTCAACCTTGCAGAAGACCTGAGAACGCACCTTATAAAAATTTTGAAAGACCAGAATGTATTTATGGCGAAGATGGCCTCCGTCATAACCAAGAACAGGCCGCCGCTCGGTTTCTTCAAGACCTTTATAGTAGAAAAGAGCGGGGAGCATAAAGACGAAGTCAATTTAAAGATAAACGGCACAGGGCCCCTCGTGGACGTTGTAAGGTTCATGGCGTTGGAGGCGGGCATTCCCGAGACCTCTACCCTCGAAAGGATAGAGAAGCTGAAGGACATACACCCTACGGTCAGGGACTTGGGCGAGGAACTCGCGAACGGGTTCGAATTCATTACGCTTCTCAGGATCCACCATCAGGTAGAGAGCATAGAGAAGTCAGGATCGCCAGACAACTTCCTGAACCCCAACAAGCTGAGCAATCTCGAAAAGAAGACGCTCAAGGAATCTTTTCAGATCATCTCGAAGGCTCAGGACGCGATTGCGGAGCAGTACGGTCCGGGGATGGTTGGCGGATAAGGGCCGCAATGGCCGGGTTATTGGAAAGGCTGCTGGGCCTTGCAGCAGCGGAAACCCTTGGGCCGGACACGACGGTCCCCATAGAAAAAGGCAGGTACTTGGTAGTTGACACGGAGTTGACGGGCTTTGACAGGAAAAAAGATTCGATAGTTTCGATAGGGGCGATAAGGATGGACGGAAAAAGCATAGCGATGAGCGACAGTTTTTATCAGGTGGTCAGTCCGCGCACGGAACTGACCGCAGAGAGTGTTGTCGTGCATGGTATCATGCCCTCCGAGACAGAGTCCAAGCCCTTGATAGACAAGGTGCTGCATGAATTCCTCGAATACGCCAAGGGGTATGTGATCGTCGGACATTATATTTCCCTCGACCTTTCTTTTATAGGCAGGGAGGTAAAAAGGGTATGCGGTAAAACGCTTAAAACGCCTGCTGTCGATACTATGACGATATACGAATGGATGAAGGAGCAGACGAGCGGCCCCCGGGGCCATCACGGGGCTGTTGTTCAGGATATGGACCTGTTTTCGCTCGCAAGGAAATATAGGATACCGGTAAGCGGGGCGCACAATGCCTTGATGGACTCGTTCGTGACCGCTCAATTATTCCAGAGATTTTTGTGTTCGCTGCCGGAATTAGGAGTAAAAACAGTTAAAGACCTTCTAAAGATCGGAAGGCCGTAAAAAAGGGGGTGATGAAGGGGGAGAAGGAACAGGGCGGTTTCAGGGTTGGTAACGCCTTAAGTTAATTAAGGCAAAAAAAGCAAAGAAGGAGGAAGTAATGGCAGAAGAGTTAAAAGGACTCGATAAGCAGAAGCTTCAGGATTACTGGAAGTACAATGTCAGGCTGACCACATTTACGCTTGCGATATGGTTCGTGGTCACATATGTTTGTTCCGCGCTGTCGCCCCAGCTCAATGAAATAGTAATATTGGGCTTCCCGATGGGGTATTACATGGGCGCGCAGGGATCCCTGATCATTTTTGTTTGGCTCATCTTCAACTATGCCTTTAAGATGAACAAGGCAGACAAAGACTACGGCGTAGAGGAGGAGGAATAAATGGCATCAGTCGGAGGCAAATCATTTCTCGACAACTTAGGTAAGATTTACGCGATATACACCCTCGGCTTCATCTTTTTCGTTATCGCGCTCGGCATAGGCGAGCAGATGGGCATGTCCAATGCCGCAATAGGCTACACCTACATGGGCATAACCATCGGCCTTTATGCTGTCATAGGCATCTCTTCAAGAACAGCAAAGGCGTCTGAGTATTATGTTGCAGGCCGTTCAGTCCCTGCTCTATTTAACGGTATGGCGACAGGCTCGGACTGGATGTCTGCGGCATCCTTTATCGGTATGGCAGGCACGATCTTCGGTCTCGGTTATGACGGGCTCGCTTATATTATGGGTTGGACCGGCGGCTATGTTCTCTTGGCCGTCTTCCTCGGCCCCTACCTCAGAAAGTTCGGCCAGTTCACGATCCCCGACTTTCTCGGCGCGCGTTTTGGCGGCCATGCAGCAAGGACCGTCGGCATAATCGCAGCAATCACCGCGTCCTTCACCTACCTGATAGCTCAGGTTACGGGTGTCGGTATCATCATGTCCCGGTTCTTGGGCCTCGACTTTACGGTCGGGGTCTTTGTCGGACTTCTCGGCATCCTCGTCTGTTCGATGCTGGGCGGAATGAAGGCGGTCACATGGACACAGGTTGCGCAGTATATCATCCTTATCATCGCCTACCTTATCCCGCCTACGGTCATGTCTTATAAGACCACAGGCGTTCCTGTATCCGAGATAATGTACGGCCAGATACTCCAGAAGATAGATGCAAAGGAAAAGCAGATAAACGCCGATGCTAAAGAAGCTGAGGTCCGAGAGTTATGGAAGCAGGCGGCCGCAAAGCTGGATGCTGACATAAAGGGACTGCCTAGCAGCCTCGACGCAAAAAAGGCTGACCTTACAGCCAAGATAGCGGCGCTTACACCAGAAACCCCTGCTGCTGAAAAAGAGAAGCTCGAAAAAGAATTAAAGGGCCTTCCGAAGGATGCAGAAGAGGCGAAAGAGAAATGGACAGCAGCTAAAACAGCTGCAGCAGGCAAATCCAAGCCGATCAAGCCTTACATTGAACCTTTTGCAAGGCTTGATATGAAGAACATGCTGGCGCTCACCTTCTGTCTGATGGTCGGAACGGCAGGCCTCCCGCACATCCTTATGAGGTACTACACGGTCCCTTCAGTTAAGGATGCGCGTATTTCGTGCGGCTGGTCGCTCTTTTTCATATTCCTGCTCTACTTCACAGCTCCTGCATATGCGGCGTTTGCGAGGGACACAGTTCTGAGCAATATTGTCGGACTTCCTATCGCTTCTCTCCCGGCATGGATGGCCAACTGGGCAAAGGTCGGCTTGGTATCTTTCAAAGATATCAACGGTGACGGCATACTCCAGTTCTACGAATTAACAATAATGCCTGATGCTATCGTTCTTGCGATGCCTGAGATGGCAGGACTCCCTTATGTCATATCAGGCCTTGTTGCAGCGGGCGGTCTTGCAGCAGCGCTCTCAACAGCTGACGGTCTGCTCCTGACCATATCCAATGCGCTTTCGCACGACCTTTATTACAAGATGATCAACCCGAACGCCTCTATTCTCAAGAGGCTGACCGTTTCCAGAATCCTGCTTGTCATAACAGCGATTGTTTCTGCATGGGTCGCGACCTTCAAGCTGACGATTATCGTCGAGCTCGTTGCTTGGGCCTTCTCGATAGCCGCAGCCTCCTTCTTCCCTGCGCTCGTTATGGGCATCTGGGACAAGAGGTCTAACAAGGCCGGCGCTCTCGCAGGCATGTGGGTGGGCTTCCTTTCCTGCGTTATCTACATGGTAGGCAGCCGTTTCTACGGCCTTGACATCTGGGGCATCAGGACCATATCATCAGGTCTGTTCGGTATTCCGTTAGGGTTTATCGTATGCTATGTCGTATCGAGAATGACTGCGCCCCCTTCGCAGGAGCTGCAGGACTTTGTCGAGTCCGTCAGGATCCCGAAAGGCGCGGCACAAGCGCACGAAGATTAATGTTTTTATACAGGCAACGGGCATCTGCCCGTTGCCTGTATCCTAAACTAAAATTATGAACATCTGGATAATACAGATAATAAACTACACCCTCGCTTTTCTTATGTGGTCTATCGTGGGAAGGGGAATGTTACGTCTTATCACAGGTAACAGACAGAGCATCTTCATGAACGCTTTTATGAAACTGACAGAGCCTGTTTACAACATTACGAGAAAACTGGTGCCTTTCGCAAAAGGCGGATGGGTACCTGTGCTTTCGTTTGTTTTGATAGCAGCCGTTCGTCTTGCAATAATAATAATTTTCCCGCCGGGCGCCAATCGTTAGGAGACCTCGATGGAATCCCCCGCAGCCATAGAAACAGCCAAGAGTGTTCTCTACACCTTCGGGGTGATACTAGCTTCAGGCTCTTTTTCAGGGCTTCTGGCACAGAAGCTCAAGATACCCGACATAGTTGTGTTCCTTCTTGTCGGTATGCTGCTAGGCCCTGAGTTGACCGGGATAGTTACCATAACCCAGCAATCAACGCTTAACCAGCTTATACTTATATTCGGCTCCTGCTATATCCTCTTTGACGGCGGGGCTTCTCTAAGGTTCAATGTATTGAAAGAGGTCTGGATTACTATTACGATAATTGCGACTATCGGCGTAGTTATTATGACCTTTATTACCGGCATCGCGGCCTATTACATAATCGGCGTGCCCTTTATAATCGCGCTTCTTTTGGGCGCGACCATAGCATCCACAGACCCGGCAACGCTTGTGCCTATTTTCAAGCAGGTGAAGATAAAGGACAGGGTCTCGCAGACCGTTATGAGCGAATCGGCGTTCAACGATGCTATGGGCGCGATAGTGACCTTTGCGGTGCTTGCAGTGGCAATGGGGGCGGGTGAATTTTCGGCCTCTGAATCCCTTGTAAAGCTGCTTAAGGAATCGCTCGTCGGGATAATAGTCGGCGCTGTTGCAGGCTATCTCGCTGCCCTTTTGATAGCGCATGAAAAATACGACTTCCTTGCCGAATATGCGCCGGTCGTGACCCTTATGGCTGTAATGGGCGCTTACTTGGGCGCGGACAATCTGCATGCGAGCGGGTTTATGGCTGTGTTCGTGTTCGGTATAATGCTCGGCAATAAAGAAGCCTTCGGGTTCAAGGCAGAGCACGGCGAAAACGAGAAACTCGAAGAGTATGTGCTCACCACCTCTTTTATAATGCGGATGTTCATATTCATCCTGCTCGGGGCGCAGGTCAATTTCGGCCTTATGAACAAATATCTTTTTGGAGGCGTTGCTGTTGTTACGATCTTCATGCTGATAGCAAGGCCTTTAACCGTCTTTTTGTGCGCCCTGCCTGACAGACGGGCTAAATGGAGCATGAACGAACTGCTATTTATGTGCTGGACAAGGGAGACCGGGGTCATCCCTGCCGCGCTTGCTGGCCTGCTTGTGGGCATGAATGCGCCGGGAAGCCAGATGATCTCGTCCGTCACCTTTATAGCCATTTTGATGACCATAATAATACAGGCTACGACTACCAAATGGCTGGCCGCCAAGCTCGGCCTGCTCGTGGAATAAATGCCTAGTGTGCAGTCATTCCCGCGAAGGCGGGAATCCAGTGTTTTCAAGATGTTCTGGATTGCCCGATCAAGTCGGGCAATGACGGTAGATAGTGAACGTGGTTTTTATAAAGTTTTTAGTAGGTTTCAGGCCGTATAATTTCATATAAAAAGACAAGGAGGAGAGGATGGCAGATGCAAACAAGATCGAGGTATTGATGGAGGAGAAGAGGACATTTCCGCCGTCAAAGGAGTTCAGCGCCAAGGCCCATATAAAGAGCATGGCGGAATACGAGGCATTGTACAAAAGGTCTGTCGAAGACCCGGACGGGTTCTGGGCAGAGATGGCGGAGAAGAACCTCACATGGTTCAAAAAGTGGGACAAAGTCCTCGAGTATGATTTTAACAAGCCCTCTATCAAATGGTTTCAGGGCGGCAAGCTGAATGTTTCTTACAACTGTCTCGACAGGTACATAAATACAGCCACAAGGAACAAGGCCGCGATAATCTGGGAAGCTGACAGCGGGTATTACAAGACCTACACCTATCAGCAGCTCTATTATGAAGTGAACAGATTCGCCAATGTCTTGAAGAAACACGGCGTAAAAAAAGGCGACAGAGTAACTTTATACCTGCCGATGATACCCGAACTCGCAATAGCGATGCTCGCCTGCACAAGGATCGGAGCGATCCACAGCATAGTGTTCGGCGGATTCAGCTCCACAGCCTTGAGGGACAGGATACAGGACTGTCAGGCAAAGCTTGTAGTAACGGCAGACAAAGGTATGAGAGGGGGCAAACAGGTTCCACTTAAAACCAACTGCGACATGGCCTTAAACGAATGCCCGACGGTTGAGAAGATGATAGTGGTACAGAGAGTTGATGACAAAACAAACCTCGAGCCCGGCCGTGACCTCTGGTGGCATGACGAAATGGAGGCTGCAGACATATCCAACTACTGCGAACCCGAGCAGATGGATGCGGAAGACCCGCTCTTCATACTCTACACCTCAGGTTCAACAGGAAAGCCCAAGGGCGTTCTCCACACAACAGGCGGCTACCTCCTTTACACCAACATGACTTTCAAATGGATATTCGATTATCACGACGAAGACATACACTTCTGCACAGCCGACATAGGCTGGGTAACGGGACACAGTTACATAGTATACGGCCCGCTCTCGGCAGGAGCTACAAGCCTTATGTTCGAAGGCATACCGTCGTATCCTGACGCAGGAAGATTCTGGGCGATATGCGCCAAACACAAGGTAAACATATTCTACACAGCGCCCACAGCAATAAGGGCGTTGATGAGAGAAGGCGAAACATGGCCTGCAAAACATGACCTTTCATCCCTTAGAGTGCTCGGCTCAGTCGGAGAGCCCATCAACCCCGAGGCATGGATGTGGTACCACAAGAACATAGGCAAAGAGAAACTGCCGATAGTAGACACATGGTGGCAGACCGAGACCGGCGGCATACTCATAACGCCGCTTCCGGGCGCAATGACCCTCAAACCGGGATCAGCCACAAGACCGTTCCCGGGAGTAGAGCCCAAGGTGCTCAAGGACGACGGGACGCCTGCAGGCGCTAACGAAGGCGGGAAGCTTGTAATAGAAAAGCCTTGGCCGGGCATGTTGCGGGGCACATACGGAGACCCTGAAAACAAGAGGATGAAAGAGGTCTATTTCTCGACATACGCAGGCAAATACTTCACAGGCGACGGCGCGAGGGTGGACGAAGACGGCGACTACTGGCTGATGGGAAGGATAGACGACGTTATAAACGTGTCCGGCCACAGGCTCGGAACAGCGGAAGTCGAATCCGCGCTCGTAAGCCACGAATCGGTAGCAGAGGCGGCGGTAGTCGGATATCCGCACGACATCAAGGGCGAAGGCATATATGTTTATGTCACCCTGAAAGATGGCGTAGAGGCGACAGACGCGCTCAAGAAGATACTGGTCGGGCATGTAAGGACAGTGATAGGGCCTATCGCGACACCGGACAAGCTGCAGTTTGCGCCGGGCCTGCCGAAGACGAGGAGCGGCAAGATAATGAGGAGGATATTGAGGAAGATAGCGCACAACCAGATAGATGAGCTGGGCGACACATCGACGCTCGCCGACCCTTCGGTTGTTGACAGTCTTGTAAAGGGTAAGCAGTAGAGACATAAGACTTTTGACAGAAAGAGGGCAGAAAAATTCTGCCCTCTTTCTTGCATTTTGAAATTCATAATGTTATAACTAAGCACAGGGAAGGGGGGGATAACAAGCGTGAATCTTGATGTTTCATCGATCGCCCGTCATCGCAAGAATAAGATAAGCGATAAATTTCTTCATTGGTTTTTCCCCCGGCATTCAGGTATCTCGCCTCCGGCAGTGTTTATCTTGACTGCGGCGCAATAAATCAAATACACGCAAGGAGGTTCGTATGGGTTTTTTCAGCAAGCTGTTTGGCGGTGGAGCGGAAAAGGAATATCCTGCGCTCGACGCTGCTTCATCCGCAGCGCAGGACATAGAAAAGTTCCGCCCACAGCTGGAGACATTGATCAAAAAGATCGACGACAAGTACGAGGTGGTGCCTTCGGGTAAGGCGCTTTATACCTTCCTCGGCAATCCGCCGGGCATGTTCGGCATGGTCTGGTTTTTAGAAAATGATCCTGCAGAGCATAACATGAAAAGCCTGATGGCCAAAAAGGGGCTCGGGCAAAAGAAGATAGATAGCATTATGATCAAGCTCAGGACCGCTTATACGGAAGCAGAGGCAGAGGCCCGGTTTTCAACGCAGGTTGCAGGCAAGAAAATCATCGTGATCCCTTCAGAAACACTGGCAGAAAAGCTTTACAAGATCCTGCATACTATGGACGAATAAGCGAAAAGATTGTTAGCATAATGTTTCCAAAAAAGAAGCGGCGCTGCGCCGCTTCTTTTTTGGAAACACAAGTTGTAATCAAGGAGGTTTTTTTTAATGGGGCGGGTAAAACATTTTGCGAAGAAGATCCTAAGCAGAGAATACAGGCAGCTCTGCAGGCAGGTCGAAGGACTTAAGGCATTGCCTGTTGAAGATGCTTACGAAAAGGCCGGTGATATGCTGCATCAGCTCTGCATAAGAAAGGCGGCCGAATTCGTTAAAGACGCTCAGGCGCGCGACGAATCGCCTTTTAAGGACCTGCATGAGCATGACTTTTTTCATGAGATGCTGATAGTCGATCTATGGATGGCGGACAAGGTGTTTTCCGGTAAGAGAAAGGCGGTTGCGGAAAGCCTGCATAAACAGTATGAGCGGGTCTTTTATCTTTCGGGACATGCGGACAAATCGCTCGATGAAATGCGCAGGAAGTTCGAAATGTATACTGACACGTGGTGCGATATTACAGGCCATCAGGATGAGTTCGGGCTTGCCGTCTCGAAAAACCTCTTTGGCAGCCGCGAGTTTAAGGCCCCTTACACCTCGTTCTGGATAGTCTGGCATGCCGATGAAATGAGGAAGAATTTTGTCGAGATCCGGAAGCTTATGAAGGGGCTGTCCGCCAAACACTGACATTTTAAAAAACGCGCTGATTTTAATGGGTTTAACGCATATTTTTGTTGACATTAATACCGCTATTAAAATAAAATATAACGTTTGCGAATCAATAAATTAATCCCAAGTTAAGAAGTGGAGAAAAGAGGTGAAAAAAATGAGAAAAGATGTGAAGGTGTTTTCCCTTATAGCGTGTGTATGTCTGTTTGCATTCATATTCGTTGGCTGCTCCTCGAAACCTGCGGGGCCGGACCAGACCGAAATCATAAAGGCCATTCAGACAACGATCGAGGGTAGTGCGGCAGGTCTGAAACTCAAGTCTCCGATAGTGCTTGTCGAGCCTGCCAAACCGGTGGGAGACGGCAAAGAATACTCGGTCAAGGCCGAATATACGGTTGTTGACAAAGAGGGCAAAGAGAAGAAAGAAACGCTGGCCTATAAGCTTTCGTCCTCCATAAATGACATGGGTGTTCCTGTTTGGACTGCAATGGAGATGAAATAAGTTTTTTGTAAGGGTCCGAAGTTTTTTGAAAAAGAGGGCGATTGAATCGCCCTCTTTTTTTACGCTTTCGGGCGCTAAATGTTAGAATGAAATTGAAATGATCGGAACGAAAATATACATTAAAAAAACTCAGGCGTATTTCTTTCTCGCCATGTATGCGCTGTTGGCTGTTATAGGCGGGACCCTCAGCATAAAACCGGTTTTGAACGAACAAAGCCCGAACAATGCGGCCGGGTTTATGCTGGTTTTCGGAACAGGCATGTTCATCCTGACGCTCATAAAAATAAGGAAACCGCAGCTCTCTTTTTTTACGGACTTTATCGAGCTCTCGCAGAAGCGGACAAAACAGCTTGTGCGTTACCGGAATATTACGGCGGTAAACAGGCCAAATCCCAACTCCATAGTTATCACCCTCAGGGAAGACGGCCAAAGAACAGAAGTCACGATCTGGCTTAATGAATTGGAGAGGTCCGATATCGAAAAAATCTATGCTTTTCTGTCCGACAAGGGCTGGAAGAAATGAACTGAAGGGGCCGGGAAAACCGGCCCCTTCAGTTTTACAACGCTGTTTCGCCTTTTTCTCCTGTTCTGATCCTTACTGCTTCTTTAAGCTCATAAACGAAGATCTTGCCGTCGCCGATCTTTCCTGTGTTGGCCTTTTCCTGAATGGTCGCTATTACTTTATCGGCCATGCTGTCCGATACCGCAAGTTCGAGTTTCAGCTTCGGCAGGAACGCTATGTTGTATTCCGCGCCCCTGTAGAGCTCCACATGACCCTTCTGCCTGCCGAACCCCTTGACCTCGGTTACTGTCATTCCCTGAAGTCCGATAGCGTTAAGCGCGTCTTTGACCTCATCCAGCTTAAACGGTTTGATTATGGCTTCTATTTTTTTCATGGCTTCTCCTTCAGTTAAAAGTTGTACGCTTTTTCGCCGTGCTGGCTCTCGTCAAGGCCGGTCATCTCGTCTTCCGCATCCACCCTGAGTCCGACCATTGCCTTGATGATCATGAAAATAACGAACGTTATGACGCCCGTATAAATTATGGTAACGCCTACCGCTATCAACTGGGTCATCAACTGTCCGGGGTTTCCGTAAAGCAGCCCCTTGCCGGCTTCGTTTATCGAAGGGTCGGCGAAGACCCCGGTAAGTATCGCGCCGAGCGTTCCTGCCACGCCGTGAATGCCGAAGGCGTCGAGGGTGTCGTCATAACCCAATTTGGGCTTTATGACCGCTACCGAGAAGAAAGAGACCAGCCCTGCGAGCGCCCCGATTATCAAAGCGCCTGTAAGGTTTACAAAGCCAGCTGCGGGTGTTATGGCCACAAGTCCTGCAACCGCTCCCGAGGCAAGGCCGAGCACCGTAGGTTTTTTCGAGTGCATCCATTCCACAACCATCCAAGCTACGGCAGCCATGGCCGTTGCGGTATTGGTGTTGATAAAGGCCGCTCCGGCAATGCCGTTCGCGCCGAGCGCGGAACCTGCGTTAAAGCCGAACCATCCGAACCAGAGGAGCCCTGCGCCGGTGACAACGAGTGTCAGGTTGTTGGGCAGGAGCGATTTTTCCCTGCGTTTGCCGAGGACCAATGCGCCGACGAGTGCGGCGATACCCGCGTTGATATGGACCACTGTGCCGCCCGCGAAATCGAGCGCGCCGAGCTTTGCGAGAAAGCCGCCGCCCCATACCCAGTGGGCCACAGGCACATACGCCAAGGTCATCCAGAGCACGCAGAAAATTACCCAAGCCGAAAACTTCATCCTTTCGATATAGGCGCCGCTCGCCAAGGCCACCGTTATTGCGGCGAAGGTGAGCTGAAACACTACGAAGATATACTCGGGTATTGTTTTGGCCAAGTCGGTTATGGAATTGGCGCCGACGCCGGACAGCATCAGTTTTGCGGGATCGCCTATTATTCCGCCGATGTCTCCGCTGAAGGTCAGGCTGTATCCGTAAACCACCCAAAGCACGCTGACTATGCAGAACGTCACGAACGACATGGCCATTGTATTGAGAGAGTCCTTTTTCTTTGCGATACCGCCGTAGAACAGGGCGAGGCCCGGTATGCTCATCAGCATGACCAGCGCTGTCGCGACTATCATCCATGCCGTGTCGCCAGTATCGATCTTAAGCGGGGCCGGGGCCGCAGCCGCGGGAGCTGCCGGGGGGGCCGGCTGGGCAGCAGGGGACTGCACAGCCGGGGTTGGGGCCGGAGTAACGGCCTGTTTTGCTTCTTCAGCGAAAAGCACGCCTCCGAAGCCGAGAAAACCGAGCGCTAAAATTATACATAATATCCGTTTCATAATATCCTCCTTTTTAAATGCCTAAAAGCTTAATGTTGCGGTCAGGCCGTAGACCACTGTCGGGTCGAGATGACCGTTCGGGTTATACTCGAATTTATAGTACGAGTCGCCTGTGCTTACAGGCGTGCCGTTGGAATCGGACACCAGCTTCTTCGCGTTATTGGAAAGCGGGAACCAGTACTGCACGCTCGGCTGTATCGTGAACTTGCCCACAGGTATGTTAACCGCTGCCTTCAACATACCGTCATGAAGACCCTGATACTTTTTGCCGTTGTAGTTCGTTGCTATCCCGTTTATCAGCGGAATGGCCTGCCCTGCCGGAGTAGCGTTGTAAGTCCGCCAGTATTCGTCGCTCATTGCGAAATAGCCGCCTGCTGCAGCGCCGAGGTCGAGTGTTACGGTTTTTGTAAGATTAACGGTGTGCGCAAACGACAGGTTTGCGTATGTGCCTGCATAATGTCCTATGTCGCGGTAAACCGAAAGGGTCGGTTTCGATAATACGTCGAGGGACGCTGTAACGAACACCTCTTCGGTCTGTCTTACATAGCCCGTTCCATAATAAATCCATCCTGCTGTAAGCGCCAGTTTGTCTATGGTGTATGTGTAGCTCAGAGTGATGTCGGTCTCGTTCAGGTTTTTGGACCCGCCGAGTTTGCCGGGGTCGCCCTGCGTGCCGCCGTTGCCTGTATAGGACTTCCAGTCGGAGGTCATGGAAGACTGCGTCCACCGCTCCTTGGTGTCGAGGTTGCTCCACATGCCCATGGAAAACCCGGAATAACTGACCGTGACCGAAGGCTGGACGACCATACTGCCCCTGCTTATTTCATAACCCCTGAATATATACTTGTTGAATGCGCCTACAGACGCACTGCCTGAAACTGGAGAGGTCTCAGGCTTCACCGTATGAACAAGGGGCGCCCCTTTCTCGGTGCCTACAGTATGGACCTCTTTCCCGTCTACTTTTTTAATATCTTCTGCATAGCTTCTGCCGAACAACGCCGCCGTCAAAACTACTGTTAATGCCAAAATCCTTAAGCCCTTCATCTTTCTACCCTCCTGTTTGATTTTTATTCAGGCCGATCGCCTGTGTTCCATGGATTCTTTTGTTGCGCTTAAATCTGCTATCTCCCCCGCCCCCTCCTTTCTTATCCCGTATTTTTTGATCTTGTATCCGATCATCCTTTCCGTTATGCCCAATCTCCGCGCCGCTTGCGCCATGATCCAGTTGCACTCTATGAGCGCGGCGGTTATTTCGTCTTTCTCGATCTCCCGGATCCTGTCTTTTAGTGTGCCCATAGATGATTCCTGTTAATCTTTAAAGCATTTCCCGTGCCAGAAGGTAACACATTGATTTTCAAGTAAACTGCTAAAGGTGGTTGCGACAAAAATGTAGAGCGGATAGGTCTGTGCTACATTTTTGTAGAGACGAAATTGTCGGGGACGCTATCTAGAGTCTGTCTATAAAGTAAGCAGTCGTCATCCTCGGGCTTGACCCGGGGATCCAGAACATATTGGAAACACTGGATTCCCGATTAAGAACTTCGGGAATGACAGACAAAAGAACATAGTTTATGGACAGA
>SCQE01000138.1 GCA_004321915.1 Nitrospirota bacterium
GCCGGATAATTATTACATATCTGACTCAAATACCCGATAGATCCTGAACTATCTCCCAAAGCCCTTGCAAGATCTGAAGAACGGAAAAGGTACTCTGCACTGAGGGAGTCATCCCGGAATTTCTTTACAAAATTCTGATACAACTGTATTTCCTTCGCTGCAAGTTCTTTGTCCATCTCCATGCTCTGCCGGTTGAACATTTTTTTCTCTAAAGAATCAATGGAAGCTATGAGTGATTCTCTTTCGGCAGATGCGTCCGCTTGCTTACCGGAAGAACACGAAAAAAGACAAAAAATCACAAACAACAAAGTACAAACAAATGTTTTCATATTCTTATTTTTTAAGTGGAAATTTCATTTTGTATTCAACGTCTACATTTCCTTTTGAAATATCAGCCAATCTGCTTTTCAGCAAAGTTCTTCTCAGGGTATTTATCCTGTCAATGAATAATTTGCCGTCTATGTGGTCGCACTCATGCTGAATAATACGGGCAGTGATTCCGCTAAAGAGTTCCTCATGGGCAGCGAAATTTTCATCCATGTATTTTAACCGGACAGTTGGCTTGCGTTTTACCTCTTCGCGTATCTTAGGGATGCTCAGGCAGCCTTCGCTGTAATTCCATTCCTCTCCTTGCTCTTCAACAATATGCGCGTTGATAAACACCTTCTTAAAATCTTTCAGTTCAGGATGCTCGTCTCCTTCTGCAAAAGGGCTCCCGTCCGCAACAAAAAGGCGTATGGATTTTCCAATTTGGGGGGCAGCAAGACCAATCCCTTTTGCCTTTTCCATGGTTTCGAACATATCCGCAATAAGTTTTACGAGGGCGGGATAGTTCTTATCAATAGCTGCTCCCGCTTTGCGAAGTACAGGGTCACCGTATGCTACTATAGGAAGAATCACAAATTACGGGTTACGAATTTATTAATTCGAGATATGATTGAAGAATAATCGTTGCACTTATTTTATCCACCAATGCTTTGTCTCTCCTTGCTGTTTTATTGATTCCGCTTTGTATCATGGTTCTCTCTGCAAGTTTGGAAG
>SCQE01000076.1 GCA_004321915.1 Nitrospirota bacterium
ATCAGGTAGTCTTTCTTGCTCCATCTCCATTCGTGCTCTTTCCAGCCTTCTTTGAAATCCCCCAGCAACAATAGCGTCAAGGCCCTGTTGAAATGCGCTTCAGGATAACCGGGAGAAACGGACAAAGCGTCATGGAAGTATTTTAGGGCCTCTTGAAACAGCATTCTGTCGTGCAATGTTACTCCTATATTGTTCAGCGCTTCAACATGGGAGGGATTAATCGTCAGGGCCTTTTGATATGAAAATATAGCGTCCTCATACATGCCTTTTTCTTTAAGCGCATTCCCCAAATTGTATAAAGCATCGACGAATTCAGGGGCCGATCCTGTAACGAGGCCATACTGTGCTATGGCCTCATCGAGATTGCCGAGTTCTTTTAAGGCATTGCCGAGGTTGTATCTGGCATCCAAATGATCACTGTTTAAGGCAAGGGCTTTTTTAAAACATTCCATAGCATTGCCTATGTCGCCCATAGAGACAAAGGTTATTCCCAAGCTGTTGTGAAATTCGGCATTTGAAGGGTCCAGCTCTATGGCCTTCCTGTAGCATTTAAGGGCGGATTCTAAATTGCCCTCATTTTTGAATGCTCCGGCCAGATTGAAGTATCCGGCCGGGTCTTCCGGGTTTTGCTTTACGAGTAGTTGATAGTGTTTAACTATGTTTTCTTGCATAAATACCCGCAGGATTCAATATAATTGAAGTATAACAGATGAGCGGGGTAAGGATAAAAAATCTATGATCAATAAATCTCCCGGCAGGATATACAGATATGCGGCGGCAGCAGCTGTTGTATGGACATTGATCGTTGCGACCTCTTTCGTATGGAATGTTTACAGCGAACACAAACTGACAGAGGACCTTGCTAGAAATTCTGCGCTTGCGACCTTCGAAAAAGACCATGCCTTCAGGCTCTGGGCAACGTCTCATGGGGGGGTTTATGTCGAGGTGAAGGAGGGCACCAAGCCCAACCCTTATCTCAGCGTGCCTGACCGTGACATTATAACGCCTTCCGGTAAGCGGCTGACCCTGATGAACCCCGCATATATGATGCGCCAGATAATGGAGCAGTATGCCGGCTTATACGGCATCATAGGAAAGATAACGAGCCTGAAACCGTTAAGACCCGAAAACGCCCCCGATGAATGGGAAGAAAATGCGCTTAAGTCGTTTGAGTCCGGCGTCAAAGAAGTTTTTGAGTTCACGGTGCTTTACGATAAACCGTATCTGAGATTTATGCGGCCTATGATCACGCAAAAAGGATGTCTTAAATGCCATTCGCATCAGGGATATAAAGAAGGCCAGATCAGGGGCGGGATCGGGGTTTATGTGCCTATGGAACCGTACAGGGTGATCGAGAAGAGGGCGCTGACCGCTATCGCTCTGTCGCATACCTCTTTCTGGCTCATAGGCATAGCGGTAATGGTCATAGTCGCCATGAGAGGCAGGGAGCGGCAGATAGAAAGGGCGAGGGCCGAAGAAAATGTGCGAAAGAGCGAAGAGAAGCTGAGGAGCATAACCGCTTCGCTTGGAGAGGGCGTATATGTTCTCGATGACAGAGGCCGCCTCGTTTTTATGAACCCGGAGGCTGAACGTCTTCTCGGATGGACAGAGAAAGAACTGTCCGGCAGCGTGGTGCATGACATAATCCATGATCATAAATCCGATGTGAATGGAATTCCGGATAAGGAATGCAGGGTGCTGTCGGTGTTGTCGTCGGGCGCGGCCTGCCGCAACGAAAACGACATGTTTATACGAAAAGACGGGGCTGTCTTCCCCGTGGCTTACACAACGACACCTATTATGGAAGACGGCAAGGTCGCAGGAGTGGTCACGGTTTTCTCTGATATTACCTTGAGGAAAGCCTATGAAGAGCAAATGAAGAGGTCGATGCTCGAAAAAGAGACGCTGTTGAAAGAGATACACCATAGGGTCAAAAACAATATGCAGGTGATTACAAGCATTTTGAGCCTTCAGGCCAAGCTTATCAGGGATGAGGCTATGGCCGAGATTTTCAGGGAAAGCCAAGCGAGGATAAAGTCTATGGCCATGGTGCACGAAAGGCTTTACCGGGCGGAGAACCTTTCCAAGATAGGTTTTGCAGAGTATGTCCGGAGTCTTGTTTTCGATATCGTACGTTCTTATGCGGTGAACAGCGACAGGGTGAAGCTTAAAATCGATATAGCCGAAGGCACGGAGCTTAACGTGGATACGGCGATACCCTGCGGCCTGATCATCAATGAGCTCACCTCGAATAGTTTCAAGCATGCCTTCCGCTCGGGAAGAGAAGGCACATTAAAGATAAGTTTTTGCAAGAACGAAGATTCCGAGTATATACTAACCGTAAGCGACGACGGAGCAGGCTTTCCGAAGGATATCGATTTTTCAGACACATCCTCTCTCGGACTCAGGCTTGTCAATATGCTCACAAAACAGCTCGGCGGCAGAATAGAAATGGCTGATGTCCCTAAGGGCACCGAGTTTAAGGTCCGTTTCGGCGCTGACTGAAAACATGAATGTCATGACAGGAAAAACTAAGATCATCATTGTTGAGGACGAGGTTATAGTGGCCGAGGATATCAGGACCACCCTGATACATCTCGACTATGACGTGGTTGCCGTGGCACAGTCAGGTGAAGAGGCTGTTCTGACGACAGACCAGTTGAAGCCTGATATCGTTATGATGGATATCGTCCTTAAAGGCAGTATGGACGGCATCGAGGCCGCTACGCAGATACAGTCAAAGTACGATATTCCGGTTATCTATCTGACGGCGCACGGTGACGAAAATACTTTCGAGAGGGCAAAGGTGTCCGCCCCCTTCGGTTATCTTATGAAGCCGTTCGATGTTCAGGTAATGAAGAACACGATCGAAATGGCAATTTACAAGCATGGGGTCGAAAAGAAACTCAAAGAGAGCGAGGCCCGCTATCGTGCCATAGTCGAGGACCAGACAGAGCTCATAAGCCGTTTTCTTCCGAACGGTGTGCTTACCTTTGTCAATGATACTTTCTGCCGCTATTTCAACAAAAGGCAGGATGATTTTATAGGCCAGAATATTATCAATCTCATTTTTGAGGAAGACAGGGAAAGGCTGAAAAAGCAGATAGATTTTCTCAGTCCCGATATGCCTGTGGTTATGTCCGAGAACAGGATCCTCAAGCAGAACGGCGGACTGGGGTGGCTGCAGTGTACGCTTAGGGCGGTCCTTGACGACTATCTCCATAAAACCGAGATACAGGCTGTTTGCCGCGATATCACAGAAAGAAAACGGACGGAGGAGAAGTTGCGGGCACAAGAAGAGATATTAAGCCTGCTTGTCGACTATACGCCTGCGGCAGTCGCCCTTTTTGACCTCGACATGAAATGTATCGTAGCAAGCAGGCGCTGGGTCATGAACTATGGGCTCGGCAGCAAGAATGTTACGGGTATGGGCATTTATGAGATCATACCTCAATCCGGCGAGGACTGGAAGACTGTTTTTATAAAATGTATCGAAGGCGCGTGCGAAAAGCGTGACGAACAGATGGTGAAACTGCCCGACGGCAGGAGCGAATGGATGCGTTGGGAGATGAGACAATGGAAGAGGCCCGACAACAGTGTAGGGGGTATTGTCATGTTCAATGAGATAGTAACGGAATTGAAGCAGACGAAAATGAAACTTGACGAGTTGAACAAGGAT
This sequence comes from Nitrospirota bacterium, assembly GCA_004321915.1. GTDB lineage: Bacteria > Nitrospirota > Thermodesulfovibrionia > Thermodesulfovibrionales > Dissulfurispiraceae > MYbin3. Next base: position 3,680 of record SCQE01000076.1, read on the forward strand.
TTCGAAGAAAAGCTCGGCAAGGAAATAATCGCTTTTAAAAGCGGGAGTGCTTAGCTCACATGGCCTACAGGGATTTACGGGAATTCATAAAACTTCTGGAACAAAAAGGTTTGCTGCACCGGGTCAGGGCCGAGGTCGACCCCATCCTCGAAATTTCCGAAATAACCGACAGGATGTGCAAGGGGCCTGACGGCGGTAAGGCCTTATTTTTCGAGAAGGTGAAGGGCTCCGACTATCCCGTTGTTACGAATATCTTCGGCTCTTTTGAAAGAATGGGCCTTGCGCTTGAGGTCGCGAAGATAGATGATGTGGGGCGCCGGATCGAGGAACTCATGAACCAGGCGCCGCCCAAGACCCTGCTCGAAAAAATCGCGCTGCTGCCCAAACTGTTCGAATTTTCGAGATATCTGCCGAAAGCCGTCAAGACCGCTCCCTGTCAGGAGATTGTAGAAAAAGAGGACCCGGATTTGAGTAAATTCCCGATACTAAAATGCTGGCCGGATGACGGGCAGGTAAAGTCAGCAGTCGGAAGTAATGAAGGAAGGTTTATCACCCTCCCGATGGTATTTACCAAAGACCCCGAAACCGGAAGGCCTAACTGCGGCATGTACAGGATACATGTTTATGACAAGACCACCACAGGCATGCATTGGCACATACACAAAGACGGAGCAAGGCATTACGACAAATACAGGGCGCTCGGGAAGAGAATGCCTGCGGCGATCGCCGTAGGCTGTGATCCGGCGGTAATGTATGCGGCCACAGCGCCTTTGCCGGAGGCCGTTGACGAAATGATGTTTGCCGGTTTTATTAGGCGTGAGCCTGTCGAGATGGTAAAATGCATAACATCCGACATCGAAGTCCCGGCGCAAAGCGAACTTGTGATAGAAGGTTATCTGGACCCGGAAGAATCGAGAATAGAAGGTCCGTTCGGAGACCATACGGGTTTTTATTCTGCGGCAGACCATTACCCGGTGTTTCATGTCACATGCGTAACGCACAGGAAGGACATGATCTATCCGGCAACCATAGTCGGCAAACCCCCGATGGAAGACTGCTACATGGGCAAGGCTACGGAAAGGCTTTTCCTGCCGCTTATCAAGCTTGAGTTTCCTGAGATAAGCGACATGAACCTTCCCATGGAGGGCGTGTTCCACAATGCCGCCCTGATCTCCATTAAAAAGAGCTATCCGGGACATGCTAAAAAAATAATCCATGGTCTTTGGGGTAAGGGACAGATGATGTTCTCCAAGCTTTTGATAATCGTGGACGACGATGTGGATGTCCAGAACATATCCTACACCGCATGGCGTGTGCTGAACAACGTTGACTGGAAGCGTGACGTCGTTATTGCAGAAGGTCCTCTCGATGACTTGGATCATGCTGCCAGCTTTCCGCGCTACGGCTCGAAAATGGGCATAGACGCCACAAGGAAAACACGCGAAGAAGGCATGATGAGGGAATGGCCTGCCGAACTCTTCATGTCCGAAGAAATAAAAAAACTCGTTGACGCCAGATGGAAGGAGTACGGATTTTAGACTGCAAAACCTTGCGTCGTCGGTCAGTCCTCCGCTGCAACACCTTGTCGGCCATGCGCCTTGAACCCTTCATGAAACATGACATCGCCTTGCGGAAAATGCCCGTCAAATGAAAGAGCGAAGAACACCTCTTGCAGAACGCCCTCGTGGACAAGTCCGGTAACATTCTCAAATCCAAATTTCCTGTAGTATTGCGGATGTCCTACCAGACAGCAGCCTTTGGCATTTAGTTTTTTTAACCGCGATAGGCCTTCCTGTATCAAGGCCTTGCCGATACCTTTCCTCTGGTACTCCGGTAAAACTGAAACCGGTCCGAGTCCGTACCAGTGCGCTTGTTCGGTGGCCATTTTTCAGTCTTTCATCTGCTTTTTTGCAGACTTAATAAAGCGTCCAAATGCCCTGTCCTTTTTTCGTTTGTCCATATATGACATCTCGTGGTAATCAGATTCCTTCTTAAGCTTCATATAGCTGGAATAACGTTCTTTACCCAGCTCACCATTTGTAACTGCAGAAAGAACTGCACAGTCAGGTTCCCGTATGTGACTACAATTTGTATAGCGACATTTCCCGGATAGTTCAATAATATCTTCAAAGCCCTGATTGACCCCTTCGCCCACACCAAGAAGACCTAACTCCCGCATTCCGGGCGTATCAATCAACATCGCTCCTTGATTAAGGAATATAAGCTGCCGACGCGATGTTGTGTGTGTGCCTTCTCCCGTTGCACTGACGGCATTTGTATTAAAAGTGTTCTGCCCGATTAAGTGGTTGATGAGGGTTGTCTTACCAACCCCGGATGATCCAAGCAGGCAATATGTCTTTCCTGAGGTTAATACCTGTTGGAATTCGTCAAATCCCGATCCGGTTATATTGCTGAGGGCAAAGACTTTGGATATGGCACCGGTCTCTTTAATGGCCGTTATTTTCTGTTCCAATTCACTGTGAGAGATTAAGTCCGTCTTGGTAAGAATAACCATCGGCTCAACATTGCCGTCAGCCGCCATTACCAAATAGCGGTCCAATCTTTTCATATTGAAGTCAAAATGACACGATTGCACAATAAAGGCGATATCGATGTTGGCTGCGATCATTTGGAAATCCACGTTTTCACCGGCGCATTTGCGGCGTAAAAACGTTTTTCTTGGAAGAACCCCATGAATAATTGCCTCGGTATTATCATTGTGATACTGCACCGTGACCCAATCACCCGCACATGGCAGGTCAACCGGGGATTTGGTTCGGAAATGAAATTTCCCTGCCAGTTCAGCTGGAACTTCTCTGAGTTCATTTTTGATAAGATATGAACCCCGATCAACCGCTGATACACGCGCTATATCGTAATCATCTCGGCGTAGGGCATTGTAATGTGTTTCAAACCATTGATCAAAACCTAGGTCTTTCAAATTCATCATATTATTCACCGAACGTCGCGAATCACGGGGAGGTGCGGCAGCGCCGCGCCGATCCCGTGAAGTAATTCGTTATCCAGCTTTTGGAATTAGATCGCCTTCGATATAGCGATGTATAATTCCGGATATCAAGGTTTGATAAGGGATACCCATTTCAAGTGCTTTTTTCTGAATGCCTTTATAGTCATGGTCATAAAGACGTATAGTGATTCTCTTGTCCTTGATTATTGTTTTTCTCGCAGTCGACTTTATTGCTTCTATTTCTTTCTTTGAAGGCTTTGAAAGGGTCATTATTCCTTTTTCAAAGGCATCGACAATCGATTTTTCTTCTTTGTCATATTTCATATCAATTAAACCTCCTTTTCGTTCTTATATGCTTTGGTTGCTTTTCTGCTTGGAATAATTGTTTTAAGGAATACATAATCTTTTTCGACAACATGTGGGACAAGATATACATAGTCATCGACAACAACAAAGTAAATCTTTTGTCCGGGATAATTTTCTTGATCGGGATGATCTGCAAGTTTCCAGACATCGCCTCGTGCCAGATGGAAAATTATTGTCTCAAAAGATATATTCCTTTCTTTTTTGAGACACTCGTTCTTTTTTGAATCCCAATCATATTTCATGCTTTATTGTACATCATATGTCTGTACAGTTCAATATTTTATTGTCTTTGCCTGTTATTGTCTTTGCCCCAACGTTTAAAGTCACGGGCGGGCATTCGCCCGTCCCGTGGAATGATTTGTTAGGTGCCAACTTACTGCGAGGATCCCGGTTTTTTGTATTATTTTGGCGGGAAATTATCCGGATTAATCACAAACCATACATTATTCACACCTTGACCATTCGTATCGCCTGCCTGTTTATCATTAATCCAGTAGTAGAGAGGATACCCTCTGAAAGTCGTTTGTTTCTTTCCATCCTCTCTCGTGATTGTTCCAAAATCCTCGGCTTTTATGCCTTTGGGTGCCGCAACCGTCTCTTTGTAATATATCGGCCATTTTTCAAGGCATGGTCCGCTACACGTACTTTTACCGGGCGAATCCTTCTTAAACCAGTAAAGAGTTTTCCCTTCAGTATTAGTAAAATAGTTCCCTATTCCCTCCTTTTTTTGAATCTTAATTGCGTGATGCATTCCCATGACTGCGCTGAACCCCAAAAGCAACATACCGACTACTGCAACACTGCTGATCATCCTTTTCATGTCAATCCTCCTTTACTAAGGTTACCTACATTATTAATTATATCACCTAACGCCTGAAGTCACGGGGAGCGCGGCAGTTTCGCGCGATCCCTTGAATGAGTTTGTTATAACAGATTTATGTTTTTAAAATATCTTCCGCAGCATAAAAAGTCGTTTTGTTTCTGCGCTCCTTAATTTCAAATTTCTTTATTACATCCAAATCTGAAATATTTTCATATAACTCATGTAGTGATTTCTTTACCAATGCCGATTTGTCTTCATGAAAATGCTCAGACAGTTTCTTTAAGATCTTTTCTTCGTCTTTATTCAATCTAATAGATATCACTCCCATTTTTCATATACCTCCTCTCTTTTTGCAATCGATATGACAAAATAGCTATTGTTTTCAATATAGAATATTGCTCGATATTTTCCTTTTCTGACACGGTAGTATATCCTCTTTTCAGAAGATTTTAATTTCTTTATATCAAAAAGGCTCAGATCGTGAGTTGTGTCCAATGCAATGAATACATTGTTAAATTTCAGGAAGACATCTTTGGGCAAAGAGCCCTTGGCAACTGTCTTCTTAATATTCTCTTCATAAACAACCATAGTATATGTTTACAATGTATGACACCGTTTGTCAAGGTCTTTGTTCTATTTATTCGGTTATAACGCCTGAAGTCACGGGGAGGTGCGGCCGCGCCTCCCCGATCCCGTGAAGTGATTCGTTATGCACTTTTTTGATGTTGAATTGCATACCAGTCTATAAGTCTTCTGATCATCTTCTGGTACGAAGTATGTTGTTCCTTGGCCTTTTTTTTGAAGAATTCAATGCTTGATTTGTTAAGAGAAATTGTTATCTTAACATTGTCTTCTTTTAAAGCTAACTGTTCAGGTTTAGGGAGAAAATCCTTAACGATCCTCAATTCTCCCATAGGCTCATCCGTGTATTTTATTTTTGTTTTCATATATCCTCCTTCCTTTTCTCCAGTATCCAGCACCATAAATACGAATTACATGACCGCGATATGTAAATCTTACGGTCATTATGCCTTCCTCGACACGACCGATGCAGTAAAATCTGTCTTCCTCCGAGCTATGCGAAATATCTTCTGCTATAACACGCTTGGGGTCAAAAAAAGCATTCTGGGCCAATAAAAATGAAACACTATGCTTTATTTGATTTTCTTTGTCTTTTTCTTCATCCCATTCAAAACGTGTTTTCATCATAAGATAACTATACTACAAAGGTTGGTATCTGAGCAATATGATTATATGGGCTTTTATATGTCTTTATTTTTGCATAACGCCGTAGATAACCGGCGTAGCGAAGCGGAGTCCGGTTGATTGAATTGTTAGCCTTACAATTCATCGCCCATAATGGGTTTGCGACTTGGAACTTTGGTCAATATTTTTCTGAAGTCTTCTTCTTTCGCTCTTTTTGCTCTCTGTTTTAAGTAATCTTCTGTCATCAAAGCAGAGATTTTTTCGGACACCGCAGAAGAAATAAATTGGTTTATTGAAACCCCTTCTTTTCTTGCAATATCCCTGATATGGCGATGAATTGATTCTGGCAAGCGCAAACTTAAAGCACTCATGATAGTTCCTCCAATAGTTCTTTGGGAGTTATTGTTTTTACATTAAACCTTTCCAAGCCTTTAAAGTCTTTTGTATTGTAAGTCACGATGAGTCTTGCCCCGGAGGCAACGGCTAATTCAAGCAAATGATCATCATTAGGGTCAGAGAGGTACGGTCGCCATAAAAAATATACTTTTTGGTGGTCGCTCCGCAAACATAAGTAATCTAATATTTTTTCAATTTCATGGTTTGATAAGCCTAATGTAGTTTGATTTCTTTTCAAGATATCTTCATATTCAAAAAGCAAAGTGATTGATAAAACCGTTTGCAGTTTACCTTCTTCTATTGCTTCTAATATTTTAAAAGAAGCGCCTTCAGACGAATAAAGTCCTGCATATAAAACATTCGTATCAAGAATAATTCTAAGTCTCTTTTTTGCCATATAATAATACTATATCTGGTATCATTTGTTTGTCAAGATTTTATATCTTTTTTTAGGCTAACGCCTGAAGTCATCGGCGCAGTCTCACCGCGTCCGCTGGAGCGATTCGTTATGTGTTTGCTTCAATGCTTTTTTTATATAGAAATTCAGGGTCTATATCCAAATGATTTGCCCACTCTATGCTATCAAATTTAATTGTCACCGAGTTAAATAAAGTCGTATCTTGTAACTCCCTAAATTTACCGGTATTAAGATAGGGGACAACATCAAAGATTCTCTTTTCCTCGTTATCAAATTCGAGCAGTAATTTATAATCATCTAACGGTTTTACGCCTGTGACTGATGCATACATAGCAGCCTCCTTTACTTTAATGGTTCGATAGGGAAAGGCAGTTCGCCTTTCGATGCCAACGCCCAATCAGCCAGTAGTTCTTCTTTATGGATTTCGGCCCATGCCAAGACAAGTTTTAATTGTCTGGAGGGCAGCGCACCTTCAGATAGCTCGCAAGTACTTATATCGATAATAGCCTTGTAGTCCTGATAGTATGCATGAATATGGGGTGGGTTGTGTTCGCTCGGAGAGCAGTACATCCTGATGATAATGCCATAAAACATTGCAATCGTCGGCATGACACCTCCTATCTGTTCCTTTTAATTAATTTTAACAGTTCTTCTTGACTACAGACCTTATCATATTTTTCTTTTCTTATTTCCTTGCTCGATATGTCAATCTTAATCCTTTTCAGAAAATCTCTGAAATCAGAATTCATTGTCAATTTATTTATTGCATCCCAATCAAGATTCTCACTTGACCTTGCCGGGAATAATATTTCTGACGAGTCCGGTTCTTCTATGCTGATTTTGATAACACCAATACCAAAAGAAGAAGAGAGTCTTCGCAGCTCAGCCCGAAAGTCTTCATCAACAGATATTTCAGCTGCAACTAAATATCCTTCGTGAGCCCACGATGAATTTGAGACGGTCTGGAAAAAGGATTCCCGTAAATTCCCAAATGTAAGTTCTCTTTTAATTTCAAAAGAAAAAAGCTTTATTGCCATGCTTCCGATGGATGCTCCAAATTCGACTACCTCTGGCTTCCAATCATCTATAGGGAAATAACAACCTACCATGTCGGGATGAATCCATTCTCCAAATTCCTTTTTATCAGACCTTGAATGTTGAATGGTCTTAGTGTATGCCTTAAGATAAAAATTAGAGTAATAAGTCAAAAATGGGTGGAGGTCTTTCTCTAAATATTCAGACTGTTTGGGAAGAATTATATTTTCATCTTGTGCCTGTTCAATCAATTTCAACTCATCATTTCGTGCCAGTTTCTTTAAATGGAAGAGTTTTGGCCTTGTTCCAACTTTGATAAAAGGACTATCTTTCCGGTCCCTGACATTACAATAAAGTTGTGCGCCTAATGTTGCCCATGGCGTCTTTCCCTGACTATGGAGGAGTTTGTCATAGCCGTTTTTCTTAGCAATCTCCCATATATCAGTTGCAGATAAGGGTTTCTTTTCTTCTTCAAGGATTCGCTTTGCCATCTCAATGAATGTTAGCTTTTCCATTTATCTCCTTTATTATTATACACATAACATTGAAGCTCAAGGGGAGCGCGGCAGTTCCGCGCGATCCCTTGCAGCGCCTTGTTAAGGATTTCATTATTATGGCTGTATTGCCTTTCGCACACCATTAACAGTGTCATTGTCCCAATAGTACTTAGGAAAATCAATTTTGTTATTGTTAAGGACTTTGAATTTATGCTTTGTCAGTATTGGAGCCAGTATTTCATAGTTCAGTTTCTTTATAATAATAATCCCGGTTGAAGGAGAAAAGATTCTTTTTAGACGATTTAGGCGTGCAAGAAAATCAGGAGTATGTTTTCCGATGATTTCTTTTCTTTGCTTTGAATTTATATTTTTTCCATCCAATCTGTTGATTGGATATTCCACAGTATCCATAAGAAAGAAACCGCCATTCCGAAAATCATTTAGCAGTTCGGCCTTGTTTCTATCAGCCTTTTTATATTTCTTGTCGTATAATGCAAATATGAGCGTTGCGAACAGAATATCATTTCCTGGATTTTCTTCAAAATAAAAATATGATTTTTTATCTTCAGATTTATAAGCCGGAGGCGACTCTCCAATAAAAAGGCATTTGATTTCATTAGGTCTATATTTAAGCGCCGCCTCGGTATAATCACAAACAATTTTTTCTTTCTTCATTTGTCGTTCATTTTGCCCTTAACGCTTGAATTCACGGGGAGCGTTTTACGCGATCCCGTGGAATGAATCGTTCTGTGTCCTCATTTTGAATGCTTATAAACAACACCTAGCACCTTAAATAACACTACAGACATAGCAATCAGTTCAAACGCAACAAATAATTTTGTCATTTTATTTTCTAGTCTTAATAAAAGTGTTCCAAGGATAATAAGAGGCACGAAAGCGAAGATCAGCAACTCGATTAGAGATGGGGTGCCTTCTGATGGGGTAAGTGGAGAAATCAATCCTGCCGCTAAAATCAAGATTGCTAAAATATTTGCAGCTATTTGTGTGGTTTCTTTTTTTATCATAATTCTTATTTTTTATTGGTCTTTATAAAGCCGTATCTTGCTTTTATTTTGCCGTTATCTTCACAGAACGCTACGAATCACGGGGAGCGTTTTACGCGATCCCGTGAATGAGTTTGTTATAACTGCATTATGCTTTTAACTCGACAGTGCAAAGTATTAGATTACGCCGCCATGCGTAACCCCGGTATTTTATCATGATCGGCATTATCGAGGATGATTTTCTTGAGTTCTGAGTCATGATCATCACTTAAGA
>SCQE01000077.1 GCA_004321915.1 Nitrospirota bacterium
GCCACATGATTTGTCATTCCCGCGAAGGCGGGAATCCAGAAATATCTTGAAAATACTGGATCCCCGGGTCAAGCCCGAGGATGACAGATATGAGGCTTTGTCATGTTAGTTCTTAGTAAAACTTAAATATGTGCAGAATAACCGGATTTCTTGATTTTAAAGGCAGCCGAAGCGGCATGGAAAATATTATCGCCTCTATGCGCGATACCATGACATCAGGAGGCCCTGACGATGCCGGGCTTTATTGCGATGTTAAAGTGGGGATAGCTTTGGGCCATAGGAGGCTTTCGATACTCGATCTTTCGGTGAAAGGCCGCCAGCCGATGTGCAATGAAGACGAGAGTCTATGGATCGCCTATAACGGCGAAGTTTATAACTTTTGCGAGATTCGTGATGAGCTTGCGCAAAACGGGCATAAGTTTATCAGTCAGTCAGACACCGAAGTCATCCTTAAGGCGTATGAGCAGTGGGGTATAAATGCCGTGCATAAGTTCAGGGGCATGTGGGCCTTTGCCGTTTGGGACAAGCGCTCCGAAACTCTTGTTTTGTGCAGGGACAGGGTAGGGGTCAAACCGCTCTATTGGTATTATAAAGATGGCCTGTTTATGTTTGCGTCCGAATTAAAGGCCTTTCACAAGCACCCTCGTTTTCAAAAAGAGCTCGACATGGCGGCCTTGTCATTGTATTTTCAGTATGGATACATAACCTCCCCGTATTCCATTTTTCAATACGCCCGAAAGCTGGAACCCGGACATTATCTGACTATAGACAAAAAGGAAAATATAAAGACGGAAAAATACTGGGATGCCGGGAATTATTATATGCAGGGCTCCCGTGAAAGAGAAGAATGGCTGAAACGGAGCGATTACGAGGTTGCTGATGAATTGGAGACTATTTTAACCGAGAGTTTTAAGCTGCGGATGGTCTCCGATGTCCCTGTAGGTATGTTCCTGAGCGGAGGAGTTGACAGCAGTCTGGTTACCGCTTTATTGCAGAAAGAATATTCGACGCCATTGAGAACTTTTACAATTGGGTTTAATGAAAGAGACTATAATGAGGCTGTGTGGGCCAAACAGGTTGCAGCCCATCTCGGCACGGACCACACCGAACTTTATTGCACGCCGAATGACGCTTTTGACATTATTCCTAAACTGCCGGAACTGTACGATGAACCCTTCGGCGATAGTTCGGCAGTCCCGACGTATCTGCTTTCCAATCTTACAAGGCAGCATGTTAAGGTGTCTCTATCCGCAGACGGAGGGGACGAGCTTTTTTGCGGATATTCAAAATACAGCGCGCTCGGAAGCAGTCTTAAAAGGATTAAAACAGTTCCGTTCGCCGGGCTGTTATCGAAAATAGTCATGTCAATTAACCCTGATACTGCGAGCCATATTTACGATAATCTCAAAATAGCGCTTCCCAAATGGACCAATTTCAGAGAAAAGTACATAAAATTGCAGAATGTAATCGGCTCTCGAAATGAACTGGAGCAGATTGACATGGCTTCTAAATTTTATATGTCTGAGGAATTGCGCGAGTTGGGGCTCAATGAAACGATGGACCATAAGTTTAAAGCAAACAACTCCGAATTGGATTTGATGGCCAAGATGATGCTTTTGGATATCAAATCCTATATGCCTGACGATATTCTGGTAAAGGTCGACAGGGCAACAATGGGCGTTGCCCTTGAAGGCAGGGAGCCTCTTCTCGATAACAGGATAATCGAGTATGCTTCTCGAATGCCTGTTGAGTTCAAGTACAGGGCTGGTTCAAGCAAGCATATTCTTAGAAAGATCCTTTATAAATATGTTCCTCAAAAGTTGATCGACAGGCCAAAGCAGGGGTTCGGGATTCCTGTGTACGACTGGCTAAAGAAAGAATTGACTCCGCTGTTTAGGGAATATCTGTCTTATGACCGTGTTCGGCAAGAGCGGATTTTGAATCCTGAGTTTGTCAAAAATATGCTCGGAGCGTATCTCGATAATAAGGGTGTCAGCGCTCACAAGCTTTGGTTTCTGCTCATGTTTCAGATGTGGCGTGAGAGATGGGCGAACTGAAGATGCCTAAGGCTTTAAATAGTTTCTGTTCATAAACTCTGTTCTTTTGTCTGTCATTCCCGAAGTTCTTAATCGGGAATCCAGCCCTTCGACAAGCTCAGGGTGACACTACCTGTCATGGTGAGCCTGTCGAACCATGGATCCCCGGGGCAAGCCCGAGGATGACAACTGCCTACTCTATGGACAGAACCTAAATACAAACAAACTGCTTTGTATAAGTGAGGCGTAAATGGGAACCAAGACACATAGGACACAGCAACCTATAACCATGCGTTTGGATGAACAGGAAAAAGAGGCCTTAAGGTTCGCGCTAAAGGATTTTTCGGGAGAGGTGTATCTTTTCGGTTCGCGTGTTGATGCCGAGCAAAGGGGAGGAGACATAGACATACTTCTGGTTCCTTCCCGAAAGGCAAATTCGCTGAAGCTTTCCATGGAAATCCAGACGAGATTTTTTTCAAAATGCGAGGAGCGGATCGACGTCGTAGTATATGACGAAGGCAGCCCCTTTTGCGGGGAGGTGCTTAAAAATGCGAAGCGACTTGATATCTAAAGAACTTGAGGATTTAAAAAACGCCTTGACCTTATTACAGGCTTCGATAAAGAAGTTTACGCCTTATAAAATACGCAAGGTGTATACCCCGGATGAGTTGGAATACTATGACTCTTTGTCTTTCAGATTCGAGAAAAGCATAGAGCTGATGCTGAGTTTTTTTAAAGGCATTGAAATATTCGCTTATGCCAAAACAAGCGATACGCTGAGGGACAGGCTTTTGGTGATGCAAAAGCTTAACATCATAGACGACATTGATTTTTGGTTTGAAGCAAGAACGCTCAGAAATAGAATTGCCCATACGTATATCAGAGAAGAATTAAAGGATATATACGAAGAGATTTATAAAAAGTCGAAAATAATATTCAAGACCTTCAAACGCATTGAGAACTATTTGTAAAGGGTTTGGAATTCCTGTATATGAAGGGTTTAGGAAAGAATTGACTCCGCTGTTTAGGGAATATCTGTCTTATGACCGTGTTCGGCAAGAGCGGATTTTGAATCCTGAATTTGTCAAAAATATGCTCGGAGCGTATCTCGATAATAAGGGCGTCAGCGCTCACAAACTGTGGTTTCTGCTCATGTTCCAAATGTGGCGTGAGAGATGGGCGTCTGCGTAAATGGATAAGGTTAACATTACAATCATAGGCGCGGGTGTTGTCGGGTTGGCGATTGCGGAAACTCTATCTGATAAGTACGAAAATATCCTCGTGCTCGAAAAACATGGTAAATTCGGGCAGGAAACGAGCAGCCGAAACAGCGAGGTTATCCATTCCGGTATTTATTACCCCCCCGGTTCGTTGAAGGCAAAATTGTGCGTTGAAGGCGCGGGCATGTTGTATTCATATTGCAAGAAAAACTCGATCCCGCATTCAAAGTTGGGTAAATTAATAGTAGCTGTAAATGAAACAGAGAAAATACATCTGGAAGAACTTTATGATACTGGCATAAAAAATGGCGTTAAGAACCTCAAAGTTTTTGATAAAAATGAAACAGTTTTGTTAGAGCCTGATGTAAACGCGGTTTCAGCCCTGTATTCACCCGACACAGGCATTATTGATTCGCATTCATTAATGTATAGTCTTTATAAAACTTCGGTTGCTTCAGGTGTTATGTTTTCATTCGGAAACGAGCTCAACCGTATAGAAAAAAACAAAGACGGTTATTTGATAGGCATCAAAAACGACGATTATGAATTCACAACCGATTTTGTAATCAACTCTGCCGGGCTTTATTCAGACCATATCGCTGAATTGGCAGGTATTGATATTGACAGCGCAGGATACAGGCTCAGATATTGCAAGGGTTCCTATTTTTCGTATGAGAAGAAGTCTCCGGTTAAGATGCTTGTTTATCCTGTTCCGCATAAAGATTTGACCGGCTTGGGAACTCACGCGACACTTGATCTGGGCGGGCGGCTTCGCTTTGGCCCTGATACCGAATATATTGATTCGATGGAATATAAGGTTGATGCAAGCAAAAGAGATTTTTTTTATGAGGGAGCAAACAAGATTATTAAGGAGCTCGAAAGAGAATCATTTGTTCCCGATATGTGCGGCATTAGACCCAAGATTAAAGGCAATGGGATAAAGGATTTCATTATAACGGACGAAACGTCTAAAGGGCTGGAAGGCTTTATCAACCTTATCGGAATAGAATCTCCCGGATTGACCGCCTCTCTTGCAATAGCGAAATATGTCCGCAGTTTATTGAAAGAAGTGGCGTAAATGAAAACAAATGAACAAAAAAATAAATTATTTTCAGGAGTGTACTTATGGGAAAGTGTCTGATATGTAATTCTGTGATTGACCCTTTTATGTCTTTCGGCAAGATGCCGATTGCAAATGGCTTCTTAACGCCTGAACAATTTGGCGATGAGTATTTTTTTGATATGTATGTTGCGTTCTGCCCTGAATGCAAGATGGTTCAATTGACCGAGCAGCCTGACCCCGAAAAGATGTTTCATGAAAACTACGCTTTCTTTTCGAGTACGTCATCGCGCATGGCAATTCATTTCAAAGAATTTGCGGAGCATGTAAAAAAAGATTTTCTGAATGCCGCTGACCCTTTTGTTGTCGAGATAGGCTGCAATGACGGCATCATGCTTCAGAATTTTGCCAAAGCCGGCATTCGGCATTTAGGAATCGAGCCTTCTTCAAATGTTGCCAAGGTTGCCAATGAAAAAGGCGTTCGGACCATCAGCAGGTTTTTCGACGCAAATCTGGCGCGTGATATAGTAAATGAACATGGTCAGGCCGATGCCTTTTTGGCCGCAAATGTTATGTGCCATATCTCTAATTTCAATTCTGTCATTGAAGGCATAGGCATATTGCTTAAACCTAAAGGTGTCGTGATGTTTGAAGACCCATACCTTGGCGATGTCATCGAAAAGACCTCTTACGACCAAATTTACGACGAACATGTGTTCCTCTTTTCTTTGACTTCCATTCAGTATGCATTTGGCCGGCTGGGAATGGAGTTGATAGATATAGAGCCGCAGAGCACTCACGGCGGCTCTATGAGATATGTTATTGCCCATAAGGGCGCTTATCCTGTATCGGATAAAGTTAAGTCCCAGCTTAAGAAAGAAAAAGAACTGGGATTGGACAATCGGTCAACTTACGATGTCTTCCGTAAAAACTGTGAACAGTCGCGTGACAGCCTAAAACTGCTGTTGCAGGAGATCAAGCGGCAGGGAAAACAAATTGTGGGATACGCGGCCACCTCTAAAAGCACTACTGTTTTGAACTATTGCGGCATTAATTCGGATTTGATCGATTACATAAGCGATACCACTCCGATCAAGCAGGGCAAGTTCAGTCCCGGAATGCATATACCTGTCCGCGCCTATGACGAATTTGTCAAAAAATATCCTGATTATGCAGTGCTGCTTGCATGGAACCATGCGGAAGAGATTATGGCAAAGGAGAAGAAATTTATGGAATCAGGCGGCAAATGGATATCTTTTGTTCCGAAAGTGCAGGTTATGAAATGATCCTGTGCTCTAACCCTCTGTCGCAATATACTTCTCACAAAAAAGAGATAGACTCTGCAATCTCAAGAGTTCTCGATAAGGGTTGGTATATTTTAGGCGACGAAGTGAAGGCCTTTGAAAAGGAGTTCGCCGATTATATTGGCGTTAAATATGGGGTCGGTGTCGGAAACGGGACAGACGCACTTTATCTTGCACTAAAAACATGCGGCATAGGGCAGGGCGATGAAGTAATTACAGTATCGCATACTGCAGTGGCTACTGTATCAGCCGTTGAACTGGCAGGGGCAACTCCGGTCTTTGTAGATATAGATCCGGACTATTACACATTGGATACAACAAAGGTAGAAGCTGCTATAACAAAAAACACGAAAGCGATTATCCCTGTTCATATTTACGGCCAGCCTGCGGATATGGACGCGATTATCACTATTGCCCGGAAATATGATCTGAAAGTGATAGAAGATTGTGCTCAGGCACATGGAGCTATGTATAAAGGCAGAAGGGTGGGGTCTTTCGGTGATATGGCTTGCTTCAGTTTTTATCCGACAAAGAACTTGGGAGCGATAGGCGATGGCGGCATGGTAGTAACGAATAATGAGGAGCTTTCGATAAAAGCTAAACTACTGAGGGAATATGGGTGGGAAGAGCGATATGTAAGCAAGGTAAAGGGATGGAACACGCGACTGGATGAGATTCAGGCTGCGATATTGCGCGTAAAACTGAAATATCTTGATTCCGATAATAATTCACGCAGAGCGATTGCAAAAATTTATAACGAGGGGATGAAACAGAATACATCGCTTGTTTTGCCCCGCGAACTGAATGAAACAGTGCATGTCTATCATCTGTATGTTGTGCGCTCTGCCAATCGTGATAACTTGCTTCACAGTCTTAAAGAGCGTGGCATTATGGCGGCAATCCATTATCCGGTGCCTGTGCATTTACAGCCGGCATATTCGTCATTAAATGGATTAAATTTGCACAATACTGAAAAGGCAGCGGGTGAGGTTTTGTCTTTACCTGTTTATCCTGAGCTGAACAGAGAAACAGTCGAGTCGGTGGTTGCTGTGCTTGCGGAGTTGAAGGCATGAAAGAACCTATATGGGAAGGCGTTTACTCGGAATTCAAGGATGTCCCTGTGACTGGCGGCGGATTTGGCGGCGGTATCTGGGTAAAAAATGCCCTACAAAAGGCGGCTGAATTAAGGGAATTGGCCATGGAAGAGAAAACGATTCCATCGGTTACAAGGTTTCATGAGTCTCTTCTGCCTTTTCTTGCGGCAATGGTTTATTCCGAGAAGGAAAGCGTTAGTATTTTAGATTTTGGCGGTGGTATTGGATTGTCATATTATCAAGTTAAGTGTGGCTTGCCAAAGCCTGCTACCTTGGATTTTCATGTTGTGGATTTAGAGGCTGTTTGTATAGCAGGCAGAGAATTTTATTCGAAAGAATCGTCTGTTTCATTTCATTGTTCTCTTGACGAATGCAGTAGTCTGAGTTTTGATATTGTCCACATCGGCTCGTCCATACAGTATATCGAAGACTGGAAGGGGACGCTTAAGTCTTTGTGCGCTATGCAGGCCGATTATATAATGTTGACGAATATACCTGCTGGAGATGTCCCTACTTTTGCAACTGCTCAAAATTATTACGGTTCGAAGATTGCCAGCTGGTTTTTAAATGCGCGCGACATTATTGACGTAATGAAGTCGTATGGTTTTGTTCTTTCCTTTAAATCGACGTACGACTTGAAGATATTGGGTGTTGTCCAGCCTTATCCTCAGGAGAATTTCCCCGAGCAGTACAGGATGGGGTATCCGTGCAGTATATGTTTTAGAAGGGAGAGGTAGAAAATGATAGATGGCGTTATATTCAAAACTCTTGTTACGCACAATGACAGGCGCGGTTATTTTAGAGAAATTGTTAGGGTGAACGATGATTTTTTTGCCGAGGGATTTGGCCAGTGGAGCCATTCTCTGATGTTTGACGGCGTCACAAAGGCTTGGCATTATCATACTTTGCAGACCGATTGGTGGTATGTTGTTAACGGAGTTCTACGCGTTGGGTTGTACGATATTCGCAAGGAATCACCGACGTACGGTCAGACAATGGATTTTCTCATGGGCGAGCACCAGACGCCTCAGGTTATCAAGATTCCACCCGGTGTCGTACATGGATGCCAGACCGCGCAGGGGCCTGTAAATCTCTTTTACCTGACCTCTCATGTCTACAATCCCGAAGACGAGCACAGAATGGCTTTTGACGACAAGAGCATACCGTTCAATTGGATGGAAGGTCCTCCGATTAAATAAGGATTGAATTTTTTTTATCTATGGGGAACTCTGAATTTTTAAAATTACGTAATTCTTTCTTTGGCGGTAAAAAAATACTGGTAACCGGTGCAAGCGGTTACTTGGCTAACAATTTAATAGGCCAACTTGCCGACGAAGATTGTTCGATTGTCCGGTTAAGCAGGAGAGAATTCCCTAAAAGTGTCGCTAATCGAAAGGCTAAAATAGAGGATATTCAGGGCGATATATGCGATCCTATGCTCTGGCATGATCTTCTGAGAAAAGTCGATGTGGTTTACCATCTTGCCGCACAAACGAGCGTGTATGTTGCCGAAGATGATCCTGAAGCCGATTGGCGGATTAATGTTTTACCTATGCTTAATATTTTGCAGGCATGCAGGAAGAATCATTATCGGCCTATGATAGTATTTGCCGGAACCGTTACCGAAGCCGGAATACCCCCAAGACTGCCTGTTAATGAACAGCAGTGTGATATGCCTGTAACAGTATACGATCTTCATAAACTCTGGGCAGAACAGTATCTTCGTCATTATGTTCGCTTGGGAATAGTTTCAGGCTGCGTATTGAGACTGGCTAATGTTTACGGTCCGGGACCTAAGAGCAGCAGCGCTGATAGGGGGATAATCAACCTTATGATGCTCAGGGCGATATCTGGAAAGGAGCTTACTGTTTATGGAACCGGGGAGTTTATACGGGATTATGTTTATATTGACGATGTAGTTGAGGCTTTTCTTAGGGCGTCTATATATGTGGAGAAGGTTAATGGCCGCTATTTTGTAATAGGCAGTGGAAAAGGTACAACGATTGTAGAGGCAATCAATATGGTGGCGGACCGCGTTGCAGCCAGAACCTCAAAACGCGTAGATGTAAGGCATATTGATCCCCCTGATGGGCTGTCTGTGATAGAGTCCCGTAATTTCATAGCTGATACTAATTCTTATAATGTTGCCACCGGCTGGCTTGCAGCTTATTCGTTGGTTGATGGAATAGACAAGACCTTGGATGCAGTGTTTAACACTGTAAATTAACTGGTCTGTTTTATTTATGAGGATCAGGGGTGGAGGATGCGATGAGAGATAAAAAGATGGGTTTGAAAGGCAAAAAGATTCTTATTACTGGTGGCTTGGGTTTTATAGGAAGCAATCTCGCACACAGATGCCTTAAGCTTGGAGCCAAGGTTACTATCTATGATAATCTTGACCCTAATTCAGGCGGGAATCTCTATAACATAATAGATGTTAAAAACGATGTAGAGATCCGTTATCATGACATACTTAATTTCGACAGGCTGACCGAATGCATTATAGACAAGGACATTGTATTTAATTGCGCCGCCTCCACATCTCATCCTTACTCGATGAAGGAACCTTGGTTGAACTTAGACGTAAACGGCAGGGGAGTGATTAATCTTTTGGAGGCCTCCAGACGCTTTAATCCCGATGCCCGTTTTGTCCATATAGGCACGACAACCCAAATAGGCAAGCTTCATTATCAGCCTGCCGATGAAAACCATCCTGAGTATCCGTCGGATATATATTCCGCAAACAAAAGCAGTTCCGAAAAATATGCATTAATTTACGGCGTTGCTCATAAGCTGCCTGTAACTGTTGTGCGTCTGCCCAATGTTTTCGGTCCAAGGGCCGCAATACATAGCAGCGAGTTTACATTTAACAATTATTTTGTAGGCCTTGCGCTTCAGGGCAGGGATATAACCATATACGGCACCGGCGAACAAAAGAGGAATGTGCTCTATGTGGATGACGCAGTGGAAGCTCTCATAAAAACATCCTTGAACGACAGTACGATAGGAGAAACGTATTTTGCCGTTGCCGATAATCATTACAGTGTGGCAGACATAGCGAAGCTTACAGCAGAGCATATGGGCGGCAAGGCAAAGTTCATAGAATGGCCGTCGGAGAGAAAAGCGATAGATATCGGGGATGCGATAATAAGCAACGCCAAGTTCAAAAAGGCGGTGTCTTGGGAGCCTAAGATAACCCTTATCGAGGGTTTGAAACTGACTAAAAAGTATTATGAAAAGATATTGGATAAATATTTTTAAAAACATAGGAGGACTTTTATGAAAATAGTAGTTACAGGAGCGCTTGGGCACATAGGATCGAGATTGATCAGAGAACTGCCCTCGATGTTTCACGGCGCCAAGATATTTATGGTCGATAACCTCGCTACACAGAGATATCCGTCTCTTTTTAATTTGCCGGCTCATGGAAATTATAGGTTTATAGAAGCTGATGTTTTAGAACATGACATTGAAGCCGTTATGGATGGCGCCACTGTAGTTGTGCACCTTGCCGCCATTACGGATGCCGCTAATAGTTTCAACAACAGAGAAAAGGTTGAATATGTCAATTACAATGCAACCGCGAGAGTGGCTGAGGCATGCGGTAAAACCGGATGCGCGATGATACATCTCTCTTCCACCAGCGTATATGGAACACAAGCAGCTGTAGTAGATGAGAATTGCACGGAAGATGAACTCAAGCCCCAGTCGCCGTATGCCGAGACTAAATTAAAGGAAGAGAGGTTGCTGAAAGAGCTCGGAACTTCCAAGGGTGGCAGATTCGTATCCTGCCGTTTCGGAACTATAACAGGCATATCTGCCGGTATGCGTTTTCATACTGCTGTAAATAAATTCTGCTGGCAGGCTGTTTTTGGACAGCCTCTTACGGTATGGACGACCGCTTTGCATCAGAAAAGGCCGTACCTCGACCTCGGCGATGCCGTGCAGGCGATTAAGTTCATAATAGAAAATGAGTTGTATGACGGAAATGTTTATAACATTCTCACAGAGAACCTGACCGTAAACGATATTATCAATTACATTAAAAAGAGCGTGCCGGCAATAGAAATTAAATATGTAGATACTCAAATCATGAATCAGCTGTCTTACGATGTTTCTAACAAACGTTTTGCTGATAAGGGATTTTCGCCTAAGATTGCCCTTTCTCGCAGCATTGGAGAAACGATTTCTTTATTGAGAAGCGCTAATACACGATGAGTCTTAGTATCATCGGAAATAGATAGGATGTTTTACAAGAAAGGGTTAAACTTGTTTGTGAAAAGGGGGAAAACAATGGAAAAACCAGATTTACTGAATGCCTTAAAATCGAAACGTATTCTGGTGACCGGCGGTACTGGAAGCTTCGGGCATCAAATCATAAGAGAGCTGCTTAACTATGATCCGGAGAGCATCCATGTTTACAGCCGCGACGAAAAAAAGCAATACGATATGGCTATGTCTTATCGCGGGAACGGGTTACTGAGGTTCAATATTGGTGATGTTCGTGACTTTGACAGGACACGTGAAGCCATGCGTGGCGTTGATATTGTATTTAACGCTGCTGCGCTTAAGCAGGTTCCAAACTGTGAATATGCTCCATTTGAAGCTGTCAAGACAAATATCGTTGGGGCCAACAATGTCCGTAGGGCTGCCATCGAGGCAGGTGTCCAAACAGTTATTTCTATAAGTACTGACAAAGCAGTCAAACCTGTAAATGTCATGGGTATGACAAAGGCGATCCAAGAACGGATCATGCTTGATCCGACTTATAGCAGCGACCAAACCAAATTTCTTTGCGTTCGTTATGGTAATGTTCTTGGCAGTCGCGGCAGTGTAGTCCCGCTTTTTTTTGACTTTATTCAGAAGAAACTGCCTCTGCCCATCACTCACCCTGATATGACGCGCTTTCAACTTACATTAAAAGAGGCTGTTCAACTCGTGCTATGGGCTACCGTGAAAGGAGAATCAGGCGATTTATGGGTGCAAAAAATGCCGGCTGCGCGCATTCCTGAGCTGGGGCGTGCTCTGGCCTACGGATTGACAGGAAAGAAAGACTATCCAATTAACATTATTGGAATGCGACCGGGCGAAAAGATGCATGAAGTTCTTGTATCGGAAGAGGAGATGTGGCGTGCCGCCGAGTTGGAAAATCATTATCTGATTCCGTCTTGGGCAAAATCACAAAACAAAGAGGGTTTGCAGAATGTAAATATATCCGAATATTCTTCTGCTGGAACTCATCAATTGACTCAAGATGAAATTCTCAAGATGCTGGAAATGGATGGGTGGTTCGGACCAAACGCCAAGGCTAAAGCTGCTCATGGTATTGAAATCAGTGAAGAATAATTGCCCGTTTGTTCCTCTATTTAAGGTCTTTCTCGCTCCAGAAGAGGTTCTCATGCCGCGTCTGCGCGATGTTCTCTACAGCGGCCAAATAACCGAAGGGGAGCCGGTATACGAGTTTGAAAGAAGATTCGCTTCGTTCGTAGGCCTGCCCAATATTCTTTCTTTTTATAGTGGAACCGCAGCTTTGCACGCGGCCCTTATTATGGCCGGCGTTCAATCGGGCGACGAAGTTATTTCAACCCCTATGACTGCCGAGCCTACAAATATGGCCATTATGCATTCCGGCGCTAAGATCGTATGGGCTGATGTCGAGCCGGGAAATGGAAACATATCTCCGGATTCTATTGCCTCAAAGATTACGCATAGGACGCGCGCCATAATGGTGGTGCATTACGGAGGAATCCCTGCATCCATGAAGCGTATCAGGGAGATTTCAGATATGCATGGTATTCCTGTTATAGAGGATGCAGCACATGCCCTCGGCGCGCGCTATGGCAAAGCGCCGGTCGGCGCTGATTCCGAGTACACCATGTTTTCTCTTCAGGCTATCAAGCACATGACCACTGTAGACGGCGGCATGTTAGCCTGCAAGAATCCGGATGACCTGCCGCAGGGGCGAAGAATACGCTGGTTTGGCATTGACCGCCATGCGCCGAGGACAGAGGTTGATGTAAAGGAAGTCGGCTATAAATATCACATGAACAATGTCAATGCTACTATCGGGCTGGTTCAGTTGGATCACATCTCGCCTGTCATTGAAAGGCATATTGCCAATGGCCGCTATTTCGATGCGGCTCTGCGGGGTATCTCCGGGATAGAACTGTGCCATGGGGATGAAGCATCGGAATCGTCTTATTGGTTTTATACAGTTTTAACGGATAGAAGAGACGATCTTTCACGCCATCTTACAGATCAAGGCATTGGAAATTCTCAGGCTCATAAGCGTAATGATCTGCACTCTGTTTTTGCGGACAGCCGCTGCGATCTGCCCGGACTCGATTCTTTTTACTCGCGCATGCTTCATATCCCTTGCGGTTGGTGGGTTACGGATGAAGACCGCGAGAGGATTGTGGACACGATCAAAAAAGGCTGGTAAATGTTTTTGCACTAAATCTTGTGAAGAACCCTCCTAAAAACATTCCTTTGTACAAGGTGAATATGCCGCAGCATGCCGCCGGCATCATCTCAGAAGTTATGGCTACTGGGCAGGTTGCGATCGGTCCTAACATAGCTAAATTTGAGGGACTGCTTCGTAACTATCTTGGGAATCCCTTCATTATGGCCACAGGAGACATTTCCAATTCTCTGGCTCTATGTCTTTTTATGGCTGGCGTTCGCCCCGGAGACGAGGTTATCATGTCGCCGTTGGTGTGTCTTGCTACGAGCTGTCCTGTTCGTAACCTGTTTGCCGATATTCGCTGGTGCGATGTTGAGCCCATGACAGGGAATATCGATCCTGCGGATATTTCCAAAAAGATTACTCAAAAGACAAAAGCTATAGTCGTTTATCACTGGGCTGGAAATCCGGCTGAACTTGACGAAATTCATGCTGTGGCACGGGCTCATAATATAGCTGTAATTGAAGATGCCGGAGAGGCTTTCGGCGCAGAATATCACGGGAGAAAAATCGGGAATACAGGTTCTGATTATACGGTGTTTTCTTTCTATCCCAACCGTCATCTTACGACTATTGACGGCGGAGCGATTGCATGCGCCAGCCAAGATGGTTACGAAAAGGCTTACTGGCTTAAGCGTTATGGCATACATCAACCCACTTTTCGCTGTGAGGATGGAGAGATAAATCCAGACTCCGACATTCCTGTTGCGGGATGGAATCTTTATATGAGCCATGTAGCCGCCTCAATAGGCATTGCGCAAATGGATCATATTCAGGACATTGTATCACGCCACTATGATAACGGCTGTTATTATGACGAGAAGCTCTCTGATATTCGGGGCATTACGGTTCTTAAACGGCCGGTTGATTCTCGTTCGGCTTTTTGGGTCTATACCTTTTTGGTGCAAGACCGGGATCATCTGCTTGCTAGCCTCAGGAATGCGGGCGTGCAGGCATCCAAAGTGCATCTTAGAAACGATATATATACTTGTTTCGGAGCTAAGAGAAATGATTTGCCCGGGGTGGACTATTTTTCCGCGCACTCTTTGAGCATCCCTTCAGGGTGGTGGGTTGATGATCAAGACCGCGCACGGATTGTAGATATTATCCTTCGGGAAAAAAAATGAAAAACAGAGAGAGGACTGGAATATGAATGTAATTTTTTTGGCATACCGCGACTGGGCAATAAATGTATTTCCCGTAGTCCAGAAGCATCCCAAAATAGGCAGATGCGTTTTATGCACTACGCACGATGAACTTATCAATCTGAATTTGTCCGACTTTAGTCTCCTTATAACCTGCGGATGGAGCGAAGAACTTGGCGATGAGGTAGCGTCCAGAATACCGGCTATTGGGGTGCATTGCGCCGAACTGGATCGTTATTCTTATGGCTCACCCCTTCAAAACCAGATTATAGACGGCTTAAGGTTTACCAAACATCGCGTATTCAAATTTACCTATGATAAAGGCTCCAGTCGAGCACACACCCATTCAAGGGAATACTCGCATGAGGTCGATTTGGATCTTTCTGGGAATATGGAAGATATTCTTTATCAAATGACAGCCACAAGCATAATTCTTTTTAATATGTTCTTGGACGATTATCCTGAAATAGTCTGGAAACAATGGCCTGCTGAAACTGCTGTAAGGCAAAAAAGAGTGCCCACAGACAGCAGACTGACAAAGGAAGATCTGCTTAGCATGAGCACCGAGGATATTTACAACTTTTTCAGGTGTCTGGAAGATCCTTATCCGAACGGGTTTATAGAAGATGAAAAGGGATTCCTGTACATTAAACGGGTCGCTTTCAAGAAAAAATGAGCAAAGTTTTATAACTATGCGGAAGATTAAGATGACATATTGCGGTTATCGCGAGTGGGCTTTCGAGATATTCGATAATATCAAGGCAAATCCTAAACTTGACGCCCCGGTTCTAATCAGGAGCAAAGAGGAGTATGATGAATGGATGTCAGGTTCGCCTGAGGGATTGGACTTTATCCTCTTTGTCGGATGGAGCTGGATTATCCCCGTGCATGTTTTGAAGAAATATTTATGCTTAGGCATTCATCCATCGGATTTGCCAGAATTTAGGGGAGGAAGTCCGATTCAAAATCAGATAATACATGGGATAAAGACGACAAAGGTTTCTCTTATGACCCTTGGCGAAAAAATTGATGAAGGCGATATCTGGCTAAAAGAAGATTTGAGTTTAGAGGGTGACAATATAAAAGCGATATTCTGCAATATAGCGAGCAGCAGCATCAGATTATTAGACAGATTTATTTCAGCGTATCCGGATATCGAGCCTGTAAAACAGAAACTTGACGAAGGAAGTTCTTATAAACGCAGGAAGCCTGAAGACAGTAGATTAACGATCCGGCAGATCGAAAAGATGAAGCTTGAAGAGTTGTATGATTTTATGCGCTGCCTGACCGACCCATACCCCAATGCGTATCTGGAAGACGAGCAGGGGAACCGTTTGTGTTTCAAAGAGGTGAGTTTTGAAAGAGCCCGCAAATAAGGTTAAGGGTTTAACAATTCTGCTCACGCTCAAGGGGCGCAATCTCCATACCTTGCGCTGGCTCTGGCACGCAAACCGCATTTGTCTGCCGTTCCATGTGATAGTTGCAGACGGAGAAGTTCATCCGACTATAGACCGCTTGATGTCCAATCCTGAAACATTTTCTAATTTGAGTTTCGAGTATCTTCGCTATGAGGATAAGTCATTCAGAGATTTCTATTACAAGTGCACTGACGCTCTTGATAAGGTGAAAACCCCTTATGTGATGATATCTGACAACGATGATTTTCTTTTTCCATACGGTCTGCAAAAGAGCATGGCTTTTCTGGACGAAGCCCCTGAGTATGTGTGCGCCGGCGGCGGGATCCCCGGTTTTTCTTTAGCTACGGAGGTGAATCATATTTCTAATGTAAGCGGTCCTCTGAAGAGCATTAAATATAGATGCATTCTGAATGAATGGTATCGGTGTCGCAACATAGATAATGCTTCGGTAGCCACACGCGTCTTGGAAGAGACCAGAAATCCTCTTTCGGTTTATTACAACATCTACCGTACTTCCGCGCTTAAAACTATCAACAATGAAATATTTGAATGCGATATTAGTTTTCGGCTTCACGAAATCTATCATGCCTTGCGCACGGTGACTCTGGGAAAGGTAAGGTCAGACCCGTCTTTTTTTACATATCTCAGGCAGGATGGTACCTCTATGAATTTCGGTTCTAATACAGAATGGATAGATGAGCTTTTTCGCTGCCGCTTTGCTCAGGATTTAGAGGCGATGGTTACAAGGATGGCCTGCGAAGCCGCTAAATCGGACGGATGCAATCAGTCGGAAATTCAGGATCAGATACATGAATTCTATACCGCCCATTTGAAGCAGGCGATTGCATCCACCCTTATTAGTTCCCGCTTTCCACGTTTGGTTTCTTTTAAGCGTCGTATTTCTTCATTGCCGCGGCCCCGCCTATCTTCAGTTTTTTTTCGGCAAAAACCGGATCAAGAGAAGATATGGAAACTTTTGGCTGCTGACGGAGCCGATAAAGATACCATTACAGCACACCAAAAGGAATTGAAAGATATCATTCATACGCTTAAAGGCGATGAGTTTGTGAGCTTTGTTTCCCAAAATGCAAAGGAATTGCTTGTCTAATATATGAACGGTAATATCTCGTGAGCATCGGACGCCACAGTATATATAATCTTCTCGGTTCCGTACTGCCGATGGCGGTAACTTTTATCACGCTGCCTATGTATATCGGGTACATAGGCGCTGAAAGGTATGGCGTAATCGCTGTAATTTGGGGGCTTCTGAGCTACTTCGCTTTTTTTGACTTGGGATTGGGACGGGCGGTTGCGCAGCGGATGTCGCTATTTTCTGACGCAGAGCCTTTTGAACGGAGCAATCTTCTCTGGACTGCTTTGATAAGCACTTTTATTCTCGGTGTATTTGCGGGAGTAATATTCTGGCTGTTTTCTGAATACATACTTATCAATATAATTAAGATGTCTTCTGACAGCAGATTGGAGGCGGCTGAAGCTGTGGTATGGCTGTTATTGGCTCTGCCGATAATCTTGCCTGTGTCTATACTTCAGGGCGCTCTCCAGGCGCGTCTTAAATTTGCCGAAATAAACATAATTGTCTTTGTCGGAACTCTGATCAGCCAGTTGCTGCCTCTTTCTCTCGCCTATGCCGGTTATGTGGAACTAAGAGTTTTGGTCCCGGCCGCTCTCTCATCAAGGATATTCATGGCGGCGCTGTTGTTTCGGCAGTGTTTCCGCCATATCCCCTTATTTGCGCGGCCTGAATTGGATCGCAGCCATTTAAAGGGATTGTTGCAATATGGCGGATGGGTTTCTGTAATGACTCTGCTTGAACCGGTGATAGGCAATACCGATCGGCTTATAATCGCTACTTTAAACGGGGCGAAAGCGGTAACTTCCTATACAATACCCTTTGACCTCGCTATGAAGACATGGCTTATTACAAGCAGTTTATCGGCAGCCATATTCCCTCGGCTTGCGTCACTCAGCCATACTGAATCAAAAGATCTTGCAATGCGCGCTACCATGACCCTTATTGCAGTTATGACCCCTGTTGCTGTAATCGGCACATTTGTTGTACAGCACTTTCTGAATTTTTGGCTCGGCAAATCCCTTGCGGCAAACAGCGCTGGGGTGGCAGAGATAATAATGTTAAGTCTCTGGATAAATTCTTTAGGAGTTCTTTTTAACGCAAGGCTGATGGCAATAGGGAATCTAAGAGCCTTAGTAATAATATATATTTTCGTAATTCCGGTTTATCTCTGCGTAGCATGGCTTTGTATCGGCGCGTGGGGAATTGTCGGAGCGGCGGCGGCATGGACAATGTGCGGTTTGATCCAGACCTGCGCTGTGCTTTATCTGAACGGAACGCTGTTTGAGATTTTGCGGCTCGCCGCGCCTTCCTTTGTTCTGGTGGTTATCGGAACAGCCGCTTTATTGATAGGCGGGCTTAATGTATTTGCGTATTGGAGTCTCGGTTTTATTCTTCTCTGTTTATCCCTGTATAAAGACCGAGCTCAACTGCCTTATGCTGTCAAGGCATTTGCCCGGCAAAATAAAGAGCTGGAAGTTTCTGCGTGACCTTTAGAGTTGTTTTGATTTTAAGAGGCGAAAAAAAATGGGCGTAAAATTAGAGAGAAAGAAGCCTAAGTGTTTATTGACCTCGATTGTCTATCGCTTTAGCAAAATGCGTCTGCCTATAAGCGATAAGCTAAAGTTCCGTATTTTCCTCAATCTTGAATGGATATTCGAAAGATTGTGCACAGAACAGGCCTCGGCAGTTTATGGCAGCGACGGCATTATATCGAAAAAATCCACAGTACAGTTTCTGTCTAAACATATCAAGCCTGACGATACCGTTCTGGACTTGGGATGCGGTTACGGAGCGATAAGCTACAATGTTTCCATGATTGCTAAAAAAGTTGTGGGCGTTGATTATAACACCAAGGCCATCGAGGCCGCGCAAAAGAAGTATCAGAGAGAGAATTTGCGGTTCATACATGAAGAGGCTTTAAATTACTTAAGGAAGAGCGAAGAGAGGTTTAGCGTTTTAATACTTTCTCATGTGCTTGAGCATATAGATAATCCTAAAGACTTTTTGTCGGCATACTCAGGGTATTTCGAACATATTTTTATTGAAGTCCCTGATTTTGACAGGACCTTTTTGAACCATTTCAGGCAGGAGCAGAATATAGCCCAGTTGTATACGGATGCGGATCATGTAACTGAGTTTGACAGGGATGAGATGCATTCTCTGTTGTCAGATTTGAATCTTGAAGCGCTTCAAGCGGAATACCGTTATGGCGTTCAGAGGTTCTGGGTTAAGCGCAAAGGTAATGGGATTAATTAATGCAGGGTGAGCATAACAGGCCGTTTTTTACCGTACATACTCCCTCATACAAAAGAGTTTCCTATCTTGAGAGAGTATGGGAAGCTCTCTGTAATCAGACATACAAGGATTTTGAATGGATAGTTGCCGATGACGGTTCGGATGACGGCACTTTGGAACTTCTAAAGAAATTAAAAAAACAATCTTCGTTTCCTGTAACTATAATTGCTGCGTCGCAAAGAGTCGGTAAAACTGTCCTAGATAATCATGCTGTAAAGTTAGCAAAAGGATATATGTTTATTTATCAGGATTCTGACGATGCGCTTAAACCTGATGCCTTGGAGCTTATCTATAATGAATGGAATACAATCCCGGAAATCGAAAGAGATTCTTACTGCGGCGTTACTGCGTTTTGCGAAGAGAACGGCCGCGTTATATCGTCGCAGTTGCCGCTTCCTGCGCCTTTTGATACCACATGGGTAGATTTGAAGTATAAATATAATGTTACCGGTGATATGTATTATTTTTGCAGAACGGATATCTTGCGTTCCTGCCTTCTGCCCGAAGTCGATTTTTATATGGCTGAGAGCGCATACAGGATTCCTATCGGAACAGCGTATAAGGCGAGGGTCATAGATAAGGTGGTTGCAATAAAAGAGTATAATTCACCTAATTGCATATCGTTCAGCGGAAAGATGAAATATTGCCTCGGATATTTATATGCAATGGCAATTTGCTGGAATGTGCTATCGGAGAAGCGACCTGAATTTTCGGTACGTCCTTTAAAAGAGCTTATTACTTATTTCAGATACGCTGTTCACGGAGATGTCGGGATATCCAAGGCGTGTGCTATGCTTAAGCGAAACCCGTCTATTTTAGCATCTATGCTGGTTTTACCCATATCCATGACGTTAGCACTAAAAGACAAACTGCAGGGAAAGGTCTGCAAGACCCACCTTGAATTTAACGACTCGGTAAAATCGTCAAAAATTTCTTACATATAACAGCCATGGAAAATATTAGGCATACAGAAAGTGACGTTGAGCTTAGAATTCTTACGGGTATATCGAGGTTATTGCCTCGTATGCCCAAAGTCGGTGCCATAGGCAATTTCCTTAAGCGCATATATCTTCGCAAAAAAAGGAATCCGGTCGAAACCGAGATATTTGGCTATAAAATGGTACTTGACCCCGGAGAATATGTAGATGCCGAGATATTGTTTATCCCTCAACTGTACGATTACAGAGAAATATCATTTTTGGAGAAGAATCTCGAAAAGGGCGACTGCTTTGTGGATGTTGGAACCCATTTGGGATTGTATTCTTTGGCGGCATCCCTATGTGTCGGAGATGAAGGTTTTGTATTGGCTTTAGAGGCTAATCCAACCACCTGCCAAAAGCTTGGTTTTACGCTGAAGCGTAATAATATAAAGAACATAACCGCCGTAAATATCGGAGTCGCGGATAAAGCCTGTACGATGAGGCTTGGCTTGAACACTTCAGGCAACAGCGGCGGGGACAGTTTTGTTATTTCGCATGACGAGGGAGTGGATGTGGAGTGCCTTCCACTGCTCGATATACTGTCAATGCACAATATCTCGAAGGTTAGGGGAATGAAATTCGATATCGAAGGGTTTGAATTCAGGGTGCTCAGAAGATTTTTTGACGATGCGCCGCTTTCGCTTTATCCTGATTTTATAATACTGGAGTTTAATCCCGAGTTTATTGCCGTTGCAGGCGGAGACAGTCTGGATTTGGTAAAGAGCAAAGGATATTCTGAAGTGTTGAGAAGCCGCTTGAACTTTGTATTACAGAAAAGTGTAGCATTCGATAAATGATTTTAGAGAGGAGTAATAGATGAGAGTTGCAAAAGTCATTGCCACTTCTTTTGTTCCGAGAAGGGTTAGGGAGGAAACCGGATTGTCAGGTAATCCCGTGGGCTATTTTTCGCACAGCCAGAATTTCCCGACAAAAGAGTCTGTTGTTGATCTTATCAATTTCAATATCGAATGCGAACTGAAATGCAATCCGGGAGATCCAGTTGATCTGATAATCGTGAACAGCGATGTCGGGTGGCAGGACGGGAACAGTTTTCTGGATTCTATTGACGGTAAAATCCTTAAATACGGGAAAATCCATATTCTGCACAGGGCAAATTTGGGCTGGTCTTTCGGGGCTTATAATCATGCCTTTAAAATGCTGGGGAATGATTACGATTATTTTATATTTACAGAGGACGATGTTGTTATAAGCAGGGATGGATACGCGTCGACAGGCATAGAACATTTTAATAGAACTAAAAATTGCGGTTTTTTAGCGTATTTGGGCTTGGCAATTCAAGGCTTGGATATCAAGGGGGATGATGCCTTTGCCGCGCATGGCGGTGTCGGGATAACGAGTTCTGCGGTTTTGAATGAGGTTGTTAAGAATTACGGTTCGCTTCCGCACTGCGGTGAAAATGATTCTCAGGAATACACAAATATTTTGAGAAGTGAGATGGCTTTTACCAACAAGATATACAAATTAGGATATGAGCTTGTAAACATTCCGGAGAATATTAAGCTATATGATTATGCGTATGACATGATGAGGGGTATAGATGTGAAAAGATACCCGTCGCTGGCGGTTAAAATGATGCTTAAAATAAAGCAAAAGGCATATAACCAGAAAATCATACGATCTATTTATCAATCCTGCAAAAAAGCTATTTCCAAGTAGAGGTGCAGACAACATGAAAAGACTTGTGCGTTCTTTCTTTAATTTATTTGGGTACGATTTTGTAAAAGCCCAATATAACAATGCAGATTTCGAAAAACATTTGTCGAATGTGATTGCCGCTAAAAATATCGATTGCATAATTGATGTTGGAGCAAACAAGGGGCAGTATGGCGAGTCTTTGAGAAAGATGGGTTACAAAGGCCGCATTGTTTCTTTTGAGCCTGTGAAATCGGTATTTAATGTGTTGAAAGAGAAGTGTGATAAGGACGACAGGTGGGATTGCTATAATCTGGCTTTAGGCGACAAAAAAGAGGAAAAGACCATTAATGTGTACCAAAGTACCGTATTTTCGTCCTTTCTGCAGGCTAATGAGTATTCGAAAAATATATGGCAGTCGCTCGAAAATGTTACTCCCGAGGTTGTAAATGTTGTCAGGCTGGATGATGTTTATGCTGAATTGGTCGGCAGAACAGGCTGTACTAACTGCATGCTTAAGCTCGATACTCAGGGATACGATAAGCAGGCCTTTGATGGGGCTATAGGTTCGCTAAAACATATATTGGCTCTACAGTCGGAGTTAGCCTTAATACCTGTTTACGACGGCATGCTTCCTGTTTATGATGTTCTGAAAATATTTCATGAGCATAACTTCTTTATCAGCGGTATGTATCCGATTAATCGCGATGAATCCTTGGCGGTGATTGAATACGACTGCGTTCTTGTGAAAAAGGAATCTGCGCCCAAGATTTGAGCAGTATCACACATGCAACTCGTGTAGCCGGATCTTCGTTGCCCTGTATTATGCTGGTTACGAATAAGCTGGAGGAATCACCCTCCGGCGGTCGTGAACTTCTATGCAGGTTGAATCATGATGCACTCAAGGAAATCTATGGTGACAGGCTCATTGTATTTGAGTTGTCAAAGTCTTCGATTCGGGGGCTGGCCTCGCTAATAGATGCGTTTATAGGATATATAGATGGACTTAGTGCTGAAACCATTGCCGATGCGCTCAGCCAAATTCATGACAGAAATGTCGAGAAGATATTTGTAGACGGTTCTAATTTCGGAGAGTTTGTAAGAGTCGTAAAGGCTAAATTTTCTAATGTTAGGATTTATACTTTTTTTCACAATGTTGAGGCCAGATTTTTCTTAGGTGCTCTCAAGCAATTCAAGACTCTGCGTGCGGTAGGCGTGCTTGCAGCCAACTATCTGGCTGAGAGAAAGTCTGTTATTTTTAGCGACAAGATAATTTGTATGAACGAGAGGGACAGCCGTCTTCTTGAACGGGTTTATGGACGACCTGCAACAGATTTATCGCCGATGTCGGTACAGGACAAGATGACATCAATCAAATCCGGGAGTGCAAAAAGTAATGCCGAAAAATTTGTGTTATTCGTTGGTGGGACATTCTACGCGAATCAATCAGGGATAGAGTGGTTTGTAAAGAATGTTGCGCCCCGAATCAGTATTAAGACCTGCATTGTCGGCAGGGGATTTGAAAAATTAAAAGATGAACTTGAACTCAAAGGAAAAGTTGAGGTTGTAGGCGAGGTTGAATACCTTGAGGAGTGGTATTTGAATTCTTATTTTGTGATTGCGCCGATCTTCGATGGGTCTGGTATGAAGACAAAGGTTGCGGAGGCGTTGATGTTTGGAAAGAAAATCATAGGCACTCCGGAAGCGTTTGCAGGATACGAGGATATTGCTGACCGTGCCGGGCGTGTGTGTAGCTCTGCAGACGATTTTGTATCAGCCATTGACTCTGCGTGTGACATAGTGGAAAGCCCTTTTGACAAGGGGTTGCGTGAGATATATGAAGCTAGATATTCACTCGATGCGGCAAGGGACCGTCTTAAGCTGATTATGAGTTAAAAATGAAGGTGAGCGTTTTAGCGGCAAGGTATGCTATTTCAGGGGTTCCTCTTGCGCAACTCAGATTTGCGCAGGCTCTTGCTGGCTGCGGGCATAAGGTGAACTTTATTGTCGGCTTGGTAAATGACGGCTATGATTTGCCCTCAATTAATGGTATCAATGTGTCTGTTTTTAATAAGCGGCGTGTCATTAGCATGCTGATACCGCTAATCAGACATTTCAGAAAAGATAATCCAGATGTAATTTTTTCCGCAGGTGATCATCTGAATGTCATTGTCTTAATTGCCGCTATTCTTTCCAGCTCTAAGGCAAAAATCAGCTGTTCGTCGCGGGTGACCCCGTTTGATACGTATTCGAATGTTTTTTTTACGAAACGATGGGTATTAAAGCTTCTCATGCGTATGGTTATGCGCAGGGCGGATGCATTGACCTGTGTATCCAAAGACATGGTTGATCAATACAGGCTTGTATTCAAGTCGCCTCCGCATGTTTGCGTTTATAACATTATTGTTGACAGCCGGTCGCGGGACAAGATGAATGAAGAAGTGGATGAAAAATGGCTTATCGATAAGAGTGAACCGGTTATAGTCGCGGCAGGCATGCTGGAGCCGTGGAAGGGGTTTTCGGATCTCATACTATCCATGAAGGAACTTGCAAAGACAATAAAGGCTAAGTTGATAATTCTTGGGAACGGGTCATTGAGGGGAGAACTCCAGTCCCTTATAAATGAGCTTGGATTGATGCAGACCGTTAAATTGGCCGGATATGTGGATAATCCCTTGAAGTATTTCAGTCGTGCGGATGTATTTGTCTTGTCATCATACGTTGAAGGCATGCCTAATGTTTTGGTAGAGGCTATGATGTGCGGATGCACTCCGGTTTCGACCGACTGCCCCACGGGCCCGCGCGAATTATTGCAAGACGGGAAATACGGCTATCTTGTTCCTGTAAAGAATCCGTTGGCATTAGCAGAAGGCATTGAGAAGGCGCTCGATCATCCTATTTCTAAAGAGATTTTGTCCGAGGCTGTCAGGCCTTTTACCGAGAGCGAAGTTATAAAGAGGCATTTCGAGATTTTGCGAATAGAGGGCAGTTGTGGTTAAAAAAACGGCTGTGATTTATTACGGCGGTTTTTTGTCCAAGACCGGCGGAGCTTTTATGCATGCAAAGACAATTCAGGGCGGACTGCTCAGGATGGGGTGGGATGTTTCGATAATCACACTCGACAGTCTGCCTGTCTGGTGTCGGTACTTGCCACATCTTGTGCTGAAGTTTTTTAACTTTTTTTGCAATCCGCTTGGTTTTATATACAAAGGCTATGCCATCAAGGTTTTGTTTAAGCTGTTTTTCGATATAAAGGCGGATATTCGTATTTTTGAAGATATCTATTTTGCATGGAACTCCGAAGTACCATCAGTGACAATGATTCATGCCGTTTGGAGTGATAACCTGCAGGCTTTTTTCATGAGTACTGAACAGCAAAAGAGACTTAAAAGGTTCGAAGCAGACATCATAAACAGCTTAACTCATACGGTTATAACAGTGTCTCAACCGTACTTGGAGTATCTGAATAAAGAACATTTTTCTGATTATTCTTTAAAAAAAATTGATGTTGTAGAATTGGGGCTTGAGCAGTCGGAGTTCATAGGAATTCCGGCAACCGTTAGAAATAAAGGATCGATAGTTTATACCGGAGTTTTAGAGGCAAGGAAAAATATCACTTTTTTACTTGAGGTTTTTAAAAAACTTAGCTCTAATAATCCCGCTTATAAACTTACTATTATCGGTGATGGTCCCGATAAGGAAGAGCTCGTTTCGTTTGCAAAAAATAATGATTTGAATGTTGTTTTTTTAGGCAGATTGGAGCATGAGCAGGTTATAATCGAACTTCGTCGTCATGAAATATATCTGCATGCGTCGGTAAAGGAGTCATTTTCGTATTCTTTGCTCGAAGCAAAACTCTCCGGGCTCATAACCTGTGCGTATAAAAAATTGCAGGTGCCTGCCGAATTTATCGATGTAGCGATGAATTCATTCGATGTTGATGAGTGGTGCGGCAGGATATTGAGTATTGATATGATTCCTGTCGGATTCGAGTCCTGCAAATATACTGCCGAGAGGATGACTTTATCGACTCTAAATTTAGCGCTTCCATCAGGTGCACGATGAAAAAAATACTCTCGGTATTTGGTACAAGACCTGAAGCCATAAAAATGGCTCCCGTTATTATGGAACTAAAAAAATATCCGGAAATATTCTACAGCAGGGTTTGCGTTACGGCGCAGCACCGTGAAATGCTCGATCAGGTGCTTAGGCTTTTTGAAATAACACCAGATTACGATCTGGATATTATGGGACAAAGTCAGAGCCTGACCGAGATTACCTGTAAAGTACTGCAGGGGTTGGAGCCAGTGCTGGATGAGTTTCAGCCCGATATATTGCTGGTTCACGGCGATACCACAACTACTTTAGCGGCCAGTCTCGCGGCCTATTATAAAAAGATAGCTGTGGGGCATGTGGAGGCCGGCTTGCGTACAGATAATATTTATGCTCCATGGCCGGAGGAGATAAACCGAAGGGTGGCGGATTCCATCAGTAATTGGCACTTTGCCCCTACGGAACAGGCCAAACAAAATCTGTTAAAGAGCGGTATTGGCGCAAAATCCATTCTGGTTACAGGAAACACAATAATTGATGCGCTTCATTATGTGTCCGGAAAGCTGAGGTCGGATGGCATGTTGCAGAGTGAGATAGCCGGACACTTTAATTTTCTCGATCCGCTTAAGAGGCTTATATTGGTTACAGGACATCGCAGGGAGAATTTTGGAGACGGTTTTGAATCTATATGCACTGCTTTGAAAACTATAGTAGAAACTCACGAAGATGTTGAAATTGTATATCCTGTTCATTTAAACCCCAATGTTCTGGAGCCTGTGACCCGTATTTTATCCGGAAATAAAAGGATACATCTGATTCCACCGCAAGAATACCTGTCCTTCATTTACTTAATGGAACGCTCTTATCTAATACTTACCGACTCAGGAGGAGTTCAGGAAGAAGCTCCATCACTCGGCAAGCCTGTATTGGTTATGCGTGACACTACTGAACGCCCCGAGGCGGTAGAGGCGGGCACTGTGAAACTCGTCGGCACGGATACGGAGAAAATTATCAAAGAGGTTTCTATATTGCTGACCGACACTTCGGCCTATGAATTAATGAGCAAAGCGCATAATCCTTACGGAGACGGAAAGGCTGCGAGGCGGATAGTAGAAGTGTTAAGATGAGGAAAGTCAGGGTAACACAAACAGTTACGAGTTTTGTTTTGATTTCTACATTATGGAGAAATTTTTATGAAAGTTAAAGAACTGGTAAAAAACGTTTTTATTTTATTATTGCCTGCATTTGTTGTAACGATAATTTTCTTGGAGTTAGTATTCAGGTTTGTTATTCCAGCCAATCAAAGTCCGTATTATATTTTCGATACGAAAGATAACTTGATGAAAATGTCAACGGAGCCATTTAGCGATGGAGTAAGCACTTTGGGTCCTTTAGCGCAAGTGAGGGCAAGGTGGCATATTAATAACGAGGGCTGGAATAGTAATTTTGATTATAAAGAAAACCACGATAAGCCTGTGATCGCTCTTTTTGGAGCGTCTCTTATTGAGGCAACAATTGTGGATGTGAACCAAAGCGTATCTGCGAAACTGCACGAAATGCTGCACGGCGAATATTATTCGTATAGCTTTGGTATCGCAGGGGCTACTCTGTCTAACATGCTTCATACGTCGCGATATGCTGTTAAAAAATTCAGTCCGGATGTATTGGTTTTTAATGTAACACCCGGCTTGATTTTGCCCTCATCTTGTGCAGATAACGGTTTCCCCGGTTTTATGTGTTTAGAACCGAGAGGAGATGAATTTTCCGAGACAGTAAAACCTTATATTCCCAAATCGGCGTATAGGCTTATAAGAAAAAGCGCCGTGGTTAGATATTTGTATCATAATATAGGAGTTCAAAAACTGGTGTTGCGTTTTTTGTATGCTGAGAAAAAAGAAACACCCCGGAATGTCATTGATAATGATTCTGCTCGCATAAGGATAAAGAAAGAAAGGATTCTTGATTACATCTTAAAGAGTATTAAGAATGAAAACAAAGATAAGGTTGTTGTTATGTACAGTAATTCGGGAGAGGGCGTAGAGGGGTATTCAGATGATGAATTCGATATGGTGAAAGAAAGTTGTCATAAGTACGGTATCCATTTTGTGAACCTCGGCAAAGAATTATCCGACATTGAGAAGAAATACGGTAAAAAAGTTGATTTCGGATTCGATGCCCACTGGAACGCATTTGGGCATGAAAGTGTTGCAAAGATAATTTACGGTGAACTAAAAAAAATGAATATTATAAGAGGGCTGAAATAATTATGGATAAATTTAAAAATATTGCCGGTCTGGTATGCATAGCAGTTATATCTTTCGTTTTGTCATTGCTTTTCGCCGAACTCCTTATAAGGCTGAAGAATAATTCTATGACTAATTACGATATCGAGATGTGGAAGTATGCAAAAGAATTGAAAATTAAGAGCGACAATCCACTGTTGGGGCACGAGCATATACCTTCCAAAACGGCTGTCTTGCAATCTGTTCCAATAAGGATTAATGAGCAGGGGTTGAGGGGCGGACCTGTTTCGGATAACGGAGAGTCAAAAAGGCGTATTTTGTTTTTAGGCGGTTCCATAGCTTTGGGATGGGGTGTTTCCGAGGATAAAGTTTTGACCTCTAAGTTGGAAAAGATGATGGGTAATGCAGAGGTCTTAAATGCGGGCATTGGTAATTACAATGCCGCAAGGTATGTGGAAAGATTTCTGACTAAACTGACAGGGCTGAATCCGACAGATATAGTCGTACTATATTTTTTGAGGGATGCAGAGCGCCTTGAGGCGGGTGGGGGAAACTGGCTGCTTCGCAATAGTCAGTTGGCCGTAACGCTGTGGACTGCTGTAAATCGCGTTTTCAAGGCCACCGGAGAGGATGTTCTGGAGAAGCATTATGTGTCGGTATATGACAAAAATTCAGTGGGATTTAAAGAAATGGATGATGCCCTAAAGAGGCTGAGCACTTATGCCTCTAAACATAAGATTCGTATCTATCTGGCCATGACCCCGGACGTGCATAACCTGAAGAATTATAAATTTTCGTATGTTCACGAAATCATGCGAGAAACGGCTAATAAATACGGATATACCTATATTGATTTATTCCCGGCATTTAAAGGTTTGGCTCCGGAAGAAGTATGGGCAATGCCCGGAGATCCTCATCCCAATGCATTGGGGCATGAAAAAATGGCAGGAGCTATTTACCCGGTTCTCTCCTCACGGTAAATAAGTATGATTTTCAGTTCATTGCCATTTTTGATTTTTTTCTTGATATACCTGCCCCTCCATCTTCTCATACCTTCAAGGCATAGGCTTAAATTGATTATTATCGGCGGAACGGTATTCTACGGCTATTGGAATATTTACTATGTATGGATCCCTTATGTGCTTTTAGGCGTTGCATTCATCGGTGCATCATATATGCAAGGAGCTGCCGATAGAGATTTAAAAAGAATTCGCTTTATATCTGTCTTATTTGTGCTTCTTCTGCCGCTTATTTTCTTTAAGTACACCAATTTTTTTGTTTCTTTAATTATTGCACCATTTTCTTCGAATGTGGTTAGTATAGTTAATTACCCGCTGCCTCTTGGACTTTCATTCATTACATTTACTTTGATCGCCTATGTGGCCGATGTTTATAAAGGTCATTTCCCGATTGAGAACAGTCTGCAAAGGATAGGCGCTTATGTGCTTTTTTTTCCTCATTCCATTGCAGGCCCCATTCTTAGGCCGCATGAATTTATCCCGCAGCTTAAAAGAAAATTTCGCGCTCTTGATGCAAAGTTTGCAGTGGGTACGGCGATATTTTCTGTAGGCCTGTTTAAAAAAGTTGTTTTTGCCGATCAATTATCGCCTGTAGTAGATGCTGTATATTCAGGGCCTGATGGTCTTACATCTTTGCATTATTTACTTTCCATATATGGGTTTTCACTGCAAATATATTGTGATTTTAGCGGTTATACGGATATGGCGATCGGACTTGCAATGATCTTGGGGATTCATTTTCCTAATAATTTTTATAAACCATACCTCTCATCTTCCGTAGCGGAGTTCTGGCACAGGTGGCATATTACCTTATCAAGATGGATACGTGATTATCTATATATCCCATTGGGCGGTAACCGTTTTGGTCTTTATAAACAAATAAGGAACTTGTTTATAACCATGTCCATAGCAGGGTTGTGGCATGGAGCAAATATAACCTTTGTATTGTGGGGTGTTATACATGCATTTGGGATATCTATTTCCTATTTAAGCTCAAAAATTAATTTTATTCGTAAAATAACGGATTGGCCATCTAAATGGCTGCTTACTCTAATAACGTTTAATTTTGTTACTTTTGCATGGATTTTTTTTAGGGCAAGAAATATAGATACTGCTTTCAGGATTATTTCAGGTCCATTTGCGGCGCCAATTGGTGATATATCCTTGTTTTTAGAAAGAAATATGTTTGTGATTTTGTTGCTGTTATTTTTTGCTTTCATACATAGGTTTGACGATCATGCGAGGGTCCGTTTTTTTATAAAGAAAGCGCCTAAACCGTTAGTTTGGATTTCGGTTGGCTTGTTGTGGGTGTTGACAATAAGCATTGGTACAGGTAGTTCAGGACAATTTATTTATTTTGATTTTTAAGAATAAGGAGGGGCTATGTACGTTATTAAAGATCTTTGGGATTTTCTCAAACATAGGAAAAAATGGTGGCTTTTGCCGATGATCATTGTATTGTTGTTTTTTGGAGTGGTTATTGTAATGTCAAGCGGTTCTGCCATTGCGCCTTTTATTTACACAATATTCTGATCATAGTTGTTTACTTTTCAATTGGGAGGGATTGGACAAAAATCATAATGTATAATTTTTGCGGTTACAAGTATGTGCTCCAGAACCTAAAGAAATGAATGCTGAAGACTATTTTTTAGAAATTCCGAATATAATCTTGCTGCTGTTCTATACGATTTGCATTTTAAGCTATACAAAGCAGAAGAAAATAGTTTTTTTTATATTCTTAGGGCACATACTTTTGATTTTCCTTACTAATGGTCTTTTATTTGATCCGGGGTATATGTCAGACCAAGGTGAATATTTGCGCTCAGTTCAATCGCTAAGAGATAATTTTGAATTTAATTATGAAGGCACACCTATGGATATGCCTTCTGAGGCTATAGTGACACCTCTATCTGCACTTAAAACACAGCTTGCCGCAATGATATATTATCTTGTTCCGTTAATGTGTAATTCTGTATTCTCAGTCGCAGGTATGAACTATGTTTTTTATATGATGATTTTCTTTTTTATGTACAAAAAGAATCTCATTAACCAACAGGGCATGTATTTCTTCTTGTTTTATCCGAGCCTCGCCCTTTATTCTGCCGTAGGCTTGAGGGATACTTTGATCCTGTTTTTTATGTTTACGAGCGTGTACTATTTAATCAATAACAGATATGTTCCGGCAATGGTTCTATCTTCAGCTTTGTTTGTTTTAAAAGTACAAAATTATTTAATTTTTCTAATCTCATTACTGCTTTGGGTCGTAATAGACAAGGGGATAAATCCTAAAAAGATTCTCTTATTGATTTTATCTGTAATTTTTCTTGTTCTATTAGGCGACAATATTTCTGTTGATAAGGTAAATTTTTACAGGATGGCCTTTGCAGCAGAAAATGGCCTCGACCCGTTAGATATCGATTTAATTACAGGGAATGGAGATCTTCTTTTAAAAGGCTTTCAGGGTATAGGTAAGTTTCTCTTAATGCCACTTCCTTGGGAAGTTAGAAATGCGCTGCAATTCATACAAACTTTGGAGAATATAGGCATACTGGCACTTCTATTTTATGGTATGCGGGCATATAGAAAACTTAACGTAAAAGACAGGGTCATAAGATTTTTGTTTGCTCATGTGGCTATTGCTTTTGCGGTTTACGGTCTTGTGATATCAAATTACGGGACTGCTGCCAGATACAGATATACCTATGTAACGGTCTTTTTTATTTTCTTCTACCATAGGTTGCATCAAATTAGAAAACAGCAGTTATCGCAAAAAGGTTATGATCCTTCAAGTGTCGGGATAGTTATTTAATTATGGAAAAAGAATTTATTGCTCATGTGGGGCTGGGGTACTGGGGCAAGAATATTCTTCGTGTTCTGGCTGAACTGAAATGTATACGCTCTGCTTGTGATTCCGATAAGGCCATGATTGCAGATGCGAAAAGAAAGTTTCCTGATATTCGATACCTATCGTCTTATGATGAGGTTTTGTCAGACCCAGCCGTATCTGCGGTAACCATTGCCACTCCGGCTGCTACTCACTATGAATTTACAAAGAAAGCTTTGCTAGCAGGCAAAGATGTTTTTGTAGAAAAACCTCTCGCATTAACGGTTAAGGAAGGTCAAGAACTTGTAGCTTTGGCCTCTGAGATGGAGAGGATTCTGATGGTGGGGCATATACTTCAGTACCATCCTGCCGTGATAAAGCTGAAAGCGATGGTCTCATCCGGACAACTTGGAGACATTCAGTATATATATTCGAACAGGCTGAATATCGGCAAATTGAGGACTGAAGAAAACATACTATGGAGTTTTGCGCCTCATGACATATCTGTCATACTTATGCTGCTCGATGATGAGCCTGAAAAAGTTTTATCGTTTGGCGAGGATTATATAACCAAAGGCACTTACGACACCACATTGACAACGATGGAATTCAGGGATAACGTAAAGAGTCATATATTCGTTAGCTGGCTTCATCCCTATAAAGAACAGAAGCTAATTGTTGTGGGATCAAAAGCTATGGCTGTTTTCGATGATGTAAGCGAGGAGAAGTTGTTCTTATACCCCCATAGAATCGAGTGGGAGAATGGTAAGATTCCGGTAGCCAAAAAGGCTGCTTATAATGTCATTCCAGTCGAAAAGGGTGAACCGCTTAAACTGGAGTTGATGCATTTCATGGATTGTGTAAAACAAAGGAGTCAGCCGAAGACGGATGGCACAGAGGGATTTAAGGTATTAAGAGTGCTCGAACTAGCTCAAAGAGCTTTAATGTGCAATGCAGGTCAGGTTGTTACTCAAAATAATTCTCTTTTTTATAAACATGAGACTGCCATCATTGACGAGAATGTGTCGATAGGTGAAGGTTCAAAGATATGGCACTTTTCCCATATTCTGAAGGACTCTATTATCGGAACGAATTCAATAATAGGGCAGAACGTAACTATTGGTCCTGATGTGACAATAGGAAATAAATGCAAGATACAGAACAATGTCTCGATATATAAAGGCGTTGTGCTCGAAGACGAAGTTTTTTGCGGACCTTCTTGCGTCTTTACCAATGTTTACAACCCGAGGGCTTTTATTGAGAGGAAAAATGAGTTCATGCCGACCATTGTTAAGCATGGGGCTACGATCGGAGCAAACGCCACCATAGTATGCGGAGTTACTATAGGCAAATATGCAATGGTCGGGGCGGGGACAGTTGTTAAATCTGACGTGCCGGCATATGCAGTAGTTGCAGGAGTGCCCGCAAAACAAATTGGCTGGGCTTGCCGTTGCGGAGTGACTCTTCGGTTTAGGAGGGGGCGGGCGTCTTGCCATGATTGTGGAAATGAATATCTGTTGAGAGATATGACGATAACTGCGGTTAAAGAGCCCATCTAAATGAAAGCCGTACCTATGCTGGATTTACAAGCTGAATACGAGTACATGAAGGGGGATATTGATGCCGCAATACTCCGATGCCTAACACATCAAAAGTGGATACTTGGCCCCGAAGTTGACGAACTCGAGAATAAGATTGCCAAATATATTGGAGTTCAACATGCTGTAGGAACATCCTCTGGAACCGAAGCTCTGGTTTTAGCGCTTAGGGCTCTGTCGATAAAGTTGAAGGGGCAGGACTTTTTCGATAAGACGGCTGAAATTATTACAACACCGTTCACTTTTACCGCGACCGGTGATGCAATTCTACGTGCTGGAGCTAAGCCTGTATTTGTAGATATAGATCCTGCCACATATAACATAGACGCATCGAAAATAAATGAGTATTTAAAAACGAACCACTCAAACGTTGTCGGAATTGTCCCTGTTCATCTTTACGGTCAGTCGTGCAATATGGACGCCATACAGGAGATTGCACAAGAATATAATTTATTTGTGGTTGAAGATGCTGCACAAGCATTTGGCGGCATGTGGAAAGGCAAAAAACTCGGTTCGATCGGAACTCTCGGTGCATTCAGTTTCTTTCCTTCCAAAAACCTCGGCGGTTTTGGAGACGCCGGCATGGTATCTACTGATGATGAAGAGTTGGCCTCTATTGTACGTATGCTTATTAAACATGGCGGTAAAGACAAGTACAATGTTGATTATATAGGGTACAATGCAAGGTTGGATACGTTTCAGGCGGCAGTAATAGATGCCAAATTTAGATACCTTGACGAGTTTAACGAAAAAAGAAGGGTAATAGCCGGATTGTACGCATCGGGTTTAAAAGGTTTGAAGGGTATCAGTCTGCCTGAGACATTGTCCGATGTTTATCATGTTTACAACCAGTATACCATTGGAGTTACG
Source organism: Nitrospirota bacterium (assembly GCA_004321915.1). Taxonomy (GTDB): domain Bacteria; phylum Nitrospirota; class Thermodesulfovibrionia; order Thermodesulfovibrionales; family Dissulfurispiraceae; genus MYbin3. The sequence goes on from SCQE01000077.1 coordinate 34,369, forward strand.
GAAGGCAAGCGGGATGAGTTGCAAGGTTATCTTAGTGAAAATGGTATTGCGTCGATGGTCTATTACCCTTTTCCACTGCATAAGATGAAGGTTTTTAAATCGGGCCGCAGTAAGGTATATGACGAACTCGTACATGCAGAACAGGCTGCGCAAATGGTCTTGAATTTGCCTATCGGACCTCTCCAGCAGAGAGAGGTTACGGATTATGTGATAGAAAGTGTGAAAGGTTCTTGTAGAAAAAATGGTTACTAAATTTTGAGCCATAGAATACATCGCTGCAGGAGAGGATTGGAGTCCGAAATTGACATCACTGCTCACTATCGTTGAGATTATATGAAAATAGCTACCGTTTTGGGCGCACGCCCACAATTCATAAAGGCAGCTGCGGTATCACGCGCTATAAGAGAGCACAATCTCTCATCCGATATAAATATTGATGAACTTATTATTCACACCGGACAGCATTTTGAAAGACGGATGTCTGAGCTTTTTTTTGAAGAAATGCAAATCCCATCTCCTGATTATCACTTGGGTATAAACTCTATGGATCACGGCGCTATGACCGGAAGGATGCTGGAAGGCATTGAGAGTATTCTGCTAAAAGAAAAACCCGAGTATGTTTTGGTATATGGAGATACAACATCAACTCTTGCAGGCGCGCTTGCGGCGAAGAAACTGAGTATCAAAGTAGCTCATATAGAAGCGGGATTGAGAAGCTTTAATATGATGATGCCTGAGGAGATCAACAGGGTGATAACCGATCGCATTAGCGATATTCTTTGCTGTCCTACCCAAACCGCTGTAGAGAATCTCAAAAAGGAAGGGTTTGATAATTTCGGGTGTAAGATTTTTAAGACAGGTGATGTGATGTATGATTCGGTTTTGTTTTACTCCGAACATTCATCTTTAAAAAGTGACATTATGGATAGAACAGGATTAAGTGATATGGACTTTGTTCTATGCACCGTACATAGGGCTGAGAATACAGACGACATAGGCAGGTTATACACCATAGTCGAAGCTCTTGGAGAGATAGCTTCCGAAATCGAGGCGGTATTCCCGGTTCATCCAAGGACAAGAAATATTCTTAACTCGTCAGGTTTGATCGGGAAATTGGGGAAAGTAAGATTAATCGAACCCGTAGGCTATTTTGATATGATTGAACTGATGAAGAATACCCGGTGTGTTCTTACGGATAGTGGGGGCTTGCAAAAAGAGGCCTTTTTCTTTGCAAAACCATGCATAGTTTTGAGGGATCAGACCGAGTGGATCGAGTTGTTGGACAGCGGGTCTAATCGTCTTGCAGGAGCAGAAAGAGATGTCATACTCGAATGTTATAACTCCTTTAAGCCGCTGTTCATAGGCAATCCGTCTGCAGACCTCAAATCCGGACCAGGTTTATACGGCAATGGCAAGGCGTCTTACGAAATAGTGCGATGTTTGATCGGAAGCGGTGATTCGGATAAAACTCATTTGGAGTCCCAAATATGAAAATATGGGTATTGCTTCCTGCTTTTAACGAGGCGGATGCCTTGCCCATACTGCTTCCCAAAATATCATCGGTCTTTACCGGGGACGGTTATTCACATAGGATAGTGGTGGTAAATGACGGAAGCGTGGACGGGACAGAAGATGTATTAAATGATCACTCTTTAAGGCTGCCGTTGGATATTGTCACACATCGCATCAACAGAGGGCTCGGTGAAACAGAACGGGATGGTTTTGAGTATATATCGGCTAACTGCGCTGACGACGATATTGTTATAAGGATGGATTGCGACGATACTCATGAACCCGAGTATTCCAAGCGTATGATTGACAGGATACTTGAAGGATACGATGTTGTAAGCGCATCTAGGTTTCAACCGGGCGGGGGCCAATTGGGCGTGAACCGGTATAGGGCGTTCATAAGTTATGGCGCGAACATATTCATGAAAATAATGTTTAACATAGAGGGCATTAAGGACTATTCTTGCGGATTTAGGGCATATAGGGGAAAGGCTATAAAATATGCCGTAAAAATATTCGGGAACGGTTTTATACAACTCAAGGGGCTTGGTTTCACGTCTACGTTAGAGACTATAGTTAAGCTTAAAATGCTAGGTTGCAGATTTTCGGAGGTTCCGTTCATCCTGCGTTACGATCAAAAAGCGGGTTACAGCAAGATGATAAGCAGCGTTACCACACTCGGATATTTTGCTATGGCTGTCTTGTATCACTGGCCATTCGGCGGATGGAAAAGTTTCTATAAAGGCTTGGATGAGATGTTCAGAAATTCTCCAGAATCGGCGCTCGAAAATTTCGGCTGTTATTCCAAGAAACGCACGGCGGTATGCCGGATAGGTGGTGGATAATGTGCGGTATAGCCGGTATAGTAACAAATAATCGTAATTTGTCTGAACGATTACCGGTTCTGGATGAGATGCTTATTAGGCTTTCCCATCGAGGGCCAGACGGTGAAGGGAGGGTCCATCATAAGAATCAGGCGCTTTTTGGCCACCGTAGGCTCGCAGTCATAGATTTGGAGCGTGGACAACAACCGATGTGTTCTTCCGATGGCCGTTACACTATTGTATATAACGGTGAGATATATAACTATGTGGAATTAAGACAGGAACTTGTCAAAGACGGAGAATTCTTTTTTACGACGTCCGATACGGAAGTTCTGTTGAAACTGATGGTTAGAGAAGGCGTTAACTGTATAAATCGTTTGAACGGAATGTTCGCATTCCTATTTCACGATAAAAAGAATAATTCATGGGTCGCTGCACGCGATAATTTCGGCATAAAACCGTTTTACTACGTTAAGCTGAAAGACGAGTTTGTTTTTAGTTCCGAGATCAAAGCATTACTGGCTCATCCTGATATAATACCGTATCGTGATGATGGCTCATTGCAGCAATATTTAACTTTTCAATTCTGTTTGGGAGAAAAGACCCTTTTTCGCGGCATTGATAAATTAAAACCGGGGTTTTTTATGATCGGACGAGGTTCCGATATCGTTGAAGAAAGATGTTATTGGGATACTGATTACAATATTGACCAGTATCACACGGAAGAATTTTTTGTTGACAGACTGCGGTATCTGCTTGAAGACAGTATACGCATTCAAATGCGCTCCGACGTTCCTGTCGGATGCTATCTTTCCGGTGGCATAGACTCAAGCGTAGTTTCGGTTTTGGCGTCGAATATTGCTTCGGAGCCTTTGTCTGTATTCCATGGTCGTTTTGCCGAGGGGGAAAAGTACGATGAATCTTTATATGCCAAGGCGGTTGTGGAATCTATGTCCGGAATTTATCATGAAGTCATCCCTTCTGCTCTTGATTTTGTAGATTTCCTGCCTAATCTTATATACACATTGGACGAACCGCTTGCAGGTCCTGGGCTCTTTCCTCAGTTTTGTGTAAGCCGTTATGCAAAAGAGCATGTGAAAGTTGTTTTAGGCGGACAGGGAGGAGACGAGATTTTTGGAGGCTATGCCCGCTATCTTATCGGGTATCTTGAACAGACATTAAAGGGCGCGATCTTTGAAACGCAGGAGGAAGGAAAACATCTTGTTACGCTCGAATCTATTATCCCCAATCTATCACTGCTTAAGCAGTATCATCCGTTGCTCTCTCAATTTTGGAGCAAGGGACTGTTTGAGCCTATGGATGCGCGTTATTTTAGTCTCATAAACCGAATACATGACGTCTCCGATCTTTTGATGCCCGATATCCTGAACTCATTCGAGAGCCGAGCTGTATTTACCGATTTTCAGAAAATATTCAATCATCCAGATACTCATTCTTATATCAACAAGATGACGCATTTTGATCTCAAAACTTTGCTTCCTGCTCTATTGCATATTGAGGATAGGGTAAGTATGTCTGTTTCTCTTGAATCGCGTGTTCCTTTTTTAGACACACGCATAGTTGATTTGGTTACGACGATGCCTCCGGTTTTTAAGTTCCAATCAGGGCGAACCAAGGATATTTTGAAAAAGTCGGTTAGGACTTTGTTGCCCGATTCTGTTTTAGAACGCAAGGACAAGATGGGGTTTCCTGTTCCAATAAAGGAATGGATGCAACAAAGCCCTGTCCGCGATTTTGCTGGAGATGTTCTGCTGAGCCGTGCAAGTAAAGAGCGTGGCATCTTCAGTTCTCAGGCGCTTGAATCAATGCTGTGTGATTACGGCGTTGGTGACCGCAGACTTTGGGGAGCTTTGTGTCTTGAGATCTGGCATAACAGATTTATTGATCTCGCTTAGCCTGAATAAAAAATGCGTATTATCATAATTTCTGAATCTACGTATCCGTGGCTTAGATATATTTGGGAACAATTCTCCTCTATTAACCTGCTGCTTACAAAGTACGAGTTTACAACGTATAATGGTAGCAAGGTATTAGGAAACCTTAACGAGGGTTCTTTTCTTGTAGAGTATGCCGAGACGCAACAATACAGTAATAGCTTTTTTATTCCTTTAAGTAACAAATTTGCTACTGACGATTATGTCTGGGTTAAGGACGATCTTCCGGTTTATAAAGGCACCATTACGCATGACGGCGACTATGACCTCTTGTATAATGCTTTTGTGCATTTAAGCCGTCTGGAGGAGTGGAAATCGGAAAAGTGCGGCAACTTTATCGGCTCATATTCTTCACAGCATCCGAGAAAGAACAAGGTAATATGGCGCATTCCTGTTGTCAATCATCTTTTCAACGAACTTGAGAAGCGATTGAAACGGATATTCCCAAGGGTGCGATTTGACAGGGGAACAAAGCCGGTTATTGAATTCTCACATGATGTTGATTATCTTGAAAAGACAGTGCAGCTAAGGCTAAAACAGACAGCCTTCGATTTTTTCAATGCAGGCAAACGCCTGATTAAAAGGGATTTAAGAGGAACCTTCTCAAAGATCAAAAAAGGGATTGGGTTTGCCATAAACAAATCCGATTATTGGTGCTTTGATTATTGGGAAAGATTGGAAAGTGAATTCAATATCAAATCGGTGTATTACTTCTTTGCCATGGCTGGAGTGAGAAAGAGATATGATCTGAAACAGTGGCTTATTGATCCATCCTATAATATTTCTAATAACAAACGGCTTAAGGAGAAGTGCAAAGAGCTTATGGGAAAAGGGAATAGAATCGGGTTGCATGGAAGTTATAATTCCGCCATGGAAGAGGATCTGTTTATTAAAGAAAAAGAAGCATTGGAAAATGCCATTGCTCATAAGGTATCTAAAACAAGACAGCATTGGTTGAACTACTACGAGAGCAAAACACCATATATACATGAGCGGGCAGGAATTGAAGAGGACTCTACTATTGGATTTAACGATATTTCAGGATTCCGCTCAGGAGTAGCTTCCATGTATTATCCATACGACCACGGAAGGCAAAGACCGTTTTCTTTTAAGGTAATTCCTCTTGTCGTTATGGACTCACATTTGTATGACTATTCCAATAATAATGATACAGCTGATTTAAACTGGTTGTTAGATAACATGAACAAGGTAAAAAAGTTCTTTGTTTCTGTAAATTGGCATCAGCGGGTAATCAGTCCTGACTATAATTGGGCAGATAGTTTTAGTAAAATAGCTATGGAATATTATATAAATGAGAGAAATATCCAAAACAAATAAGCTGCTTTTTTTCGACTGTGTTCCGTTTAATATTGGCATAGCCTCTCTGGCAGCTTATCTAAATTCTCCGGATACTAACCTGAGTGAAATGTGGGAAATTGAGTTGGCCATATTTCGTTGCAGTGTTGACGGTTATGAGATTAACACCGAAGAGACAGACAAAGATGCCTTGGTCTCGAACATTTTGGAGAGAAATCCGCGTGTTGTAGGGTTTTCAATCATGTCATCTTATTTTCCATTTTTTACCGGAATTGCAAGAAAAATAAAAGAACTTGCGCCTGAGGTCATAACAGTATGTGGCGGGGTTCATGCGACAATTGTTCCGGAACAGAGCTTTTCCACAGGAGTCTATGACTACCTGATAATTGGTGATGGCGAAGAAGGACTGAGGAAACTGCTGAACTATATTATTTCGCCAGAGAAAGCAGATATTAGAACTATCGATAACCTGATGTATCGCGATTCTGTATCAGAAGAAATCTGCAGGAATCCTAGTGTTCCCTATCATGATCTTGACGCGCTGCCAGTACCGGATTACTCACTTTATCGTGAGCATATTCACAACACATTTATGATGGTGAAGTTTTCGCGTGGTTGTCCATACCAATGTACATACTGTTCGGCCAACACACTTAACAAAGCATATAAAAAAGGGCAAAAAGTAGTCCGTTCGATGTCTGCAGCAAGGGCTATGAATGTCCTTGAGCATATGCTTCGGGATGCCCCTAGGACGAAAGCTATATGGTTTGTGGATGATAACTTCAGCCAAAGTTTTGAATTCATGAAAGAATTTCTGGGTAAATATAAAGAAAAGGTGAACTTGCCATACAGGGTTTTTGCAAATCCATTGGAGCTTGACGAAGAGAAGGTGCAACTCCTTAGCCGGACTGGATGTGAAACTATTACTATCGGAATGCAGACATTAAATGATTTTGTTCGTAGGGACATCTGTAAGCGTCGGGAGACAAATGAAGATATTTTCCGTCTTTCAATTTTAGCCAATAAATACAAAATAGCCCTCTATGTAGACCTGATATTTGGCCTGCCGACAGAATCTTTTGAAATGATAGAAGCAGCACTTCCGTTTGCGGCAGTTTTACAAATAGGGCGGTTTGCCACATTCAACCTCGTATTACTTCCAGGTACACAGATGGTTGATATTGCTGTTGTGCATGGAATGATAAGCCCGCAGGAGAAAGGGAAGGTGGAAAATGGTGACATAATTGGTGATTTTTCCTTTTTCGGTTCAATGAAAAAAGACAATAAGCGTTATATGAGGCTGGCAGTCATGCTGTCCATGTTCCCTCTAATTCCTGTCTTTTTGCGCAAGCTGATGGTAAGGCTGTATATTTATAAAATCCTGCCAGCATCGCCTCTACTCAGGAATATCTTTTATGGATTTTATGCTTTGATTTCGAATAGGCGCATAGACAAAGGGCATATAATAGATCACTTGAGAAAGATTTATACACATGTTATTCATAAGGCTATGATGGGGGTAAACAGGTCATCACAGAATCTCTTCAAGCTTGAGTTCACAACAGCAAAAGATGGAACAAACAATGAAAGATAGGCCTTCCACTATGGACATTTACAAAAAAATTGTAAAACTTAACGTTCCTAGGTTGCTTTCTATCTATAATATGGATAGTTATTCTGCAACATATGGTTATGGCGACAGACGTTATTGGGGATGGAAACTGACCGACTTTGTGAATGGAACCTTTCAGGGAGGAGTTCATTCTTTGGCAATTGCTTTAAAACTTAAAATTATAGAAAATGAACATTTTGCATTAGACGTAATAGATAAGGCAATACGTGCAGTACAAACAATGCAATCAAAGAAAGGGTCTATGGTTGAAGCATATCATGGAGAGCATTCTTTCTGTGTTACTGCGTTGGTGGCTTTTGATGTCTTGTCATCTGTCAAGCATTTGGGACATAGAATTAGTTTTAGCAAGAAAAATGAATATCTTAAAATTGTAGAACCATTAATATGCTTTATTACGCGTGTCAGTGAAGAGCATGGAATTATTTCTAACCATTTGGCTACAGCTGTCGCAGCAATTTCGATATGGAATAAACTTACCAATAACAACAACATTAGAGATAGAGAATTATTGAAAATAATCTATGAAAACCAATCGGAAGAAGGGTGGTATCGGGAATATGAAGGCGCAGACCCAGGCTACCAGACTCTTTGCACTTATTATCTAAGTTCAGCCTATGAAGAGACAGGTGATGAAGAATTAAAGGCAAGTTTAATCAGAAGCGCCGCTTTTCTTAAGTATTTCATTCACCCTGATGGCACAGTTGGCGGCCTATATGGATCAAGAAACACGGAAGTTTATTATCCTGGCGGGATAGTAGGCCTGGCCGATTTATCAGATGACTTTTCCCTGCTTGCAACAGAATTGCAAAAAGGTGTGGTGCAGGGACATCATATTTTTCCTGAAAATGTTGACATCGAAAATTTTGTTCCATTATTAAATTCATATAGTGTTGCGGCACTGTATTGTGAAAAGGGCTATAATATTTCTAAACTTACTCCCCCTTATGCAGAGAGCTGTGAAAAAGACTTCGGGGATGCAGGTATTTACATTAAATCCACAAAGAGATATTACGCGATAACGAATTACAAAAAAGGAGGAACTATAAAAGTTTTTGATAAGATGACCGGCAAAATTGATATTGAAGATGGAGGATTATTCGGAGAGCTTGAGAATGGAACAAAATTCTCAACTCAACAGATAGATAGTTCTATTGATTTTGCTGATAAAGAGATTAAGACGAACTTATATATGATGAACGAGGCTTATCCAACTCCATTACAATTTATTTTGTTAAGGCTCTTGTCAATTACTCTGTTCAGATCATTGTATTTGGGGAATATGTTTAAAAAATTGATAGTCAAAATGCTTATGACCGGGAAAAGAAAAATTGACGGTGATGTTCTAAGAAAATTCAGCTTTTTTGAAGACAGGATATTAGTGAAAGAAATAATAAAAAGGCCTAAAAACTGCAGGACAATCGGCCATTCAGGAAAATGTAAGTCTATACACATGGCTTCGAGCGGATATTTCAATCGACAGATGGAACAAATGCCTGAAAAATCAGATATTGTGGTAATAAGTGAAGCCCCTTATATCACGTCTTAAACCATATTATAATTCAAAAGAATTCATTGCTGCTGTTTTGCCGACCATTGGCAACATTGAAAGCTTTGAAATGGAATTTGCAGAAAAGTTTGAATGTAAATCGGGAATCATGTTTCCATACGGCAGGAGTGGTTTGTATTCGCTTTTTAAAATTTGGCAGTTGTCTAATGATGAAATTATCTGCCCGGCTTATACCTGCGTAGTTGTTGCACACGCGATAGTTCTCTCCGGTAATATTCCTGTTTTTGTTGATTGCGAAGAAGGCAGTTTCAATATGAGTTATGCCGGGATCAGAAATGTTATTACTGAAAAAACAAGAGCAATTGTGGTGACGCATCTTTTTGGATATCCAATGGATGTTGGCATGATAAATAAAATAGTTGAAGAGGCAGAAGAAAAATATGGGAATAAGATTTATATCATACAGGATGTTGCGCATGCATTTGGAGCAAAGTGGAATGGAGAGATGGTCACAAAATATGGAGATGCATCAATATTCGGATTAAATATAAGCAAAATCATAAATTCAATTTTTGGAGGAATGGTAATCACAAATGATGATGTTATATATAAGAAGCTTATTGAATACAGGAACAACAACTTTCCCAAACAGAATGTATCGCGAAGCCTGAAAAGATTTATCTATTTGGTTAGCGTGTATATAGCATTTAATAAGTTTATTTATACTCTGGTGAACTGGCTCGAGAATAAAGGTTTTCTTGACAGGTTTGTAAAGTACTACGATGAAAGCGTTATAGATTTCCCTTGTGACTGGAATTATTATCCTGTAGAAATTGAAGCAAGAGTTGGGCTTGTACAGTTAAGGAAATATGATGAAATAATTCAAAAAAGAACAAGCAAATCTATTAAGTATGCAGAATACTTTAAAAATGATGACAGAATAAAATTAGTACCTCTTTCAGAAGGAGCAACATGTAGTCATTTTGTGGGTTTGGTCAGTGACCGGGATAAGTGGATTGCTGAATATAGAGAAAGGGGGATTCAACTGGGCACTATTATTGACTATTCAGTTCCCTATATGTCCGCATATGAAAAGTACAGGAGGGGTGAATATCCTGTTTCAAGGTTCTATTCGGAACACATAATAAATTTTCCCAATTGGCCTGAGTAGATGGTATTTAGGTATTAGAAGATGAACATCATTATAATAAGTGGCTCTCGAAGCTGGATGCTGGATATTTCAACCCAGCTAATTGCGATGATGCCAGGTAAGGTTGTGGGGCTGATTACTGAAGATTTAGGCTCTTTTAGAAATGTATTGAAACATTTCATAAGGAGGCGCAAGCGATACGGTCTAATAAAAACTCTTGACCAGATTTTTCTTCAATTGTTCCTGATGGTGCGGGGAGATAAAACACCACGAAAGCATAATAGTGAATTGCCTTTTGAAATGAAAAATATAAGCAGGATGCAGACATCTGATATCAATAGTACATCTGTCAGAGAGTTTATTATCTTTAAAAAAGGGGATATCATTGTAAATATTGGTGGAGGATTGCTGCGCGATAAAACCTATGGCGCAGCAAGGATCTGTTCATTGAATATTCATTCTGGGATTACTCCGAGATACCGGGGAACTAATCCGAATGTCTGGGCTATATACGAAGGAAACCTGTCGTGTGTAGGCGTAACAGTTCACAAAATAGACGCTGGTATAGATACTGGTGAAGTTCTTTTCCAGAAGAAAATCGATGTTTTTAAAGGGCAGGATACTCTTGAATCTATTACTGTACAGGCTTTTGAAGAAGGGATTAAAGGGATCCAGACTGTGTTAAACTACTATGAAATGCACGGGAGCTTTCCGGTTGCTGATGTAGGATCAATGGATGACCGAATATATGGCTGGTATGGGTTGTCCCATTATATGCGGGCTGAAAAAATCTTAAATAACTTTCTTGTTTAAGGTTAGAACCTTCTGAAATTAATTGAAAAACATGACAGTTTCTTTTAAGGACATGAAGGAAATGCTTGATACAGTTTTTGAAAATTGCGCTTCGGAAATAACTGAAAGATCCACGTATCTGGATATTGAGGATTGGGATTCCATGGCGCATATCTCATTAATGGTTGCTTTACAGGAAAAATATAAGATAGAGATTCCTGATGCAATTATAACTGAGCTGACATCTGTAGCAAAAATATTAAATTTTCTGGGGTCCATAGAAAAAAAATATGAATAATCAATTTGACAGTATTCTTATAAATGTTCCAGTAAGCAGCCCGCTCCACCCTCAGGCGAATTTACCCTTGTTAAAGGGGTACTTAACTTCCCATGGTTTTAACTCAAAGGTCATCGATAGTAATATCCTGTTTTTCCATTATTATCTTGGTCTTACCGACAGTCATAAATTAAAACTTGGTATTGAGGAATGTTTTGAGAACCCTATAAGCATTCTATCTTTTTATAGTGATATTGAAAAACAGCTTTGGAAGAAGAACAGGGAGAATGAGGGTCTCGATGTCGGGTTAAGATATGTAAATCTGAAATATGACAGGACAAAGTTTGACAGCGTACTTGCAGCTGTAAAAGACAAAAAAGCCAATCCTTTTATAGCATTCTATGAGCAGTTCATTGAAACCAATATCAGAAATACCGGTGCAAGAATTGTAGGTATTGCGATTACCTTCCAGGACCAGATTATAGCTGCTTTTACATTAGCCAGGCTGTTAAGAAAGCATTTCCCCTCTATGAAAATAGTAATGGGCGGACAGATGGTCACCAGATGTTACGACACTATGATTAAGCACAGTGGCCTCTGCAGCTACTATGATTACGTGGCACTGTGGGAAGGAGAGAAAACGCTTCTTGATATACACAGAAAGGTAATAAGAAATGAGAATGTTGAGATGATAAATGTTGTGGACATTAATGAAATGACCTATAACATTAATCGACAGATGAATGCTCCTTTGTCAGATGAAATCCCCTCTCCAGACTTCAGTGATATTGATTTCAATCTCTATTTCTTTCCAGAAATGCTTGTTCCACTTCAGACTACGCGGGGATGTTATGGGAAATGCGAGTTTTGCGCCATCCCATTCGGGGCGAACTCATACAGGATGAGGCGCGTTGAGCGCATTATAAGGGACATAGAAAATATTCAGGAGTATACATTTGCAACATACAGAAGAAAGGCGACGTATTTCAAATTCATGGAGGATACATCATCCCCTTCTCTCCTCTATTCATTGTCAGAAGAGATTGAAAAAAGAGGGATAGATGCAAAGTGGGAAACATTCGCCAGGCTTGAGAAAACATTCATGAAACCCGGATTTATGGAACAGCTCTTCAGTGGAGGATGCAGAAAAATCCATTGGGGACTGGAGTCAAGCGACCCTTCTGTTCTTCAGCAGATGAACAAAAAGACAACTGCCCAGGATTCAGACATGATCCTTGAGTTGTCGGCGAAAGCAGGAATATTGAACTTTTGCTTCATCTTGGTTGGCTTTCCTGGAGAGACTGACGAAGCTCGTGAGAATATGGCGCAATATATAATTCACAATCTGAATATTCACACAATAACAATTGCAACATTTGATCTCACAAGGGGAGCGCCGATGGAACGTGAATTTGTTCCAGATAATCCCTACCATCTGGAAATGCGGCCCGCCATGGACTTTCAGGTGCGTTTGCCATATCTTGTAAACGGTGAAAACTGGAAAGGGAAAATTATCCCAAGCGCGCACAAAATTATGCTTGATGTCGTAAGGGAGAGACCAGATATTGGATTTATGACTCTTTTCCCTGATCAAATTCGTTCTATATATTGTGAAAAATTTACAAACGCCTGGGGACAGATTTTTCTTGAGAGATACGGCAGGGAAAGCATAACGGAAATGCTTACACATACCGAAAAATACATAAATGATTATAAGAACAAGCATGACATAGATCCAGCTCTTCTACCTGAACCGCTCCGGCGGGAACATTTCAGGACAAAGGAAGATCTTAAGCTTATTGCTTCGGCTATTATGACCAGAAAGGATTATGAAAGTAGAAGGGCTGATCAGGTTTGATGGTGTAATCTACTGAAGGATATAGAGTGACTAAACAGGCAAAAATAATTGAACTGAACGAATATTTGAGTGGCATTAATGCAATGCTTAAGATGGAAGAGCAGCAGGATTGGTTTATCAAGCTCGAAGATAAGGCACAAAAAGGAATGGAACTTTTTAATGCTTCTGATGAAAACGAGCAAAAAAGAGTGTTGGATGAGTTTTACAGACGTGTCAGGACAGAGGAGTTGAAGGCATGGTACAGTGAGCCGCAGGGGAATTCAGTTTTTCAGGGCACATCGATAAGCTCACTGACTATCCCCTATGAGGTTAAATCCCCCTTGAATCTCCGTTCTGTTGCTGATCTTGAGGAACGCGTTGCTAATGCATATATAAAACTGCATGGTAAATATTCTGCTATGGTAAAAAATGCCATCATTGAGGATATTGATGAATGGTTGAATGAAGGGCTCTATTACGGAGTCGTTCTGAGTTCAAAGATAATATCTCAAGCTTTTGACCTGGCAGTAAAATATGATGATGTGGTCATGAAGATTGGGAAACATGTAATTGACCCACATGAGATAACAACTTTTCCGGATGATGTAAGACGCGAGTATTTTGAGAAATGTCTTAAATATATAAGAATTTTCGAAGGGACTGATCTGGAACAGCGGGAGCTTGAGTCAAGTCTTGTTCTTGCTGATATAAGCAAGCCGAACATACGGAAATATAAGAACAAAATTCTTCTTGCTCCGGTTAGATGCAATGAGATTGCTGCATTGCTCTCCGAGGGTATTATCCGGCGTATAAAGGAAAAATCATCTGGCAAAATAAATCCCAGGGGCCTGACAGTTGTAATTTATGATACGGATACGCCCTATACATATCACCGTATAATGGGTTACTACGGAAGGAAACCCTCCCCTGTTTTACCAGGGCTTATCGTTCTGGGGGCAAGTGGCACGATTGATGCTTTCAGGTGGTTGTATGCTTACAGGACAAGTCTCATTGCCCAAAAGATAATGAAGGGTTCTCTTTACTCTGAAGTTCACAAAAACTTTGTCCCATTCGTTTTCTTTGGAGTGCTGGTTCCACGTGACGCTGAAATATTGCTGGATATGGATAATCTTCACATGCTCCGTTATAAAGGGAATATTGCGCCAGACCTTGAATTTTTCTATATTGTGTCTGAACTGATAAAGTTTGTTGGCGGAAATGCCCCGAGATTTTCCTGGGATAGTTTCAGAAAAAAACACCATGTGAAATGAGGGAAAATATATGTGTACGATAGGTTATCACAAGCAGCTGAACCTGATATTCAAAAACAGGGATAAGAACATTGCAACAGGAGAGGTTTTTGTTATTACCAAGGCACTGATAGCTGTCAAGTCCGAAGGAAGTAACTATTATAGTCTCGGAGTAAACAAGCACAGTTGCGCTTTTGCCGGCGCGGCAGTCAACACTTCAAAATGGACGTCATTGGTCCTGTCGGGAAATATTGAGGAAGCAAATGGCCAATCAGCACTGGAAAACGATGGGCTTGTGAGTCCCATAATTACATTGTCATCCCAATTTAATAATATGAAAAGCGCAGAGGAAATGTTAAAAATTCTATTGAACGGAAAACATAGTTATATGGGATATAATGTTATTTTGGCTGATCGTGAAAAAGCTTTTCACGTGGAACTGCACAGAAATAACTCCCATATAAAGGAGCTGCAGGAAGACACGATTATCACGAATCACTTTCAATATTTGGAGCATGGTCCTAAAATTAAGGAAGAATATCCCAGCTCATTCAACCGTCTGGAGATTGCGGGCAAGGAACTTCAAAAGGCAGTATCTATCGAGGATATTTTCCATATGCTTAAGATCCAATACGGGCGGGCAGATGAAGACATATGGAGAACAGGCACCTTTTCGACAATATCATCAACTGTTGTTGATATTGAATCTCATGCGCTTTACTACAGCCCTGTTCATGATCAGGATTATGCAAGAATTACCGGGAGTATACCTCCGAGAGGCTCTGAAAATATTTTTATAGAAATGTCGAGGTATATTGATCTCCCTACGTATCATAATATTGAAAGAGGACATCCGTTTTATATAGAGATGATAGAAGAGATTAAATCACAGATAAAGAACCATTATGATTTATTAAAACAGGGAGGTCTGCATGACACAAAACTATCAGTGCTTGAACTGGGCGCCGGAACAGGCCTATGTTCTCTGGAACTACTGAAGTATCCCTTTCTGGCGCTTGATGTTCTGGAGATCGATACTGAGTGTTGCAAAATACTGGCTGCTCATCCAGAAGCCTGTACCTATAATGTAATCCAGGGGGATGCGGTGTCGTATTGTAAACGACATTCTTACGATCTTGTGGTGTCAACATTTGCTCACGATCATATTCATTACAACAAGAGGTTTGCTTTTGCAAAGAACATATTTGCCAATCTGAAAAAAGGCGGCTTGTATATAATGGGAGGCGAATTACTTCCCTATTACTCTAACGATTTGGACCGAAAGAAAGCGCTTTTTAAATATCATAACTATATAATAGACCTTGCACTACGGCACGACAGGGTTCAATTGTCTGAACTTGAGAATAATGCTCTTAAATCAGGGCTTGATATGGTGGGTGACTTCAAAAGACATGAGGCAATGTTTGAAGAAGAGATGTCATCCGCTGGATTTACACTTATGGCGAAGGCGAAAATGGGACCGTTGGACCGGGATGATGTCGGTGGAGTCTTTGTTTATACCTTTAGCAAATAGCTTCATATAAACGCTGTTATGGTATTCACAGTGATGGATGGATCTATAGGAATATCTCAATAATTTTATGCGATATTTCTACGAAAAGATACATGAAACAATAAAGAATTCTCAGGCATTATTCTATAGTTATAATGATCAAAAATATTCCTATAGCGAGTGTTTCAGGAATATCCAGAAAATTAATTCCTTGTTGCACAAATCAAGAAACCAGAGAATTGCCCTCTATGCATCAAAAAGTTTTAATTCCTATTGTGCAATTTTTTCCATTCTGCTGTCAGGGAATACATGGATTCCTCTGTCACCTGTACAACCGGACAAAAGAACTCTAGACATGATGAGGGTTGCGGCGCCCCATATGATTTTTGCTGATTGCTCCCTTCCGGAGTTGATACACAATCATGCCGGTGAAAAAGAAATTTCTATTTACAACATAAATGAAATTATAGAAAAAGAAAAGTGCAGAGAGTTTGAGTTGGGGGAGTTTCATAAGGACGATATTGCCTATATCATGTTTACGTCAGGATCAACAGGCTTGCCCAAGGGAGTGCCCATGACTCATGATAATTATATTAATTTTGTGGAAAATGCTTTGGAGATTCTTCCTTTTAATAAACATGAGGTGTTCTCTGATTACCATGATTTCGGTTTTGATATCTCGATATTTTATTTGTTCTGTGCGATATTGACCGAAAGTGCGTTCGCTCCTGCTATAAGAGATGAAGAACGGCTTTATTTTCTGGATAATGCAATTAAAAACAGAGTAACCGTGTTTTCATCAGTGCCGTCAACTATTTCTCATATCAAAAGATTAAGGCCGGACAGCCAAATTGAAACATCCATAAGAATAATGTTTCTCTGCGGAGAGCCTTTTAGACTTGATGTTCTGCAATACTGTTATGAGAACATGAGAGTGGAGCATGTTTATAACTTTTATGGTCTGACAGAAACTGGCGTGGAGAATTTTTATCATCAATGCTGTTCCGATGATGTCAAACGATTTGAGCAACAGGGATTTGTACCGATAGGCAAGCCGTTAAAAGGAAACAATATTATTATTACAGATGAAAAAGAACTATTAATCAGCGGATGTCAGGTTACTCCAGGCTATCTCGGTGATATCAGACGTGAGAGATTCGAGATTATTGACGGGGTAAAATGGTTTCATTCAGGTGATATTGTAGAGAAGTTTGAGGATGTTTATTTCTGTAAGGGACGTATGGATTCTCAGGTAAAGCTAAACGGCTATCGTATCGAACTTATGGACATTGAGGCTCATATGGGGATATTTAAAGGAGTGAGTGAAGCTGTATGCTTCGTAAATGAAATCAGCGGTCAGAAGTATCTGGTAGGATATGCGGAGTCGGCAGATTGCGATGCGAAGGAACTCAAGGGGTTTCTCAGGGAGCGACTGCCCTCATATATGATCCCGAAGAAAATATATATTATGGGAGAATTCCCCAGGAATAAAAGCGGCAAGATAGACCGTGTAAGAATAAAAGAGCATTGCAATAAAGAATAAAATTGAGCTCTATAACGTAAGGCAACATTTATTATCCAATGTATAGAATCCGCGAGCTATGCCCAGCTGATATTGAGAATGTCAAACGGATTTATTTTGACGAAGCTCCTCAATCTCAAAGTCTGCTCAGAATTGGTTCGGAGGTATTAGTGGAAGAGTTTCTTCTAAACCCCTACGTAGCCGGACACTATGGTAATGGGTTAGTATTCGAATATGATAAGCAAATTGCAGGATTTATAACATACAGCTGGAACCGGCAGCTACTGGCGAAGGAAATACCCCGTTGGGTGATTTATAAGTCTCTATTTAAAAAGCTTATTATTACTCCCTCAGTTCTTCTGGATATACTTGATGCCTATTGGTATAGCAGAGAGAAAAACAGGAGTGCTATCAATGCCGAGATAGCATTTTGTGCTGTCAGTGGTTATTATCGAAGTTGGGAATTCTATCAAAGAACAAAACTTAAGATTGCAAGTATGCTTTTTGATAAGGCTCTTGATGATCTTACTGATAGAAGCGTTTCTCGGGTTGAGGCCTATACATCAGCAGAGAAAGAAATGATAGCTTTTATTTACGCATCCAAGAAATTTACTCCAACTGAAAAGAAGATAAGGTGTGGAAGAAAAAGAATTCATTGGGTAAAAAACCTAGCACCTGTGATTTAGTTTCTTAAGGTGTTTATGCGACTTCGCCAACTTGCAAAAGACTCTGTTATTTATGGCATTGGTGGTGCCGCAGTTAAGGGTATTTCGTTTTTTCTCCTGCCAGTTTATACCCGTATTTTCACGCCTGCAGATTATGGCACTATTGAGATGATGACGGTGATTGTGAGCCTTCTCACAGCCTTTCTGGTGATGGGCATGGATGCGGCTCAGTCATTTTATTTCTTCAACCAGAAGGAGAATGGTGCTGTCTCACAGAAGATTGTAGTGTCTGCAATTCTGCAGTGGAGGCTTATTTGGGGTTCAGCAATGGTATTACTTGCCACAATGCTGGCACCATTACTCAACCGTTGGTTTTTTGGAGGTGAAATATCGTGGGTTTATTTTGCTGTCTCTTTTTCTGGCGCCTTGCTTGCCACACTAATGAGCCAAAGTGTTGAAATTTTCCGGCTGCTCTACCGTCCCTGGCTCTATATTGGTGTCTCCTTGATTAATGCCATTCTTGCCGCTGCCTTGATACTGTTGTTTGTATTTGTTTTGGGGCAGGGCATATTGGGATATTTCCTGGGTTCCGCGCTTGCATCTCTGGCAGTTGCCGCTATGGGTTGGTACATGGTTCGTGAGTATCTGGATTTCTCGGCATTGCATCACCAATGGTGGCCCAGATTGGTTCGGTTTGGAGCCCCGCTTTTCCCTGCAGGCCTTGCGTTTTATTTAATGAGTACGGCGGATAGATGGTTTGTTCAATACTACCATGGTGAAACAGCGCTTGGCCTTTACGCCGTGGGTGCCAGGTTCTCACTGATAATGTCTTTGGCTATTGAGGCATTTCGTACGGCCTGGTGGCCAATTGCCATGGACTCCATGCACAGTGACGATGGGCCTGAAACTTTTAGGATGATCGCCCAACTTTTTGGGGGACTGGGCATATCGGCTGTGGTTTATCTCACATTCCTCTCACCCTGGTTAGTCAGGGGCTTCACAGGACCAGCCTTTCATGACGCCTGGCCAATTGTAGGGATACTGGCCTGGCAATCATTATTTTATGGTTTTTTTCTTATAGGTTCGGCCGGAATGTGGAAGGCAGAGAAAACCCACATTTCAGCGATATTGATGGCTGTTACCGGATTGCTTAACCTGCTTTTAAACTACCTATGGGTTCCGCTATATGGGGGAATGGGAGCGGCAATAGCCACTGCTGTCTCTTACTTTATTTGGATCATTCTGTCTTTGCTCATCTCGGAAAGATACTGGAAGGTGCAATTTCCTTTTGTTGTGATGACGGGGCAGGTCACAGTCGGTGTCTTTGCAGTTGCATGGCTTACCTGGCATGTAAAAGATTTGATGCAGTCGGCCATCGTAACACATATGGTTGTTCTTCTGTTGCTGGCCAGCACGCTTCAGTATTCTGCGTGGCAAAAGATTTTTAAGCGCTGTAGAGGTTTGTTTGTCTGAACAGAAAGCAGAAATAGCTAAAGCCATGGATATCATCAGTAGACTTGGTTTAAGGGGTGTTGTTGAACTGCTGTTCCATCCTGTCCTTTTGCCGCTTTATGTCTTTCCTGCATGGATCCGGTCACTTTGGGCTTCGCGTATCCTTCTCTGGGGGCAATGGAGTAAGTATCATGGTTTCCATGCGCATAACGCATTAAACTGCCTGACTTATCGAACTCAGTGGATTAACATAAACCGTTATGGACGAATATCAAAGAGTCATACATTGGGACTTGGAGGTTATTCAATCGCTAATTGGTGGCATCTTTCTTCGATTGCAAGTTACATATATGCAAACGCAGGTGCTGTAACAACCCTTCTGTGCACCATTTTCTGGGTTTCGGGTCATCTGCTTTGGCTTCAGGCAACAAGCTGGAAATGGGTGCTGATTCTAACCACAATATTGATGTTTAGCACAACGTCTTATTTTATGGCGTTTGCACGCCAGAACTACCAGATGTTGAGCTGGATGTGGTTGCCCATTGCTCTGTATGGTTTGTTAAATGGAGAGATGGTAATTGCCATATTCGCTTTTTTCGCTGCGGCATTGATGGGGATAACTGCATTGTTTGTCAGCGTTTTTATGGTAATTGCACTTGCGTTGCAGAAGGATAATTTATACATGCTACTGGTATTGTTGCCAGCACTTGCGGTTACCGTATTTAAATTCATGCCGGTAATTAAAACAGGTGGTTTGAGAAGTTCACTATTTATGATTTCCAAAGCGGTTGGGTTTGTGCACTTTAATGCCAGACTCAAACGCAAGGCTATGAGGTTTAACTTATTTAACTTGTATTTCCTGCTGCTCTATGGTATTTCATTGAGTCTTATATGGTCAGGTTCTGAAAGGGTTCCGGTTCTATTGCTGGTTGCTTATCTTTTGTTTCTGATGAATCAGCGGTTTATGAGATTTGCGGATGAAGAATCTGTCATCATGGTATTTGTAACTGTTGCAATGTCCTATGCACTTATGGCACCTGCATCAGTAGTCGTAGTATTTGGGTTGATTGCTGCAGTATCTCCATTGCCAATAGTGTTATCCTGGCCGAAGCCTAAGGCATCAGGATCATTTTTACGCCTAATTGACTACTCACCGTTTGATATCACAAATCTGTATGAAGCAATTCAGAAATTCTTATCTGTACCTCAGGGGGCAAGGATCTTATTCGCTTTTAATGATCCCATTGATGAATACGAAAAAATATTTGACGGACAGAGGTTTTTAATTGAATTGCCGCTTGTGGTAGCAAGCGAAAAACAGATTCATCTTTTTCCGGATTGGTATGCGGTGAGTGAGACCAACTATCCGGAAGCACCATCAATATGGGGCAGGGATCCTGTGGCTGTTGAACGAAATGCTAAGTACTGGGGCGCTCAGTATGTAATTGTTTATCAGGAAGCAGGTGATTTGGAGAGTCAATGGAATGAGAAGTTTGATTTGGTCTCTGTTTTTTCATGGAAAGACTGGGAGGCTGAGCTTAGAGGTGATGTTCTTTGGTATGGATATTCAAAACCGCCGGTTTGGTTTTTGCTGAAAGTTAAAACATGATTGCAATAGCTTCTTTCGGGATAGGTAACATTTTATCGCTTACAAATATGGTTCGTTATATTGGTTTTGATGCTGTGGTTGCTGATAAGCCGGGTGACTTGTTATGTGCAACAAAAATTATACTGCCTGGCGTTGGTGCATTTGATTACGGCATGAAAAGACTGTCTGATTTAGGATGGATAGACGTTTTAAATGAAGTTGTCATGCAAAGACGCGTTCCGGTTCTCGGCATTTGTCTCGGTATGCAGTTGATGTGCAGGTCAAGTCAAGAAGGTAATTCCAAAGGCTTGGGGTGGATTGCTGCCGACGTCGTGAGGTTTGACGGTGCAGGATTGAGGGTTCCTCACATGGGATGGAACTCTATCGAGGTGTCCAATCCCAATCCTTTAATATCATCGAACTATGGTGAGCAGAGGTTTTATTTTTGCCACTCTTACCATACAGTTTGCGATGACCCGTCAGATATTCTGGCAACTGCTCGACATGGGTATGATTTTACCGCTGCGTTTAGCTGCAATAACATATACGGTGTGCAGTTCCATCCTGAAAAAAGCCATAGATTCGGCATGTCGTTAATTAAAAAATTCCTCGAACTGTGATGCTTAAAAACCGAGTTATTCCCTGTCTTCTGCTACGAAATGGAGGGCTTGTCAAAACCAGAAAATTTAGCGATGCCAAATATGTTGGGGATCCTATAAACGCTATACGTATATTTAATGAAAAAGAGGCTGATGAGCTTCTGGTTTTAGATATAACCGCCAGCAAAGAGAACCGAGAGCCTGATTACTCTCTTATTGAGAGGTTTGCGGGAGAATGTTTTATGCCGCTCTGTTATGGCGGAGGGATACGCAGTCCCGAGCAGGCTCGTAAGTTATTTTCCTTGGGTGTCGAGAAGATTTGCCTGCAGACTGCCGTGCTCGAAAATGCATCGCTTATAACGGAAATATCCCGGGAGTTTGGGTGTCAGAGCGTTGTTGTATCCGTTGATGTAAAGAAAAGTTGGCTTGGCAGGTATGGTCTTTATGCATCATCCACAGGCAAAATTTTGCCGCTGCCATGGATGGATTATGTTCAAAGGTCTGTTGCCGCAGGTGCCGGTGAAGTTGTGCTTAATAGCGTCGACCGTGACGGATTAATGCAGGGCATGGATATTGAGCTGATTCGTATAGCCAGCTCTTCTTTGTCTGTTCCTCTTATTGCACTTGGAGGTGCTGGGAGCCTTGATGACATTAAAGCGGCAGTTATTTCAGGTGCCAGCGCGGTAGCTGCCGGTTCTTTTTTTGTTTTTCATGGGCCGCACCGTGCTGTTCTAATCACATACCCCTCTTATAATGAACTCGAAACTATTTTGAATTCCAGCATATGAGACACTATCAGGTTTGCACGCGTTGTGTGATGGATACCGGTGCAAAAGACATAACGTTCGATGATGATGGAGTTTGTAATTACTGCACTGATTTTTTGAGGTTATCCGGACGGTTTTTTCGTAAAGAAGCTTCGCTGCGCAGGCATGAGCTTGATGTGTTTATCTCTAAAGTGAAAGCTGACGCCAAGGGTAAGCGTTATGATTGCGTCCTCGGAGTTTCGGGCGGGGTGGACAGTTCGTGGGCATTGGTGCAGGCTGTCAAACATGGTCTTAGGCCTTTAGCGGTACATATGGATAACGGCTGGAATTCTGAGCTCGCGCAAAACAATATCGCAAATTTAGTGCGTGCATTGGGTGTAGACCTTTATACTCATGTAATAGAATGGGGAGAGTATCAAAGACTTATGCAGGCGTTCTTTGATGCCGACGTGATCGATGTTGAGTTGCTTTATGATAATGCCATGCGGGCTGTTAACTACCGGCAGGCCGCAAAATATGGCATTAAATGTATTCTTTCCGGTTCTAATGATGCGACTGAGGGCATGCGTATGCCTGAGGAATGGAATTGGTTCAAGCTTGATGTTAGAAATATCCGTGCTATTGGGCGTCAGTTTGGCGGTGTTCGTCTTGACACATTTCCTTACATGGGTACTTTGGCTTACATCTGGTACTCTTTTATTCGCGGAATTCGTTGGGTTCCGTTTCTTAATTATTTTGAATACAACAAATTTGCGGCAAGCGATACCCTTCAGGGCGAATACGGGTTCAAGCCGTATCCTTATAAACACTATGAATCAGTTTTTACAAGATTTTATCAGGGGTATATCCTTCCTAATAAGTTTGGTGTGGATAAAAGACGATTGCATTTAAGCTCACTCATTGTTTCTGGACAGATGGATCGTGAAGAAGCTCTTAAGGTACTTGAGGGCATACCGTACCCTTCTGATAAAGACGTTGAAAATGATAAGCGGTATTTCATAAAAAAAATGGGTTGGACAATGGCACAGCTATCAGAGTATATATCACGGTCAGAGAAGTCGCACCTGACTTATCCCTCAGAAAAGCCCATGTGGGATTGGATTGTTTCTCATACTAAACCGCTAAGATCCGGCAAATGACAAATTTACCCTCGCTATCTCAGACATACAATTATTTAAAATATAAGCTAAGCAAGCCTTCCGAGATCCTGAAATACGGACCTTTAATGCTGTCTGTAAATGTAACCAGCAGGTGCAATATAAAATGCGATTTTTGCCATGTACATTCTGACAATATCGGTGATTTTGAATATAAGCACAGAGTGACGCCGGATCTCAGTTATGATTTGTTTGAGGAATTTGTCGATAAATTCTCAGACGCTGTTTCCATTTCATTAATCGGTAGCGGAGAGCCCTTGCTGAATAAGGATTTCTTTAGAATGGTCGAATATTCCAAGAAAAATAAAATGTTAGTGTCCACATCTACCAATGGAATTAATTCTTCCCAACATATTAAAGAAATTCTGACATCGGGAATTGATGTTTTTGAAGTCAGCATCAATGGATTTGACGAAGAATCTTTTTATCTTAATACGAGACAGCCAAAGGAATTCTTTGGAAGAATAGTCGATTTTGTCAAAGAACTTGTCAAACAAAAAAAAATATATAGGTCAAAGACTCAGATTGTATTGACCAGCGTAATAGATCGGAATAATTATATCCAAACGGAAGCTACGGTCTTTTTAGCTGAGAGTTTGGGGGTAGATAAGATAGCCTTCCAGCAATTTTTACCCACTCCTACGCGTGGGTATACTCCTAATGAGAGATGTATGTTTACAAGCGATACTGAAATTGTCGATTATTTCAAAAATCTTGATTTGGATAAATACGCTGTAGGTATCTCTTTGCCGCAATTATTATCCGCAAATTACAGAGTTTGCAATTCCCACTTTGAATTGATGAGGATTGACGGCAATGGCAGGGTGGGGGGCTGTTCTGTCATGCTATTAAATAATGACGATAATGGATATTTTAGCGAAAACGATGTTTGGAACAGCGATTATTTTGTTGAGATGCGTAAAGGATTCTTGTCAGGGAATCCTGATAATTATTTGTTTCCATGCAAGTATTGCGCATCGTCTTGCGGCGAAAGTATTCAAGATTAGATTTAGATGCGGTGGGGACTTATTAAGACAAAGATATGGGATTGAGGGTGCTTCATGCTATGCAGATGAGAATACCTTCAGTAGGTTTAATGCGGCAGATGCAAGAGGAGCAGGCGGCATCGGAAACATTAGGTATTCCATGGACTTCTAGAATATTTGTTCCTGAAGGCAGGCATAACAGGATTTGTGTCGAAGCTAATATGAGCCCCCAATATGGCCTTGCCTTTAAAAGGGCTTATTACAATTGGTTGTTAAAGGAGTCGAATAATTACGATATTATGCTTTTGCGTTATTCAACTAACGATTTCTTTCAACTTAAGTTCCTGTCGTGCTGCTCTATACCTGTTCTCTTTGTGCATCATACGATAGAAGTACCGGAAATTTTTGCATCCCGAGGCTTTTTTTCTAAAATCAAGGCTATGGTCGAATGGGGTTTGGGGCCTGTGAGCATACGCAAGGCATCGGGCATTGTTGCCGTTACTGGTGAGATTGCAGAGTACGAATCATATCGCTCAGGAAGAGACTCTGCAGCTGCTTTTATATATCCCAATGGAATCGGATATAACAACAACTCATCATGTACAGATAACAGAACCGGTGATTTTCCTGAAATCTTGTTTGTAGGATCCAATTTCCCAGATTGGCACGGATTGGACCTGCTGATGGATTCGGTATCGGGATGTTCATCGCGTTTTTTAATTAATCTTGTGGGTGATTTAACTGATGAACAAAGGCAACGTGCCGTTTCGGACGGCCGCTATGTTATTCATGGAGTGATGAAGCCAGTTGATATTGAACATTTGTCGGGGCGTTGCTGGGTTGGTTTGTCGTCTTTTGCTCTTCAAAGAAAAGGCATGAGAGATGCCTGTCCTCTAAAGGTTAGAGAGTATCTGCGTTCGGGGCTTCCGGTATATTCGGGGCATAAAGATGTCTTTGATGAAGACATGACCTTTTACCGCGTTGGAAGATGCGACATTGACGACATTTTGGCTTTTGCCTGTGAGATGCGATCTGTTGATAAAGAGGTGGTTGCTCGAACGGCCCAACTCTATATTGATAAGAAAATAATTCTTAGCCGTCTTTACGAGCAGCTTTGTCGAGATTTTGTTTGAGTGTCAATGCAGTCTTTTAGAAAACTGATTAAAAATTATTATTATCGCTGCCTGTTCCGGTATTTCTCTATTTATATCAGGCCGAATAATTCTGTAGTAGAGATCAATCCTTCTACAGACATATCCGTCTATTTTTTTGAGCAAGTGAGGTTCCTGTTCATAGGGAGAGATATCCCAGATTTTATAAGTCGTGACCGTATATGCTCTATGGATGAAGTACGGCGGATGCCTCCGGATTATTTTATTATGAATGGGAATATTCAGCATGAAAGTAATATTCAGAAACTTTTGTTGGAATTGCACTCTTGTTGTTCTGCTCAGTCTCGCATTATAGTGACATATTACAGCAGCCTCTGGAGGCCTTTTATATATTTTGCTACTGTGTTGGGATTGAGAGATAAGACTATGGAGCAGAATTGGATTTCGCACGATGATATGGCAAATTTTTTATTACTTGCCGATTTTGAGCCTGTTTTGTCCAATAACAGGATATTATGTCCTGTATATATTCCTGTCATAAGCACTTTTTTAAATAGATACTGTGCATTAATGCCTTTTTTCCGTTTGTTCTGTATTGTTGGTATGTTGATGTTTAGGCCTCTGGGGATGCGACAAGAGAAGGCGTTGTCGGTTTCGGTCGTAGTTCCTGCCAGAAACGAAGCTGGCAATATAGAGAACCTGGTAAGACGATTACCTATGATGGGACCGGATGACGAACTGATATTCGTTGAGGGGCACTCAAATGATAATACTTGGGACAGGATCGTTGAAGTGCAGCGTAAATTTTTTGCGAACAGGCAGATCAAGATAATTAAGCAGCCGGGGAAGGGTAAAGGAGATGCTGTTCGAAAAGGATTTGAATCGGCATCGAAAGACATACTGATGATTCTGGATGCCGATTTGTCGGTGACACCAGAAAGTTTGCCGCTATTCTATCATGCCATGATGCGAGATAAAGGCGAGTTTTTGAATGGCAGTCGTCTTGTTTATCCTATGGATAATAAAGCTATGCGTTTTATTAACATGGTAGGCAACAAGTTTTTCGCATTGGCATTTTCGTATGTGCTGGGTCAAAAATTTAAAGATACTTTATGTGGAACAAAAGTCATATCAAAAGACAACTATCGTAAAATTGCTCGAAATAGATCTTTTTTTGGAGAGTTTGATCCTTTTGGAGATTTTGACCTTATATTCGGCGCATCAAGACTAGGCCTTAAGGTCGTGGAGATTCCAGTAACATACAGAGAAAGGTCATACGGTAAAACGAACATACGCAGATGGAAACACGGATATATGTTGTTAAAAATGCTCATTTATTCAGCTAGAAAAATAAAATTTGTTTGATCTATGAATAGTGTCCATACAGAAGATTTGTTAAAGCATGATGAAACTATTACGCTTATTAACCGAGACAGGCTTCAGCAAAATACCAATCTATTACTATGGTATAGAAAACTTTACGAATGCCAATTCCGTAATGTTGAGGACATAACAGAAAAGGCGATACTTGAGATAGGCAGCGGGACATCACCGCTCAAATTATTTTACAAAAATGTTATAACTAGCGATATTCTTGACTTGCATTATACTGATTATACGTTTGACTGCCACAACATTGATTCCTTCGAACCGATACCTGATGACAGCATTGATATTATTACGCTGACAAATGTTCTCCACCATCTTAAAGAGCCATTGATTTTCTTAATTAAGGCTGGAACCAAACTAAAAAATGGCGGCCAGATTATTTTAACCGAGCCTTTTTTCTCTGTATTCTCTTATGTTATATGGAAATATCTTCACCACGAGCCTTCTATTTTTGATATCAGCCTCCCGGTATTGGATGAGGTAAAGGGTCCCTTATCATCGGCAAATATGTCTATTCCTTACCTTGTCTTCTTTAAGCGTGCCGATTGGAATAGGGCTTTGAGCGATGTCTTCACTTTCTCCACTAATAATGCCGTGTATTTTTCGGCGTTTTCATATATGATGACCGGAGGAATATCCCGGAGCTTGCTGATACCTCATTTTTTATATAAGGCTTTTTTACATTTTGATTTGTGGTTAGCGCGGGCTTTCCCTAAGATATTTGGTTCATTTTTTATAATGAAACTTATAAAGAAATAATCTATATGGCTCTTTGTTCAGTACGAAAATTAAACATGGATGCAGTATTCATAAATCCTTTTCCGAGTGGGGAGGGTTTGAATGAGGCGACGGTTATCCCACCTATAGGACTGGGATATATTGCTGCGGTACTGGAAAGAGATGGATTTAACTGCATGATTATAGATGCAAATCTTTTAAGGTTGAATAACGCTGAGATTATAGACCGTGTTCCAGAAAAAACTCCTTTGATTGGTATATACCTTAATTCTTTTTTGTACGATACTGTAAAGGATTTGACCTCTGTTCTCAGTAAAAAATTCAAGGATACCACTATAATCTTAGGTGGTCCGCTTCCTACTGCAGAGCCGGAGATGATCCTAAGGGAGATGGACTGCAACGGGATTGTAAGAGGAGAGGGAGAATATGCGGTTTTAGGCATTATGCGTAATATTAAGAAAGCCCTGTTCCCTTTTTATGGAGAAATTTCAGGTGCTGTTTATTACGATTCTAATAGCGGAGCAATAGTGAGAAACTCTGTGATTAGGATCGTTGATCTCGATGCTTTGCCTTTTCCAGCTTATCATCTTTTGCCTCATTTTAAATTTTATAAGATACGGCGTCGTAAAAGCCCTTCTGCTCCTATTATAAGCAGCAGGGGATGCGCCTATGGTTGTATTTTTTGCAGTAAAGATATCTTTGAAAAGAAGATATCTTTCAGAAGCAGCGGTAATATTTTAGCTGAGGTTGATTATCTTGTTAAGCATTACGGAATACGTCAACTGGATATTATGGACGATAATTTCGCCTTTAATAAGGCAAGAATGATTGAGATATTGGATGGTATCATAGAAAAAAAATACGATATAGCCATAAACATACAGTCCGGTATAAGGACTGAACTGGTAGATGAACCCCTTTTGGACAAGATGAAAAAAGCCGGTGTTTATAAATTAGCTTTTGGCATAGAGTCTGCCGATAAAGATGTTCTAATGACCTGCCATAAGCAGATCAATTTAGATAAGGTTAAAGAGGTCGTGACTCTTGCCAAGAAGAAAGGTTTTCTGGTATACGGTTTTTTTATAATTGGCCTTCCGGGCGAGACTGATGAGAGTTTCGAACGAACGCTTGAATATGCAAAAAAACTGGATCTTGATATTGCTAACTTTTGCATGGCTGTTCCCTTTGTAGGTACTGAATTGTATCGCATGGTAAATGAAAAAGGCCGATTTCTAATTGATACCGAAAGAAACATTTCTTCCGGATTCTACGATGGAAAAGTTTTCTATGAATACGAAGGAGCAAAGGCGGCGGATATACTTGTAAGGTATAAAAAAGCTTACAGTGAATTTTATACTTTAAGGAAAAAGATTGGTTTGCTTTTCAAAATACGCTCTTTTAGTGAGTTAAGGTGGTTTCTGAGCGTATATTTAATGATTGTAAAAGGCCTATTTAGATCAAAAAAATGAAAGAACAAAAACTAAAAATGCTTGCGCTGCACGAGTATTCAGGTATCAATAGCGATGACCCTATAAGGTTTTACCAGATGCCATTTATTGGAGCCATTTTCCGCAAGAGGGTGGAAAAGTGCCTGTCACAGTTGTCAGGAGGACAGAGGGTGCTTGAAATAGGTTTTGGATCAGGCGTCACATTCCCTAATCTGAATGAACTCTACGGGGAGATTCATGGAATTGATATGACGGCTGACGTTGAGGCCGTTGCTTCTACGTTTCGGAAGATAGGTATTTCTACATATCTCAGGAATGGAGATGTGTTATGTTTGCCTTACAATGACGACTATTTCGATAGTGTCCTTCTTATCTCGATATTGGAACATCTAAAGCCTGAATCTCTAATCCCTGCATTTCTTGAAATATGCCGTGTATTAAAAACTGGCGGACAGATTGTTTATGGAGTGCCTGTAGATAAAAAGATCATGAATTACGGTTTTAGCCTATTGGGTTTTAATATAAAAGACTACCATTTTTCTGATCACAAACAGGTCTACAATGCTGCCGTAAATGTTTTTAATGAAGTTGCTGTTTCGACTATATATGTTTGGCCATTCGGGAATCTGTATGAGGTCGGATGTTGTGAAAAGAGCGAAGATAGCTGATGCCATGGCTGAATACTTAGATATTAAGTACAACAAGCTGTACGTTATATTAGTTCTTGCGTTGACCGTAAGGGTCGCATGTTTTCTTTATTATCAGGCCTTTTCGGATATCAGGACATTTGAATATGAGATGGTTGCTGTTAATTTAATCAAAGGGAATGGTTTTATGTTTGAGTTTCTAAATATCCCTTACAGAGCCGGTATAGCTCCGGTCTTTCCAGCTCTGTGCGCCTTCGTATATTTTATTTTTGGTCATCATCATTTTTTGATCGTATTTCTTCAGATATTGTTTAGCGTGGCTACCTGCGCATTGGTCTTTATTATTGCTAAGAGGGTTTTTGATTCGAGGTGTGCATACTTAGCTGCGGTGCTTGCGGCTTTTCATCCGGCGCTGATAATTTATTCTTCTACCATGTTGCATTCATTTGCGCTATATTCATTCCTTATCTTTGTCGTGTTCTACTTGTTATTGGCTTCCTTTTATCGCTACAGCAAGCAGAATAATATGCTGTTGGGTATTTGCACTGGACTTTGTGTTTTGGAAAGACCGACTTTCCTCCCCTTTTTTATCTCGGCTTGGATCTGTCTTCTATATTATTCTGCAGATAGAAATGCAGCAAAGAGAGTCATTATATCGAGTATGTTTTTTTTGCTGATTATAGTTATGCCGTGGGTTGTTCGAAACACGATAATGTTTAAACAGCCGGTATTTATTCAGACAAACCAATGGATTGGGTTATGGATTGGGAATAACCCTCAAAGCCTCGGAACGGCAATGAGCCCATCTGGAAAGACATGGGTAGATACGATGCCTGATGAATTACGCAATAAGCTTGCAGGTCTTGATGAGATGGGGCAGATGAGATTATTCAAAGCCGAGGCGATTAAATTTATAACTGATCATCCGAGCCAGTTTATAGAACGAACACTTAAAAAATTATATTATTTTTGGTGGTTTTCGCCCACTGCAGGGTTTCTTTATCCATCCTCGTATCTCGTAATATACAAGATTTACTATGCGGTCATATTGTTTGGTGCTGTCTTTGGCTTTATATGGATGTTCAGTTCAAGTAAAATGCACCCTTTTGCAATTCTTTTGTCGCTGCTTCTATGTTCTTATTCTTTATTGCACAGCATATATTATTTGGAAGGCAGGCATCGTTTCAGTATAGAACCTTTTTTGTTAATCTTATTCTCTTATGCCGTAATTAGATCATTAGCTTTAAGAATTGCCTCAAAACATTTAGGAAATGCCAGTGATTAATAACCGAAATATTATAATTATCTCATCGATAGACTGGACGACGCATTGGCAGATGCATCAACAGTTAGCCACTTCATTTATAGAGACAGGCAATCGTGTCTTGTTTATAGAGAATACTGGAGCGAGGAGGCCAGGCATTGGCGATATAGGCCGCATTCGTGAGAGGATCGTAAATTGGCTTACAAGCACCAGAGGATTCAAGGATATTCGTTTCGGGTTGACTGTGTTCTCGCCTCTTTTTTTGCCGTTTCCTTATTCTCGGATTGCAGGATGGATCAATAGATTTTTTATATCGCGATCCGTGACAAGGTGGATGCGTATTGCCCGTTTTCATGATCCCATAGTCTTCACTTTTTTGCCTACACCACTGTCTCAGGCACTAATTCGTGATGTTTATCCTGCTTTTGTGGTTTACTACTGCGCGAACGACATGGCCGGATCTTCGGCAGCCGTGAGAAAACTGCGCCCTTGGGAGGATTTGCTCTTTAAACAAGCAAACCTCGTTTTTGTAATTTCTGAGTCTATTCGTGAAAGGGCTAGCGTGTACTCTAAACAGGTATATTCGTTCCCTCCCGGCGTTGATTTTGCAAAATTCGATAAAGCAAGAGAAAACGCTAATATCCCCGAAGACCTCGAGTCTTTGCCTCGCCCCATAGTCGGTTATGTTGGATCGTTAAGCGGAGTTTTAGACCAAGATCTTTTGATATCAATGGCTGAAAGATTGCCTTCTGTAACGTTTGTTCTGATCGGTCCTAAATATACTGATGTAAAACGGCTTGAATCATCCAAGAATATCAAATTGATGGGAGAGAAGCCTCACGACCAGATCCCTGCATATATTAAAGGCTTTGATGTAGCGCTTATTCCATATGTCAGAACTTCTTATACGGATAGCGTGTATTCATGCAAGTTGAACGAATATTTATCTATGGGTATTCCGGTTGTTTCTGCGGGATTGAAAGAGGTAAAGCATTTCAATGACCGTTATGGCGGCATAGTTGATATTGCCGATACCAGGGAGGATTTTATCAGGAAAGTTGAACTGGCTATTTCTGATAAAAAGAACAATAATGCTGCCAGCAGAATTGAAATAGCGAAGAACAACAGCTGGGATGAAAGATTTTCACAATTGTCAGCTGTGGTCGAAAATAATTTGGGCGCTATAATAGAAGCTGACAAGAGTTGGCAGGATCGGCTCGTAGGATATTACAGAAGGAACAGGATCCAATGGCTTAGCAAGATAGCATTTCTATTGCTGATTTATGGGCTCTTATTTTACACGCCATTGGTTTGGTATGCCGGAATGCCTTTGGTTCATAATGTTCAGCCTAAACAGGCTGATGCTATCGTAGTTTTTGGTGGACACGGTGAGGTGGGGTATACTAATTCTGGATACCAAAGGAGGACATTGGAAGCAGTCTCTCTTTATAAGGCTGGTTACGCCCCTCTTTTAATAGTTTCCTCATCAGTCCAGCATACGGTATCAGAGGCCGATGTTATGAAAGCTATGATATTGGCCGAAGGAGTGCCGTCTGAAGCCATTATACTTGACCGGCATGCAAAGAACACCTTCATGAATGTTGAAATTGTCAAACGGATGCTTAAAGAACGAAGAGTGAAGTCTATTCTGTTAGTAACCGCACCATACCATACCCGTCGGGCCTTAATGACATGGGAAAAAAATGCCCCGGATATTAAGGTTGTTGCGGTATCAAATATAGATTCGCCTTCTTTAACTCCACAATGGAATGTGAGTATCGGACAAATAAGAGTTATTTTATACGAATATCTTGCTATTGTTTATAACCGGTTCAAAGGCTGGATTTGAGTTTATAAGTACAGAATCCGTTCTGCTGCTTCAAGATTGTATGGTCAAAAAAAATAAGATAATAATAGTTTCCAACACCTCTTGGAATATTTATAACTTCAGGAGGGGACTAATTAAAGCTTTTAAAAAAGCGGGATATGATGTTTTAGCTCTTGCGCCGAGGGATCGCTACGCATATATGCTTGAGAAGGAGGGGACTCTATATCGCGAAGTAGTCATAAATAATAAAGGCACGAATTTGATCGAGGATATTAGGCTGATTATCGAATTTTATAAGATATTAAAGGAAGAAAGGCCTGATGTTGTTTTGACTTATACTATCAAACCGAATATTTATTGCTCCATTGCCGCTTCTTTCCTGAATATTCCTATTATTAATAATATTTCGGGTCTCGGTTTTCTTTTTATAAGAGATAACTGGCTGACAAGAATAGCCGAGTTGCTCTACAAATTTTCTCTCAGGCATTCAAAAAAGATTTTTTTTCAGAATAATGAGGATTTAAGATTTTTCGTGGAGAAAGGCATTGCAAAGGAAGATCTAGTTGAGGTGATTCCCGGGTCAGGTATAAATACTGA
Organism: Nitrospirota bacterium; assembly: GCA_004321915.1. Classification (GTDB taxonomy): domain Bacteria; phylum Nitrospirota; class Thermodesulfovibrionia; order Thermodesulfovibrionales; family Dissulfurispiraceae; genus MYbin3. Next base: position 67,692 of record SCQE01000077.1, read on the forward strand.
CTTTTTTGCGCCCGGCGCAGACTCCAAGGATGACGGTCGTATAATATTTCTGTTGATGGCCCGAATGCTATGGGACAAAGGAATACGGGAATATGTGGAGGCGGCGCAATTGGTTAGACTGCGATACAGCAACGTAGAATTTCAGCTTTTGGGGTTCATGGATGTGCCTAATCCCGAAGCCATCTCACGGGATGTAGTTGATAAGTGGGTAAGCAATGGGACTGTTAGATATTTAGGAGAAACCGACAATGTTAAGGATGTCATAAACAAGGCTGATGTTGTTGTTCTGCCTTCGTACAGGGAAGGGGCTCCTAAATCATTGCTTGAGGCTATGTCAATGGGAAAACCGATAATTACGACAGATACCGCAGGTTGCCGTGAAGTATGCGATCATGAAGTGAACGGTTTTCTAGTGCCGGTTAAAGACTCGCAGGCGCTTGCTGATGCTATGATTAGAATGATAGAAGCAGGTGAAAAAAGAAAGGAAATGGGTAGAATGGGCAGAAATAAGGTTTTGAGGGAATTTGATGAACGGATTGTTGTTGGTAAATATTTAGATGTAGTAAGAGAAGTGTGTAATGTCTGATAAATGGTACTGTGATTTTTTTGCTTATCTTTAGAAATAGTGTTATCATTTAATCATATTTGTAATCACCGGAGGTATCTATGATTAGAACACAGATACAACTAACGGAAGGACAGGCAGCCCAGTTAAAAAAAGTTGCTTCGCTTCGTCATATATCAATGGCTGAACTAATCAGGCAGTCTATAAATATCACAGTAAAATCTGAGAATATTGTTGATATGGATGAGAGGATGAAAAGGGCAATAGCTGCGGCCGGACGTTTCCGGTCCGGTATTAAAGACCTCTCTGAGAAGCATGATAAACACCTTTCAGAAGCATTTGGTAAATGAATATATTTATAGATACTTCCGGATTTATCGCTGTGCTTGATGCTGATGACGATATGCATGTAAGGGCGAAAGGAGTATGGATAAAAATGATATCAGATAGAATGAATTTTATAACCAATAATTACATTTTGGTTGAAACTTTTGCACTTGTTCGGAGTCGTCTTGGCATTGACGCGGTTAGAGCTCTTCAAGAAGACATATTGCCGCTTGTACATGTTGAGTGGGTTGATGAAATCAGCCATAAGATGGGAGTGAGCGCTTTGCTCGCGGCGGGGAGAAAAAAGCTTAGTCTTGTTGATTGCGTGAGTTTTGAAACTATGAGAAAGCTTGCCTTGAAGAATGTTTTTACTTTTGACAGGCATTTTAAAGAGCAGGGCTTTAAGTCTGTCGTTTAAAGGAGAAATTTTTGCTAAGAATTGAGGATTTTGCAAACAGAGAGCAAAATATTTGCGTTGTGGGTTTGGGTTATGTTGGATTGCCGTTGGCTGTTTTGTTTAACTGTAAATTCGCTGTTACAGGCTTTGATATAAATCATGAACGAATAGAAGAACTTAAAAAAGGCTTTGACAGGACACGAGAGATAACTAAAGACGGTCTTTTGGAATCCAGCATTGTTTTTACTGACGACGCTTCACTTATTGCCGAGGCTTCAGTTGTCGTCGTAACCGTTCCCACCCCTATAGACGAACATAAAACTCCTGATCTGAGGCCCATGCGTTCTGCTACAACTACAGTCGGCAAAAATATGAAAAAGGGCTCTGTGGTTATATTTGAGTCCACGGTTTACCCCGGGCTTACGGAAGAAGAATGCATACCGATACTCGAAAAGGAGAGCGGGTTAAAGTGGAAAAAGGATTTTCATGTCGGATACTCTCCTGAGAGGGTGAATCCGGGCGATAAAGAGCATACGATCGATAAGATCAAAAAGGTTGTTTCCGGAGACTCTCCTGAAATAACCGAATTTATTGCGCAGCTTTATGGCAATGTCATCACAGCCGGCGTGCATAAAGCACCCAATATCAAGACGGCTGAAGCAGCGAAGGTAATAGAGAATACACAGAGGGACTTGAATATTGCTCTAATGAATGAGCTTTCTGTGATCTTTAACAAAATGGGTATCGATACAAAAGACGTTCTCGATGCTGCCTCGACAAAATGGAATTTCTTGAGATTCGAGCCGGGACTTGTAGGTGGACATTGCATAGGGGTCGATCCTTACTACCTGACTTTTAAGGCCGAGAGCTTGGGTTACCATCCTCAGGTCATACTTGCCGGCAGAAGAATCAATGACAATATGGGTAAGTTTGTGGCCGAACATACGGTTAAAAAGATAATAGAGGCGGGGAAGCCGGTAAAAGGAAGCAAGGTCTTAATGCTCGGATTTACATTTAAGGAGAATATATCGGACATAAGAAACACAAAGCTTATTAACGTTGTACATGAACTTAGAGAATACGGCATCAGTGTTCATGTTTACGATCCGTTTGCATATGAGGATGAAGTGCGGAGTGAATACGGAATTGACCTTATAAAAACTATGGATGCTTTCAGGCCGTATGATGCTATTGTTCTTGGCGTTAAACATAAACCGTTTCTTGAGAATCTTGATTTTGCAAAATTGAAGGCTTTATCCAACGGAACTCCACCTGTTTTGATCGATATAAAATCATTTTATGATCGGAACAAAGCTGAGGATGCCGGATTTTTATACTGGAGGCTCTAGGTAGAACTCTTAGACAACCTATGTTAATAAATTTCTTTCTAATGGTTGTAATGCCTTTTTTGTTGTCTTTTGCAATTCAATTGCTCGTAATAAGATTTTCGAGAAATACCGCTTTCTGCATTGATTGCTCAAAAGATGACAAGCCGCAAAGATTTCATGATATTCCTACATCAAGGGCAGGAGGGGTCGGAATCTTCTTTGCTTCTGCAATAAGCTTATGTTTTTCAGGAATGGACGGGGCGTATATTCTTGCAGCGGCATCACCTGCTTTTTTTGCGGGTTTATATGAAGATGTGAGAACAAATATCCCTCCTAAACTGAGGCTTTTTATAATGTCTCTCGGTGCTGTAGTCTCAATTATTCTGCTCGATACGATTATCTACGATACAGGTCTGTTCAGATTGCCTTTATGGGCTGCCGTGCCTTTCAGTGTTTTTGCTATTACGGGAGTTACGAATGCAATTAATATTATAGATGGTTTCAACGGCCTTGCTTCAGGTGTCTCGATTATTTCTCTTGTTTTTTTTATTGCGGTGTCTTTGATTTATGAGAATTATTTTATCCTGAACGTGTGTATAGTTTCAGTTTCGGCTATTACCGGTTTTTTTGTGTTGAATTTTCCTAAAGGTAAGATTTTTCTGGGTGATGGAGGGGCTTATTATATAGGTTTTATACTGGTGGTTATTTCGATACTGATTATCAACCGGATTCCACAGGTTTCTCCTCTATTCCCGGTTGCCGTTTTAATATATCCTATTTTTGAGGTGCTTTTTTCTATATACAGAAGGAAGGTCAAGCGAAGCCACTCACCCCTAAAGGCTGACAGGATACATCTTCACAGTTTGATACATATGAGATTGTCCAAAAATAATCCCAAGACCTCTGTTTATATATTGCCTTTCGTGCTAGCTGTAGATGTAGTAGCTTTTGGGGTTAGTACAAATACATTTGCCTTAACTGCACTGATTTTTTTGTTTGCAGCCGTGTATATTTTTATTTATAGGCATATCGTAAGGTTCGGGGCAAGGAGTTTTTAAGTCTCCGAATTTTGTAATATGACTAAGAAAAGGTATATAATTTTAAGTTCATTTGTTATTAAGGGGGATTTCTAATATGATCAAGTTTTTTTCCAAGGCGATTCTGGTTCTAATAATCAGCACGCAGCTTGTTTTGACTGATGTATCTTTTGCCATACAAAACCAGATGTCGCCTTTTGGTCCTTCATTTCAATCCAATACGCAGGGAGGCGGGGTCATTCTTATGCCGCAAGCTCCAGTTATGTCTCTTCCTTTTCGCGATGATGATAAAATTACAATACCTGAATCAATGCAAGACAGGCAATCCGAGTTTGAAGCGTTTATTGCTGATAAACCTATAGAAATAGACGAATTTCAATTTGATGTTCTTAAAAAGTTTGATGATATTTCATTTCAATATACAACAAAAAGCTTGCCTGCAGAGTACATTTCTGTTCCTGTAAGAATAATGAAGGTCACAAAAAAGCTTGATACGAAAACGGAACAATTGGATAAAATAAAGTCAGGAGATATTAATAAAGATGATATAAAGACACAAATAACGGGTTTCGAGATTTCCAAGGAAGCCGCCATATTAATAGATGCAGGATATTTTGTAGGTTCAAGGGACAAGATTGCTTCTGCTTTCAAGCTTGTGGGCATAAAGACGCCATTTGATGTTTCACGTGAAATTAAGCAGTTTGGCTATGATATGTTTACCCGCCCTTCATTCGCTTTGAAATCATCGTACAATGCGCCTGTTGGCCCAGATTATGTTATAGGCCCGGGTGATGAAATAAAAATAAGCCTTTGGGGAATGATCGAAGGTGAGCAAACCGTCACAGTGGAAAGAGACGGCAAAGTTACGTTTGCCAAAGTAGGGACGATAGGGGTTGCAGGGCTTACCTTTAAGGAATTGAAGGATGTATTACATAAGGAGTTCTCAAAATATTTCACAAATTTCCAGATGAATGTAAGCATGGGCAATCTGAGGACGATAAAAGTATATGTGACCGGCAGCGCTAACAGGCCCGGCGCATACACCGTATCATCGCTCTCGACACTCGTAAATGCAATATTTCAGGCCTTCGGACCTGCGAAGACAGGGAGCATGAGGGACATTCAGTTAAAACGGAACGGCAAGACTGTTGTGAATTTTGATATGTATGATTTCCTTATAAAAGGCGATAAATCCAAGGATGTACGACTTATGCCCGAGGATGTGATATTTATTCCACCGTCCGGTCCTCTTGTCGGCATGGCCGGCAGTGTCAATAATCCTGCCGTATATGAACTGAAAGCAGAGACCAGCGTTGCGCAGTTGATAGATCTGGCAGGAGGGTTAAGCGATGTTGCGTCTAAGGGGAGTGTGCAGATAGAGCGAATTATTGATAATTCCCGCCAGACCGTCATGGAGTCATCCTTGGACGAGGCCAAAGGAATGAAGGTCCAGTCGGGTGATGTGGTAAAAGTCTACCCCGTTGTTCAGGATAGGAGGACCGTGAAGATATTTGGCGCGGTCCAAAGGGCTGGTGAATACGGCTTGAAGAAGAATATGACTGTTCGTGACCTTGTCGGTATGGCAGGCGGGTTGAAATATTACGCCTATCCCAAAGAGGCCGAGTTGTCTAGGGTTGCGATTACCGACAAAGGGACCACTTCTGAAAAATTTCTTGTGAATATTGAAAAAGCGCTTGCAGGCGATACTGCGCATAATCTGAAATTGGGCGAGAACGACTATCTTTTTATCCGTACGACGCCTGAATGGCAGTTGCAGAAAAAAGTTTCAATTTCGGGCGAGGTCAAGTTTCCCGGTACATACGTTATTAAAAAAGGTGAGAAGTTGTCTTCTTTGATTGATAGGGCTGGTGGATATACAACTGAGGCTTATCTTAAAGGCGCTGTGTTTTTGCGGCAAAGTGTTAAGGAGCTCCAACAGAAAGGCCTAGATGAGATGGCTATTAGGCTTGAAAGGGAATTGACTGTTGGGAGTGCGTCTGAAATATCGACGGCGGTTTCTGCCGAAGAGATTCAGGCTAAGAGAGCTGAAGCGGAACAAAAGCAGAAGTTTATAGAATCTTTAAGGAAATTGAAGGCTTCGGGCCGGATGTCGATCAAACTTGCCCACATACGTCTTTTAAAAGGGAGCGAGCATGATTTTGAACTTGAAGAAAATGACACTCTCCACATACCGCAGAGGAGCAGCGTAGTTAACGTCGTGGGGGCTGTAATGTCTCAAGGGAGCTTTGTTTATTCAGATAAGCTGGACTATAAGGATTATGTGGATTTGAGCGGAGGTTACAGCAGGTTTGCGGATGAGGACAATGCTTATGTTCTGAAAGCAGATGGAAGCGCTAGAAGGCTCTCCAGAGGGATATTGTCTTGGAATTCAGGCAGAGATAGATGGGAGTTTGAAGGCTTTGAAAATGAATCACGTGAGATAAATCCGGGTGACAGCATTGTGGTGCCTGAGAAATTTGCACGTGTGGCATGGCTTCGCGATATAAGAGATATATCGCAGATACTCATGAATATGGCTGTGACAACAGGCGTAATTTGGACAATTTTTAAAAAATAAAGGTGATGGAATTGGATAATAAACAGGTTAAGCAGGATGAGGCTGAGATAAATTTATTTGATATTGTTATAGTTGTTTTGAAACGTAAGAAATTAATTGCGGCGATAACGGTAGCTTCTGCTGCTATGACCGCAATAATCAGTTTTCTGCTGCCTGCCGTATACAGGGCGGAAATCAAAATTCTCCCGCCTCAAACAAGCTCTTCGCCAACACAGATTATGAGCCAAATGGGCCCCGGAGGCGCAGCAGTCGCAGCAATGATGATAGGGGGAGGCGTGGCTTCAAAGACCCCGGCCGAGTTCTATTTTTCCATTCTTAGAAGCAGGGCGGTGCTTGATCGTATTATAGACAAGTGCAATCTAATGGACTTATATAAAACAAAAAGCCGAGAGAGGGCAAGGAACTTACTCATTTCAACTTTGCAGACCAGCGAGGAGAAAAAAAGCGGAATGCTTGTTATAGGGGTAGAGGACAGTGACCCTAAGAGGGCTGCCGATATTGCTAATGTTTCTGTTGAGGAGTTCAAAGAGTATCAGAAAGGATTAGCTATTACCGAAGCATCCAAAAAGAGGCTGTTTTTTGAAGATCAATTGAAAGATGCAAGGAAATCACTCATAGGCGCAGAAGAAGAGATGAAAAGTTTTATGGGCAAGCCGGGTGGATTAGATGCAGCCTCCAGCGGTGAAAAAGGCTCCTCTTCCGATGACAGCATCGGCAGTATGAGGGCGCACATAACCGCAAAAGAAGTTCAGCTCAGAGTAATGAAGTCATATTCTACTGAACAGAATCCTGAATATCAGATGGTCGAGAATGAGATAAAAGGCCTGAAAGAACAATTGAAGAAACTCGAGGGTGAAGGAACTGCTAATTATGAACCGACTTTAAATTCTAGGGGAAAGGCTTATTTGGGCACCGAAGCAATGAGAAAAAAACGGAACCTTAAATATAGTGAAACACTTTATGAGTTGATGTATAAGCAATATGAGGCCGCCAAGATCGACGAGGCCAAAGAACCTGTGCTTATTCAGGTCCTTGAAAAAGCAATTCCGCCGGAAGAAAGAATAAAGCCGAAGAGAAGGCAGTTGGTAGTGTTCGGGACGGCAGCCGGATTCCTTTTTTCATTGCTCGCTGTTTTTTTGCTGGAGTATTTTGAAAAAACATCAAAGTCCACTGAAAGTCGTGAACGATTTGAGACCATAAAAAAATACGCCTCATTTAAAAAGATTTCTTAATGTGCAAGTAAGATAATTTTTCTTGTTGCATCTCCGACCGCTATTTTTTCCGCCTGCTTTGTCTTCCTGTCTTTTATCTCGACAAGCCCTTCTCTCAGACCCTTTTCTCCGATTACGACCTGAACAGGAATGCCGATTAGATCGGCGTCTTTGAATTTAACGCCCGGTCTTTCGTTCCTGTCGTCTATCAGCACTTCCATTTTTTCCGCAACGAGTCCCTTATGGATCATTTCTGTCACTTCTATTGTTTTGGCGTCGTCGACATTCAACGGGATCAGTTCAACGTCAAACGGCGCAATGCTTCGGGGCCAGATGATGCCGTCTTTATCGTTGTTCTGTTCGACGGCAGCTGCAGCGATCCTTGCCGGGCCTATGCCGTAACTCCCCATAATTATCGGTTTCTCGTTGCCGTTGCTGTCGAGGTAAACAGCTTTTAAGGGGAGTGAATATTTTGTGCCCAATTTGAAGATATTGCCTATTTCTATGGCCTTCTCGATTCTCAAGACATTATCGCAATTTACGCAGCGGTCGCCTTCTTTCGCGGTATGCAGGTCATGCCATTCCGGATTAAAGTGGACACCCGCTTTTAAGCCTTTCACATGGTAGTCTGATTTATTAGCGCCGCCTATGTATGTACCGTCCTTTAGCGAAGGATCGGCGAGCATCCTGACTTTATGCCCTGCCGGACCTATAAAACCCGCTTCGACCCCGAGTATGGATAATATCTCATCTTTGCCGGCCGCCCTGAACTTGCCTATTATTTTTGACAGCTTCTTTTCATGAAGATCCTGATCTCCACGGACCAGTACCAGAACAGGTTTGTCGTCAGATATCATAAGTAGGCTTTTGATGAAGCTAGCGGGCACTGCTTTCAAAAAATTCGAGACCTCTTTTACTGTTCTCTTTTGCGGGGTGTGTATCTCTTCGAAATCCCACACGGTGTTTCCGCTGTCGGAGGGTTTTGATTTTGCGACTTCAACATTGGCGGCATATCCGCATTTGTCGCAGAGCACTATGTCGTCTTCGCCTGCCTGACTGCTCGCCATAAATTCATGGGCCGCCGCCCCGCCCATCATGCCTGTGTCGGATTCTACCTGATAGAATTTCAGACCGCAGCGTTCGAATATACGATGATATGCTTTTGCATGAGCATTGTAATTTATGTCGAGAGCTTCTTCATCCGCATCAAAGCTGTAGCTGTCTTTCATATGAAACTCTCTTGTTCTAAGTATCCCGCTTTTGGGTCTTGCTTCGTCTCTCAGTTTTGTCTGTATCTGATACCAAACCTGCGGCAGGTCTCTGTAAGATCGGATCTCTCTAGATGCAAGCCAAGTCATGATCTCTTCATGGGTCATCCCCAGACACATGTCCCTGTCCGTCCTGTCCTTGAGCCTGAACATCTCAGCGCCTATTTCATACCACCTTCCGGTAGTCTGCCAGATCTCGGCAGGATGCATTACGGGCATGGATATCTCCTGCGCTCCGATAGCGTCCATCTCTTCTCTTAGTATCCTGTTTATTTTATTTATGACCCTCAAACCGAGGGGGAGATAAATATACAATCCGGCTGCGAGTTGGCGCACAAAACCGGCGCGCAGCATAAGTTTATGGCTTACTGCTTCGGCATCTGACGGGGCTTCTCTAAGCGTCGGTATAAGCATTTGAGAAAATTTCATCGTAATATCTCCTGAGAGTGGGTTATATATCCCGTCTTCCTTCGAGTGCTTTGGAGAGGGTCACTTCATCCGCAAATTCAATATCGCTGCCGATCGGCAGGCCGTAGGCTATGCGGGAGGTTTTTATATTCATAGGCTTCAAAAGCTCCGTGATGTATCTTGCGGTCATCTCGCCTTTGGTATTGGGGTTGGTGGCCAAGATGACCTCTTCGACCGGATTATCTTTAAGTTTGTTGATCAGCGCATTGATTTTAAGTTTGTCGGGAGTTATGCCGTCAAGCGGAGAGAGGGCGCCCAGCAATACATGATAGGTCCCTTTGAATATCCCGGTCCTTTCTATGGCAAGCACATTGCTCGGTTCCTCTACCACGCAAATTCTGTTGCTGTCTCTGGACGGGTCGCTGCATATAGCGCAGGGGTCGACATCGGTTATATTAAAACAGTTCGAGCAGAAACGCGCGTTTTCTTTTACGTCGACTATTGCTGATGCTATATCTTTAGCTTCTTCAGCCGGCAAAGTCAGGATGAAAAAAGCCAGTCTTTGCGCGGTCTTTCTTCCGATGCCCGGCAACTTTGTTAATTGAGTTACAAGGTTCTCTATTATATTTTGTGACATATACGGGAGTGCGGTTATTTAAAGAGATTACCCAAACCGCCCATTCCCGGTATTTGAAGTCCCATTGTCAGTTTTGACATTTCGTCGTTCACCATCTGCTGTGCCCGCCTGATGGCCTCATTTGTGGCTGCAAGTATCAAGTCCTGAAGCATTTCTACGTCATCAGGGTTTACGACGTCTTTTTCTATCTTTATCGATACCAGCTCTCCGTTTCCGCTTGCCGTTACTGTGACCATGCCGCCTCCGGAAGTGGCTTCAACCGTTTTTTTCTTGGCCTCTTCCTGCATTTTCTGCATTTCTCCCTGAAGTTTTTGGGCCTGTCTCATCATATCGCCCAACATTTTTTTAGACATTATCGCCTCCCTTTTTGTTTGGAATAACATCGCTTACGAGTCCTTCGAACAGCTCAAGGCCCGTGCTTACTATTTTATTCTGTTTCGCATCCTCGATTAAATCCCTCTTGCTTTTGCCTTTTGCCTTGGCTATTTCTATTTTTATTTCGGGATTTATGCCGGACAATTCATGTATCTGTTCTTTTAGCGCATTCAATTTTTCCCTGATAAATTCTTCATGCATAGATGCTCCGCCATTCAAAGACAGCGCTATTGTTTTATCGCTGAAGGACGCTACGCATTCTTTCAATTTTGATGCGAACGGATAGTCGTTCTCTTCGATATGCGTAATCATATTTCCCCAAGCTTCCGCAAGCGAAACATTCTGTTTTGCTTCGCTTCTAGGTGTGTCGGGTTGTGGTGCCGGAGGCGTTTTGTTTTCGGGAATGTCTTCGACCGGCTGGACTTTCGGACTGAATTTATCAAGCCGGGATGCCGCAGGTCGTATCTGTTTGGGAACATCGCCCAGCGATTTTATGGCTTCATTCACGTCTTTGAAATGGCTTAAAAAACTGAGTCTGATAAGCGTGAGTTCGAATGCGACCCGAGGATACAGAGAGCTTCTTATAGACGGTTCAGCTTTAATGAATTCAGAAAGGAGCAATGCAACGTGTTCTTGGTTGGTAATGCTCTTCAACTCTTTTATTGCCGCATCTTCTTCTTCGTTAAGATCTAAAATATTTTCGGTGGTATCGACGATCGTGGCTATAAGCAGATTTCTCAGGAACTGGAGCATGTCCCTTGTGTAAGTCTTGATATCGATACCCGTGTCTATAAGCACTGCTATCGTCATTATTATGCGGCTTCTGTCTCCTTCGATGAGCGCTGATGTCATGTCCGATATGGAACGTATGTCGGTAATTCCGAGCATGTTCATTACGTCTGAATCGAGTATGTTGTCCGAGAAAGAGGAAAGCTGATCAAGTATCGTAAGCGAATCCCTCATGCTCCCGTCCGCAGCCCGCGAAACCATTTCCAAGGCAGAGTCCGAAATTACTATCGCCTCATTCTTTGTTATGAATTTAAGGCGTTCTTTTATAGCGTGGCTCGTGATTCTTCTGAATGGAAGATGTTGACAGCGGGACAACACCGTGGGCAGTATTTTCCGGGGTTCTGTTGTTGCCAGCACAAATACTACATGAGGCGGCGGCTCTTCGAGTGTTTTCAGCAGCGCGTTGAAGGCCGCAGTGGACAGCATGTGCGCTTCGTCAATTATGTAAACTTTATATTTGCTTTCCGACGGCGCGTACCTGACACGCTCCCTCAAATCCCTGATGTTGTCAACGCCCGTATTGGAAGCCCCGTCAATTTCCGACACGTCGATAGAAGAGCCTTCAACAACAGATAAACAAGATTGGCATTTGCCGCATGGGGTAGGGGTCGGCCCTTCGGCGCAATTCAGCGCCTTTGACAGGATCCTTGCCGTGGTCGTCTTGCCTACGCCGCGCGGACCGGAAAAAATGTAAGCATGGGCGACTTTATTTTGTGCAATGGTATTTTTCAGTATGCGGGATACGTGCTCCTGACCGGTAAGATCATCGAAGCTTTGGGGCCGCCATTTTCTTGCAAGTACGAGATATGACATTTTTTTATTAAGGTTATTGCAAAGCTTGTTTTTTTATTTTCTATATTCGGCGGTCGGCAGATGCTTAAATGGGACCGGCTTGCTGCGGCACCCAGACATAATGCTTACCGTTGCTTCCTTCCGGATCTGGCGGGGTTCACACCGGCCTGCTGCGCAGGGCCGACCCCCGGATATAGAAAATTATGGCGGAGAGGGAGGGATTCGAACCCTCGGTGAGTTTAACCCCACACACGATTTCCAGTCGTGCACCTTCAGCCAACTCGGCCACCTCTCCAAGACTTATTTATCAATAATATAAGTATGTTCAGCTGTTTTATTCAATCCCAAAGCAGGGATCCACGGGTTTACCAGTGGGTGAATGCTGCCCGGAGCTAAGCGGAGGCAATTCGGCCATAGGCCGTCAGGCGAAGCCTGTAAGTGCAAAGTGCCACTGGCTTGCCTGTGGGTATCTACTAACAGCTGTTTTCCAATATGCTTGCATAAGGCTGTTGCTTTTGCCTTATCATTGGTTTTCAGGCTTATGGCCTTGCCCCGCCCCAGCTGGATGTACCATGTGTTGTTTCTTTTGAAGAAACTCATAACAGACATTTTAACTTACCCCTTAATTTAAATTCAATTTTTGTAAATGTATCTCAATCACGTGTCATATAGGCATCGATACTTTCTTTATCCGTATACCATTTGCCACTGCCCATCTTTGCATATATGTCTCCTTGCTTGATTAGTATCATTAGCGTGTTTTTAGACATGCTTATATACCCGTTCAGTTACCCGTGTCGCATGGCGACAGGCATCGGATTATTTGTAGAATCCCATAGTGGATTCACAAAAGCCTTTGCAGGATGCCTCGTGGCTTGCCACGGGGAGTTTCAATGGAAGATTTTAAATTATTTTTTATGCCCTTTGATATAATAGAAAAAAGGGAAACTCGATTCGGAGGCATGGCATGAAAGAGTCTATATATATTGAAACTACAGTTGATTTGCACTCCTGAAGAATTAATGCCTAGCATTCGGCAAAACAGGCAACTTTACAACATTTGACTGAACAAATGACAGGCAAGCCGTTATGAAAGGTATCCACGAAATCACATATCCCAATACCCAACAATTGTGAAGATGAAATAATGGGTATTGCAGGGCATCAGCTTGAAGCAACTGTCATGCCGGATCATTCCATACAGCTCGAATGGAACGATACTCACATACATGAAAATAAAAGCAGCAGACTGCTTGAGCAGGAGTTTTACCGGCGTTTCTTAATTGATAAGAACAGGGCATTTCTTTTTCTTGGGTTATCGGACCCGACAATTCCACTATCACCGTCACTTGAGTATTGGCGAGAATTCTGCGGACTCTATGCCAAAAAACTCAGGTTGACGCCGGATATCGAGACCCTCCGTCACAACACGAAGATACGGATTGAAGATCAAGAGCTTGACAGTATATTTGAAAGCGCCCCCTTAATGACGGGCTCAGAATATCTGAACAGAGAAGCTCTGAGTGAGGTTTGGGAGGGCATCAACAGCGCATTTAAAAGCGAGATAAAAGATTATCACGGTACAGTTCAAGAGTTTATTAAGACATACAGCCCCGGCGTGCATCTGGTTGGCCGCGTATTTTTTCACCTCGTTGAGAGCAAAAAAGAGGACTATCCGTTTGCCTTTCTTGCAACATATTCCACAGGTTTGAATAATCAAGGTTCGTCCAAACATATGCCTCTGAAACACGCACTGGAGGAGTTTAAAGGCGATCGCCCTAAATTGCTCGAACTTCTTGTTACCGTACATCGAGCGGCAAAAAATAGCCGGCTTGTAGCCGGTATGCTTGAAAGCGGCGATATATTCCATCCTCTATCGTGGTCAGAGCGTGAGGCGGTTATGTTTCTTAAGGAAATCCCGTTTTATGAAGAATCAGGTATTTTGTGCAGGATCCCTAACTGGTGGAAAGGGAGATCCTCCGGAGTGAAAATAAATATTAGTGTTGGAGGTAAAGCTCCATCATGCTTGGGTATGGAGGCTCTGTTGAGTTTCGATGCCGCTTTGTTTTTGGAGGACACGCCGATTACAGAGGAGGAGGCGCGGTCTTTGCTACAGGCTTCGGAAGGACTTGCCTTTATCAAAAATCGCTGGGTTGCGGTTGACCCCGAAAAACTGCGTCAGACACTTGCGGCCTATGAAAAAGCAAAAAAGCTAAGCCAAGAAGGCGAGTTCACGCTGCGGGATGCCCTCCGCATGCAGCTGAATCCGAAGCTGACACTGCCTTTTGATGTTCCTGATGATGCAATATCCATAAACAGCGGCGACTGGCTGGCATCGCTTACGCGCAAACTACGCAGCCCTGAACTTATGGATGCTCTTTCTTTAGGGGAAGGGTTCAAGGCGAAACTTAGGCACTATCAGCAAAATGGGGTAGCATGGCTCTACCTTCTTGACTCACTCAGATTCGGCATCTGTCTGGCGGATGATATGGGCCTCGGCAAAACAATCCAGATACTGGCCTTGCTTCATCTGCTTAAGACCAAAAAAGAACAAGGCGCAAGCCTTCTTGTCATGCCTGTTTCACTTCTTGCCAATTGGGAAAACGAGATTAAACGTTTTGTTCCTGACCTGAAGTTTGTTATCGCCCATCCCAGTGTTCGGGATAGAGTTATGGGGGAACTCAAAAATGCCGATGCAGTAAAGAAATTCGACCTTGTGATAACCACTTATTCTCTCATCAAGAAATATGAGTGGCTGCAGTCACATAAGTGGACCTATGTGATTCTGGATGAAGCGCAGGCGATAAAGAATCCCTCGGCTGGACAGACAAAAGCTGTTAAAAATCTTCACTCAAAAAACAGGATAGTCATGACCGGCACCCCTGTAGAAAACAGCCTCTCTGATCTGTGGTCTCTTTTTGATTTCATAAATCCCGGACTTCTCGGAAGTGCGCGGGAATTCTCTGATTTTACAAAAAGCCTGAATAAAGACCACAGCGGTTACGCACGGCTAAGGAAAGTTGTAACTCCATATATTCTTCGTCGCCTAAAAACAGACAAGACAGTTATATCCGACTTGCCGGAGAAGGTCGAAATGAAGACCTATGCTTCATTAAGCAAAAGGCAGCTTGTGCTTTATGAGCATATGGTTAAGGATCTAAAAGAAACCATTGCAAAAACAGACGGCATAAAAAGAAAGGGACTGATCCTTTCGGCCCTCATGAAATTTAAACAGCTCTGTAATCATCCGGACCATTATTTAGGCACAGGCGGGTTCGAGGAGGAGGAGAGCGGAAAGTTTCTCAGGTTGCGTGAGATCTGTGAAACAATATACGAAAAACGGGAGCGGGTGCTTGTCTTTACTCAGTTCAGAGAAATGACAGAGCCGATTAGAGTCTATTTGAAAGGTCTCTTTCATCACGATGGCTTGGTGCTGCACGGCGGCACACAGGCTGGCAAGCGCAAAGATATTGTTGCCAGATTCGAGGCTTCCGACTATATGCCTTTTATGGTGCTGTCGCTTAAGGCGGGAGGTGTGGGGCTTAATCTTACGGCAGCCAATCATGTAATTCATTTTGACAGATGGTGGAATCCTGCCGTAGAAAATCAGGCCACAGACAGGGCGTTCAGAATCGGGCAGAAAAAAAATGTGCTGGTTCACAAATTCATTACAAAAGGCACTATAGAGGAAAAGATAGATATGATGATTGAAGGAAAGCTCAAGCTTTCGCAGGAAGTCATTCAGTCCGGAAGCGAGGCTTGGATTACAGAAATGAGCAACGAAGATATTATAAAACTCTTTAGCGTCACGCTTTAGATCTATGGTAAACTGCCTATTATCAAAATCACCAAACGGAAAGGGGCCTTAATGGGATGGTCAAGATACAATAGATATTCAGGGTTTCCGGAATATGTTACCGTAGGCGAAAAAAAAGCAAAGGCAGAAAAGAAGCTCAAAGAGCTATTGAAGAAAAACCCCGATGCAAAGCCGGTACTCATTAAAGGCAGCGCAATTGCTAAGACATGGTGGGGCAAGGCTTGGAATAAAAATCTCGAACAGTACGCCGATTACAGCAATCGCATAGGCAGGGGCAGAAGCTATGTCAGGCACGGAGCTGTACTTGACCTTCAGATTGCCGCAGGCTCTATTCGGTCGTTGGTGCAAGGTTCATCCTCAAAACCTTATTCTGTAGAAATAAAGATAACTCCGCTAAACAGCGGTATCTGGCAGACCTTGATTTCGGAGTGTCAGGGAATGCTCGATTCTATACAGGACCTTTTGGCCGGAACATTTTCCCGCGAAATCGGAAACCTTTTTATGCGTAAAGAAGCCGGTCTTTTCCCTGCGCCCAAAGAGATCAGATTTAACTGCTCCTGTCCTGACTGGGCTGATATGTGCAAACATGTGGCAGCGACGCTGTATGGGGTGGGGGCACGGCTTGATGAGAACCCTGCTCTGTTTTTCGCTCTTCGTAATAAAGAAATGGATGAACTCATACACAGGGCGGTTTTGGAAAAAGCAGAGCGTCTGATATCAAAAACTCCGAGAAAAGGCGCGCGAATTATTGAAGATGCAGATATTTCCTCAGTATTCGGTATTGAGATGGAAGAAACAGTATTGGATGTAAAACCGCATACAGATAAGGTAAAAGAAAAAAATGCATCTGTCAAAGTGAAGGCAAAAAACATAAAAGAGAAGAAAAATGTCATTTTAAAAAACAGTACAACAGCAAAAACAAAAAAAACGACTAAAAAGAAACCTCAAAAGAATGGAAAAACAAGACCGACTCAGGACAAACATTCTAAGAGAGCGGGACGGTAGATGTTCAGTAAAATAAACAGCAAGGGAAATTGAGCGGTTAAATTGTAAGCATAATTATTAACCGTCTCATAATAATTTGCACTTAATCTATTTATTTTGGTATACTTGTATGCATGAGAACGAGTGATGCCCGAAGACTTGATCATAAGAGCCTGACTGAGTTGAGGAAACGCGCTGTAGAAAGCGTGCAGAGCGGACAAAGTCCTGAGATTGTGGCTCAAGTTTTTAGAATAGGAAGAAGAACA
>SCQE01000139.1 GCA_004321915.1 Nitrospirota bacterium
AAATAAATTCAGCTTTATATGTATTATTCGCTACGATTCCACCGACTTTAGCAGCAGCATGAAAAACATACTCCGGCTTGTGCTTTTCAAATAATCCTTCGACTAATTCCTGGCGCCTCAAATCAAGTTGTTTAATATCATATAATGTGAAATTTGAATAACCTTTATCCTTGAGATTTCTATGTAAAGCAGAACCAACCAGTCCCGTGTGCCCTGCTATATAAATATTCGACGAATAATTACCTTTCATTTTCAACAGCTCCGAAACTAAGAGATTTATGTTCTGTCCAGTGCATACCTTTTTCCTTTACGGCTTTAAACCCTGCACCCTGTGTTTTTAAACCGAATATCAGCATATCATAATCCATCATGACTTCAACCAATTCATAGAAATTAACTTTTGGCTCCCATCCAAGCTTTTTGCGTGCTTTCGAAATATCAGCTTTCAGGTAATCAACATCGGTTGGTCTGAAATATCTTTTGTCAATTCCAATTACTTCCATTCCCGATTTCAAATTTTCTTTCCATTGAGATTCGAAACTTTTGACTATACCTTTTTCTTCAACTCCTTTGCCTTTCCATTCAATTTCAACACCGCAATAAGAAAAAGCTTTTTCAAGGAAGTTTCTAACAGAATTACTCTCACCTGTGCCGACAACATAATCGTCAGCTTCATCCTGTTGCAGCATAATCCACATCATCTCTACATATTCGGGAGCAAAACCCCAGTCACGCTTTGAATCGAGATACCCGAGAAACAGCTTATCATGTTTTCCGGCTAATATTCTTGAAATTCCCCGTGTGATTTTGCGTGTAACAAATGTCTCACCGCGTCTTGGAGATTCATGATTGAATAAAATACCATTACAGGAAAAAAGATTATATGCATTCCTGTAATTAACTGCCATCCAGTATGAATAAAGTTTTGCAATGGCATAAGGGCTTTGCGGCTGAAATGCAGTATTTTCATTTTG
>SCQE01000078.1 GCA_004321915.1 Nitrospirota bacterium
AGGTCCTGCGGATTCGGGGCGATAAGTCGCCTGATGGAGATGCAGGGCATGGATTTTTACAGTCTTCAGGTGTTAAATAAAGGGGGCGGTATTCATCCCAAGCTTATAGACCGCACGGAGGAGATAAATAATTTTGAAGACACGGCCGGATTGATAAACAACCTCGATCTTGTAGTGACCGTGGACACGGCAATCGCCCATCTTGCGGGCGCCATGAACAAAGAAGTGTGGCTGATGCTGCCCTATGTGCCTGACTGGAGGTGGCTGCTTGAGAGGGAGGACAGTCCATGGTATCCGTCCATGCGCATATTCAGGCAGGATAAACCTAAAGACTGGGGTACTGTAGTAGAAAGGGTCATGGAAGCCGTAAACG
Source organism: Nitrospirota bacterium (assembly GCA_004321915.1). Taxonomy (GTDB): domain Bacteria; phylum Nitrospirota; class Thermodesulfovibrionia; order Thermodesulfovibrionales; family Dissulfurispiraceae; genus MYbin3. The sequence continues at coordinate 374 of SCQE01000078.1, forward strand.
TAAAGACTACCCGGTTTTCCGGGCCACAATAAGATACTGGACCGTATATAGCTTTACGGCCTCTTCAAAGGTCACGTCTTTCAATAATACATTCCCGAAATCAAGGTCTCTCGGCCATCCGTCATACTCAAATTCGGGCTGAATATTGTTGATGCACTGCGCTATTCTATACCGCGTGCCGTTAAACAGCCTGATTATTTCGTTCATCGTAAAAAACCTTACATGGGTAGCATCCAGCAAACCGTATTTGTCGTAACTCCAGTTGCCCTTCAGCAGGTGAAGGACGAGATGAATGTTCTGGACATTCGGAATGCTCGCAATGACCTTCCCGTCCGGTTTCAGAAAATCCCTTACCGTATACAACGCCTTCCACGGATCGTAAAGATGCTCAAGCACATCTGCGAAGATGACTGCATCGAAAGCCCCCTTTTCAATTCCCGCTGCAGCGAGATCGGAACGTTCCATATCTGCTGCAATAACATTATCGAGGCGTGCAGCCGCTATAGCGGCTGCGCTTTCATCCAGTTCCACCCCCTCATAAATCATATTCGGGAATTTCTGTTTCAGCAAACGCCCGGTAGCTCCTGTGCTGCAGCCTATTTCAAGGACCCTTTGGTCTCCCTGCGAGATAAGGTCGGCTATATCCAGACGTGGAGTGTCGTCGTACTTTGTATTGTGCTCAGGTTTTAACGGCGAGTAGTAATTCAGCCCCATGGTCAACCTAAAACAGCATGCAGCCGTCTCAGCAGATACATGGCCCGCTTGGTGGTGGTATGGAACTTAAGCAGGTGTTCCCGGCCCGCCTCTACCAGTTCATCCGGGTGGACCTTTCCCTCAAGCACGGCATCGACAGCCCTGCGCAGTTCATCCGCATTCGAAAATCTGAGGATATGTTTATTGTCTTCGAAATCGTTGGGGATATAGATCGGCATACGCTGCGCAATATGGACGGCATTGCAGGCCGCGTTCTCCCAATACCTGAAGGTATCGAATCCCAACCCCGGCAGATTGAGTACGATCCTGCATCTCTGCATGTACCTGTAATAATCGTTCCTGTTAAACCTGCCGTGCGGATTAGGGTTGTCTTCCGAAGGGACCACAGTAGTTTTCAAAAGACTGTCGGGATAAAACTCAGCTATCGCCTCGATGAGCTTCCTTCTGCCCTCCGAATACTCGTTAAAGCTTCCAAGGAAGCCTACAGAGTAACGTTTTTCTTCATTATCGTAAGCGCTGATCCACTCGAATATTTCATCGGGCAGCGCCATAGGCAATGGGATAGTGTTGCCTGCGTTGGTGGTTTCGCGTCTGCATACGACATAGTTGCCGGACGGAATCTTAAGGGGGGCGTCGCCTCCGTCTATAATAACAAGCCCGTCAGGCACAGGCAGCGCTTCGTCGCGGAAAAAAGGTATGGCATTTACATCGCTTTTAATATCTATGATGAACTTTTCAGAAAGCTGCGTCCAATCCGTCCATGTCAGCCGCGAATCGCAGATTATATATTTGAAAAAACCCTTCCTCACCTTTTCAGGAATGTCTTCCCTGTCGATGATGCCGTCATCTGATGGAAACCAGTTGAAGAAAACCTCGTTTTCAGCCGGGACGCCCAACAGTTCCCCGTCATACAGGCTGTCCTTGCGCGGATAATCGACCACGCGGCCCCCGATCAGTTTCCTCAACCCGTGCAAAAGAAGGTCAGGCACATAGTTGGGATAAAAATGCGTGAGGAAGAGAATATTCATTCAGGCTTCGGACCGTAAAGCCGGTGCCACTTCTTTATAAAACGGTTTCTGTTCTCGAGAAGCGCCTCGTCGCGGGTAATGTCCCTCCCGAAATAGTTTATAGGCGACTCCGACCCCTTCGAAACCCCCCAGTGATGCTCAAAACCAGCCACCGGAACGGCATAGCACGCAAGTCCTTTCTGCATCACCTGAATTCCCATGTCCCACTCCTCAAAAAAGCAGGGACTGAACTGTATGTCGAACATAAGATTGTGACTCAAAAACCTTTCCGCATGTATAGCAAAAAGAAACCCTGAGACATCGTTGGTCCGGACAGGTTCGTTAAAAGTCCCTTTTTCGAAATACCTCGCAACACTGAGCTTGGGGAAGTCTATGTAAGACCCCTGCGGGCCCACTATGACCGCATTCTCAAGACTGAACAGATATGTCTCGAGTTCGTCGAACAGGGAAGGCGCCACATGGAGGTCGGCGTTCAGTATGGATATCGTCCGCCCCTCGGAGAGGTTTATGCCCATGTTCCACGACCTGCTTACCCCCGCGTTGAGTTTGTTGTAGCAGTACTTGTCTATCCTCGGGTGGCCGTTCAATTCGTCGTACACCTCTTTGGAGTTGAAGATGCAGATGACCTCTCCTTCAACTCCGTCTAGGTCTTCGAGCAGCGTCCTTATATTGAACTCGCTGTGGGGTGAGAAATCCAAAACAGGTATTACGATGCTTCTCTTTATCTGTTCCTTGACCAATCAAGCTCCGTATTAAAAATAGATTTATTCATATTATCATATCGTGCTTTACGCAAGACTCTTTACCGGTTTGCGGGGCACCTGCCCTTCGGCATGTTATGCGACTTCTACCCTGTTACGTCCGCCCGCCTTAGCCCTATAGAGCGCCCTGTCAGCATCGGCAATAAGCGCTTCAGGAACATTGTTTATGACAGGGTCAGCGCAAGCGACCCCTAAACTGATGGTAACACAGGGGGCAGTCGTCGAATTCTCGTGTGCGATGCCGGCCGACTCCACCGTCTGCCTCATCTCTTCAGCGACCTTAAGCGCGCCGACCTCGTCCGTAGCAGGAAGCACTACGACAAATTCCTCACCCCCGTATCTCGCGATAAAGTCGGCAGGTCTCTTGATAAGGGCCTTAAGCGCTGCAGTGACCATCTTGAGACAATCATCCCCTGCGAGATGTCCGTATCTGTCGTTATAAGCCTTAAAATAATCCACGTCTATCATTATCAGAGAAAGCTTCGAAGATTCGCGGAAGGCCCTCTTCCATTCGATTTCAAAATGTTCGTCAAAAAAACGGCGGTTCTGAAGTCCGGTAAGTCCGTCTTCCGAAGATATCCTCATCAAGATGCGGTTTGCATCTTCAAGACGGCGTGAAACCTCCATGAGTTCGTGCTCCCTCTCCTTGCGCTTGTCCGTCTCATGCTTCAGCCTGATAACGGACCTTATCCTCGATATAAGCTCAAATTTGTTGATAGGTTTCATAATATAATCGACAGCGCCTAGGGCAAAAGATGCCTGCAGCTTGTCGCTGTCATTGCTCGCCGTAATCATGATCACAGGGACATCTTCTAACGACTTATGGCTCTTAATGCGTCTTACAGCCTCGATACCGTCCATCCCGGGCATATAAACATCGGTCAGTATCATATCTATCTTGGCCGCAGGCACGCATTCGTCCTTGATTCCCAAGATACAGAACGCCTCTTCCGCAGAACCCGCAACAAAGACATCCTTGTACCCGGCATCCCTCAGTATCTTTTTTAACAACAAAAGAGAATCCCTTTCGTCATCGATAATAAGTATATGCATTATCCACCTTAGGGTATATTAAGAGAAGCGCACCGGAAAAAAACAGTCGTTCAAGAAAAAAAAACGTATTCTCCGTTTCCGGAGAATACGTCGGGGACAGGACAGCCGGGTTAGTCGGTATTTCCGTTTATAAGGTATTTTGCGGCCACAGCCTCGATCGTGCATGGCGCTGCAGAACCCTGACTCAACAAACGGAGGGCGTCCATGTCAGACTTCCAGACAACGTCGCCGGGAGCGACTATGCAGACGCTCTCTTTCTCATATTCTTTGTAGAGTTTCCCGGGTTTGAAATAGTAGTGTTCGGAACTGACTTCCGTAGGGTATATGCGCATAAGCGGCGGGATGTCTCCGGGCACGAACCAGAGTTTGATCTCACGTTCGGCATCATCCGTATTTGCCGAGGCATGGATCAGGTTGTCGATACGGTCGCCGATCGGGTTTCCTGCCGCGTCCTTCAGCGGGACTATCGTGCCGAGAGAACGAATGCAGCCCGGCCTCTTGTCCCTCGCCACATGAGGGTTAGTAGGACCTGATATGTCGCGTATCTTTTGCACCGCGTCCTCTCCCTGATATACAAGAGCGACTGTCCTGCGCTTCCACGGCTCATCAGGATAGTGGCTCATACCGATAATATACTCGATAAGAGGCGCGTAAAACGGCTTGCCCCTGTGCTCCGCATAATGCTCCTCCGCCAGCATTTTGTTGACATTCACTATCTTTGCTCCGGCAAAGCGCAACCCTGTATGAAACTCCGAAAGCTGCGAAAGCACATAGCCTGTCAAAGAGTTCTTCATAGCGTCGGGCTTTATAAGCACCAGAGACTGTTCCAACAATTTTCTGTCCATCAGCAAATCTCCTATGATTTTAGTTTTTCGACGAGCATCTTAACGGCGACTACCGACTTGTCCAGATCCTTCTCTTCTTCGATATTAAGCTTCAACTCAACTATTCTTTCCACCCCTGATGCCCCCAGCACCACCGGAACGCCTGTGTAATACCCTGTAACGCCGTATTCTCCGTTTAGATAGGCGGCGCATGGAAGCAGTCTCTTTTCGTCCAGAATAACGGATTTCACCATCTGGAAAGTCGAGGCCGCAGGCGCATAGTATGCGCTCCCGCTTTTCAACAACGATACGATCTCCGCGCCTCCGTGTCTCGTCCTCTGTACCAAGGCATCTATCCTTTCCGCGCTGAAGAGTTCGGTTATAGGCACACCCTTGACCGTGGTAAATCTCGGCATCGGCACCATCAGGTCCCCGTGTCCGCCAAGAACTAGCGCCTCGACATCTTCAGGAGACACTCCAGCCTCCCACGCAACAAACGTCCTGAATCTTGCCGAATCGAGTATTCCGCCCATCCCCATGACCCGCTCGGAAGGGAACCCCGACACATCCATACTGACTTGGGCCATGACATCCATGGGATTGGTAACAGCGATTATTAAAGAATCCGGAGAAAGCTTAGATGTGGCCTCCACAACATCGGACACAACCTTCGCGTTGGCAAACAGCAGGTCGTCCCTGCTCATCCCCGGCTTCCTTGGAAATCCGGCAGTAACAACGATTATGTCGGAACCGGTTGTGTCTGCGAAATCATTGGTCCCAACAACAGACGACGAAGACTTCCATACAGGACAAGCTTCGGCGAGATCCAAAGCCTTACCCTGCGGGACCCCCTCCGCTATATCGAATAAAACTACGTCCGCTATTCCGGAATGTACGATCAACTGTGCAAGCGATGCACCGACGTTCCCCGCCCCTATTACAGAAACCTTCTTTTTCATCTTCCCCTCCCCTGTTTCAATTTCGGTCAGCATAAACTGAAAGGCGGCTCAATCTTTATGTTGGCAGCCCCGTCTGTCAAATCCTTTGAGTAAATACAGCGGTGGGACTTCAGATAAATCTCGAACTTCTTCAGATCGCCTGCGCTGCAGTCGAGCGTAACCTGCACATCGTCATACACTGTGCATACGCCGTCGAAGGCCTCGATAAACTTTTTAATGTGGGCAGGATTCCCCAACCCTCTCGCATCGATTATCAATTCTTGACCTCTGCGATAAATTTATCGAGGGATGCCGTATCCTCGACATTATAAATCTTGGCCGAAGGCTCTATCCTCTTTATCAGGCCTGACAGCACCTTGCCGGGGCCGACTTCGACAAAGGCCTCTGCGCCCGAGGCCGAGGCTGTCCTCACACAGTCCTCCCACAGCACGGATTCGCTCAACTGTTTGACCAGAGAACTCCTTATGTCGGCAGGTGTCGAGATTAACGCGGCTCCGGTATTGTTGATAAATTTTATGCCTGCCTCGTTTATGGAGATATTATGGAGTTCATTCTCAAGACGCTTTCCTGCATCCTCCATCAGCCTGCAGTGAGACGGCACGCTTACAGCAAGAGGTATTGCCCTTTTCGCTCCGGCCTCTTTTGCCTTTGCCATCGCCTCTTCCACAGCAGGTTTCTCACCCGAAATCACTATCTGCCCCGGACAGTTATAGTTGGCAACGCCTGCATATCCTGCGGTTACACTGCCGCAGATAGAATCGACAACCTTTCTGTCGAGGCCGAGTATCGCGGCCATGAGGCCTTTGCCTTCAGGCACCGCCTCCTGCATTATTCTGCCGCGCTTCTCCGTTATCTTCACAGCGTCTTTAAACGAGATGCTGCCTGCTGCAACGAGCGCAGAATATTCGCCGAGACTGTGGCCTGCCACAACAAACGGTTTGATACCTTTTGTCTCGATCGCTTTCAGGGCCGCAATGCTCGCGGTCAAAAGACAGGGCTGAGTTATGAAAGTCTTGTTGAGCTCTTCCTGAGGTCCTTCAAAACTGACCTTGGCTGCATCATAGCCGAGTTCGTCAGAGGCAATCTTATAAAGCTCACGGACCTCAGCAAGGCTGTCGTAAAGCTCTCTTCCCATGCCTACGGACTGCGAACCCTGTCCCGGAAAAACAAAGCACAGCTTCATATCAGGCCTTTGCTTCCTTAAGCTTCTTGATCATCATCGGCACAACATCGTAAAGGTCTCCGACTATTCCGTATGTGGCAACATTAAAGATCGGAGCTTCCTGATTTTTGTTTATCGCAATAATCACGTCCGACGAGGACATCCCGACAAGGTGCTGCACCGCACCTGATATCCCGCAGGCAATATAAATCTTGGGGCAGACCGTCTTTCCTGTCTGTCCGACCTGATGGCTGTAAGCTATCCAGCCCTCGTCAACAGCCGCCCTTGATGAGCCTAAAGTTCCATCCAAAAGCCCTGCAAGCTCTTCAAGCAGCTTAAAGCCCTTTGCATCGCCGAGCCCCCTGCCTCCGGAAACGATAACCTCGGCCTCCTGCAGGTTAACCTTGCATGAGGATTCCTCTGTCACGGTTTCGACAACTTTGGTTCTGCATAGCAGATTGCCTGACTCCACCTTGATAATCTCGCCGCTTCTATCCGAGACATACTCGCCCCTCTTCATAACACGGGGACGCACAGTAGCTATCTGCGGCCTGTTGTTTGGGCATAGTATCGTGGCCATTATATTGCCGCCAAAGGCCGGCCTGACTTGAAGAAGATTACCGGTTTCAGCGTCTATCTCTAAAGATGTGCAGTCCGCTGTTAGTCCTGTTTTAAGTTTTGCTGCAACTCTCGGAATAAATGAACGGCCTATAGGCGTAGCACCTGCAAGCACTATCTCCGGCTTATGTTCTGATATAAGCCTCGAAAGAAGTTCAGAACAAGGCTCATCGTTAAAGTCCTTGAAAATAGCGTCTCCGCAGAAATAGACCCTGTCAGCGCCCCATTTTACAAGCTCTTTCGCCTCATTCTCGGATGAGCCGAAGAGCACGGCAGAAAGGGTTGTCTTTCTTGCATCGGCGAGCTTTCTGCCCACGCCAAGCAGTTCAAAGGCTACGGAAGCGATGTATCCATGTCTCTGCTCGGCAAAGACCCATACGCCCTTATAATCAGAAATATCTGCGGGCTTTACTTTGTCGCCCTCTTCGGCAATCTCGATAATCGCGCCTTCAGGACAGACACTGACGCAAGCCCTGCAGAACTGGCAGTATTCATTTATAAAAGCCTTGTCGTCTTTCATCACGATTGCGGTATATGGACACGAATCTATACAGACTTGGCAGCCTACGCATTTTTCTGATCTGACCTCTATACGCATTTCATCACCCCCAACTCCTTCACAAGGGCATCCACCTGCTCCTCAAGGGTCCCGGAAAGCACCTTTCTGTCAACCTTGGCATCAGGGGCAAAAATATTCTTTACCTGAGTGGGAGAGCCCTTCAGCCCTACATTCTCCACCTCGGCGCCTATCGCATTTATGTCCATCTTGGTTATAACGGCCTTCTTGGCCGCCATCTTGCCTTTGAGCGAAGGCAGGCGCGGAATGTTTATCTCCTTAACAACCGTAAGCAGCACAGGCAGGGAGGACTCGACAACATCGTAACCGTCATCCATCAAACGCTGGACACGGATGGATTTATCGGACACATCCTCCACCTTTCTCACATACGCTATGTGAGGGATGTTCAGAAATTCGGCCACTTCAGGCCCGACCTGCGCTGTGTCTCCGTCTATAGCCTGCTTGCCGCAAAGGATTATGTCAAAGCCTATCTTGTCTATCGCCTTGTAAAGCGCGTAGGATGTGGCCCATGTGTCCGCGCCCGCAAACGCCCTGTCGGATATGAGCCTGACATCGTCGGCGCCCATCGCAATAGTCTCTCTCAACGCATCCTCGGCCTGCGGCGGCCCCATAGTTATGACCGTGACCTTTGCCCCTGTCTTATCTTTTATCTGGAGCGCGGCCTCTACAGCATGCGTGTCATAAGGATTTATGATGCTCGGAACCCCTTCTCTTATAAGGGTATTCGTCTCAGGGTTTATCCTCACCTCTGCGGTGTCAGGAACCTGTTTTATGCAGACGACAATATTCACCTAAGCCCTCCTGCAAGAATTTCTGAAACAGAAATTATAATCTTTATGAGCTTTTTCTTTCAAGAACAGCCGATGCTATAGCATGGCCTTTTTCGTGTGAAACGCTCAGATGGATCATGAGTCCGGAATCGAGCGGGGACGACAGCCTGACATAAGGCCTGCCCGAAGGCTCGTTAAGTATCTCTATGTCCCTTAGTCCGCCCAGTTTTGAAAGACCTCCGAACGCCTTGATAACAGACTCCTTGGCAGCAAAGCGCCCGGCAAAACAGGGATAAGGATTCTTGTTTTGCGAGCAATAGGCTATCTCATCAGGACTAAAAATCCTTTTTAGAAAAGTATCGCCCCACTTTTCTACAGAGCTTTTTATCCTGCTTATCTCAACTATGTCTGTGCCGATGCCGAGAATCATGGGTTAATAAGGCAGTGTTAATAGGCTTATTATAGATCTCATTATTTTTGCTCACTCTTTAAATCTTCAAGGACTTTTTTTATTTTCGGCTTGAGTTGAGGCAATTTTTTCTTTATAACCCGCCAGACAATATCATAGCGAATTCCAAAATACTCATGCGCGAGTTTATCCCTCATGCGCGCCAAGTCGCTCCACGGAATATCTTTTTGTCTGACTCTTACCTGTTGGGGAATATTCTTTACAGCCTCGCCGATAATCTCAAGCCGTTTTATTACTGCGTTCTTTGTCTTCTCATCCGAAACAAATTGTTCAAAATCCATATTTGCGACAAATTCCTCGATGAAAGTTATCGACTCAACAATATCTTTCACATAAAGGGTATATTCACGCTTCATAAATAGACAACTTCCTTTAAAATTATATCTTTCAATTCAGGCCTTAAGCCTTCCCTGTCAATCAAATCAACCTTTTTCTTTAAAAGACGCTCCAGATAACGCTCAAGTTCTATAAATTCGAGCAAATCGGGTATTTCATAAAAATCAACAAGGATGTCTATATCGCTCCTTTTTTTCTGGTCTCCCCGAACAAACGAACCGAAAATGCCGATCTCACTCACTTTATATTTTTTGCATACATTTTCTTTATTGCTTTTGATAATCGTCTTTATTTCATCTAATGTTTTCAAAACCCTTTGCCCTCCTATATTGAAGATTATAGCAAAACTATGCCCTATTGACTCGCCTGCCATCCATACCGATACCGAGGATTATGGGTTAATCTCCTGATGGTGCGTAAAATAAAAAGCCTTTTGCGGCTGTGTCTTTAAATTGTACCTGTTTTTATAACACATTCATGCCTGTTTTTTACAAAGTCTATGTCATTGTTGAATCCCACATTGTTGAATCCCCGATATTCTGATAAAATATATTTCAAGGGTGGCTTATGAAGAAGGAGAACAAACAGAAGATTAACGATGATCTGCGCCCAGAGTATGACCTGAAGGAACTATTGAAAACAGGCGTTCGCGGAAAATATGCCCGTCGTTTTCAGGAGGGAACCAATCTGGTGCTGTTGGAGCCCGATGTTGCAGATGAATTTCCGGATGGTGAGACAGTAAATAAAACATTAAGACTGGTAATGCAGTTAAGAAAACATCCTAAGCCCAAGCCTGCTTTGAGAAGGGCAGTTCGGGCATAGTTTGGAATGGTCAAACTATGGGGCTAATTGAATCCGAGAAGTTGTCTTTATTTTCCCACACACATATTGCATTGCAAGACCTGACCCTATGACCTGACTCATGCTACAAACACTTACAAAAAACGCGTTTCCTGAAATAATCAGCTCTACGCTTTACGCGGTAGACGCCGGGGTGCTGCACTATGTTTATGTCGGACGAAATGCGTGGCATTCCATCTGGGTAACTCTTTATTCGGAAGGTTGCATGCACTTATCGCTAGAGTCCGCTAAACAGTATGCCGAGAGAAATAGAACTCAGGGTTCTGTTTTCAACATCAAAGAACTTCCTTGCTTAATACTTCGTTCCGAAGGAGGGAGTGTTTTTGTAACGCAAATAAACACCCAGCATCCGCTGAAAGATTATTTGGCAACTGCTGTTCGCTCCGAGCCGGGTAGGAATCTAGTGCTAATTGAAAACGCAAGAAACTGCTACTTGGAGAAGGGTGCCCAAATGCAAGGCGCGGTTCTATCCTTTGCTTGGAATAGTCGATTCTGGGAGAAAGATCAGCCTTCAAACAATTCCGTAATTGTCGTTGCGTCTAACGACCCAGAAGAGAAAGCACAGCGTATTTTAAGCCAAGAATTTCAGTTACGAGTATCCCGTTCATATGGCAGAAACTATCTTCTAGGTTGGCGAGAGATGCAAACAAAGATTTCGGCGGAATCCGTCGTAAGACTTGCCGCCCCCTTTGCCTAACACCACGCAGTTGAGCGGCTCACTCCTGAACCTTCACTCCGCTGCGCTACGTGAAGAACCAAGAGTTCGTCAGCACACAATGGGGTCAGGTCTTGCATCGTGCAGAAATATCTTTCTCTATTTCCGTAACCCGCTTGACAGCTCTGCTTATTGTCGAATAGTGCACCTTAAACCCCTCTGCAACAATACACAATGGGGTCAGGTCTTGCATCGTGCAGAAACCCCTTTCTCTCTTTCTGTCACCCGCTTGACAGCTCTGCTTATTGTAGAATAGTGCACCTTAAACCCCTCTGCAATCTCTCTCAAGGTATATCCATATTTTACATGCGCATCATAAATCTGCCGGTCTTTATCATCATCAGCCTTCTTTCCGATTCCTTTGAGCAGTTCTTTCAGCGGCGGCCTTGTAGCGTGACGCTGCTCTTTCGGCACTTCCTTTATATCCTGCTTTCCCAGCAAAAGGTTTTCAAATCTATCGACAAATTCATCATGCCCGAGTATCAACTGCCCGCGAACAGCCTTCAATGGCGATTCCTCGCTCATGCCGCTCCGCACAAACTCTCTGTACCTCTGCACTGCGTTCTCTCTCTTTTCTCCGAACTGTAAAAGTATCCAATCCGTCGTCAGGCAAGAAACTTTTATGTTTTTTCCGATTGTGGCGTTATAGCTGCTCCATCCCCAGTCTCCGGGACTTTTCGCCAATCCCGCTCTCACCGGATTCAGTACGACATAACGGCACAGTTCAAGAAGATAGCTATCTTTATCAACGAGAATTGCCTTGTACCTTCCCTGCAATATGTGCCCAACTCTCTGGTGTCTGCGATTAAATCGCTGTGTATAAACTCCGTTAAGCTGTCTCATTCCTTTTGACAGATTGCCTTCCGTGGTCTCAACCAACAGGTGATAATGATTGCCCATAAGGCAATAGGCATGCAGTATCCATGAGTAACGTTTTACTATAGAGCAAAGGGTGTCCAGAAAATCGGAGCAATCGTTTTCATCAGGGAAGATGGTCTCACGCGCGTTGCCTCTTGAGGTCACATGATATACAGCTCCGGGGATTTCTATTCTCAGCGGCCTTGCCATGGATAAATGATACCATGCTTTTATGTTGCATTGCAAGACCTGACCCCAAATCTATGCACAAAACCCAAGGAAAATGTTATCACCATACCAACGAAACCAAAAAGCAACATGAACAGTGCCCCTGAATCTGGCATATTATAACGCAAATATTTCTTGATTGCCGTTATTCTTGATGAATAACTTTTTGAGGCATGAAAATCGGATCTATCATTATATTGAGTGGACTGAGCAGTATTTTTAGAATCATACCTCTGTTCTGCAAAAGGCTTAGAGGGTTTTTGGTACGAATTATTAGTTAAATACTTTTGTATTTCCTCATAAGCTTTATTTATTTGTTGTAGTTTTTTTTGAGCTTTTGGATGCAACTTTTCATCATGAATATGCTTGTCTGGATGCCAAACTTTGACTAAATCCCTATAAGCTTCTTTTATTTCTGTTGGAGAAGCCCCAAGTTCTAGACCAAGAGTTGCATAGTGCTTGCTTATGTCAGACATTTTAAAAATATAATTCGCTGCCTGTCAATTTGTCCTGGATCATACCCTCCACTTCCAAGAATCTGTGGTGGCTCATCCACAACTAATCCCATACAGCGCATTGCTGCCACCCATAATCAAAAGAAACAGAACCACAAACACTAATCCGACATCCAGAATTGCACGAAAACGTGAACCACCCTTGCTCCGCCTATCCTTATACGCAAAGGGTCCCAAAAAAACGCAGATACCAAGCGCGGTGCCGATAAATCCGCCCCAATTAATTATTGTCATTGATTTGGAAATAGAAAATGATATCGAGGATGCATTTTACACAAACCTCCTTAATCAGCTAATTCATTTACTATACAATATCACAATCGCCACTCGATAAAAAAACAAATAAATATTGCATTACCTAGTCTTCCTCAATGCTATCTACCGCAAACTGGGGAAATTCATTAGATTGAACGAACCCTACCAGTTCATTCAATAATGCATTATTTTGCATAAAAGCGAATTCTCCTTGCTCCTTTTCTTTCACCCAGTTAAGAGCGTCATCGTAGTAAGTTAATTTAGCATGGCAACCTTTTTCCCAAAGACCAATGACAATTTTTGTTGCTATAAATACTTTCAGGCTTTCTACTAACGCATCCTCCACCAAAAGCTGTTTTAAAATTGAATCTATTCGTTGTTTGATAATATCACTATCTTTTAACCCGTCAATGACATCATAGCCGAAACTGCCATCTTCTATATTTAGTTTCATGACCTCTTCGTATGCAGAAAGTAATTTATTTCTTATAACTTCTAAGTCTCTTGGCGGGGCTTCGCGTGAACACTCCATCATTGCTATCGATGGTTTTATGGGTGATGCTAAACTAAATTTCCCATTTTCGATTCCGTGCCATCCCTGAGTAAGCATTACAGGAACCTTTCTTAATTCACACTCTTCGATGGTTTTGTCTTTGTCTTCACGTTGTTCTATACCGATAAAGCTTGTATGTTTGGAAAGAATGCCAAACTCTTTAGACAGTTCGACTATCTTGTTTTTGACTATATTCGACTTTCTTTTTTTCTGTTTTGTGCCGGAGTTTTCATTTAAAGACTTTGCTTCCATTTCTCTGATTATTTCGCGAGCCCAGAGCTTAGAAATAGGGCTTTGAATTCCCTCTATAGCGAATACAGGAATAGACCATTTTACCTTGCTGCCTTTGAACACACCATTTACGGCTATCTCATCTTTAATCTCAGCCTCTTTAATTCTTGCGAATATTGTGGTGATGGTTCTTTTATATGCAAATGCCGCAGCAGGCGTCTGCTCGATCTTTTTACCTGATATTTTTATATCTTCCACACATCCACCTGTAAATCTGCTTAACAGCCTTAGCATTTTAGTCTTTACTGATTCACCGGGCGCAATCATTTCATAAGTTCCACCCGAAACCCGGGATGTCTCCTTTATTAGTTGCTCATTCGGTCCATATCCGATGCCTACCGTGAATAGTTTGTTTTCTCTGGCATGCTTGCTGACCAATTCAGATATCTCTGATTCATTTCCTACTTCACCATCGGTTATCAGTATTACATCGCGCTTGTTCTCAACAGATGGTGTGCCCTCAAAAATATTGCTAAGGGCATCGTAAACTTCAGTGCCGCCCATGTCGGCATCTATCTTGGCGATATAATCTATCGCCTTTTTCCGTGTGTTCTGATTAACTGCCATGCTTTTTTTGAAGAGCTTTGTATATTCACTGCCAAACTTATATATGTTGAAATAAACACCATCACCCAGCGACTTTACCAAAATATCTAATGCATCTTTGGCCTCAGTGATAGAACTGCCTGACATAGACCCGGAGCAATCAAGAAGAAATACAATCTCTTTTTCATTGTCATCCTTATCACTGTTATCGCCTGCAATTTCGTCCGGATCTAATAAGTCTATCTGTAGAAATTTGTCCCCGGTGTTATCTACACATAAGTATGCTTTTGACTTTGAATCTTCCTTATGCTTTACATTTAAGACAAAATCTTTATCCATTTCGACTGTATCGGCAGAAAACTCTACCATGATTGATTCAGCATTAAAAGATGTTCTTATCTTATGAGAAGGCGATTCCACAGCGGTGATAGTTTCCTTGCCGTGAATATTGAGTTTGATGCTTAATCCATAAGAAACATGTGATCTGAATTCAGGATTGACCCTCTCTCCTTCAGGTATGCCGTTATAATCGGGCATATTGTCAGGAATATACCTAGGTGAGATTGTTGTAGGCAGATAAAAACGCACCTCATTGTCGTTATTTTCAAGCAAAGTAACATATTCTGTTTCAATGGTTACGGTTGATTTGGGGTTTAGGTTTCCGACCGAAAGTGTAAATATATTGCTTCTTTCCTGATCCAAAAGGTATGCGCCATCCCCCTCTGAAAGGGCTTTGTCGTATTGCTCAAACGCAGCTTCGCGCTCATCAACAGAACCCACTACAGTTTTTTCATTGGTCTTGATTGTAAATCCGCAAACCGCTGCGCCTTCCGGCAAAGGGTATTTATAAATCGCCTCTAATGGACAGTCTTCGTTATTTTTAAAGCGGTGAATGATTTTTACTCTGGCGGCGGTTCCTGTTATATCGCCTATTACCTCTACCCCCATTAGAGGAATTTCGACCTCTCTTTTATGATCACCCTCTGCAATAACGCCTACGAGCACTGTCTCACTCATCTGATGAATCCTCCTTTGCGATGGCTCTTGCCACCTGAATAATCTGCGATACTTTACGCCTATGGATATCTTCAATATCGCCTCTAATTGATATTTCAATGCCGGGTGCAATTTCGTACTTGGACCAAACCTCCCTCAATGAAACTTTGTCTGTATCTGCACTTCCATGTTTAAGGTATTCAGTTATTGAGGCAAGGTTCATTCCCTTAGATTGCAGGCTTTTAATTTGGCGAAGTTTATCCAAATGACTGTCATTATAAAAGCCCCCTCTACCTCTACCGGCAGGCGGATCTATTAGTCCAATCTGCACGTAATACCTTATATTCCTTCGTGTCATACCGGTTAGGCTGCATATTTCTTCAATCGTGTATTGTTTTTTATTCATGCCTGTATTGTGACAGTTAAATGTTATTTTGTCAAGACGAGAATTATCGTTTCGATCTGACCAACAAAAAGAAAAAGGGGCAGGTGGTTGTTAGCTCTTGATTTTGACCTGAATTATTTGTAAGCATCAACCAAGAAATTCAAAAAGGGAATTTATCTCTTTTTCTTTATTTCGGCTGCTATTTCATCAGCGCCATTCTGGACAGCGACCGTTAAACGGCATAAACGCGCTTGCACCTCTGAACTTCACACGGTTTACAAAATCACCGATAATTGCAATAACACCCGGCGGGTTGACAGTTGCTCGCCCCTAATGCCTACTGTTTTTGATGAAAACTCAAAGATATTGACAACAGCAATACCTTTGAGCAAAACTTATTCATGGAGATAATGGAGTTTCAATGGGACGATAACAATATCGCCCACATTGCACGGCACAGCATATCGCCTGATGAGGTTGAAGACGTGGCATTTGATGATGACCCTTGGATTAGAAAGGGTAAGAGCGGCACTCGCTATATGCTTGGGTATACCATAGGCGGAAGATATCTGTTTGTCGTATATGCCTTGAAAGGCAAGGGCACTGTAAGGGTTATTACAGCAATGGATATGGACGATAAGATAAAAAGACTTTACAAGAAAAGGAGCAAATGATGAAAAATATGCCTGTTATGAAAACAGAAGAAGATGAAATAAAGTTCTGGGAAAGCCATTCTATCGGAGATTACTGGGATGACCTTCAGAAATGCGGGGATGTCTTTAAAAGACCTAAACTCACTCCTGTAACCTTAAAGTTTGACCCGCTGGTACTGAAAAAGATAAAGATGCTTGCGCGTAAAAGAGGGCTTTCCTATAACGCCTATATTCGTTATCTGCTTGCAAAGAGCGTCGAGAGGGATATAACCGCTGCTGTCAGCCGATAGGTTTTATGTGTAGAAATTGGGACGGTTCTATTTACGGTCAAGATAATCGATTTATCCTGTCTTGCCAGTAGTCCGGTTTCCTGTGTCAAATTCGATTTGGAGTAAATTCGAGGGGTCTGTCCCTATTTCCCTACAAAATTTTGACCTTAAAATCGGCCTATTGTATGATAAGTTCCCCTTTCCCGTGCTATTTTACTCTCATGCTGAAAAAGCAATTTCTTATCAGTATCAGTCAGTTATCAGTTCCTTTATTCCTATGCCCATTCCAACCCTTACGAAACAGAGCTTGTATTTACCTACTCATGCGTCCACAATGGGCCGTTGTCCTTTAACAGGGAAGAGATAGACGAGGTCGGGTACTGGAACATCGAAGAAATTAAAAACGCAATGGGCAAGGGAATTTTAAGCGACAACTTTGAATCCGAGATAATGAAGTACATAGAATCCCTGAAAGCAAACGGCGGGTCATTCTGAGTCCTCAGTGATCGGGATGACGATCGTGAAGGTCGTCCCCTTGCCGACTTCGCTTTCAACCAATATCTCTCCGTCGTGTTTCTTTATTATGTCGTAAGCTATACTGAGGCCGAGCCCTGTTCCTTTGCCGACATCCTTAGTCGTGAAAAAAGGCTCGAATATCCTGCCCAGCTTATCCTCCGGAATCCCGCAGCCGGTGTCCGCTATGGAAACTTTTAAGTATGCGCCCTCACGCCACGTCCTGACGGCTATCTCGCCGTGCTGTTCAATAGAATGAGCGGCATTGATCAGCATGTTCATAAATACTTGGTTCAGTTGGCCTGGATTGCAGTTGATCAGCGGGATGTTACCGTAATCTTTTTTTACCGTCGCCTTGTATTTCAGCTCGTTCCATACGATATTTATGGTGCTCTCCAGCCCGGCATTGATATCGGTCATTTTGAGTTCAGCTTCATCTACCCTTGAGAACCCTTTCAAATCCTGTACTATATTCTTCACTCGTTCGGCACCGTCAAGAGACTCACTGATAAGATTGTCTATGTCCTCCGTAATGTAATCAAGCTTCATCGCTTTTTGATGGTCTCTTACGCTCCTGAGGACAGCATTGTCATCGCCGGTAGAGAGTTCTTTGAGGGCCTCAGCCTGTATCCGTATGAACTCTGAGCGCTTGGCGGAGTATTTCTGCAGAGACTTCAGATTACTCATTATGAAACCGACGGGGTTGTTTATCTCGTGGGCGACACCGGCAGCAAGCTGGCCTATGGAGGCCATTTTTTCCTGCTGCAGGATGCGGGATTGGGCGGCCTTTAATTCATTATAGGCGACTTCAAGTTGCCGGGCAAGCAGTGTAAGCTCTGAGTTGGCTGCTTCTAACTCGCTAGTACGGGCCGTTACTCGCTGTTCGAGTTCTTCGCTTAGCTTGCGGTACTTTTCCTCGGCGACCATTTGCTGTTTGAGTGCCCTCTCCATTTGGGTATGATAGATATAGTTTTCTATGGAAGAGGACAGGAGTTCAACTAGGTTGCCCACGCCCAGCAGGGCCCCTTCGTCGTCGTTGACCCTGCGATAAAAGCCCGCATTTTCGAGCGAATTGCCGGCGGCCAGAAAACCGAATGGCCAAGTAGCGGAAACCAAGGGATAGATAACATATTCATTCATGAGCAGCTTGTCTTGCCACCCGGCAAGGCGCTTATTTTCATCACACGCCCTGCAAATAAGATATTCTTTGCCGTCCCGCAAAGCAGAGAGAAGGGCGTCGTTCCGTTTTATAGTGACGCCCATGACATGTTCTTTTTCTTCCTGTTTGTAATATCCGTCAAGGGCACAGACTGTAAAATCATCGGCGCCTTCGACCTGCTGAAAAATCAGGACCCTCTCGTATTCAAGTTTGTGGATTGCATATTCTACGGCGTACTTAAGTATATTGCCAATATTAACTGTTGCATGGAGCTTTCTGCTAAGGTCATAGAGTTCCTGGTATTCTTTCAACTGGGCATCGAGTTTTTCCTGGTATTCGTAAAGCTTGCCCTCTGCCCTGATAAGCCGCTTTACCTGTTGGGAAAGAATTTCATTTTCCCGTTTCAGTTTCGCTGTTTCCAGTGCATCGTCCTGAGGTGGGTTCATTTTAGCTCTCTCTTTTCCATTGCCCGGCAGTTAAAACATCGGCATCAGTATATCGCGGTCACCACAGCCGTGAAATTATGAAAGCAGTTGTATTCTATAATCGGCCCGATCTCCCCGTAGGTATAAAAACCGATCCAGGGTATGTCAGCGCCGATATCTTTCTGGAGGGACCTGATCAATTCGATCTTTTCCCTCTCCCGGAAAACCACCTTCCCACGGCCCACGCATTCGAAATGCAGAATGAATTTCGGTTTTTTATCTCCAGCCATTTTTTGTACTTGGCGGGAGATGTCCTTCAAGCCGTCCCTGATCAAATCCTTGTCGCGGCGGACTATCCAGAGGGGAGAGCCTTTCTCGACGTCGGACTGGATTGTTACATAGTTTTCCCGGTCGTTTTTACCCATCATGTACCGGATAATGTAGTCGTTATAATCTTTCCTTATATGCTCCGGGGTGTTGAACCCGAGACAGAGATTTAAGGAAGTTTTGTTCCATTGGGTTTTCCAGTCATCATCGAAATATTCCTTCAGGGCTTCAAGGGCCGGGACCCCGTCAATTTCATATATTATGTTGCCCTCGCTTTTCGTTATTGTCCGTTCAGTGCCGACTGGCAGGCAACCGTGGTTGATTCCCCATGCGATATCACCTTTGCCCGACATGAGCACGCAGGAAATGCCCTCGGAAAATACCTGGTCATTGTGATACTGGTAGGTTTTTTGTGAAGCCCAGTTGTCCGCGGCCAATCCGCCGAAGAGGGGTATGCTCTTTTCACTTTGGAGTGTCTTTTCAAAGGCCGCCAGGAAGGGATCGAAATTAAAAACGAGCCCGTCCGCAAGGATAAAGCAGGCGATGTTGTCAGGGGCGCAAAAAGGTCTTATATCAGCCGCCAGAAGCTCTCCGGCAATGCCGATTCTGCCGCCTATTTCCTTTGCGCAGGCATTATTAAACCTTAGTTCGTCGGAGCGGATTGCCATAACGGAAACGCCGAAATTGGTTTCGTCGGCAATCCCCTGCGTTATTATCCCCTCGCCTGAACAGCCGCTTAAAGGCGCTCCTGAAGTTGTTTCTCTTATTGAGCTTATGAGGACCTGCTGGTTGTACCCGACTGTGGCAAAGACAAAGACGAAATCAGGCTTCTCAATTATGCCGGCCTGTTCCAGCGCTTTCAGCGCGGCCTCTTTACCCGCCTCTGCCGGGTCCCTGTGAATACTATAACCGACACCTACGTTTGTTCCCATTTTAACTGCCCTCCTGTGTAGAAATTGGGACGGTTCTATTTACGGTCAAGATAATCGCTTTATCCTGTCTTGCCAGTAGTCCGGTTTCCTGTGTCAAGTTCGATTTGAGCGATCTCAAGAAACCTTATTGTCATTATTTCCTGTATTTTAACAAGACTTCTTCAAGCGAGACCGCCCTCATTTTACCGGACTGGTAAGCATTGACTCTATCTTCAACTTCTTTTCGCCAGAAAGAGTCTATGTGTTCATCAGGCTGGTCTAGGCTTGATAGAAGATGATCTGCAAGACTCGCCCGTTCCATGGCCGGCAGTTCCAATGCCTCTTTTAATATCTGATGGGTGTCTGGAGCCATTTGCAACCTCCTCAATAATCTAATACCCTATTATTGCAATTATTTATAAATTTATAAATTTGTAAACGCATAGCGAAACAAGACATGGTGGATTAAGCTGCAGGGGAACCAGCTGCTATGCCGACACTGTCCGCCGTTTTTTTTTGTCCGGAATAAGTTACTAAGAACTAACATGACAAAGCCTCACATCTGGCATCATCAGGCTTGACCCGGGGATCCAGTATTTTCAAGATATTTCTGGATTCCCGCCTTCGCGGGAATGACAAATCGTGTGGCATTGTAAATGTATTCCTTAGTATAGCGCCTTCTAATGCCTTCTGAACAAACTGGTTAAGCGATACGCCGGAAAGCGCCGCCTGCTGCAACGCCTTGACGTGGAGACTTGAGGGTATGCGAACATTAAAGCTGCCCTTGCAGGACCGTAAAGGTTCCTTGCCTGCTTCTTTGCACAGTTCGATGTAATCGTCCACGGCTTCATGAAATGCTTTCACAAGTTTCTTGACGCTCTGCCCTTCAAAAGAAATCAAGTCCGCTACACCTTCGATCTTGCCGTGGAAAACCTTATCTTCGGCGCTGAAGTGCATGGAGCCTATGAATCCCTTATGTGTTAAAACATCTTTCATTATTATCACCCCCCGCTTTTTTTGAGTTCACTGTCTATGTCATTTATCTGCTAAGCCTTCAATTCAGGGTTCGGGTGCGGCTTATGCAGTCGAATAAATCGGGGCACGTTACTACACGGGCGGACCCGACTTCAGGCCGAGGTCCGTTTTTGTACTCTGCAGCCATCACTTTATACTCTAAACTGTCCGACGATGCGCTGCATATTAGAGGACAGCCTAGCAAGGTCGGAAGAAGCCTGCGCTATCTGCCCTGAACTGGCCGAGGTCTCCTTCGAGACCCGTGCCACCGTCTCTATATCGCTACTAATTGTTTCTGACACCGTCGACATCTCCTCCGTAGCAGATGCTATCTGCTGCACCATCGTCTGCAGGGTATTTACGCTCTCAACTATACTGTTCAGCGAATCACCGGCCTTTGTGACATCCTCCGCCCCCAATGTCACTTTTTCCGTAGCTTCATTCATGGATTCGACCGCCTGCCCCACTTCCTTCTGTATCGCGCCTATCATCCCGCCTATCTCAGACGTTGCCTTTGCTGTCCTTTCCGCGAGTTTCCTAACTTCATCCGCGACCACCGCAAAACCGCGTCCCTGTTCTCCGGCCCGGGCCGCCTCTATTGCAGCATTAAGGGCCAGCAGGTTTGTCTGGTCTGCAATATCTTTGATAACGTTTATGATCTCTCCTATCTGCTTTGATCTCTCTCCAAGGGATTCGATCAGTTTTGCTGTTTCGCCTACCGTATTGGCAATAGCGTTCACTTCATCAACTGACCTGCTTACTATCTCCCTTCCGCTGGATGCGATTCTTGCGGTATTACCGGACGCTGCGGCTATTTCCGATGCGTTCTTTGCTATATCAACCACCGTCTGTGACATCTCGGTGGTCGAAGTTGCTATCTGTGATGCCCTCGCCGATTGTTCAGTCACGCCCCTAGACATCTGCTCGGAGCTTGAGCTCAACTGCTCGCTTGAGGACGCAATAGTGTCAGACGAAGTTTTAATATCACTGACCATAACTTTCAGCCTCTCAGACATCTTTTTTACCGAAGCAAAGATTCCAGTATCCGAACTGGCACCTGACGTGAACTTCAAACTAAGGTCTCCGTTCGATATTTTTTCAGCGATATCAGCTACATAAGAAGGCTCACCTCCGACCTGCTTCAATATGTCCAGTGAAACCAGATAGGCTATGAATATAGAAACCACAATCGCTAAAACGGCAATTATAATGGCTATCATCATTGCCGTTTTTCTGACCGAGTCGAAATAACTGTCGCCTTCTTTCATTTTCTGCCCAAAAAGATCTGATATCCTTGTCATATTTTCCCTAACCGTTTTGACGTCACTATCTATCTTGCCGTCAATCTCCCTGACCCCCTGTGTAACTCCCGGGGAACTCGCAAGCAGAGGGAGCATTTCCTTTTCAAATTGAGTGATAATATTTACTGCAGCCTTTTTTGAGTCTTCCGCAAGCCTTCTTTGCTCCGGTGAAAGCTGAAGCTTCATGACGTCATCAATTTTTTTGAGATTCTGCTCTTTACGCTCCGCCCATTCCTTTGCGTTTTCTGACAGGTTCCTGTTTATGACCGCATCTGCAATTGTCTGGTAAAAACTGACACCTACGTCGGCTGCGCTTGTCGCTAGCACCGCCTCATCTGCCATCTCCGCTCCTTTGTCTTGGATATTGCCCAGCCTGCCCATCTGATAGATCTGTATTATCACAGCAGCGCCCAACATGATAATCGTCACGAGAAATCCTGCCACAAGCTTCTTTCTTAACCCCATGTTCTTGAACATATTCCCTCCTTGCTTCTAGTCTTTCGTTTTGCTGTTTATAATTTTTTGAATTGTCTCTATCAATTCCCTTGACTCAGTTGTTTTATCAAAAAAGTAATCCGCGCCTTCTGCCATACATCTCTCCCTGTACTGGGGATAGGGATAGCTCGTGTACATAATTACAACCGCGCCGGTTGTTGTAACCCGGATATGCCGTAGAACGTCAATGCCGCTGCCGCCAGGCATTTGGATGTCTAGTATCGCAATATCCGGGTCTTCACGTTCTAAATGCTTAATAGCCTCTTCGGCGCTCCTCGCCTCAAGTACACTATAAGCAACTCCCGGCATCCGAAATATATCAACCAGCCGCTTGCGTACAATATCGGAGTCGTCTGCTATCAATATCTTCATAATTAATTTTATGCTTTTCGGCAGGGGCATGATATAGGTATAGCCATGATTTTGGTGTGGTAAAAGACGTGATTATTTTGTAGAAGATTCTACTACACGAAAGAGATTCAGTTTATCAGCCTTTTTTCGACTGCATAGCGCACCAGTTCTGTGTTCGTCTTTACCTGCATCTTTTCCATTATCCGCATCCTGTAGGTGCCTACAGTACTGGTGCTTATGAATAGGTTCCTCGCTATCTCTCCGGTGGTCTTACCCGAGGCGATCATAAGCATGATCTGCAACTCACGGTTAGACAGGTTCTCATGAGGCAATACATTGTCTGACGTTAAAATGCCTGCGAGTTTCTCTGCAAGAATTGAACTGACGTATTTCCCTCCCCTGCTTACTTTTCTTACAGCATCAATCAGTTCTTTAGGGGCGCTGTTTTTTGTCATGTATCCGGACGCTCCGGACTTCAGGGCTCTGATCGCATATTGCTCTTCCGGGAACGCACTCAGGACAAGCACATGTGTTTTATTATTTCGGACCTTAATAATATCCAGCACCTCAAGTCCGCTCCTGTCCGGCAGTGAAATATCGAGGATAACAACGTCAACATCCGTTTTATCCAGAAGCTCAAGGACTTCATGCGCGCTGGAGGCTTCAGCAACAACTTCTATGCCGGGTTCTGCTGATAACAGCTGCCTTATGCCCTGAAGCACAATAGGATGATCATCCGCTATAGCTACTTTAATCATGTCCTATCCCTTAATGGGGACAGAGACCGACACACTGGTCCCCGTGCCCTCAGATCCTTTAATATCAACCATCCCTCCAAAAGAATTTGCCCGTTCCTTCATCCCCAACAGGCCCAACGCGTACTGGTCGCGCATTCCGGCTTCAGTAAAACCGGATCCGTTATCATTGATATTCATAAGCAGGTTCCCATCGTTTTTTTCCAGTATGACTTCGACCTTCGTCGCATTGGCGTGACGGACTATATTGGTCAGGGCTTCTTGGAATATTCTGAACATGGCTGTCGAGATATCCCTGTCGATAATAATATCATAGTCAACTCTGAATTCATAAGAAAGGCCCGTCTTTTTCCGGAATTCCTGCAACTGCCACTCTATTGCAGGCGAAAGACCGAGGTGGTCCAGTATACCCGGCCTGAGTTCCATCGCAATATCATGGACCGTACCTGATATATTATCTATAAAATCAAAGATCCCTTTTACCTTGGCGTCAATAGCTGGTCTTTCTTCAGGCCCCAGCCTGTCAAGGTCCGTGGAGAGGCTCATCACATCCATCTTCAGAGCGGTCACCATCTGGCCAAGGTTGTCGTGTATCTCCCTTGATATCCGTTTCCGCTCTTCTTCACGAACTTCCTGAAGGTATGAGGCGAGCGACTTTATCTGATTGTAAGACTCCTGAAGCGCTGCTGTACGGTCTTTTACTTTTTCTTCAAGTTCGAGCTTGTTTTTTTCGAGTTCCCTGTTCTTTTCGAGAATCTGTTGTTCTGTCCATCTGCGCTGCAACGATTGTCTGTAGTTCCATATGAAGCCGATGCCGGATGTGATACTTACAATAAAAAGCCCGACAATTATCGAAACTATCCAGAAAAGCCTGTTAATTTCAGAGTACACCTCATCAATGTTAACCTTCGAAACCAGAAACCATGGAGTATGCGGTACCTTCCTAGTATATGCAAGAACTTTCATTCCTTGATAGTCGATACCCTCAACAAGTCCCTGATACCCCCGAACTGTCATGGCTGAGGGCATTTTGGGCGTATCCACCGGAAGATCAAAGGTCAGTGCTTTGTTGTCCTTGTGCCGAAGTCTGTTAAGGAATACAACCTTGCCTTTCTCCTCCCGGATCAGCAGGGTTTCGGCCGTATGGCTCGGGACCGGCCATAAGCTTATCAGCGGATACAGATACTTATTGGGATCAATACGTAATACCAAGACTCCTGCTGGCAGAGAGGCACCGTTCCTGTTGACCAACAGTGGGACTACAATATCAAGGTGAATGTACCCAACGCCGTCCTCGCTGTGAAGGTCGGACACTCTGATCTTTCCTGTTTTGATAGCATCCAAAGCCGCTACCACATCGATCTCAACAGCCTGCTCCTCCCGGTTTGTGGTAAGAACCATCTTCCCGGCGGGGTCAAGTAGGAAAACATTCCGATAGGAATAGTTCTTCTTTGTAGACTCCATCCACCTGAGTATGTCCTGTTTCAATGGTAGAGAGGGATTCCGCACCATCTTTCTGACACCATCAATAATCATCGGGTTTTCATAAACAACCGCGGCATCCGACAGAAGCTCCATATACCACGTCTCAATCTGTTTTGTTTTAAGGTCGGCTATCGACGAGAGTGTTTTACCTGCTTCATTTTTTATAATGTCCCTGTATTTTAGATAATAGATACGGCCGGCTACCGAAATTACCATGATGACCAGCAGAGAAACTACCAGAAAGGGTAATGGGCCGCGAAAAAAATAATTATTTTCGTTTTTCATATGTTCCTTTCTCAGTCAACTCTGTTGCGTAAAGGGAAGTATAATTCAGCGTAATGCCGTCTTCTGTTTCAGCAACATCGTTTAAAGAAAACACAATAATGAAATAAAAGTAAAGGGCCGACAAATCCTCGACACGACAGGGTTAAGTTACACTAAATCATTCACAAACTAAGCCTTAATGGGCTTCTGCTGGTCAAACTCCTGTTGTGAAGGCTACAGGCGCGCGCATTTCTTTGAATATAATCTCCTCTGTAAATGCCCTTGGCCATTTCCGTTTTATGACAGCAGAAGGAAGAGTCAACGCTACCGTATTTAGAGGCTTCCTAGCACGGTTGATTACCGGAATGGAATGAAAGATTTTTTTGATAGTAGATGGTCATCCCACTCATAAAGCCAAGGCGGAGTTGCCTATGGCAGAAAGACTATCTCAGATTTTTTATAAAGGCGTGTGAAATGGGCAGCAAGCCTGCATTCGACAATCTGAAGCAGGTCTCTGAATGAATTCGCATTAATCTGGCTTCCATTGTCCAAGCCCCTCCAGATCATCAATGTCATGCCATTGCGGGAGCAAGGCATACGAGATATTGTGTTTTTCAGCGCGTTTAATAGTCTCTCCAAGCACCCGGTCGTCGCCCCACTCCATGTCATCAAAAAGAAAGCCCAGAGGTCTTTTCATTCCGATTAGATAATATCCTCCGTCCTCAGCTGGTCCGAGCACAAGATCATTGAGATCCAAATGGTCAAACGCATCATGTATGTATTGTACCGGCAAATCTGGGATATCAGACCCGATAAGGGCGGCTTTATAATACTTAAAGCCAAGCATCAACTTAAGGGCTTTATGCATGCGTTCACCGAGGGTTTCGCCCTGCTGCGGGAAAAACTCAATAATCGGATTTGGCGGCAAGCCGAATGGTTTTAAGCCGTCATAAAAACCAAAGACATCAATTCCCCTGAGATTACCCAGATTGTTAAAGGTCGCAGAGAGCATGGCCTTATAAACATCAAACGCCTTTTCCTCCCCGAGGGCCACGGCAAGACGGCTTTTGCATCTGCCCATTTCCGGTGTTCTGAAAAATACGCCCAACGCCGCTCTTTTCATAATTAGCCTTGTATCACCCACATGCCCTGCCCTTGAAGTTGAAAACCAGCTTGAGCCCCTTTTTCATGCGCTCTGAAAATATCCAGCGGGAAAACACATTGCCGGCAATCTTTTTATTGATCTCGGACAAGGTCGGATACGGGTGTACGGATGACGCCATTACGGACAGGTTAATTCGTCCATTCATGGCCGTTATCCATTCACCTATGAGGTCTCCTGCGTGTTGTCCAAGTATTTGCACGCCGAGAGGCCTCTCCTTTTCATCCAGAAGCATTTTTATTTGGCCGGCTTCAGTGCCCCCGGCAATTGCCCGGTCATTTGCCCTGAACTCTTCAGTCCATGCGGTATAATGCTTTCCGCTCGCAATCGCCGCCTTCTCATTCATCCCGATACTCGCAAGTTCGGGATCAGAATAGGTGCACCATGGGAACAGCGAATAGTCAACCTTGCGAGGCAGATGAAAGATTGCATTGCTTATCACAATGCCACCCTCGTACCCGGCAGCATGTGTGAATTGATATGCCCCTGTTACATCGCCAGCAGCATAGATATGCTTTCTGCTCGTCCTCAAGCGCTTGTCTACATTTATCCCTCTTTTCGAAAATTCGACGCCGGCATTCTCCAATCCAAGACCATCAACGTTTGCACGGCGGCCGGCGGCAACGAGTATTGAATCTGTCCTGACGTTGAGCGTCTCGTTCCCCTTGCGAACAAAAACCTCCTTTTCGCCACCGCTATCGCGCACCTCTGTAACAGATGCGTTGAGATGAAAGAGTACTCCTTCAGAAGACAGGCGTTCCATGATAAGCCCTGCCATATCGCTATCTTCTCTGGCAAGTATCTGGTCTGCAATTTCAACGATAGTGATCATAGTTCCAAGCCTTGCGAATGCCTGTGCCATTTCAACCGCAATCGGGCCACCGCCGAGGATTACCATTGACTTGGGAAGTTCATCTATGAAGAAAAGCTCCCTGTTTGTTAAATAATTTGTTTTGTCCAGACCGGGGATGCTTGGGATAGACGGACCTGAGCCTGTTGCAATGACCCAGTTCCGCGCCGAAACCGCCTTGCCGTCAATCTTCACCTCATGGTCATCGGCAAACTCCGCGTGTCCGAACTCAACCCTTGCCCCCATGCCGCAAAAACGCTCCGGAGAGTCATGCCTCTGGATAATCTCTATTACAGAGCGTATCCTTTGCGAAATGTCCCTGAAATCGACCGCAGGCAGTTGAACTGGAGGGAGTCCGAAGCTCCGGGCGTTAAGCATAAGATGGCGGACCTTTGCCGTTTTGATCAGTGTCTTGCTGGGCACGCATCCGTAATGCAGACAGTCTCCTCC
This sequence comes from Nitrospirota bacterium, assembly GCA_004321915.1. Taxonomy (GTDB): domain Bacteria; phylum Nitrospirota; class Thermodesulfovibrionia; order Thermodesulfovibrionales; family Dissulfurispiraceae; genus MYbin3. The sequence continues at coordinate 28,235 of SCQE01000078.1, forward strand.
AAGTTTAGCGTCCTTGTTGATCAGTATGGTTTTTGCGCCGAGCTGCGCCGAGCCGGCGGCCACCGTCAAACCTGCGGCGCCACCACCTATAATGCCTATATCATAATCATACGATGCCATTATGCCCCCCTCACTTATTTATTTTGCCTGAACCGGATCACCGCCTTCTTCGCAATGAGCGGCAATAAGCCGATGAGACAAAACGAAAAGATAAGTCCCGGCGAAAACACGCTTGCAATGGAATCTATTTTCGACAGCTCTTTACCGGCGTTAACAAAGACTATAGTCGCCGGAAGCATTCCTATCTGGGAAACAAATGAGAATACCATTGTAGGCATAGTTGTGAGCCCCATGACCAAGTTAATAATAAAAAAAGGGAACACAGGGATGAGCCTCAGTGTAAACAGATAGAAGGCACCCTCTTTCTCTATGCCCTCATTGATCAGGGTTATACGGTCCGTGAACCGGGCCTGCACCCAGTCCCTGAACAAAAAACGTGAAGACATAAATGCCAGCGTAGCGCCTATGGTACTGGCAAAAGATACAATCAGCACCCCTGTCCAGAATCCGAACAACGCGCCTCCTGCAAGTGTGAGTACGGCTGCCCCGGGCAGCGACAAGGCCGTAACAAGGATATAAAGCACGCCATAACCGGCCATAAAGAGGTTGCTGTGAGCTGCATACAATTGCTCCAGCTGCTGTCTTGATGCCTTTATGTACGAAAGTTTCAGATATTCATCAAGCCCGAATGTCCTGAAAACAAGGGCGGCCAATACGATCACCGAAACAATAATAAGCCTTTGGACTGTTTTGCGTGACATGGTGATATTATATCCCCTTTTCACAACTATGCACATTGCATTAAGATATAGCTGATGCCGGTTACATTTGAAGAAAAAATAAAAGGGATTGTTACAGGACCGCTCAGACCGCTCTCACTTGAGACACTCCAAGTCAACCTCGGCTATCTATGCAACCTGCAATGCAGACATTGTCACCTGAGCGCCGGACCGGACAGGAACGAACTCATGAGCAGCGAGACCGTCTCAACGGTGCTTGAAGTCGTGAAAAATCATGGCATCGGAACTCTCGACATAACCGGCGGCTCCCCGGAACTGCATCCTGATTTCAGACGGCTTGTGTCCGAGGCGTCGGAGATTGACTGTAATATCATACTCAGGACAAACCTCACGCTCCTGACAGGCAATGAAATGGCGGACCTTCCTGAGTTTTTGGCACAAAAAAAGGTAGTAATAACCGCTTCTCTGCCCTGCTATCTCAAGGAGAATGTCGCAAAAACAAGAGGGGACGGCACATTCGAACTGTCCATAGCATCCCTGAAGAAACTCAATGAAGCCGGCTACGGCATTAAACCGGGACTATACCTGAACCTAGTATACAATCCGGCCGGAGATTTCCTATCACCATCCGAACAGATGCTCGATGAGACTTACCGGCGTGAGCTTTCCGGGAGATATGGGATAGCCTTCACAAGGCTTTATGCCTTTAACAATATGCCGCTTGGCCGTTTCAGGGACTTCCTGTCCGAAAAACACAGGCTTGACGCTTACAGTGAGCTGCTTCTAAATGCCTTCAATGCCTCAACACTCGACGGCCTGATGTGCAGAAGGATTATTAATGTCGGGTGGGATGGCGCCCTTTACGACTGCGACTTTAATCAGGCCCTCGGTATGGGCGTTCTTTGTGACTCCCGGAACATCAGAGACTTCAGGTACAGAGAGCTTGCCGGACGGCGCATCGCCATTTCGGAGCATTGCTGGGCTTGCACTGCAGGACAGGGCTTCACCTGCACGGGTTCGATTCTTTAGGGAGCCTTGGGGCTGACGCAAGTCCTAACTATGAATCTAAAACCTTGGATATTGGTCTCTGCGCTCAGTCTGATCTTCTTTCTGGAAGGTATATTCCCTCATATGCGAGGCAGACAACAAAGGCTTCGCCACGCACTCCCTCATCTTGCCAATGCGCTAATAAACGGGCTCATAGCGGGCGTTTTCCTTGGATGGCTGACTTGGTATGCCGTGGGGTGGTCGGAAGACCACTCTTTTGGGATTGCCCGCTGGATAAAAGCCCCTTCACCGGTAACAGGCCTAATATCCATTCTAATATTTGATGCATACACGTATTTCTGGCACAGGGCCAACCACCGCTTCGATTTTCTCTGGCGCTTTCATAGGGCGCATCATTCCGACACCATGATGGATTCTACAACTGCGCTGCGCTTCCACCCCGGAGAGCTTGTCCTATCCTCAGTCTTCAGGGTCCCGGTAATCGCGCTGACCGGGATCGGCCTGACCGAACTCTACATTTTTGAAATCGCGCTCAGCACCCTGACGCTCTTTCACCACAGCAACCTCGGACTCGGACAGAGGACAGACCGGGTGGTAAGACTTTTCATAACCTCCCCGGACATGCACCGCATACATCACTCCCTCGTCCTTTCTGAGATGAACTCCAACTTCACAAGCATCCTCTCCCTATGGGACCGTCTCTTCGGCACTTTCCGTGAAAAGGACGATACGTCTAGGATCGTATTCGGTCTTACTGGATTCAGAAAAGAAAGGTGGCAAGGGTTCGCAGGATTTATGCTCAGCCCCTTTATAAATGAAGAACAAGCGAAATAATCCATCTATTTCACTGATAATCCCGGTCCTGAACGAGGCAGAATCCATCAATTGTGTTTTGGAACACCTTTTCTCGCTCAGATACGGAGGAATTCTTGAGATTATCGTAGTTGATGGGGCGGACGATCATGGAACGCTCAATGCGATAAAGTATCCGGGGGTCAGAAAGCTTGCATCAACGAACGGACGGGCAAGGCAGATGAACCGGGGCGCGTCAGAGGCAAAAGGAGAGGTCCTCTTATTTCTTCATTCAGATACCGAACTGCCGGAGGACGGGCTTGAACTGATTGCCGATACGGTCTTCGGGGGATACAGATGCGGCGCCTTTGAGCTTGGGATAGCTTCCAAGAGACACATCTACCGTGTAATCGAGACGATTGTGAGAATAAGAACCCGACTTACCATGATACCTTACGGGGACCAAGCGATTTTTGTTACAAAGAGTTTTTTTGATTCTTTCGGAGGATATACTGAAATCCCGCTTATGGAAGACGTCGATATCATGAGAAAGGTAAGAAGAAATGGTGAGAAAATATGCGTTATAGAAAGGCAGGTAAAGACCTCCGCAAGACGCTGGGAAAAAGAGGGGGTGCTATACTGTATTCTGAGAAACTGGGTATTGCTTACGCTTTACCTTATTGGCGTTTCCCCTGAAAGACTTGTTAAGTATTACTCACCTCATAGACCTCTATCCCGAGCCCAATAAATTTTTAAGACTTTTTTGATATTATCGATTACAATTATATTCATAGACCCGTTAAAAAGGGAGGGAAGAATGAAACACAAAGTTTTATTTCCGGTCTTATTTTCAGGAGTTCTGCTGTTAGACATTATCGCAGGAGGCATAGTCTTTCTTTACGGAACCGGCAGGACGACTTTAGCCGCAGAAATATCCTTGCCCCAGCCCATCAAGGTTTACTCTGCCGAAAAAAGGAGCTATGTCATGAGTGAAACCGTTGTTAAATCAAAAGAAGAGTGGAAAAAACTACTGACGCCGGAACAATTCCATATCCTGCGCGAAAAAGGCACCGAAAAGGCCTTTAGCGGAAAATACGCAAACCATCACGAGCACGGCATTTACCGATGCGCAGGCTGTGGACTCGATCTTTTCAGTTCGAAAGACAAGTATGAATCAGGTACGGGTTGGCCAAGCTTCACAGCCCCGATTGCCGCAGAGAATATCAGCACTAGGCCTGACAACTCTTTGTTTACGCGACGTACCGAAGTTCTTTGTCGCCGCTGCGGCGGGCATCTCGGCCATGTGTTTGACGACGGACCAAAACCGACCGGTCTGCGTTACTGCATGAACTCCGGGGCCCTGCAATTCGCCGCAGCCAGCAAGTAAGAGGACACAATATGAAAACGTTTATTACTTTTATGCTGGGGCTGTCAGGTATGCTTATCTCAGCAACCACGCTTATGGCTGCCGTTAATCTTGAGAAGGCGACCTTTGCCGGAGGTTGTTTCTGGTGCATGGAACACCCCTTTGACGAACTTCCCGGAGTGGTTTCAGTAACCTCCGGATACACGGGCGGGCATAAGAAAAACCCGACCTATGAAGAGGTCTCAGCCGGGAAAACAGGACATGCCGAGTCAATCCAAGTTGTCTATGACTCTGCGCAAGTGACCTACGAAAAGCTCCTTGACGTGTTCTGGCATAATATCGATCCGACTACAAAGGATAGGCAGTTTTGTGATTCTGGGAATCAATATAGAAGCGCCATATTCTATCACAATGAAAAGCAGCGCCTGTTGGCGGTCCAGTCGAAGACTGCGTTGGGTACTTCCAAGCCTTTCAGCGCTCCCGTCGTCACCGAGATCACCCAAGCCGGAGAGTTCTACCCTGCTGAGGAGTATCATCAGCACTACTATAAGAAAAACCCAATTCGTTACAAATACTACCGCACTACTTGTGGTCGTGACAGTCGGCTAAAAGAACTTTGGGGCGATGCTGCCGGTCATTGACAAGCGACAGGCTCAGGGCAAGTCTTGATATAGCTTTTATTTTTCGAGATCTGCCACGATGACTACATCATTAATCTGACAACGAAAATCAGCTGTTTCTCCGTATGATAAAAAGCCGTATACGGAGTTGCTGAAATGGGCACAAAAACGTTGACTGAAACAAGCTATTTTTTGCCCTCAAATCACCGCTCAACATCCAATTTCTGTTTCTGCAGCCTCTTGTAATAAAAGTTCTGGCCGTACAGGACGCTGACTGGATTATGGCCTGTAACCCATATTGTCCTGTGAGGGGCAGTAGGCAGGTTTGGCCGGGGCTGTTTCAGGGCTGCCGCTCCAACAGTTTGTAGCTCCGCTTTTCTGCCATACCGAACCGCAAAGACTGCAGTTGAATTGCGTCATATAGTCTCCATTCTTCAACAAATACTATTTGTTTTTTACGGAAATAAGTTCCACCTCGAAAACAAGCACGGAATTAGGGCCTATATGCTGCCCTGCCCCCTGCTCGCCGTAAGCCAGTTTTGAGGGAATGAAAAGCTGCCATTTTGCGCCCGGCTTCATCAACTGCAGGGCCTCGGTCCATCCTGCTATAACGCCGTTCACAGGGAATTCTGCAGGCTTGCCCCTGCGGTATGAGCTGTCAAACTCGGTCCCGTTAATAAGTGTGCCGCGATAATGCACCGATACCGTATCTGATGCCTTAGGTGATTCTCCTTTGCCTTCGGCCATTATCTTATACTGCAGACCGCTCGGCAGGGTTTTCACTCCGTCTTTTTTCTTGTTTGCTTCAAGGAACTGTTCACCCTCTTTGGTGTTCTTGCCGGAGGATTCCTTTCTCAGTTTTTCATGTTTTGCCCTGAGCTCGTTTTGCAGTGCGGTTTTGCTCGCGTTTATTTCAGCGTCGCTCAAAAGCGGCTTGCTGCCTGACATGGCGTCTTTAAAGCCTTTTATGAAGGCATCCTGTTCAAGTATTATGCCCTGAGCCTTAAGGCTGTTTCCTACATCCAGACCCACGCTGTAACTGTTCTTGCTCTTCTGTGTCTTAAGGATGTTTTTCTCTGCGGCAAGGGACTGCGAAGCAATAACAGCAGATACTAAAACTATCGAAATCCAAAATTTCATCTTCATATGACCTCCAAGGTTTTTGTATTGCCTGAAAAAATCAGTTCATTGTTCTTGCGAGTTCGCCGAAGTCTCTTATTGACTGGAAGCCTTTGGCCTCGGCGGATTCTTTTTTAGAATTGCCGCGCGCTTTAAAGCAGACATGCTTTATTCCGAACTTTTTTGCAGTATGAAGTATCTCGACAGTATCGTCGATGAACAGCGCGCTCTTCCTGTCAAAGCCCAAGAGTTTTTCCGTTTTTTCCCAGAACTCGATCATCTCTTTCGGATACCCTATTTCGAAAGAGGTAACGCACCTGTCGAAATATTTTCCTATATCGGTCTTTTTCAGTTTGATGTCGAGCACTTTATAATGGGCGTTAGTGAGCATGTAGACCTTTTTATTGCTGCTCTTCAGCGCCTTTAGAAAATCCTCGACATGCGGATGCACTTCTATAAGATGCTTTATCTGCTCTTTCAGCGCGGGTATATCGAGGTTCAACTCCCGCGACCAGAAATCTATATCGGTCCAGTTTAGAGTGCCCTCATGTTCCTTGTAAAGCGCCAGCAGGACTTCCTTTGCCTTGCCGAATGTGACCTTATGCTTCTCGGCATACTTTTCCGGAACAAGGTGCTCCCAGAAGTAATCATCGAAATACTTATCGAGCAGCGTGCCGTCCATATCGAGAAGCACGACGCTGATCCCTGAAAAATCTATCAATCCTCGCCCCTGTACCATGCGTAATCTATGTAGTCTTTGGTCCGGACGTAAATAAACTCAAGCAGTCCTTTGAGTTCGAAGAAGATCTCGTCGTAAAGTTCGTCGTCGAGTATTTCTTTCGAGTCGATGTCATAGAAATAAGATATTTCGAATTCCCTGCCGGTCTCCTCGCCGTCGAATATCTCTTTCGAAACTAGCACCGGCTCTATGTCGGGGAACTCCTCCTCTATTTCGCGCAGTATCTTCTTAATGTCGGGGAGGTCCTTCATTATAGGGAAGAGCACCGTAAACTCTATCTCTATCGAGGTGTCGACGTCTGTGGTCTCATCCTCTTCAAGGTTCTCCTCATGTATGGTCATCCCGGTCTGAAATGCGTCATAAGTCAAGGATGCCGTCGCAGAAACGTAGTAAGGAGGCTCCTTGTCCGGTAGGCCGAAGAAAAATTTACACTCGCGGTCGAGCGTAAACTGCTCGATCATCACCTGCATGTTAAATATTTCGAGGTGTTCTTTGGCCACATCCGCCATCTTCATCTGGACTTCTTCAAATCTCGGCATCAAACCTCCGCTTGCTTAAATTGATTTGAAATTATAACATGAATTATGCCGTTGCTGTCCGAGAAGGTTGTCGTAATTTCAGGCGGGACAAGGGGTCTCGGCAGAAGCCTGTTGTCGTCTTTCCTAGAAAACGGCTGTTTTGTGGCCTTCAACTATATCGCTTCCGTGGCTGTTGCGGATTCCATCGCAAAAGAATTCGGCAATAGGGTTTTGGCAATCAGGTGCGATGCGGCCTCATCGGCCCAAACAGAATCTATGGCACAAAGGGTCGTTCGTAAATGGGGCAAGGCCGATGTTCTGATAAATAATGCGGGGACGGCATCCGATTCTCCGCTCCTCAGACAGAGCGAAGAGGAGTGGGACAAGGTATTAGGGGCAAATCTTAAAAGCGCGTTCAATATGACTAGGGCCTTTGCGCCTTTCATGCGCTGCGGCGGCCATATAATCAATATTTCCTCTTACTCGGGAATAAAGGGCCAAAGAGGACAGGCGGCGTACAGCGCTTCCAAGGCCGCGCTTATCGGCTTTACAAAATCTCTTGCAGCCGAACTGTCCCGTGAAAAAATAAGGGTCAATGCGGTGCTTCCGGGGTACATGCTTACGGATATGGGCGCTTCATCGCCGGTTGCCGCAGAAGCGGCAAAGGCGGAGAGCCTGATGGGAAGGCTTTCCAAACCTCAAGAGGCCGCGTTATTTATACGCTTTTTGTCCGGGACAGAAAACATCACCGGGCAGGTTTTTCCCTTGGATTCGAGAATAATTTAAATTCAGCATGCTATAATTCAGTACAAACCTTTATTAAAATATTCACTCCAAGGAGCCTCGAATGAAACTCAAAATCTCAATTTTAGCCTGTACCTTGTCACTTTTCATGATCGCATCCTCTGTTCACGGCGAGGACAAGCCCGCGAGTCACGGCACGGCATCGCCGCATGGTTCTATGGGGGCCGAGACTGACGGAGGATTGATTACCGGCAAGGTGCTCGAAACAATGGACAGCGGCGGATACACATATGTCAGGGTCGAAAAAGACGGCAAGAAAATATGGCTTGCGATGCCACAGACAAAAGTACAGAAGGGCAAAACCATGTCTTTCACATCAGGCGGCAAGATGATCAATTTTGAAAGCAAAACACTCAAGCGCACCTTCAGCGAAATCATTTTCTCAGGGGGCCCGGTTATCAAGGCGGGCGTCACCGGCGCATCCTCGGGCAGCAAGAACAAAGTGATAAACATAACGGACCAGATAAAGATAGAAAAGGCATCCGGGGCCAACGCCTACACGATAGCCGAGTTGTACAAAAATAAAGTCCGTCTCGATAAAAAAGAAGTTGTAGTGCGGGGCAAAGTGGTCAAAGTATCAGGCGGCATCATGGGCAAAAACTGGATACATATACAGGACGGAACGGGAAACCGCAAAAAAGCCACTAACGATCTCGTTGTAACATCCGACGATAAGCCGACCGTAGGAGACACAATCACGGCCACCGGAGTATTGAGCAAAGACAAGGATTTCGGCGGCGGTTACAAATACGACCTTATAATCGAAAACGCGGGACTGGTCCCGTATTAAATTTATTACCACTCCAATAAGACGGAAATAATGACGGTTGTCAGTTCTGTTTGTCCAACGTCTCCCGCACCTTTTTCAATAATTCCGCCGGGGTGACGGGTTTTAAAACCAACGACAACCCATCCTCAAGCAACACTTTCTGTCGAACCACGTCAGGGGCGTAACCGCTTGCAAACAGCGCCTTCACCCCCGGCGACATAGCCTTGATCTCATCATAGGCTACTTTTCCGGTCTTTTTCGGCATAATAAGATCGAACAGCAGAAGGTGTATCCTGTCCCTGTTCTCTTCATACATGCGGACAGCTTCCTGTCCGTCGCCCGCTTCGAGCACAGTGTATCCGAACTGCTCGAGCACGGTCTTGGTCATGTTTCTGACTGCTTCATCGTCCTCGGCAAGCAGGATAGTCTCATTCCCTCCTATGGGTCGCACCTCCGCTACCGATGATATTGTTTCGTCCACATGCGCCGTGATAAGCGGCAGATATATCTTGATAGTCGTACCCCGGCCCGGTTCGCTGTACACGTTTATGAACCCTTCATGCTGTTTTATGATGCCGTACACCACCGCAAGCCCTAGGCCGGTGCCCTTACCCGCTTCTTTCGTAGTAAAAAAAGGCTCGAAAATATGCTCCTTGGTGGTCGTATCCATACCCTTGCCGGTATCGGAAATGGTTGTCAATGCATAGTGGTCGGGCTTGCCGTAGCCATGGACACAAATGAATTCTTCATCAATACGCACCCGTTCGGTAGTTATTGTAAATATGCCTCCTGCCGACATGGCGTCTCGCGCGTTCGTGGCAAAGTTCATCAGGACCTGCTCGATCTGGTGCGCATCACCGAGAATATGCATTGCTTCATTACTGAGCCGCGTTCTGCATTCGACATCCTCCCCTATAACCCGTTTCAGGAATTTCTGGACCTTCCTGATGATATCGTTCAAGTCCACTGACTTTCGTTCGCTGATCTGCTTTCTGCTGAACAACAGGAGGTCGTTCGTCAGATGCGCGGCATGGTCCCCTGCATCGAGTATGTATTGGATTTCAAGACGCCGGGGATCATCATTCGCCATTTTCATGAGCGCAAGATACCCATAGCCTTTGATCGCGGTAAGGATGTTGTTGAAGTCATGGGCGATGCCGCCTGCGAGTGTGCCTATGGCCTCCATCTTCTGGGCCTGCCGCAGTTGTTCTTCGAGCTTTTTGCGTTCCGTGATGTCTTCCTTGACCGCAATATAGTTCGTGATGATATTGTTCTCATTTCTGAGCGGGGCGATCGTCGCCTTTTCCCAGAACAGTTCACCGTTCTTTTTCCTGTTGTGGAACTCTCCAGCCCATATCCCGCCCGAACTGATGGTCTTCCAGAGCCGCGTATATTGCTCCGGAGACGTTTCCCCCGATTTCAGAATACGGGGGTTTTTACCCATGGCCTCGTCATCCGTATAGCCTGTTACTTGGGTAAACTTTGCGTTGACGAACTCGATAGTGCCCGCAGCGTCAGTAATGACAATGGATACCGGGCTCTGTTCGACCGCCTGCGAGAGTTTTCGGATGGACGCATCAGCCCGCTTGCTTTCGGTGATGTCGCGACCGATGGCAAGTACGCCGGTCACTTCGCCATGTTCATCGCGCTCTACGATCATGCGTATTTGATGAACAATCGGTTGTTTGCCCTGAACGGGCACTACAAATTCGATTTCTCGGTCCTTGCCGTCGGCGAGAACAGCGTCCACGGCTTGCGCGTAGGCTTCGTAACTCCCGTCGGTATGCCGTTCGCGGACGCTCATGCCGATCATGTCCGCGGCGGCAACGCCCAAGGTTTTTTCGAGCACCGGGTTGACGTAAACGGTCCTTCCTTCCCTATTGTAACGGCCCATGTTGTCCGGCAAACTCTCCGCCAGAGTACGGAATTCATGCTCGCGCATCCTCAGTATGCGGTCGCTTCGTTCGCGGGCCAGTTCTGCGGCAGCACGCGTCGCCACCAGTTGCAGCAGTTGTGTGGCCGGTGCAGCGTCAGGAAGCGGCTTTCTGCGCATGAGGGCGATCAACCCTATCGGCCGTCCCGAGGAATCCCACAGCGGGATGCCGATATAACTTTCCACGCCCATTTCGGCCAACATGGCGTCTTCGGGGAACAGTGACTGAACGCCCTCAGGATAAACGCAGAGTCGCCGCCCCATGACGTTTTCGCACGGCGTGCCCTTGAGGGCGTAACGCATGTTCGGAACTATTGCGCCTTTGGCATACAATGCGACCGTTTCCGCAACTTCAGGGTTTTCATCCAGCCTGTCTATGACGACGTAATCCATACCGAGTTTTTCGCCGAGATACTGCGCAAGGGCATCGAAAAAGTTTTCCGCGTCAGCCATACATCCGCGTTGAGCGACGAAAAACAAGGCATCTTCCATGCGCTTGCGCTCGGAAATGTCGCGCGCCAAAGCGAGGATGACCCTTCGGTCCTTGATTTGTATAAGCCCAAGCCTGACCTCGACCGGAAACAAGGTCCCGTCTTTTCTCTTATGCATCCCCTCCAAAGTGACCGGATGATCGGGCCCCAGTTCGCTCCAGAAATTCTTCACATGGTTATGACTTATAAATTCCGCATCCACTTCCGATACGTTCCTCCCAAGGAGTTCATCTCTGGTAAAACCCAGACTGTCACAGGCCCTCTTATTGACATCAAGCAATCGTCCCTCCATGTCGTGCAGAAATATGGCGTCGGCAGCTTGATCGACCAAGGTCCGGAAACGCATTTCACTTTCCCGCAGGTCCTGCAGGAACAGCAGACTGCTCAAGCCGTCGGCGGCCCTCCGCGCTATCTCTTTGAGGAGCTGCACATCCTGTCCGCTCCAGACACGGGCATACGAGCACTGGTGCATGCCGAGGACCCAAGGTTTTCCACTTTTCGGATAGACCGCGGTCTGTATCTGGGACTGAACGGAGAACTGTTTGGCGACCTGAGGCAGCGCCCGGCCTGACTGAGGATCGTCGGCAACAGGGCCGCTGGAATTCATGACATCGAGGAAAGTCTTGACGACTTCGGGAGTTGTCGGAAGATCAATGCCGACGGCGAGTGCGCCGGGATACTCCGTCCGGGTACGCTCCATGCGGACCCTCCATGTCGCGGCATCCGGATCGCAGGGGTAGATCAGCCACGCCCTGTCACACGCAAAGATCGAGAGCATCAAATCGAGAACATCGCCAAGCATCTGTTCGATGTCATTCGCCCCTTGGATAGCGCGGTTCACCCGATCCATGTTTTCGAAGAACCTGAGATGGGCCAAGCGGGTCTCCTCCAAACGTTTGCGTTCGGTGATGTCTGTAAGAACGCAATGGGTCTGGTTGAACCCGCCATGTTTATCCCGGACGATACGGCCTTCAACCGCGACGGCGATTATTCCGCCGTCCTTCTTGAGCATATCGAACTCGACACAGTGAATTTCTCCCGCATCCTTGAAACAGGAGAATCGCTCCAGAAAGAGATCAGCCATTGCAGGCGTCAGAAAAGAGCCGATCCATCGTCCGATAACCTCTTCGCGAGCGTATCCGAAAACATCGAGCCACGCATTGTTGATTTCGATGATACGTCCCTCCTCGTCCAGAGACTGGTAGGGGACCGGCATCCTTTCATAAAGCAGACGGAAATGAGACTCGCTCTCCTGCAGCTCCAGTTCGGCCCGTTTGCGCTCGGTGATATCAAGTATTGCACCGATCAGACCGCTGACAGACCCCTGATTGTCGGTGAAAACCGCCTTGTTGAATATGACATCGCGCAGTAGGCCTTGCGCGTTTTTTACCCGGGCTTCGTAATGCTGCCCCCCCCTGCTCTCAAAGAGCTCCGAATCCTTGGCGTGATAGATTTCCGCAAACTCCGGAGGACTTACATCGAATACGGTCTTGCCGATCAGCCGTTCCTTTGTTTCGCCGAAGAAGGTCTCAAATGCGCGGTTGAATCCAAGGTATCGTCCACTCCTGTCCTTATAAAACACCGGAATAGGTACCGCATCGAGCAGGGTGATCAGAAAAGCCTCTTTCCCGCATAAATCTTCCTCCGCTTTTCCTCGCTGCAGCAGCGCCCGCTCAAGCCTGTTCCGTGAATACCACAGCCCTGCAAGCCCGATTACCCAAATTCCGCCGAGTTTCCAGAGAGTGGAATGCAAATGACCGCTGACCGCGTCTTGATAAGACTTCCACGACACTGCTACGCTGAGTCCGCCCCTGATGTCTCCGACCTTATAGCCCTGAGAGGCATGACATTCCAAACACCCGGCTTCTATTTTCAGAGGCCGCATCAGGCGCATGTGGGTAACATTCCCTATATTGTCTAGGGATGATACCTCTTGCACGCCCGACTCGAATGTACGCAGCGCCTTGGCCTCCCACTCATCAGGCGCATTCTCGGGCCGAATGGGGTTCAGGCTGGTGATGTGTCCATAGCCTCCATACAGCTCTTTTGCCAGTTTGTGGACTTGGCGCGTCATATAAGCCGGGTTCATCAAAGTAAGCTTTCTGCCGGAGTGGGTCTTGATGTCCCGTTCCGGGACGAAAAACAGATACGGGTTCGGAGGTGTTGTCTCCGTGATCGGCACATAGACCCCGCCGTGACGGGCCGCCCACAGACGATACGCAACGTCCCTGTTATAGGCGGAAAGGCATTCGGTGCGCGCCAGCGCCATGGCTGAGGCGTGCTCTTCCCTGTGCTCCCATAGGCACAGACCCGCAAGAAGCAGTGTCCAACCGAGTGCCATGACAAAGAAGAGTACTGACACTTTCATGCTTTTAAAGATGCCCTTTAAACAAGTGTTTCATCGCCGGACTTATGATTCTCTTTTTATAGAATCAACAAGCTCGGTTATTTGTTTTGATACGCTTTCGGCTTCTTTGTAAAGGCGCATGGCATTGTCTTTATTGCCCCTATTGTATTCATCTACAGCCTCATTGGATAGTCTATGTATGTCCCTATGAGGCCGGTCAATTGCAAGGTAGCTTTGCAATTGACCGAACTTTTGCTTGCCCTCGCTGCCATACCATTTGCCAAACATGCAGGAATTAATGTCCGGCAGTTCAGATGAACTTAGTTTCAAATCCCCTTCCATGCAAGAAGCGATTTTCCCCATAAATAACCTATGATCGCTTTTTGCAAGTTCCAGCATTGAAAACCCGTCGTCGGATATTTTGAACTTTCCTGTAGAGTTCCTAAGGTCTTGAGCGATAGTGGTCAGGCTGTTTACTTCATGCATGACATCTTCTGCAAGCTTATCCATATCTTTTGCAACCTTGGAGGTGTCCACTGCGCTTAAAGAGACCTCATTTGCGGTTGCCGACTGCTGCTCTACCGCTACTGCTACTTGGGTAATCTCGGTACGCACCCTCTGGACAGCCTTAAGAATGGATTCGAGCGCATCCCCCACCTTGCCTATGTAACCTGTCGCCTCGGTAACTTCGCGCGATGACTTCTTCATAGTTTCTGCGGTTTTGGTTGATTCGGTCTGTATGCCGGTTATCTTCTCGGAAATCTCTGCTGTCGCCTTTATTGTCCTCTCCGCAAGTTTTCTGACTTCGTCGGCAACAACCGCAAAGCCCCGGCCTTGCTCGCCTGCCCTTGCCGCTTCGATAGCGGCATTAAGGGCAAGGAGATTGGTTTGATCTGCAATATCTTTTATTACGGTTACTATATCTCCTATCTCTGATGCCCTCGAGTTAAGCTTTTCTACCATGGCCGCAAGGCCTAAGGTTGAGTCGTGGACTTTGTTTATCGTATTTACCGCATTCTCCGAAATCTCTTTTCCGGCCTCTGCAACATCCATCGCGTTTTCGGTTGTCTTCGACACCTCCGAAACGCTTTGGGCGATCGAGTTTGATGTTTGGCTCAGCTGGTCTGCCGCAGTGGCTACGCTGTGCGACTGCTTGGTCTGTTTTTTAGCCCCGGCTTCGGTCTTTTCTGCGGTGGTCCTAAGAATATCTACCGTTGAAACTATGTTTCCCTCTTCGCGAAGCAAGTCTCTAACGACGCCGGTCAGGTTTTTAGCCGCTTTGTTGAAATATACCGCGAGCATTCCGAACTCATCTTTTCTGCTCTCATCAAGACTATGTTCCAGATTGCCGTTTCCAAATCCTTCGGCCATACAGGCAAGCTCTTTTATAGGTTTTATGACGGACAAGCCTATCCACCGGTTCATTACTATCGAGGAAATAACGGCTATCACAACAATTACAGTTATCACTTTCAACATGTTCCCGACAGCGGTCCTTACCGCAGCTACCGCATTCTCCTGAGTTGTCTTTGCGCTTGCAACTTTATGGCTCGTCTCTTCTATCTGTTTGGATACGATAGCCTTCATGGTCTGGTTTAACTTTGCAACCTCCTCCACATTGTTCAGTGTGGTCCTGATATTTTCAGCAACACCTCCTCTACCCAAGAACCCCTGCTTGACGGAATTTACAGACTCGGCTGAAGCCTTGCTGAGGTCTAAAGCCTCCTGATAACCGCTCAACAACTGCTTGAGCTTTTGATATGTCTTGTCGTATTGAACAAATGCCTTCTCGATCATTGCGGTGGTTTTGTCCAATTCTCCGATATTTTTTATGGTGAGGCTGTAGTTTATTTTCGAACTGATTAGAGATACCAGCTCTGCGAGGTTTGCGGCCGTCATGAGTATATCATTCGTGCTGCTAAAAGAGTTTATACTGCCCGACATGTTCTGTGTACTGGATTTCAACATGGCGTTCAACCGTTCGATCTCCTTCAGAACAACGGGCATGGCATACGCGATGTTGTAGTCGGCATCTTTGGACAATCTCTCCGACTTGGTTTTAAGATCTTCTTCCTCCTCCTTGATATATCTCAGTTTGAGGTTAACGGCATCTATCATTTTTGCAGCGATGTCCTTGGTTCTCCGTTCGAGTTCTTCTCCGGTGTTGCCTTGCCATTTGGTGTTCTTAATCATCTGTCTTATGGTATTAACGGTCGCCTCGACAACGTCTTTTATGCCTACCACGGAGCGCCGATCGTTTATTGACGGCAATTGATTGATGTTAATAATGAGATCTTTATATCCGTCCCGTATAGTCATCAGATTTGCGGTTTGTTGCCGAATGACGGCAGTGCTGTCTATGCTCTCGAGCATAGTGCCGGTAGAGTTCTTCTGGAGCTTCCTGATTGCAGAGTCCAAGTTGTTCAAGCGTTTCTCCGCATTGTCTGCGCTCTTTTTTATCGCTTCGATAGATGTATTCGATTTATTTTGGAGTTGCAGCCTTTTTTCCGTTGTGTCGGCAATTTTACGCGTTATCCCTGATATCTCAGTATCGTCTGCGCTCCCCTTTTCGCCGAGCTTTGACGCGGTTTCTGCGGCCTGTGTCACCTCCTTGAGTGTCGCCGCAACGTTTTCAACATTCTGCTTGAATTCTTGGTCAGTGTCGGAAAATGCCATCTTCAGCAGTCCCGCCGAATGGGCCTGAAGCGCACGCTGATGATTAAATACCGCGATTTGGTATGGGGTGGATTTCTGTGTAAGTTCAGCAACCTTTTCCTGAATATACAGTATTCCCCAATAAGAGGCCGCCCCAATGAGGACCATCAGGAGAAGTATTATTCCGGCATTAAAGTTAAGCTTCGTACGTAAATTCATAGCACACCCTTCCCATACAACCTGTGAGCTGACGTATTGTTAATCTTCAAGGACGGCAGGCGCTCCAACCCTTGACCTGACAGCCGTCCAATCGTTTAGTTTGATTGCAGCGTCCTCGCCTTTCATCGTAGATATGATCTCGAAAAAATCCAAGCCGTATTTGCTGTTTTTGACCGCAGCCGCCGGTTTACATTTGACGGCATATACAGTCTGCACTGATTGATGGTCCCATTCTCTCCAGTACTGCTCGTCTTTAAGCCCGATATACTTATGCCCTTCCAATGCCTTTATGACCGCAGCCGTATCTAATGTCTTGGCCCTCTCGACCGCTTCTTTATATTGGTGGATTATCACATATGCCGAAGCGCCTGATGTGGTGGGATACCTGCCGTATTTCTTTTCGAATTTCTCGACAAAGGCCTTTCCTTTCGAAGTTTTTAACGCTTCGCTCCATATCCAAGGCGTGGCCCCGACAACCCCTTCCATAGCCTCGGCTCCGGCGCCTTCGGCCATATCTTCCGTGAGGTTGGGGACGACAATCTGCATGCTCTTCTTAAGGCCCAACTCATAAGCCTGCTTTACCGCCACCTCCATATCACGTCCGAATTGGACAAGAACGAGAACCGAGGCCCCTGAATCTTTTGCAATCTGCAATACATTATTGAAATCCGAATTACCGAGTCTCGTCAGCATTCCTTTGTGTTTTTCCTTGTCCAATGTATCGGTGTTTTTCCTGAAGGCATCTTCGGTCGTCCAGCCCCAAGTGTAGTCTGCCGTAATATAAAAATAGGTTTTGCCGGCAAAGTTCCTTTTGAGATAATCTGCGAGGACCTTAGCGGCCATGCCGGAATCGTAACATTCCCTAAAGATGTATTTATGCCCCTCCTCGCCTGTGGTTTCGGTTGAATATGTAAGGGTGCCGAAATAAAGTTTTTTATGCCTTTTTGCCACCTTCCCGTTTGCGATGGCCACGGATGAGGCGCTGCCTCCGAGGGCTATAACAACCCCGTCGGAATACATCTTATCAAGGATGACCTTTGATTCTGCAGGCTTGCTCGGAGTGTCGACGGACACAAGTTCTATTTTCTTGCCCATAATTCCTCCGGCCGCGTTAATCTCTTCAACTGCCATGTCGGCTGCGCGTTTTTGGTCCAGCCCCTGTTTCCAGTAAGGGTCTCTCTGCTCAACAGACTTGATATCAAGGGGAGCTGTCAACCCTATTTTTATCACGTCTGCCGCTCCGGTGTTTCCTGCAAACAAACACACAACAAAAATAACGGCTATTGCGGTAAAACAAAAACTTTTCATAATGTCCTCCTCCGGGTTATTTTCTTGGTATTCTATTCCCTTGCCGACCGGCACTGATAATCTCTGACTATTTCTACTACCTTTTCCATGTCCCTGTATTTAATTAGATAATAGTCCGCTCCGGCCAAAATGCATTTCGAGATGTATTCTTGGTACGGGTAATTTGTAAGCATTAGAACTTTTGTCTCGGGCAGTATCATTTTTACATGTTCCAATATCTCGATGCCGCTTCGGTCCGGCAATCTGATATCGATAATCACCATGTCCGGATGCAGGTCATTCAAGCGATCGTAGGATGAATTTGCATCTTTCGCCTCTGATACGCATACCCCTCCTATTTTTGATAGCGTCATTGCTAACCGTTTCCTGAACTCGTTGGAATCATCTACAATCAAAACATCCACACCGGCCCCCATCGGAATAATTGTCGATAATTCATTTTATATCCGGCCCAATCTTTTTGGTATCGGTAAAATGCGGTCAATTGTAGGTCTTTTACCTACAATTGACCGCATCGGCGGGTTTGTTACGGTATTGAAGTATTACGGATGGCGCGATTTCCGGAGGAGAATTGCTTTTTATTCTATTAGTTTGTGGTTGATGACATATCGTATAAGTTCTGCATTGCCGCTCAACTGCAATTTATCAAGTATCCTCGCCCGGTAAGTATTGACCGTCTTTACACTCAGATTTAGACTCAAGGCAATCTCTCTCGGTTGGCACCCTTGGGCTATCATGCATAGAACATTTAACTCGCGCGGAGAAAGGGTTTCATGCAAAGGCGTGTCGTGGTCCTTGGCTATCTCCAGCGAAAGTCTATCAGCAAGGCTCTCGGTAATATATCTGCCGCCTGAAGCAATCTTTTTTATTGCAATAATAAGTTCATCGGGCGCGGTGTGCTTTGTCAGATATCCGGATGCTCCGGCCCTCAACGCTTTAAGGGCATAAGATTCCTCGGAATACATGCTGAGGATCAATACGGGCGTCATGGTCCCGTTATTTCGCATCTGAGACAGGACTTCCAGCCCGTTAATATCAGGCAGCCCTATGTCCAGAATAATTACATCGTATTTTTTTTTTGGAGCAAGCGCCAACGCCCCATTTCCGCTTTCCGCTTCATCTATCACGGCAATCGCCCCGTCTCGTGATATGATTTTCACAATCCCTGCCCTTACGATAGTGTGGTCATCGGCGATCATTACGTTTATCATGAGTCCTCCGTCCCGTCATTACCCAGCTTTAATAACGGCAGTTCAATATAAACCCTTGTGCCGGTCCTAAAGTTTCCGCTTATAATTGCTCTGCCGCCGTAAAGCTCCGCTCTCTCCCTTATGCCCAAAAGGCCGAGCGAACGCGGATCTGATAATTCTTCGGCAGTTATTCCTCTTCCATCATCTTGGATGGAAAAAACCACATCATTGTCTTTTGACGAAAGTTCGGCAACAACCGAGCCTGCGGATGAATGGCGCGCTACGTTAGTCAAAGCTTCCTGAAATATGCGATAGAGTGTTGTTGAACGCTCCTTGTCTATGTTGATATCAGCTAATGCTTTGACCTTGCAGGCAATACCGGTCCTTTTGCTGAATTCAGCGGCCTGCCATTCCAGCGCGGCCACCAGTCCGATGTCATCAAGGATGCTGGGTCTCAATCCCATCGCGATGTTCTGCACCGACTCGATCATTCCGTCAATGAACTTTAACATCCCAATGAGCTTGTCGGAAAAAGGCTCCTTGCAGCTTGTGAATTTTTCGGTCATATCGAACAAACAGTCCGAAAGGTCGAATTTGAGCACAGTCAACGCCTGCGCGAGCACATCGTGAATCTCGCGCGAAATACGGGTCCTCTCCTCTTCGCGAATCGCTTCGAGATTTAAAGCAAACGCGCGTAACTGTTTCCGTGAAGCCTTGAGCTCTTCCTCGTTTAGTTTGCGGCTTGTGATATTTGTGGCAATCTCGAGCCTAACTATGCGATTGTCCACCCAACGTATTGCCTGATCATGGATTAAAAACCAATCTTTATTTTTGGTGTTCTCGAACTCCCAAACATAAACTCCCGTAGGGTTGCCCCCGGCGTCTACAATCCTGCTGTTCGTGCAGAAATCGCATGGTTTGTCTTGATCGGACTGCAACGACTTCCAACACGTCTTACCTACAACGTCTCCAAGTGCAGCAATAGTCGCCCTGTTGCAGTAAAGCACTTCATAGGTTTCCATGTCCGCAACATAAACTAAAGCGTCAAGGTTGTCCAGTATCGTCAGCAGTTGTTTATGCGCCGTAACAATGCCCTGAATCCTACGCTCTTCGGCAATGTTTTTCAATTTGGCTCGGACTATTAATTTTTCTATTATTGACGATAACTCCGGCTGTTTTACGGGTTTGATAATAAAATCGCCGGCGCCGCCCCTAAAAGCCTGAATTATTATGTCCAAATCCGCGTGCCCCGTCATAACGACGACCGGAAGATTGGGGAAGCAGGATTGCAAATCGGAAAGCAGGTCAAAACCGGACTGCTCAGGCATTTGTATATCGGTCAAGACAATATCGAACTCGACAGTGCAAAGTATTAGATTACGCCGCCATGCGTAACCCCGGTATTTTATCATGATCGGCATTATCGAGGATGATTTTCTTGAGTTCTGAGTCATGATCATCACTTAAGAGAA
>SCQE01000079.1 GCA_004321915.1 Nitrospirota bacterium
TTAAACCTTCCCAGATCGGTAAAACTATTTTCAAATCAGACGCACGCATTTTCTCTTGTAAAGTAGCTCCTATCAACACTTTTCAGCTGCTCCCCTCGATCTTAACCGGACACTACTGGTGTCATATAACACCTTACTGCGAAGCATGAAATCGCGTGGATAAAGAGCAACTGTGCCTGTTCCGTCGTACAAATAATGTACCCATCCGGCATGATGCTGAAATATTGTCGCTCTCGCTATTTCCTCGCCTGTTTCCATATCCCTTATAACGCTCGTTGCCTTCATGATAAAGGGAACGACCTTTTCAAAGTTATACGAATGATACAAATACCTGCTTTTCAGTTTGTCGATCCTTTCCGAAGCGATACAGTAAGGTTCATTGATTTTCTTTGGATTATCCTTGTAATACAATTTGCAAAGAGGAGATCCCTTTTCAACCAAGGAAAAACGATGCAGACCCGGCTGTTCGACATAAAATTTACTCGGAGGCCCGTAAATCGTTTTAAACGGAGCAACATTGCATTCTATAAATTGATATTTATGCGTCTCCAAGCGTTCTTTACAAACCGGATCACACCCTAACTCACAGCCTTCATCGTAATAGCCATCAACGTTTTCGACCACTTTATAAATATGTTCGCCCCCATCTTTTAATCCGAAGTAATACAGGGCGATATTTGCATAGATGTTATCCCATGAAAAAAACAATAAGAGAACCGCTGCGTAAAAATATTTCGGCCGCTTGATCTTGTGAATGCGCATGTAAATAACAAGCGCAGTGGTGAGGACGGCACACACAGCGAATCCTTTTAGAGTAAACGCTAATATAGAACTGTTCATTTATCCCCCAGATTTATACACAGCGACAAAACAATTGCCGCATAACGTGGCTATATATAAGGCTTTCCAAGACAATAATGCGGCAAAATATATGACGTTATGTATAGTTTGTTGATAATCCGGCATTGATTAACAGCATATCTTTATTCATTTTGACTGCACCTCCTTAAACGAAAAAGCAGCGATAATATTGAAGTTAACGCCATACCTTGTCATATATTCTTCAAGCTTAATCTCCCGTTTTTATATCTCGGGGTTGTCGGCGATAATTTAAAGAGACAACCGCCAATTTTGTCGTTGTCCGACTTGAGCGGGCAATCCAGATTTCCTCTAAACGACTGGATTCCCGCCTGCGCGGGAATGACAGCGTCTGTAGTCTTGAATGCCTAATACAGCCTCCCCTTGCTTCAAACAATGAGAAATTATGCCACTTCCATGCCTAAAGGTAAAGGGAAAAGTACCATTTTCTTAAATAACGATTGCTTCGGGACTTTGTCCCTCGCAATGACAGGCAACGCATGGGGAACAGACTGCATATACGATTCAACAATAGGGATAAGTTCCTGTAGTGAATGCGGAGTTTTGGAAACAGCTCTTTGCGAAGTGAAGCGTTAAGCAGCCGCAAGTGTCTGAGGCCGAAGGCCGAGTTTTGCGGCTGTAGCGGAACGAGCATTTAGAGCTGTCCAAACGCAGCCCTGAACGGAAGGAATTTATCCCTATCGCAGACGGTTAATCTGGAATTTTTTCTATTGACATCCGGCAGCATAAAATATATACTTTAAATATATATTTGGAGGTGATGGCAATGAAAACGGCAAAGGTGTTTCAGAACGGGCAGAGTCAGGCGGTCCGTCTGCCCAAGGAATTCAGGTTCGAAGAGGATCAAGTGTTTATAAAGAAATCGGGCAATGTTGTGATGCTTATTCCGCTGAAAAACTCATGGGACTCTCT
This sequence comes from Nitrospirota bacterium, assembly GCA_004321915.1. Lineage (GTDB taxonomy): Bacteria > Nitrospirota > Thermodesulfovibrionia > Thermodesulfovibrionales > Dissulfurispiraceae > MYbin3. The sequence continues at coordinate 1,792 of SCQE01000079.1, forward strand.
TGCAAAAAGCCTCGAAATGTTCACGGATGACTTCACGATAAAGAGAAAACAACCAAAAACTCAGACGAGAGAGAATCTTTAGATGAAGTTCATGCTCGATACCAATATCTGCATTTACCTCATAAAGGAAAAGCCTGCGGCTGTTTTAAGGCATTTTAACCGCTATCATGCAGGTAACATCGGCATTTCTTCAATAACCCTTGCGGAGCTTGAGTACGGGGTTGCCAAAAGCCTGCATGTCCAGAAAAATCAGGCGGCTCTGCATCAATTTATCCTGCCTTTAGAAATTGCAGTCTTTAAAGAAAATGCCTCAAAGACCTACGGAATTATCAGGGCTGAGCTTGAAAAGAACGGCACTCCCATAGGCTCTATGGATATGCTCATAGCCGCGCATGCCCTGACTCTCGGAGTAACGCTCGTCACAAACAATACAAAAGAATTCCAGAGAATCAAGCGGCTGAAAGTCTCTGACTGGACAGTTTAAACAACATCCTGTCTTTGTTCCCGAACACAGATTTCTACAATTTTATGCAACCGAAAGGTTTGTTGTATAATCTATGATTCATGAGGGCACCCGCAGGACTTTCTAAAAACACGAGGAGCATATAATGGCCGAACCCACGCCGCTGATGAAGCAGTATATGGGCATAAAGGAGCAGTTTCCCGATGCCATTCTGCTGTTCAGGCTCGGCGACTTTTACGAGATGTTCGGGGAGGACGCAAAACTCGCGTCCCGAATACTCCAGATCGCGCTGACCAGCAGGGACAAGAACAAGGAAGACCCGACCCCGATGTGCGGAGTGCCGCACTTCTCGATAGACGGACATATAACAAAGCTTATCAAAGCCGGCCATAAAGTTGCGGTCTGCGAGCAGATGGAAGACCCCAAAGCCGCAAAAGGCATCGTGCAGCGCGAGGTGGTAAGGGTCATAACTCCCGGAACGCACATACCCGAACATCCGAAAGAAAACTCATATCTGATGAGCGTCTTCCCTTACAAGAACAGCCACGGCATCACCATAGCGGATTTGTCCACCGGCGAATTCACCGTATTTGAAACATATAAACCTCTTGAAGACGAGATCGGAAGGTTCGAGCCCCGGGAGATCGTCTGCCCAAGAAGCATAGAGACAAATCTGCATTATCAGGAGCTTTTCAGCGGCATGTGCGTTTCGTATTGCGATGATATATTATTCGATTATGCCGAGGCCTACCGCACCTTACTGCTGTACTTTAAAGTAAATTCGCTCGACGGCTTCGGATGCGGGGAGATGAACCCCGGCATTTCAGCTGCAGGCGCCTTGATGCGCTATCTAGAAGAGACACAGAAGGTCCTGAGCTTCAGGAAAATATCGGTCCTGAACCAGTCCGGCTTCATGTTCCTCGACTACGCCGCCAAACGGAATCTGGAACTGACCCAAAACCTTAAAGACGGTTCTCCCGAAGGCTCCCTGCTCTGGGTCCTCGACGAGACGCTCACCCCTATGGGCGGCCGGCACCTGAGAAACGCTGTGGTCAAGCCGTTCCTCGATACGCAGGACATAATCAAAAACCAAAACGCGGTCGAGGCCTTGATCGAAGACTATGAACTGATGGAAGAGCTGCGCACCACCTTGAGAAAGATTCAGGACATCGAAAGGCTGGTCTCAAAAATACTACTGAAAAGCGCCGGACCGCGAGACCTTGTTGCGATAAAAAATTCTACGACCTATCTGCCTGAGATAAAAAAATTCCTCGTTTCGTCCAAAGACCCTTACATCAAGGCGCTCGGCAGAAGCATAATGGAATTCTCGGACCTCAAAGAACTCATAGAATCCTCGCTCGTCGAAAGCCCGCCCATAAGCGCACGCGAAGGCGGCATAATAAAAAAAGGGTTCAGCCCCGAGATCGACGAACTGAAAAGCATCTCGATCGACAACAAGGATTACATAGCGCGGCTTGAACTCGAAGAAAAGAAGAGCACCGGAATATCCTCGTTGAAGGTGGGCTTCAACCAGAACTTCGGCTATTACATCGAGATCACAAAATCCAATCTGCATCTTGTCCCTGAGCATTATATACGGAAACAGACGCTCGTAAACGGCGAGCGGTATATAACCCCTGACCTGAAAGAATACGAAACCAAGGTGCTCGGCGCAGAACAACGCCTTAAGGAAATGGAGTTCGCAGCGTTTCAGGACATCCTCGAAAAGACGAACAAATACACCGAGCATCTGCTCGACACATCTGCGAACCTTGCGGTCATAGATTTTCTTGCCTCGCTCGCTACCGTCGCCAAAAGATACGATTATGTCAAACCGCAGATAACCGACGGCGATCTGATAGACATCAAGCACGGCAGGCATCCTGTGATAGAGAGGCTCATCAACACCCGCACCATCTCGTCCTCGGACGAAAAATTCATACCGAACAATCTGATCATGGATAGAACGGACAGCTGCCTTCTCGTGATCACAGGCCCGAACATGGCCGGCAAATCCACCTACATGAGGCAGGCCGCACTGATAGTGCTGATGGCACAGATAGGTTCTTTCGTGCCTGCTGCAAGCGCAGAGATAGGCGTGGTTGACAGGATATTCACAAGGATCGGCGCCTCCGATTACATAACGCGCGGCCAGAGCACCTTCATGGTAGAGATGATAGAGACCGCGAACATACTGAACAATGCCACCGAGCAAAGCCTGATACTGCTCGATGAGGTGGGAAGAGGCACAAGCACCTTCGACGGGATAAGCATAGCATGGGCGGTTGCCGAATACCTGATAAAACATACAAAAGCGCGCACGCTCTTTGCCACCCATTATCACGAACTCACAGACCTTTCAATTCTGCTAGACGGAATTAAAAACTACAACGTCGTGGTCAAGGAATGGGGCGAAGAAGTGATATTCCTTCGCAAGATCGAGCCGGGGCCTGCCGACAAAAGCTACGGCATACAGGTCGGACGGCTTGCAGGACTTCCTGACACTGTCATAAATCGCGCAAAGGATGTGCTCGAAGAGCTCGAAAGAAAAGAGTCGGGCAGGGTCAGGAGAAAGCCTTCGCAGATGGACCTCTTTGCAGGAGCGGACCCCCTTACCAATGAGCTCTTAAATATAGATATCTCCAATATCACGCCTCAGAAAGCCCTTAAAAAGCTGGCAGACCTCAGGAAGAAGGCCGAAGACCGCTTATGATCACTGTCGGGCTTACAGGCAACTACGGTATGGGCAAAAGCACCGTATCCGGCATGTTCCGGGACTTGGGGGCTTCGGTCATCGACACCGACAAGGTGGTCTCAGAGTTGTTCGAAGACGAAGAGGTGAGGAAGGAACTGAAAAATTGTTTCGGAGACGATGTTATAGAGGACGGCAAAGTCAATAAAGAACTGCTCTCCGAAGTTGTCTTCACCGACCCGTCCACGAGGATATCGCTCGAAAATATTCTACACCCGAGGGTTTTTCAACGAACAGAGCAGATGACAAAACAGATAGCTGCATCAGCTCCCGAAGCCGTAGTGATAATCGAAGCGACCGTGATATTTGAAAGAGGCTATCAGAACAGGTTCGACAGAATAGTCACGGTTTACACCGATGAGGATACGGCAATAGAGAGGCTTGCGGCCAAAGGCGTATCGGAAGGCCAAGCGAGAAAAAGGCTCGCTAGCCAGTTCCCGATCCAGAAGAAAATGGACGGCTCGGACTTTACCATCGACAACGGGAACAGCCCCGAAGACACAAAAAAACAGACCGAACACATTTATCAGAAATTACTTGGATATGCAAATAATTGAGGGCGTTCCTGACGAACCCGTAGGGAAAAACCCTGTAGTCACTATAGGCAATTTTGACGGCGTGCATATCGGCCACCAGAAAATTTTCAGACTGGCAGCCGAAAAGGCCGGAGAAATCGGCGGCACTCCGGTTGCCATAACCTTCAACCCCCATCCTGTAAGGGTCCTCGCACCGGAGAGAGGCATGAAGCTCATAACCACCCTCGAACACAAAAGGGAACTTATCGCAAAAAACGGGATCCGGACGCTGATCTGCCTGCCCTTCGATAAAGACTTTGCAAAAACAGAGCCGGACGATTTCATCAAAGAAGTATTGGTGGAGACTCTTGGCGCGCGCTGGGTGATAGTAGGGCACAGCTACTCCTTCGGCAAAGGCAAAAAAGGGACCACAACCCTCCTCAGGGCGAGCGGCAGAAAATACGGCTTCGGGGTCAAGGTGGTCAGGTACGCAAGGGTTTACGACGATATCGTAAGCAGCAGCAGAATACGGAGTCTCGTACTCAGGGGAAGGGTCTGCGAAGCAGCGCGCATGCTCGGACGGGCCTATCATATGGACGGCACAATCATCAAAGGAGCGGGAAGAGGAGCATCTCTGTTAAAGATACCAACGGCCAATTTAAGCACAGACAATGAACTGATACCTAAAGAAGGCGTCTATGCTGTGCGGGTTTCCTTAAAAGATACCGTTTACGACGGGGTGGCCAATATAGGCAAAAACCCGACCTTCGGCGATGTGCCTGTAAGTTATGAGACCCATCTGTTCGACCTGAAAGCAGACCTTCTCGGACAGAATATCAGGCTTCATTTTATAGACAGGATAAGGGACGAGAAAAAGTTCCCGGGCGTACAGGAACTTATAGAACACATAAATAAAGACATCAGCAAAGCCCGACAGATACTCTCAAAAAGAAAAGACCTGCTGTTTCTTTAAGGTCTCTTCAGCTCAAAAATGCGTTTTGACGTTCCACCCCGGGGACCCGGATTCACAACTTTATCGAGGTGATATTTTCGTCGATAAGCCGCTTCAGCCTCTTTTGTTCCTGCTCAAACGCTTCAAACTTCTGCGCATTTCTAAGATGTTTTCGTCTGTCTATGGCTTCGGCGAGAATAGGCAAAAGCAGCATGCTGCCGGGCAGAAAAAAAACAATAAGCCCGGGGATGTACGCGGTAAGGTGCTTGAGATGTTTGCGCAAAAGCCTTAGCTCCTCGTCCGTCCATTTTTCGGAACTGTTCCGTTCTTTAAAAACAAGATGAATAAAATCATTAAAGAACCGGCCCTCGCTCAGTATAAGCTCCCTGTTATTTTCGAATATCCTTCTGAATATTTTTTTTATCACAATTCCTTAAACACCTACCTTCCGTAAACCCTTGCAAGATATTCCACTACAAGCTTCTCTTCATCCCCCGAAAGCAGCGCCCCGTATTTCTTCATCCGTTTGACGATACGCTTCCATTCCCCACGCGACCGCTTCTTAGCCTCTATTCTGTCGGAACTGTGGCAGACAGTGCATTTCGCCTTGATCAATGTCTCGTCCGCAAACGCATGTGCCCTGTATTGAAACGCAGCCAGCGCAGCGAGAAATATGAGGAAATACCGCATATGACGCTTATGAATAATGCTTTTTAAAGCATGTGGGACATATAGAATGGGAACACAGGGTATCCGTACGCTCCAACAGATAGTTTTCTATCGGGGTCCATGAAGTTTCCTTTTCATACGCCTCGTCGATCCTTATTTTTTTGCAATGCGAGCATATAGGCAGTATGCCCTCGATCCTTTTTATGTGCAGCAGCGCGTCCTCGAGTTGGGAGACATGCCCCGCAAGCCTTCTTCCTAAAAATAATATCACTGCCGCAGCCACCGCGAAGAACAGCAGGTGTATGGTTATGACCTGTCTGTTATGGGCCGACAAAGCGTTATTAAAAGGGGCGTAAGGAAACGATATGCTTATACCGCCCCTGACATCTCCGACTTTGTAGCCCAAATCCATGTGGCACTTAAGACATGACTCCTCAACAGTAAGCGCCCCGATATACCTGAATACGGCCCTATCTCCGTACCCGATTATATCAAAAGCCTCTTTTGCGCCTTTGTCCAGACGTTCAAGCGCCTGTTTCTCCCATGCATCCGGGCCGTTCTCGGGCCTGACGTATTTGATGCTCGTAATCTTCACGACAAAGCCTTTTGTGCGCCTCAACTCATCGGCAATCAAACGCGTCATATAAGCGGGATTTATCTTGGTCAAATGCAAACCTTTTTCAGTCTTTATATCTCTCTCAGGGTCTTTGAGATACTGATTGGGCTTGGTTTTGTCCGTCACCGGCACATATAAACCGCCCTGTTCGGCGTTCCAGATTCTGGCTGCCACAAAAGAATCGAAAAAAGACCTGCCGGTTATGGCCGCAAGGGTCCGGTACTGGTTACCTGCATCGGATAAAGCGTAAAAAAGAGAGATGGCAATAACGAACAGCACCAAGACTATAAGTCCTGAAATCAGGTTTCTTACCTGCGACGGGATATTGAAGGAGAGATCCATGCGTGCCTCAGGACTATTTCAGGGCAAGCCGTTCAAGCTCGTCTAGGTCAATATCGAACTCACGGGCGAGCTGTTTTGGCGATGTGCCTGTTTGTCTGATAAGCTCCCTGACATATTCTTCATGGGTAGTGCTCGAATCCCAACATCTGTAAAAATAGTCCCTTAAAATATCGGCGAGCCCCTCCGAAGGTATGCGGTAACCCTTCTTGGTAGACTCCTTGTCGCCTTCGCCCTCGGGAATGCCTATTACGGCGAGGGCGTCGTCAACGACGATATAGCGGGTGTCGTGTACTGCAAGGCAGTTGCTGTATCTCACCTCAGCGCCGGCCTTAGAGTATAGTGTTCCGATATGAAGTCGATCAGGGAATTTAGGCATAAGATATTTTACTGTCACGCCGTGAGACATGATATTCTCTATCCTGCCTGTTATATCGGCAGTTCTTTTCCTGTCTTCCTGTTTGGGGAGTCGGCCGGTGATGCAGCCGATCACCTCATCTTTGGCGTCCAGCATAGCATCCGTAACCGCAAGGAAATATTCCTGTCTCGTCAGTATCTTCGTGGCCTTGCCGACCTCCATTATTATCGCCTTCCGCTCTTTGCCCTCCCTTATACTGTAAAGAAGAAGAACGATAGTGAAAACCAGAAGCACCGACTCCAAAATCAAAAGTACAGCTTCCATGTCCCCTCTCGATCAAGCTTTTCTGTTTTGAGTTAATTATACTACGCCGGCAGGCCCTTCTGCATTTTTCTTCGATGAAAGTTTCTTCCGGACCGCGTCGAGATAAACATACACCACGGGTGTTATGTAAAGCGTCAGGACCTGAGAAAACAAAAGTCCCCCCACTACGGCAAGACCGAGAGGCCTCCGCGATTCGGCCCCTGCCCCCAATCCCAAGGCTATGGGCAGCGTGCCCATAAGCGCGGCCATAGTGGTCATCATGATCGGCCTGAACCTGACAATGGCGCCTTCGAAAATAGCATCCATTGAGTTCTTGCCCGATTTCCTCTGCGCCTCGATCGCAAAGTCTATCATCATGATCGCATTTTTCTTGACTATTCCGACCAGCATGATAACGCCTACAAAACCATAGATATTGAGGTCTTTACCGAAGATTATAAGAGTAAGCAGCGCGCCCACCCCTGCGGACGGCAAACCGGAAAGAATAGTGATCGGATGGACGAAACTCTCATAAAGAATCCCGAGTACTATGTAAATCACGAGAATCGAGACTATCAGCAGAATCCAGAGCCCTTTTGTCGAAGACTGAAACGCCTGCGCAGCCCCCTGAAAACTTGTGCTGATGGTCGGGGGGATAGAGGTCCTTGCGAGCCTATCCACTATCGCCACGGCATTGCTCAAAGCAACGCCGTGCTTCAGGTTAAAAGAAATGGTCACGGCCGGCAGCTGTCCCAAATGGTTCACAGAAAGGGGCCCTATTCCTTGGCCCAGTTTTGCCACTGCGCTCAACGGCACAAGCTGCCCTGAGGATGAGCGCACATACAATTTCGAGAGCGACTCCGGCGACATCTGGTGTTCGGGCAGCAGTTCCACTATGACCCTGAACTGGTTGTTGGGGGCGTAGATAGTAGAAACCTGACGCGAGCCGTATGCGCTGTAAAGCGTGTTCTCTATCTTATCGGCAGTTATGCCGAGGGCGATGGCGCGGTCCCGGTCTATGGAGATATTCACCTCGGGGTTTTTTATCTGTAGGTCGCTCGTCACATCCTGAAGTTCGGGCTGCGCGCGCATCTTCGTCTCAAACTCCGTAGCAACGCGGTAAAGATCATCGGTATCGGGTCCCTGCAGCGTAAACTGATACTGGCTTTTGGTAAGCTGGCCTCCTATGCGAATGGGCGGAAGGTTCTGCATGAACATCTGTATGCCCGGCACCTCTGCAACCTTCGGCCGTAAATCAGCCATAATCTCATCCGCGCTCATCTTGCGGTCATGCCTCGCCTTCAACCGCATAAATATCCTGCCGGTATTGCCCGAAGCATTGGCCCCTCCGGCGCCTACGCTCGACATGTACGCCTCTATATTCGGGTCCTGTCCTACAATGGCCGCCAAAGCCTGCTGGTGTCTCTTCATGTCCTCAAAGGATATTCCCTGCTGCGCCTCTGTGAATGCGAAAATCTGTCCGGTATCTTCTGACGGCAGAAAACCCATAGGCATCTGTTTGAACAAGAATATCGTGATGAAAAAGAGCAGAACGGAAACTATCAGCATTGCCAAGCGATGTTTTAACACAGCCCTAAGGCTATCTTCATAAAGCTTCCGCATCCCTTCAAAAAATCTTTCGAGAAACATGTAAAGTCTGCCGTGCCTCTCTTCGGCGTGGGGCTTAAGAAAACGGCTGCAAAGCAGGGGCGTAAGACTCAAAGAAACAAAACCGGATATTAAGATCGCCATGCTGATGGTCACGGCAAACTCATGCAGAAGACGTCCGAGCAGTCCGCCCATAAAAAGCACCGGTATAAATACCGCAACAAGAGAAAGCGTCATCGAAAGTATAGTAAACCCTATCTCCTTCGAGCCCTTCAGCGCGGCTTCCAAGACACCCTCGCCTTTCTCCATGTGGCGGACTATGTTTTCGAGCATGACTATCGCGTCATCGACGACAAAACCTACAGACAGCGTAAGCGCCATAAGCGAAAGATTGTCTATGCTGTATCCCAAGAGATACATGGCCGCAAAGGTGCCCACAATGGACATCGGCAAAGCAAGACTCGGTATTATGGTGGCAGAAACATTGCGCAGAAAAAGGAAAATGACCATTACGACGAGCGCAACCGTCAGAACAAGCGTAAATTTCACGTCCCGCACAGACTCGCGTATCGAGACCGAACGGTCATAAAGGACATTGAGGTCAACAGAGGCGGGCATCTGCGCCCTGAATTTAGGCAAAAGTTCTTTTATCGCATCAACCACCTCGATAGTGTTTGTGCCCGGCTGCCGCTGTATGGCCAGAATAATCGCCCGTGTGCCTTTGAACCAGCTCGCCACTTTGTTGTTCTCAACATCGTTGACCACCCTGCCTATCTCATTAAGCCTTACCGGATTACCGTTCCTGTAAGCAACAATAAGAGGGCTGTATGCCGAGGCATCCAAAAGCTGTCCGTCCGCCTGTATCGTATAAGCCCGATGGGCCCCGTCGAGTATCCCTGTAGGAAGGTTCACATTCCCTGTCTGGACTGCGCCCACAACCTCGTCCAACCCTATGCCCCTAGAAGCAAGGGCGCTCGGGTCAAGCTGTGCCCTGACAGCAAACTTCTGGGAACCGAAGACTTGGACCTGCGCCACGCCGCTTATCATCGAAATACGTTCGGCTATCATGGTTTCGGCGTATTCGTTCACCGAAGACAGAGGAAGTATCGAAGAACTCAACGCCAGATAAAGCACAGGCTGGTCAGCCGGATTCACTTTCTGATATGTGGGCGGGGTCGGCATATCCTGAGGCAGGTTGCGGCCAGCCTTGGCTATCATGGACTGCACATCCTGCGCCGCAGCATCGATGCTCCTGTCAAGGTTAAACTGGAGCGTTATCCTCGTATTGCCTATCGCATTTACAGAACTCATGGAATCAAGGCCTGCAATGGTAGAGAACTGTTTTTCGAGCGGAGTGGCAACTGCCGACGCCATCGTCTCGGGGCTTGCGCCCGGAAGGTTTGCGGTCACCTGAATCGTCGGGAAATCCACATTCGGCAAGTCGCTGACCGGCAGAAACATGTAGCTGAACATTCCGAAGATCAGGATGGCGAACATGACCAGCGTGGTCATGACCGGACGCCGGATAAAATTTTCGGCTATATTCATTTAGTTATGCTCCTTGTTATTTTGTCAGGCCTAGGAAAAGCAATTTCCTCGCGCCTGACTGTCATGCCCGAAGTTCTTTATCGGGCATCCAGTCAAAAAACACGATAGGCATAAATTCCTTCCGTTCAGGGCTGCGTTTGGAAAGTTCTAAATGCTCATTCGCTACAGGAACTTATACCTACCTCACTTAATCATGCGTGTATGGCATTAACGCTGTCATTGCGAGGAATACAATGACGAAGCAATCTTTTTGTTTATTAAAGATTGCCGCGCTTCGCTCGCAATGACACCCCAATTCGTCTCTCCCATCAGTATAAACGGCGCCCAGTAGAACGGATTGTCATAGCCATTGTTTCTGAGATAGTTCTTTGCTTCTTTAAGCGCGGCTTCCCATTTCTCGATAGCCTTACGGAAATCGGAATGATTAAACAACTGCTGTCCCTCATTAAAAAGCGCAATGGCTTGGCCAAATTCACCAGCCATAAGCGGTTCTGCCAGCGCGACGATGAAAACGACCGACCATAAGAATAAAAATCTCTTTTTGGCCATTTTATTCATCTCCCCCGTAGAGTATCAGGACAAAGCATCACATACCAAACTTTTGAACTGAGAAACCGAGAGAATAGTGGTGGTCAATAATTTATGGGCTTCTTTAAAATCACTGTCGCCGGTCACAAAATAATTAGCCCCGGATGTTACAGCGCATTCCAAAAACTTCGTATCTTTTTGGTCAGGTGGAAAAGATATTGCAGTCTCTGCTGAAACAGCGGTGGTCAATGAGTCCAGCATCTCAAACCATGATTGTAGTATGTCTAAAGGCAAAGCGAATTTTTTACGGCTAAGGACTTCCTTATATTCGGCAAGTATCTGGTCTGTGACTATCCATTCAATGTCAGGCCTTGCCGCTACAAATAAAATAATCGTTTCGGGTTCTCTATTTTTTATAACGGCTGATACAAATACATTTGTGTCGATTACAACTCTCACCGTCCAGACCGGTATTCCGCGACTTCTTCGGCAATTTCCTGTTCGCTCAGGCTACGGGAGGCAGGCAGATCCTGAGTGCGCTTGAACAGGGTTTTCAGTTCAGCTATTCGTGCATTGCGGTCTTCATCTTCAGCTATAAGAACCACTTCAACACGCTGGCCTGTCTGAAACGGCAAACCGTTTAAGACAATCTGCCCCGGCTCGTTAACAGTTATGTATTTTTTGTATGCAAGCATAGTATTGTCACTTTTCTCTTATATAGGCCTATTTTACCACATAAAATAGATAATTTTTAGTTGGTTTTCGTATAAAAACAGCCTGCTATTTTATATCTACCGCAACTCCCGGAACTATCCTCAGCTGGCCGTCGGTAACAACACGCTCACCGGCTGCAACGCCTTTGTCTATAACAGATTCGCCTTCGGCGATGCCTCTTGCGGTAACCTGCCGCATCTCGACGGTCGAATCCTGTTTGACCACAAACAGATACTGCCCCTGCTGTCCTGTAAGCACAGCGCGCGAAGGAGCTGTGACGGCTTTTTGCTGCACCGTCAGCTTAAGCGTAACATTCACAAACTGTCCCGGCCAGAGCTTCTTATTTTTATTCTCGAAAGTCCCCTTCATGCGAATGGTGCCGGTGCCCCTGTCAACAGCGTTGTCAATAAACGAGAGGGCTCCGGTCTCCGCAGCCCCTTCGTTAGCAACAGAAGCGGCAACGGTCAGCCTGCCCGAAGCCATGTATTTCTTTATCCCGGCAAGGTGCTGTTCAGGAAGAGCGAATGCAACATAAACCGGCTGCACCTGATTTATGGTCACTATAGTTTTATCGTTTTCTTTAATTAGATTGCCCTGATTCACCTGAAGACTGCCGGTTACGCCGTTGACGGGCGAGTGAATATAGCAATAACTCAATTGCAGCTTCGCATTTTCGACCGCCGACTTGCCGGCATTGACAACAGCCTGTAATGCTTCCGCGTTTGCCCTCATCTGGTCGCTGTCCGCCTGCGACACATAGCCCTTTGCGAGCAGTTGTTCGTAGCGGCGCGACTGCTGTATCGCGTTTTCCATCTGTGCTGTGTCCCTCGCAAGCGAGGCCTCGGCCTGCTTAAGCGCGGCCTCAAAAGGCCGGGGATCGATCGTGAACAGCCGGTCTCCCTTGTTCACGGCCTGTCCCTCGCTAAAATGGACCTGCATCAACTGACCGCCCACCCTCGAATTAACGGCCACGGTCGAATATGGTTCGACATTCCCAACCGCAGTCAGCTGCACCGGCACATCCTTCTCTTGCGCAACGGCAACGGTCACCGGGACCGTCTTCGGTTTCTGTTGTTTGGCCTTATTGTCCGCAGAGCAGGAAGTCAATAATAAAAGAGCCATAAGACAAGGTGACAAAATCCTCATTTAACTCCCCCCATGGCTTTGTCAATCGCAGCCCGCGCTATCTTGTAATCCGAGAGGGCCTGAATATATGCGGTCTTGGCGTTGGTATGGAGGGCCTGCGCATCCGTGACCTCTATCGGACTGCCCACTCCGGCCGAATACCTTCCGTTGGCTATATCCAGATTCTCCAGTGCCTGTTTTACCGCAAGCTCGGCCGTCGGTATCCTTTCCTCTGCCTCCTTGAGATTTATAAAGGCCTGCTGCACCTCAAGAAACACATTCTGCTTTACAAGGTCTTCATTGGCCTTTGCAGCCTTGTGGTTTGCAACAGCTTCGTCCACCTGATGTTTGGTCAGGAACCCGCTGAAAACAGGCACCGTAAGCGTTACGCCTGCGTTCCAGCCTTCCTTCAGTGGAAGCTTCTCGGCCGATCTGGTGTATGCGGCATTTCCCGACAGGTAAGGATAATAACCTTTACCCGCAAGTTCGAGCGCCTTTTCCGCAGAGAGCCTTTTGGCAGCAGCCGCTTTGATATCGGACCTGCTCTCCAGAGCTTTGTTCAACGCCGATTCAAAGGTCACCTCATATCTTTTGAAAGAGAGGTCATCCTCGATCGTATATTCAGGCGCATCAGGAAGTCCCATCGAATTATTCAGCGCTGCAATAGCGGTCTTTATGGCGTTTTGGGCTTTTATCAGGCCAAGGCGGGCATTGCTCAGATCGACTTCGGCTTTAGTAACATCAAATTTAGGTTTGGTCCCTACGCTGAAAAAACCTTTCGCCTGCTCCAGATGATGTTCGAACTGCTTCACATTGTCTTCAGCCACGGCCCTGTTCTTTATGGCCTGCAATAACCCGTAATAGGCCTGCCTGACATTTAACGTTATCTGCTGCGACAGGTTTTCCAGATCCGATTTTGCAGCGTCGGAGTTCAGTTCCTGCACCTTTACTTGGGCCGAAGTCTTGCCGAAATCGTAGATATTCTGAGAAACGGTTGCGCTGTTTGTGTATTGGTTATATGTATTCCCTGCTGTGGTGGCCCCCGAATAGTTTCTGCTGTATCCGGATGACAGGTTAAACTGAGGATAGTAACTTGATTCCGCCTGTCCTACCCTGCTCCTGCCCGCATCGAACGAACTCCTTGAAGAAACGATGCTCGGATGGGTTTTCAAGGCTATATTGACGCATCTGTCAACGGTAAGCAGGTCGCCCTTCTTTATAAAGCCGTTGTCTGCCGCACCGGCAGCTCCGCATAAATATAAACTTAAAACAAAAACCGTAAAAAACGCTTTCATAATTTGACCTCTCTTAATTTTATAGTTCCCTAGCTCAGAAATAAGGATGAGTCTCTGTAGTGAATTGCGGAGTTTTGGTAACAGTTCTTTGCGAAGTGAAGCGTAAAGCAGCCGCAAGTGTCTGAGCCCGCAGGGCGAGTTTTGCGGCTGTAGTGAAACGAGCATTTAGAACTGTCAAAACGCAGCTCTGAACGGAAGAGATTCATCCTTGTCTCTGAATATTTTTTATTCATATCTCAACGCTTCTATCGGATCCAGCAGCGATGCCTTATACGCGGGATAGAAACCGAAGAATATTCCTACTATCCCCGAAAAACTGAAGGCGGAAACCACAGACAGCGTTGAAACGATGGTAGGCCAGCCCGCAAACATAGAAAGCAGCTCAGAGCCCGATATGCCTATGATGATGCCGAATATCCCGCCGATTAAAGACATTATAAGGGCCTCGATCAAAAACTGGAGCCGTATGTCCCACGTCCTTGCCCCGACAGCCATCCTTATCCCGATCTCCCGAGTCCTTTCAGTGACAGAAACGAGCATTATGTTCATAATGCCTATTCCGCCCACAAGCAGAGACACGGACGCGATAGCGCCGAGGAGCAGCGTCATCACTTTTGAGGATTGCTCGGCAGCCTGCAGGGTCTGCGTCAGATTGCGGACCGTGAAATCATTGTCCTGCCTAGGCCCTATGCGGTGGCGCTGCCTCAAAAGCTCGGTTATCTGCTTCTCAGCCGCATACAGTTGCCCTGCATCCTTTGCCTTGATCATTATGATCCTCACCATCCCCGGAAAGGTGGTGCCGAAAAGCTGTCTCTGTGCGGTGGTGACCGGCACATAGATCGTGTCGTCTTGGTCCTGCCCGTTCGGAGATTGGCCTTTAGGTTCGAGTATGCCGATTATCGTAAAGGGAACTTTTTTTATCCTTATCGATTGTCCGATAGGGTTGACGCTACCGAAGAGGTTGTCCACAACGGTCTGGCCGACAAGGCAGACCTTGGCCCCGCTCCTCACTTCATCCGAAGTGAACGGCCTTCCGCCGGACAAGCCCCAGTCCCTGACGTTAAGCATTGCAGGCGTTGTGCCGACAACTGCGGTGGACCAATTCTGACTGCCATAAACCACCTGCCCGACACCGTTCAACACAGGGCCTACATGCATAACCGCAGGACATTCTTTTTGAATGGCCTCCGCATCGCCGAGAGAAAGCGTAGGCTGAGTGCCCGCCCCCATCCTGACCCCGCCCGCAGTTGTGGACCCCGGCAGTATGATAATCAAGTTGCTGCCTATGCTCGATATCTGCTCCGAAATCCTGCGCTGGGCGCCTGTTCCGACCGCAAGCATGGTTATAACTGCGCCTACGCCGATTATAATTCCGAGCATCGTGAGCATAGAACGCATCTTGTTTACACGCAAAGCCCGCAAGGCGATTTTTATGGTTGAAGGAACATTGATCATAGCGCTTTTGTCTCGTCGCTTATTATCACGCCGTCGAGAAATCTTAACACCCTCTTGCTGTAGGCGGCTATATCAGGCTCATGCGTCACAAGGACTATGGTTATGTTCGATTCTGCGTTGAGTTTCACGAAAAGCTCCATGACCTCGGCGCTGGTCCTAGTGTCCAAGTTGCCTGTAGGTTCGTCGGCGAATATTATCGGCGCTTGGTTAACGATGGCCCTTGCTATGGCGACCCTCTGCTGCTGTCCGCCTGAAAGCTGGTTGGTATAATGGTTCTCCCTGCCGGACAGACCTACTACCTTCAATGCTTCCATGGCCCTAAGCCTGCGCTCTTTTGCAGGCATCCCGTTGTAAAGCATAGGCAGCTCTACGTTCTCTATGGCCGATGTCCTCGAAAGCAGGTTAAACCCCTGAAACACAAACCCTATCTTCCTGTTTCTTATATCTGCAAGCTCATCCCTATCGAGTTTGGCTATATCCATGCCGTCGAGCATATAGCTTCCTGCGGTCGGCTTGTCGAGACACCCCAGAATATTCATAAAGGTCGACTTGCCCGAACCGGACTGTCCCATGATCGACAGGAATTCGCCCCGTTCTATATTCGCAGAAACGCTGCGTAAGGCATTCACCTCAACATCACCCAAATGGTATGTCTTGGTTATGTCCCGTGCGGCGATAAGCGCCATTTTCAAAACATCCTCGGCGGAGTCGCAGGCTTGCTTGTATTTTTGGAAAGCGCTTCGAGAATAACTTCCTGTCCTTCTTTAAGGTCTCCTGACACCACCTCGGTAAAATTACCGTCGCTTGTTCCGGTAACGACCTTCAGCATTTTGGGAGTGTTGTTTTCGAGCACCCAAAGTCCCCTGCCCTTGTCCTGCGGGCCTTTCTCTTTTCGGGCCTCTTTCGGCCCCCCTGACTTTTTGTCCTGCATCTTAAAACGCAGCGCGGCGTTAGGTATCTTGATAACGTCTTTGGCCGTAGTTATTATAATCGACACATTCGCGGTCATTCCGGGTTTAAGTTTCAGCTCCGAATTATCGACCTTGATCACGACATCGTATGTAACGACATTCTGCACTGTTATAGGCGCGTTCCTTATCTCCGAAACCTTCCCCTTAAAAATAAGATCGGGATACGCGTCAACAGTAAATTCGACATTCTGTCCCACTTGGACCTTTCCGATGTCGGCCTCCGCCACATTGCTGTCTATCTGCATCTTTGTAAGGTCCTGCGCTATATTGAAAAGTGTAGGCGTTTGAAAGCTCGCGGCCACGGTCTGCCCTACATCGACATTCCGCGATACCACAATCCCGTCCACAGGAGACAGTATGCGCGTGTATTCGAGATTGGTGTTCGAATACCTGAGGGCGGCCTTGGTCTGCGCCACCTGCGCCTTGGCCGCGCTCAACTGCGCCTTGGCAATTTCATAGTTTGACTCGCTCGTATCCAGATCGCTCTTTGCGATATAGTTCTTTGCGAAAAGCTCCTTGTTTCTGGACGCGGCCCTCTGGGCATCGGCAAGCGAGGCCTCGGCCTTCTCGACATTGGCTTCGGCGGCAAGCAGGTTTGCGCGTGACTGATCAGCCTGCGCCTCCAAGGTGGTGGGGTCTATCTGGGCTATGACCTGCCCTTTTTTGACCCGGGAATTAAAATCCACATAAAGATGTTTTATCGTGCCTGACACCTGAGTGCCGACCAGAACGGTCGTCACGGCATTTACGGTCCCTGAAGATGTGACCGTAGACACAATGTCGCCCTTTACCGCCTTTTCGGTCCTGAACCTGACTTCTCCATCTTTTCCTTTAAAGAAAAAAAAGGCAGCGGAGGCCATCACCACCGCAACCGCAATTCCGGCTATTATCTTCTTCATTTCTTAAGTGTACCCCCTGCAAAAATATTTACATATTCTTTTATTACCAGATCGAGGTCAGCCTTCCGGTACTTCTTGCCCAAAAGGATTTCCTGTGCGCTGAAAAACGAATAGAACATCCCCATAAACGCCCGGGCAGCGTATTCGGTATCGAATTCTTTAAGTACCCCCGCCTCCTGAAGGCCTTCGAAATACAGTGCGAGAGTTCTGATTATCCCGTCAATAAACGAGTTGTATATCTTATGAATTTTTTCGGGATAGCGGGACATCTCGGACTGCATGATCCTTATCATCTCTATCCTCGATTTCAGGGTTTCGAGAAATCTCAACGCTATTACAGCCAACGCTTCTTCGTAAGGCAGTTTTTCGACCTCGGGAATAAGGCTCTTTATCGTAGGCAAAAAAGAATATGTGTTAAGCACCTCTTCGAACAGCTGCTCTTTGGATGAGAAATGCCTGAACAGCGTAACTTCCGCTATGCCTGCCGACTTCGAGATCTCTTTTGTGGTTGCGCCGAGATAGCCTTTTGCGGAAAAAAGCCTTAAAGCCGCAGCCAGCGCCCTTTCCTTGGTAGTCAATATATTGTCCCCGGTCTTCATAGGTCCCAGTTTCGAAATGTAAGTAACCGCTTACATTGTAAAACGAGAGACAGCATCGGTGTCAAATAAACCTTACAGGGAGCGGAGATGCGGGGGCAATTCAGGGAACTTAACACGCCAAGTTTAAGACAATACCTCGTCGAGAATGCTTTTCAATTTATTAATATCGTACGGTTTTTTCAAGGAGGCCGCAAAACCCTGTTTTTTATAATCCTCCATGGAAGAGTCCTCCGAATAACCGCTTGAGACTATCGCTTTGACTTCAGGATCGATCACTTTCATTCGCTTTAACGTTTCAGACCCGCCCATACCGCCCCGGATAGTAAGATCGAGGATGACAATATCAAAGGGTCTGGCCGAATCCTTTGCCGCCTTATATATGCCCAGAGCCTCTTCTCCGCGTCCGGCGACCTCTGTCTCATGTCCAAGCGCCGCAAGCAACTCCCGGGCGACATCTCTTATGACCTCCTCGTCGTCCATTACAAGCACTCTGCCGGTCTTCTTCGAGGTCCGAACAACAGGCGCTGCTGCATCTTCTGCAGAGGCTTCCGTTGCCGGGATGTAAACGGTAAAAACAGTGCCTTTGCCAGCCTTGGATGACACATCGATTGTACCGCCGTGGTTCTTGATTATAGAGTAGGAGGTGGCAAGACCGAGACCGCTCCCCTTTTCTTTGGTCGTAAAATAGAGATCGAATATCCTCGGCAGATACTCTTCCGGAATTCCGATCCCCGTGTCCCTGATCGAAATAGCTGCGTATTCGCCTTTTTCGAGGATGGCCGGCAACACGCTATCGCCGGACTCTACATTGCGGGCGGAAATCTCTATAGTGCCGCCGAGAGGCATGGCTTGGTCCGCATTCAAAACAATGTTCTGGACCACCTGACTGATCTGCCCCTCGTCAGCATTAACGGGCCTGAGCGATTCGGCAATATCGCTGACACAGGAACAATTGGACCCGCTCAATGCAAAGCGTGCCGAGTTTTCTATCAAGGGACCCAGTTTGATAAGTTTCTTCTCCGGCTTGCCGCCCTTTGTAAAAGTCAGTAACTGGGAAGTAAGTTTTACGGAAAGATGCAAGGCCTTTTCGGCCTGTTCGAGCATTGACAGGGCCTTGTCACGATTGTCTATGCTGATCCTTGCCATAGAGAGATAGCCGAATATTCCCTGCAGAAGGTTGTTGAAGTCGTGAGCAATGCCTCCTGCAAGAGTGCCTACGGCCTCGAGCTTCTGTATGTTCCGGAGCTGCTCTTCCAGCCTTCTGTGTTCCGTAATATCTATGCCTAAAGAAGTAATGCCCGTTATTTCTTCGTTTGGACCGAACATGTGGGAGTTTGTCCATGCAATAAGCCGTTTCTCGCCTGCTTTTGTGAGGATATCGTTTTCGTATTTCTGGACTATCTCTTTTTCGAGTATATTTTGGGCATGGAGCTCTTTTATTTGGGCCCTTATGTCATCGGGTATAAACAGGTCCGTCCAGTTCTTCCCTGCAATACCTTTTATGTCCCAACCCGTCAGCTTCGCAAAAAAGTTGTTTGCGAATGTTATGTTCCCCTCCCTGTCGAGCTGTACCGCAATGAGATTGGCATTCTCTAGGGTCTCCCTGAACCGACGCTCGGATTCTTTCAATGCCTCCTCAGCCATCTTGCGCGGGGTGACGTCCGTAAACACAACGGCAAACCTGTCCTTCATAGGGCTGAAGGCCCATACATCATAGTATCTGCCGAGTTCTTTCGAGTAATTCTGGTAGGCTGTCGGTTCGCCGGTTTGCGCTACCCGGCCGTAAACATCGATCCAGTATTGTTCCGTAGCAGGCATCGCCTCTTTGACGGTCCTGCCCAGCAGGTCCGCAGCCGAAACGCCTGTGAGTTTCTCAAAAGCGGGATTGATCTCGAGAAAACGGTAATCGGCGGGGCGTCCCTGCCCGTCGTATATCATCTCGTGCAAAGCAAAGCCGGTAGTCATGTTTTCGAAAAGCAGGCGGTATTTGCTTTCGCTGAGGACCAATGCATCGTCCGCCAGCTTGCTGTCTGTGATGTCCCTAAACGAACCTACAAGGTATTTTCTTCCCGATAGGGTCATTACAAACGAATTCACATCGGCATAAAAAACAGCGCCGTCTTTTCTCTTTACAGGAATATCAATCGCAAGGGTTATTTCGCCTGACAGTTGCCTCTCGATGCAATCGATGACATATGCAAGGTCTTTCTCGGGGTGTATGTCCGGAACTCCGAGTCCCCGGATCTCTTCTCTGCTGTAGCCCAGCATTTCGCAGATCGACTTATTGCTCGCGTGGAACCTTTTGTTTTCGATGTCGGCCAGCAGTATCCCATCGGGCGAATTTTCGAATATCGACTTAAACCGATCTTCCGACTCCCGCAGCTCCAACTCCACCCGCTTGTGCTTACGACTGTTGAATATCAGAACGAATATGAGGACAAACTGGCTTATCAGAAGAAAGATGATGCTTATGGTATATACCCAGTGCTGCTCCAGAATATCGGTCCCGTAATTCGGCATTCGATATATTACTACACTTGCATTTACAAAGCTAATATTACGGGCAATCCCCTGCCGTTTTTATTGATAGGACGGATTCCTTCGTGTTATTCTATCCGGATAAATATCTGCTCATTACAATAAACTTGCCGCACCGAAAGGATGATCCGGATGTCCAAGAAAAATTGTTGGGAAGCAAAAAAATGCGGTCGCGAACCGGGAGGAGAAAAAATCGCGGAGCTCGGGGAATGCCCTGCAGTAAGCTCCTTTAAGGCCCACGGCATCAATCATGGGATCAACGGCGGACGCGCCTGCTGGGCGATTACAGGAACATATTGCGAGGGAAAGATACAAGGCACCTTTGCCAATAAGATCAGAGAATGCGCGAATTGCAGCTTCTTCATTTTAGTGTCAAGCGAAGAAGGCAATCAATTGGCCTCTGTCCCCTCGATAATACAAAAGATCAACGAAAAATAAGGTCAGGGAATATATTTATCGTTTATGCTTTTGAGGCCGAAAGCAGACCGCCTTTCAAAACAAGATCCCTCTCTCTATCATTAAGGTCGGACACGACACAAAAGGACGATCCTTTTGTGAGGTTCTCGACTTTATATTCCTGATTTTCTTTGATCGCGCCGAGCAAGCCGCTTATCAAAAGCCTGTCGCCCTGTTCGACCTTATCGTAATCTTCCGCGGCTTTGAAAAGCAGCGGCAGAATACCGAAATTGACAAGGTTGGCCCTGTGTATCCTTGCGAACGATTTTACGATTACCGTCTGCAATCCGAGATACATCGGGGCCAAAGCCGCATGCTCTCTCGAAGAACCCTGCCCGTAGTTCTCCCCGCCGACAATAATAGCCCCGCCTTTTGTCTTTGCCTCGTGCGCGCGGCTGCTGAAGGTCTTATCGATATTCTCAAAAACAAAATCGGAGATGGCCGGGATGTTCGACCTGAACGGAAGCACCTTCGAGCCTGCGGGCATGATGTCGTCCGTTGTTATATTATTTCCGGTCTTGAGCAGGACCTCAGCCTCGATGCTGTCTTTCAACGGCCCTTTAACAGGGACTTCTTTTATATTCGGTCCCTTTAGTATGGTCATCCCGCCGGTCTCGACTTTAGGGGCAACGAGCAGATTATCGTTTACCGTAAAACTCTTCGGCTCTTTCACTTTCGCGATCTCAAAACCCGCTTCCCTAGGATCGGCCATTTCACCCTTGAGCGCAAAAACCGCGCAGGAAATAGGGCTTGCAAGATAGACCGAAGCGTCCTTCGTGCCTGACCTGCCGTAAAAGTTTCTGTTATACGAACGCACAGAAACGTGGCCCGTTCCGGGCGCTCCGCCCATGCCTATGCAGGCGCCGCACGAAATCTCCATGATCCTTGCGCCGGAAGAGATCATTTCGGCCACAATGCCCTCACGTGACAACATCTCATAGACCTGTTTGGAGCCGGGATTTATGAGCAGATTCAAATGCTCCGCTATTGTGCGTCCTTTGAGTATGGACGCCACAGTCTTCATCGCGTGATACGAAGAATTGGTGCAGCTTCCGATGCAGACTTGGTCCACTTTTTTGCCTGTAAGTTCACGGACCGCAACAACATTGTCCGGGCTGTGCGGCTGCGCTATCATCGGTTCGATGCTGCCGAGATCGAGAACTATCGTCTCTGAATATACTGCGCCTTTGTCCGCCTTCAGCTCCACCCAATCCTTTTCCCTGCCCTCTGCCTTAAGGAATTTAAGGGTATTGGAATCGCTCGGGAATATCGATGTGGTGGCCCCGAGTTCCGCCCCCATATTCGTTATTGTGGCCCTTTCGGTAACATTGAGGTCTTTGACGCCCGGACCGCCGTACTCTATGATATTCCCGACCCCGCCCTTTACTGTCAGCATTTTTAAAAGCGTCAGTATTACATCCATGGCCGTGACCCACGGCCTGTTGAGTTTTCCGGTAAGCTTTACTTGGACCACCTTGGGCATATTGATTTCAAAAGGGGCCCCGGCCATAACTGAAGCCGCTTCAAGCCCTCCGACGCCTATCGCTATCATTCCCATGCCGCCGCCTGTAGGCGTGTGGCTGTCGGTGCCGAGCGCTATCCTTCCGGGGGCTGCGAACCTTTCCAGATGGACTTGATGACATATGCCGTTTCCGGGTTTTGAAAAATAGGCCCCGAATTTTGCGGCTGCCGTCTGAAGAAAAGCGTGGTCATCGCCGTTCATGAAGTTCGACTGGAGCATGTTGTGGTCTACATAAGAAACAGCGAGCGGCACCTTTACCCTGTCTATTCCTATCGCCTCGAATTCGAGCCAAGCCATCGTTCCGGTCGCGTCCTGCGTATAAACCTGGTCCACATTAAGAGCTATCCGGCTTCCGGTGGAAATCTCCCCTGAAACTTTATGCGCTTCAAAAATCTTCTGGACTATGTTTTTTGCCATTTTTTTCTCCGAAAAATTTATTTTGAAATTCGAGCGTTTATTTTAACAAAAGCAGGCAGGCCATTTCTTTACCCCGCAATCCGCCTGTCAGACTCAAAAAGTCCTTTGCTTTTTTGGAGAACTATCCTTAAAAGGCTGCTCCTTGCAAAGACACAATGGTACGTAAAAGTGAACTCAGCCCCGAGATAAGCCTTTACTTCGGGGTCTGTCCAGCCCGCAATATATGTCTTCAGGCCGTTTTTTATGCAGTACTCGATGTTGTTGAACCAACTGACAAAATAAAGATTAAGCTCCAACGAGTCGGGATACACAAACCCGACATACTTGTCCACCAGCGCATTTCTATAAATAAAGCAGAGGTTAAACCCGATTATTTTGTCTTTGTTTCTGTAAAGGAACACTATGCCGTCGTTTGAATCACGGAACACCTTTGCAAAAAAGTCCCTGCTCAATTTGTCGAAATGGATATAGCTGTGCTCATAAACGTTGATATACAACGAATAAAGAAGGTCCACATTGTCGTCGGTAAAGAAAGCGTCACCTGTTTTAATTTCGGCGACCGACAGTTCCGAACGCGCGCGCAGTTTTCTTTTAAAATCTTTTCTTCTCGATCTCGAAAATCTTTGCAGATAGTCTTCAACTGACGAAAAACTGACAGGCACATAGCTTAGGGCCTGTCCTGACAATTTTGTAAACCCTGCGGCTTCAAGCTGTTCGATGATATTTGATGCCCGAATGTTTTCATGTTCCGACAAAAGCGGAGACCCTAACGGGATGTCCTTCACTATCAAAAAAGAAGGCCCTTTGCTCGAAAACTGTGCGAGCAGCCCATCCGCAAATTCTTTCGGTGAAACTTCCGATGGAAAAGGGGCATATTCGGTAACGGTTGTGCCGACAAAAAGGACTTTCGGCCTGAATAAGCCGAGAACAAACCGGGGGACAAATCGGACGCACTTATCGCAGGCCTTCTTAAGCCGTCCGTCAACTGTCGTAAAAATATCGAATTCGGAGACAAAACCATAAACCGTTTTGTCCCCGCAGGCAATTCTTAACGGCTCAAACCCGTCAGGAGGAAATGCCAAGAAAAACCGGGCAAGCTCCTCGGGTTCAAGAAGATTAGAGACTGTAGGCTGTTTTCCATCGTTATCCCGCATGCTCATTAAAAAACCTTATGGTCTGCGCCGCCACCTCGTCTTTTTGAAAATCCAGAGTCAGCATGTGGTATGAATTGTCCAAAAATATCTTCCGCACATCGGACGAACCGATATGCCTTTCGACATAGTCCGCATTTTTTGTGCTCGCGATATCGTCTTCGAGAGCGTGCAGCAAGAGCGTGGGGGTCTTTACTTCGGGTATTATTTTCTTTACTGCGCCGATATGCTTGAACAGTTCATGCATGGCCCTCGAAGGGAATTTCGAATAGGCTATTATGTTGTCCTGCAATGCCGCAGCAATATGCTTTCTCATACGCTCGTCCTTTATGCCGTATGGTTCCCGCTCTTCGTAAGAATAAAAATATTTCAAAGGCGGATAGTAAGAAACAGGCAGCAGGAACTTGTACCACGGCAGGCTCCATCCGTCATAAGAGAGCGTCGTAGAAAGCATAGCTATTGCGGACAAATCTTCTTTGACCTCGTAAGCGAGGTAAAGCGAAAAAAGGGCGCCCATGCACAGACCTGCCGCAAAGACATTTCTGTGTCCCTTTTTTAGCAGATCGAATTCTTCACGCACAGTAGCGTACCAGTCCTGCCATCGTGTTTTTAACAGGTCGTCTATCGAGGTCCCATGCCCGGCAAGACAGGGCCCTTTGACAGTATATCCCGCCCTGTTAAGGTGGCGGGCAAGGTTTTTCAGCTCGAACGGGCTGCCGGTCAATCCATGGATAAGCAGTACCGCATCGTCCCCGCCCTTAAGATCGATCATATGGTCCTTCAAACAGCCCTCGCAATAAGGACAGCGTTGGTCCCTCCAAAGGCAAATGAATTGGACATTACGGCGCGAACATCTATGCCGGTCCTGCCCTCATTCGGAACATAATCGAGGTCGCAGTCAGGGTCGGGCTGACGGAGATTTGCGGTTGGAGGCACCGCCTTATTTCTAATGGCGAGCAGGGCAACGGCAAACTCAACAGCGCCAGCAGCCCCCATCAAATGGCCTATCATGGATTTTGAAGAGCTTACAGGCACATTAAAGGCTTGAGCGCCAAAGGCCTTTTTTATGGCTTGCGTCTCTGAGCTGTCATTGGCAAAAGTTGCGGTCCCGTGCGCATTGATATAATCGATCATATCGGCGGTCATGGACGCTTCCTGCAAGGCCTGTTTTATCGCCCGGGCCTGTCCGTCCGGAGACGGGCTTGTTATATGATTTGCGTCGGCCGTTGAACCGTAACCGCTTATCTCCCCGTAAATATAAGCGCCTCTCTTTTTTGCCCGTTCCATATTCTCGAGCACGACCATACCCGAACCTTCGCCGAGCACCATTCCGGTCCTGTCCTTTGAAAACGGCCTGCATGATGAGGAAGGATTTTCCGCGTCCTCTTTTGCGAGTACCCCGAGCGATTCCCAAGCCTTGCATGAGCCGTAGGTGATCACGCTTTCCGCGCCCCCCGCAAGCATCAGATCGGCAAGGCCGTATTTAATCTGTCTGTAGGCTTCACCGATGGCCAGAGCGGAAGACGCGCAGGCGTTAGAATATGTAAGGCACGGGCCGGAAAGACCGTACTTTATCGAAATGTAGGACGCGGGGGCATTGCACATGATCTTGGTTATAAAAAGAGGGCTGACCCTCGAAGCGCCCTGTTTGTATAGATTCAGGTATATATCGTCGAGTGCGTGGGCCCCGCCGAGCCCTGTGCCGAAGCATACGCCTGCGGTATCTTTTTCGGATTCGGCAAGCTCGACACCGGCATCTTTCCATGCCGACGAGGCCGCGATCAACGACAGCTGCACATTGCGGTCGTAAATGTTCAGCTGTTTTTTCGAAAAATGTTCCAATGGATCAAAAGCAGCTTCAGCGGCGATCCTTACCGAAAGACCCTCTGCAAAATCGGCCGAAATCCTTTTGATCCCGGAACGTCCCGACATAAGGTCCTCAAAAAATGTCCGTGGGTCCTGTCCTAACGAGGTGATAAAGCCGAGGCCTGTGACTGCTACCCTTCTCAAAACAGGCTTAAGCCTTCCCCTGTTGTTCCGCAACGAGGCGGTCTATGATTGAAACGAGGTCTTGGACCGTATTGATCGTAACATCGCGTTCAGGCACTTTTATATTAAACTCGTCCTCTATCGCAAAAATAAACTCTATCCTGTCTAGAGAATCAAGACCGAGGCTTTCGAGCGTGGCATCGAGAGAGACCGAGTCTTCTTTAAAATCGAGTTTGTCCGCAAAAAGCTGTCTTACTCTTTCGTATGTGCCCATCGAGCATTATCCTGCCTGAACAATAAGGCCTATACCCGCGGCCGTGATGCCTATGCCCCACCATTCGGCACGGCTGACATCCTCTTTAAGCACAAGCACTGAAAAAAATATGATGAATACTTTCTGCATGCCTGTCAGCGGAAAAGCTATCGAAAGCGGCACTATTGAAAGTATAAAAAGCCATATAATATTGTCGATAAGGTAAGTCAATAATCCCGCTATGACCCAGCGATTTCTGAGCAGTTGCAGATAATAGGCTATCCCATCCGTCTCGCAGTGGATCGATGCGCCTTTTTTCAAGCACAGGTGGGTGACGCCCTCCATGGAAGCGCCAATCACAAAAAGCGGAGCCAACTTTAACAATGTCATCCTATACTCCGCACCTTTTCACCAAAGACCCGAACAACTCGGCAAACAAATCTATCTCCTCATAAGTTATGGTCAAGGCAGGGGCCAGAGTAAATACGTTCTTGTAGTATCCGCCCACGTCGAGCACAAGCCCGCATTTCCTGCCTTTCGTATCTATATTCCCTTTCATTCCCTCTTGGAATATGGCATCGGTAAGTTCCCTGTCCGGAGTATAGCCGTCCGATTTGGTCATCTCGACGCGCAAAGCAAGGCCTATTCCGTCAACATCCCCTATCACCGGATATTTTTTCTTGAGGTCCCTCAGACGTTCGAGCATGTAAGCGCCTTTCTCCGCCACCGTCTTTTCAAAATCGTTTTTCTTGACATAGTCCATAACGGCAAGCCCCGCCGCTGTCCCGAGCGGATTGCTCGAAAATGTGGAGTGCGTACAGCCGGCCGGAAATATCGAGGGATTGATCAACTCCTCCCTCGCCCAAAGACCGGACAAGGGGTTCAGCCCGTTCGTAAGGGATTTGGCAAAAGTCACCACATCCGGCTTAAATCCGAAATGCTCCGCGGCCCATAGTTTGCCGGTCCTGTAAAAACCCATCTGTATCTCGTCGTCAACCAGCAGGATGCCGTATTTCTTCAAAATCGCCGCGAGCTTCGCAAAATATTCCGGAGGCGGCACAATGTACCCGCCGGTTGCCTGAAGCGGCTCCATATAAAAAGCAGCATACTCCACTTCGTTGTCTTTCTTGTCTATAATGCCGTAATACTCCGTCTCGAAAAGTTTTTCGAACTGACGGATGCATTCATACCCGCATTCGCCCTTCTTTAATCCGTAAAAACAGCGGTAGCAGTACGGGAATGGTATGAAATTCGCCCTGTTGCCGAAATGGCCGTATCTCTTCCTGTACCGGAAACTGCTCGTAATCTCGGTAGCCGCAAGCGTGCGGCCGTGATAGCCGCCCATAAAGGCCAGCGTAAGCGACTTGCCCTTTTTAAAATTGCGCACAAGCTTCATGCTGTCCTCGACAGCTTGAGAGCCGCCAACATTGAAATGCACCCTGCCCTTTTCTCCGAACCTCTTTTCGGTCTCGGTCGCTATGGAAGCGGCAAGAAGGATTTTCTCTTTATGAAGGTATTGCGAGGCAACCTGAGGAAGCGTCTTCATCTGCAGGTCGTGGGCAGCCTCTATTTCCGGGTTGCGGTATCCGAAGTTCACGGCAGAATACCACATCTGCACATCGAGGTAAGGCGTGCCGTTCATATCATAAAGCCAAGAACCTTCGCACTTTGCGAATATGTTCGGATGCTCAAGATAATGCACCGTATCGCCGTATGAGCAATATTTAGCTTCGAGGTCGAGAAGTTCTTTTTCGGTCATTGTACGAAGGCCCCTGCATTAAAAGATGTGGTTGTCTTTTCGGTCTCATTAAATCCAAAATTCCGGCTTTCGATGAGCAAAGCCAAACTGTTTTCGACTGACGTAAAATCCAAAAAGGCGGTGTGGTCCAGCTTTCTCGTCCTGCAATAATCCGTCAGCTTTTTCTTCGAAAACACATGCGCCGACTCTTCAGCCAAACAAAAATCGCTCCTGCCGTCCCCTATATGCACCACCGGAAGCCCCCCGGAATTCGCCCTCGCAACACTGCATTTGCATACGCCGGAAGAGCATCCTGTCTTATTGTGAGGAAATGAGGTCATAATCTCGCCGTCAATCTCGGTAATCCTGTTGGAATAAACCGGAAGGTCCGGAAGACCTGACTTTGAAAGGATTTTTTTGATGATCAGGTCGAACCCGTCGCTTATGATCGCAAAAGGTATTTCATTGTTCCTTAAGAAATCCACAAAAGAATTAAAGGTCTTATTGACCGAAAATTCACCCGCATAATCGAGTATATCGCCGAGAGACGCGTCGATAAGCCCGATCTGCCGGGAAAGACATTCCATAGAGCCTATCGCGTCTGCTTCCCAAAGCCTTTCAATGGATTCCCATTCGGGGCTGGCAAACTTTTTTATGACCGCATCGGTGATATCGCAGTCGGTAATAGTGCCGTCAAAATCGATAGAGACAAAAAAGCCGCGCTTTTCGTCCGGGACCGGAAAGACAGTCTCGACAGGCACAAAAATATCATTAAGTTTTATCGGCATCTTACCCCTCTTTAAAATTAGCCGGACATATGGATTGCAAGGATCATACCAAAATCAAATCTTTATTTTTCAATTTGTTGCATTGACCGGAAAACAATATGCGCAAAAAACGTATACGCTTAAAGTAGAATATCCAGTATATTCATCGGTGAAAGAAAACAGGGCCGCCGGCAATACGGACGGATTCGACGCATTGATGTCAATTTCGTACGAAGCACATGCCGGTGAAATCAAACATTATTCGTTTTAGCTTATGCGCTATCCCTAATACTTTCGTTATCTATATGCATACTGCTTGCCGAATTTCGATTGAGGTATCTCGATACACTCGCTCTCTTTGTTTATTATTCAATCTTGTCCCAAGAGCGAGAGGCTATGTGATCTCTGAGCATTAGATGCAGGAATCTATAGCTGCCTCCTACTCTTTGGAGGATTTTTCGTTCGGACATCTCATCGAGAAAACGCACGTATTGGAAAGGCAGTCTTTTTTGGCGCCACAGCAAAAAACGAAGGCAATAATGTTCTATGTAAGCTTGCCCACCGAATATAAGGTACAACATAAACCAGAAAAGAAATGGATAAGAAGAAAAATACTTATACAATAAAAGTGCAAAAAATATACTTAGCGGCACGGAAAAAAATAAAGCATTCAACATAGAATTTCGGATTCCTTGGTTTGCATTCTTTTTTTTCAGAAGAGGCTGCTTTAGCTCTGTCAGCCCAAAAGCCAACCCCATAAGCAGCCCAAAAGTCAGCGCCATAGCCAGCCCACCCATAGCCAGCCCACCCATAGCCAGCCCACCCATAGCCAGCCCACCCATAGCCAGCCCACCCATAATCAACCCTACAACTAGCCCTACAACCAGCTGTGAGGCTATGTTAGAAAATAATACTCTAACATTATTTTTTGATGAGAGAGAGGACAGTCGTATCAATTCAACAGGATCGATAACGGGGGGCTTAATTTCGGAAAAAAATACAAGCAGCCCTACAAGCAGCCCTACAACCAGCCCTACAACCAGCCCGCCAGCCCCCCAACCAACCAGCCAACCAGCAAGCCCTGCAACTATGCCGTAAGTCAATCTGTATTGCATGCCGGTTTTACTGAACAATATAGTATCTTGTTCAGTAAACAGCCCCCAAGCAAGCCCCCAAGCAAGCCCGCCAGCAAGCGCCCCAGCAAGCCCCCCAATCAGCCCGCCAGCAAGCATTGTAAGCAATATTAAACTTAATCCGAGCATTGAGGGGTATTTCAGTAGAGTGGGCTGAAGGCTTTCAAGTGCGAATTCTGTTTGAGAGCGAGATTTCAGGAGTTCGGCAAGCCATGTCAACCAATCAAGCTTCTGCCGAATTGAGGGTAATAGACATGATGCACCTTCATTGCCAAGCTTTTGCTTAATGAACTCATTTAGCAGATACTTGCGATTTTCTTCTTCTGAATTACAAACCAGTGCAACGTCGGTTTCCAGAGTTGTCCGGCATAGGACCATAATACTTAAAAAAAGCGGCGTCTGAGCAAGTGATAGCAAGGGAGGATGCTTTTGTAAAAACTGGATCAGTTTAAAACAGTTTAAATTGTGAAGGTATTCAAAAAGTATGTCTTGGCTTAACGGCTCGATATAGACCGCGCCGTTAAGGTTCAGTCGAGCTGATAGGTGTTTATATTCATCTATTCTTGAACAGATAACCAGCCGCATCTGTTGCAGTTGGAATTCATTGATTTGTTGAATAAACAACTCTTGGAGGGTTGTTTTCAGTTCATCAAGCCCATCGATAAAGGGAAGAATGCTCCCCTTTTCTATCAATTTTTGGCCGATTTTCGGAGAAAGCCTGAACATGATTTTCATCTGGTCGGCAAGCCATGAGACGATTGGCTCTCCGGCCCAAGTAGAGCATTCAAAAATTACCGGTACAGGCCGATTGGAGTTTTTCTGAGCTTCATCTAATAGATACTCTGATAGCTCAAGTAGTGTTGTGGTTTTCCCGGAGCCCGGCTGTCCGAGGATCAACAGTTTGCCTTGAATTTCTGGCAAATTGTAAACGTCCTTGATAGTTTTACCATCAGGGACAGGATGATCTGGCTTTTTTCCTATGGCTCCCATCTTTAATGACGGAAAAACCTGAGAATATTGAATATCCATCTTAAGCGAAATGGAAACATCCTCATGGAGGGACGATGCCAACCTACACTTGGTGTCCGAAATGAGGCGTTCTATAAGATCACTCCGTGTAACTTCGTCAGGCCATCCACGCTGTTGGAGTTTGGACAAGCCGACAGCTGTTGTAAGAGCGGCCGATTTATGTCGTTTGAATAACCAGACAAGGAAGGTTATGAAAAGGACTAATATTGAAGTGCCGATGCCGCTCCACGCTACTTCAGGATGTTCCATGAACCACGCCCATGTGAATTTAAACCATACTGCAATGTTATCAATCAATGTTTCTCCACGCCATTTGGCGCTGGCCCCATTTTCCGTTTAACGTCCCGATAATTATTGTCCGGCATAATAACTGTCACTATGCTCTCTTGTATTTGGGCTTCGATGTCGTCTCGCCTTATCTATCGCATCCCTGACATTTCGCCTGATGGAGTACTCCTTTAGTCCTTCGTTAGCCAGTACCTTTTGATTTGTCAGCTAATAGTGTTTTTAGTGCATGATTCAACTCTGCTTCATCTTTTAATGCTTGCGCCAAACGTTCTGAAAGTTCGATCAGAATAACTCTTACACTGCTTGCAATTTCGAGACATGCTTCATCAGTCTTATCGTGAACCCCTTCACTCAGAGCCCCATGCAGCAATGATAAGGGATTGTGGCCATTTATTAATAGGCTCTGTGGGATACCTTTCTTTACCGATGAAAGAGCCTTGCTGAATTGCGTTTCTTTTAACGCGCTTTCGAGTTCAGCAATACTCTCTTTTGGTGCGCCAAGCTGAGTAGCAACTTTGATTATTTCCCTCAATATACGATCTTTTTGGTTTTCGACAACCCGTCGATAATAAACAAAAGCACCAATTCCTAATCCTTGGTTCTCACATCTCCGACCTCTCAGAAACAGTTCTCTATCAGGACCTATTAAACTGATTAGTCGAGCCGGCGTCGGAGGACCAAAAGGTGGAAGCTCCCCAAATTTGTAACAATGACCTGAGAGTTTACTTTGATCAGTTTTTGCAGCAAGAGCAAAAACTTTATCTGTTTTCTGACAATTGGAACACTTGTATGTCAGATAAAAAAATTTCCACGACAAACTAAGGTCAGGCGCTGTAGTTATACATCTAAAAAATCTTGTGCCATTACAAACATCATTTGAACAATGTAATTGTATTTCAGGAATTCCCATGACCTCCGCTGAATAGCCAGCGCGATACTCACGAGTTGCTATATCACTAATGGCTATAGCTTGGTTTGGCGGCATGCTTTCCAAGAAATCAACCAATGTTAGAACTTGCACTTCCGGTTCCTCGGGTTTGCTGTTTTCTTCTGCGCCCATTTTATTTCTCCATTTGTTTCAGGCTGCTAAGTTATTATTTAAACATTGATAACAAAATGGCATATTGTAAGGCCTCATGACGAACTACTCCCCCTTCAGACCGACTCTGATGATTTCGGAATGAATGTTGGATAGTACCAAAATTCCCCCACAACGTCAAGAAAACCATAAACCATAAATTCATCTTCCAAATAGGACTCCATACAGACACGGACGGATTCGACGCATTGAAATTATTCGCCTTATCAGTTAAGCTTATAATACTTCGATAAGCAAAATTAATATGCATACAAGGGGAGGAAAAATGAAACGACTGCTTTTTGTTCTGACGATTGTTTGTGCCGTGACCGCTTTTTCCGCAAATCTTTTTGCCGCAGATTTCAACCTCAGTATTCCGCTGCCGCTTACCGGCAAACAGGCGAAGTTCGGCGAACTTATGAAGCGTTCTTACGAGATAGCAGCCGAAGAGATAAACGCCAAAGGCGGAATAAAGAAGCAGAAGCTTGTGCTTTCATTCGAAGACTCCGGCGCAAAGCCGGAAACAGCGCGGGCCATCGTAGAAAAGCTTATCGATGTCAAAAAACAGCCTGTCATAGTCGGCGAATATACATCTGCTTGCGCTAAAGCCGTCGCGGCGGTCGCTGAAGAAAGAAAGACCCCGTATCTCGTTGTGGCGAGCGCTGACGACGACATAACAAAACAGAAATACAAATATGTCTTCAGGCAGAATCAGGTCAATTCGCATTACGGTGACGGGGTCGCTTCATATTTAAAGGAAGTGGCAAAACCGAAAACAATGGCCATACTTTATGAAAGCTCGGCTTTCGGGACCTCAGGCGCCGAAGCAATGGTGAAAGACGCAGCCGCGCTTGGAATAAAGGTGGTGCTTAAAGAGAAATACGAAGCCGGCGCGCTCGACTTCAAGCCCATTCTTTCAAAGGTCAAGAAGGAAAACCCAGATGTGCTCTATATGATCTCTTATGTCATGGACGCTTCCCTGCTTATGAAACAGATAAAAGAGTTGAGGATCGACCTGAAACTCTTTGCCGGCGGCGCTGCAGGCTTTGCGATACCCGAGTTTATCGGCAATGCAAAAGACGCGGCCAACTATGTTATAAGCGCAACGCTCTGGACACAGAAACTTAACTATCCGGGCGCAAAAGAGTACGCAGAAAAATACAAAAAGAAATACGGCGATTACCCTTCATATCACGGGGCGTCCGCTTATTCCGCCATGTTCGTCATGAAAGATGCGCTCGAAAGGGCAAAAGACTGGACTCAGGACAAGATCAGGGACGCCATGAAAGCAACAAACCTGAAGACCGCATTCGGTCCGATAAAGTTTGAGGACAAGGAAGGCTATCAGAACCAGAATTTCATGGACACCTTCGTTATTCAGGTCCAGAAAGGCGAGTTCGAAACGATATGGCCGAAGCAGTATAAGAGCAAAGACTACATATATCCTATCCCTGCTTGGAAAGACAGAAAATAAATGCTGCGTAACGAAGACGTGCG
The DNA here is from genome assembly GCA_004321915.1 of Nitrospirota bacterium. Classification (GTDB taxonomy): domain Bacteria; phylum Nitrospirota; class Thermodesulfovibrionia; order Thermodesulfovibrionales; family Dissulfurispiraceae; genus MYbin3. Next base: position 35,357 of record SCQE01000079.1, read on the forward strand.
GAGCGTAAAATGACCTCTCCCCAGCTTGAAGTCCTGTTGCAGACCATAATAGCAGGACTTCTGCTGGGCGGACTTTACGCGCTCATAGGCATAGGCATGACGCTCATAATGGGCGTTATGAAGATCATCAACTTGGCCCACGGCGAACTGATGATGGTGGCAATGTACATAGCCTATGTGCTCTATTCGTCGTTCCATATCGACCCCTACCTATCGGTCTTTTTGGCAGCGCCGGTCCTTTTTCTGCTCGGTGTCTTGCTGCAAAAATACCTTATAACCCCTGTGCTGCGCGTGGACGCAATAATCCCCGAAAATCAGGTCATCCTGACCGTAGGCATAGGCATGGTCCTTTCAAACGTCGCGGCCATTATTTTCAGTTCAGACTACCGTTCGACCCCGGTCGATTACTCGACAAAGGCATGGTACCTGACCGACATCTGGAAAGGCTCGCCCATAGAGCTTTCGCTTTCGATGCCGTGGTCCGTATCTTTTGTGTTTGCCGTGCTCATTACTGTCGCGCTCTGGTTTTTCCTCGCCAAGACCGATCTGGGCAAATCGATACGCGCGACCGCTCAGGACAAGGATGCCGCAACCCTGATGGGCGTAAATGTCGGATTTATGCGCATAGTATCTTTCGGGCTCGGCTCGTCTCTGGTCGGCGCTGCGGGCTGCCTCTTCATCCCGATTTATTATTTGTATCCGGATCTGGGTGGCCAGTTCACTCTTATCGCTTTTGTCATCACGATATTAGGCGGACTGGGTTCGACCGTCGGCGCGATAGTAGGCGGGCTTATACTCGGCGTGTTCGAGTCCTTGACCGCGACCTATATAGGCATGGGCTGGGCCCCTGTAGGCAGGTTCGTGATATTCGTGCTTGCCCTGATATTCATCCCCGGCGGAATACTATCGCTCTTTAAGAGGCGCCGGTGATGGACCTTAAAAAATACGCTCCCTTCATAATTTTAGGACTGCTTGCGCTGCTGCCGTTGACCGGGATCAGCACCTATATGCTGCATGTGCTCATCATCGTGATAATGTGGTCGGTGATAGGCATGGCATGGAACCTGCTCGGGGGATACTGCGGACAGGTCTCTTTCGGCCACGCGGCATTCTTCGGAATGGGCGCATATACCGCAGGGCTTTTGTACGAAAAACTCGGCATGTCGGCATGGTGGGGATTACCGATCAGTGTTCCGGTTGTCACGGTATTTGCGCTGGTAATGGGCTTTATCTTCCTGAGGCTGAGAGGGCCGTTTTTTGCGCTCGGCACCCTCGCAATGGGCGTCATTCTTAGAATAACCGCCGAGAACCTCACGGGCTTTACAGGCGGGGACCTCGGCATTATGATACGCGAAAGAACATGGGTCGACAAGACATGGTATTTCTATATAATCCTGATCCTTGCCGCCGTGACCTACTATGTGATTAAAAAAGTCGTGGAATCGAAGCTGGGCTACTATTTCGTAGCGATAAGGGAAGATCAGGATGCAGCGGAATCCCTCGGCATAGACACCACTCTTTATAAGACGATAGCCCTCTGCCTTAGCGCCGTTATTACGGGACTGGCAGGCGCATTTTATATGAATTACATGGGCTACATAGACCCGAAGGTTGTGTTCGCCCTGCACGACATATCCGTAGTGACCATCATGGTCGTGATGGTAGGCGGAGTAGCCACATTCTCAGGGCCGATAATCGGCGCGCTGATAATGGTCCTGCTCGCCGAAGTAATACGCTCCATACCTAAACTGGGCATGGCGCACCACACATTCTTCGGAATACTCCTGATAGTAATAATCATCTTCCTGCCGAACGGTATAGCCGGAGATTGGCCGAAGCTCAAGAAAATCTTCGCAAAAGGAAAAACTGCATGACCGCTATGCTGGAAGTCAAAGGCGTATCGAGGTTCTTCGGCGGGCTTGCGGCTGTCAATGATGTTTCTTTCCACGTTAACAAGGGCGAAATATTGGCGCTTATCGGTCCGAACGGCGCAGGCAAGACCACGCTCTTTAACGTCGTCGACGGCTTTTATCCCCCCTCAAGGGGCGAGGTCCTCTTTAAAGGTCAGCTCATATCCAACCGCAAGCCGCACCAGATATGCAAACTGGGCATAGCAAGGACCTTTCAGGTGGTCAAGCCTCTCCAGAGAATGTCGGTCCTCGATAACGTCATCGCCTCGGCATTTCTGAGGTCAAAGAACAAATCCGAAGCTCAGGATATTGCGGTCGAGACCATGAAATTTACGGACCTGTACGATGACAAGGATGTGATTTCGAAAAGTCTTCCTCTAGGAAAGAGAAAACGGCTCGAAATAGCTAGAGCGCTTGCGACAAGACCGGAAATGCTGCTTCTCGACGAATCGTTTGCGGGGCTTAATCACGCCGAATTGAATGTTTCGATCGAGATTATCCGGAAGATAAAAGAAAAGGGCATAACCATAATGATAATAGAGCACCATATGAAGGTGATAATGGCCATCTCGGACAGGATAGTTGTTTTAAGCTACGGTGAAAAACTTGCCGAGGGCACGCCTGCCGAAATAAGGGAAAATCCTGCGGTCATCGAAGCGTACCTCGGAGAGGCGCAGAATGCTTGAGATAAAAAACATCAATGTGTTTTACGGCGATGTTCAGGTCATACGGGACATCTCGTTCAAGGTCAATGAAGGGGAAATCGTGGCCCTTGTCGGAGCAAACGGCGCGGGCAAATCAACGACCCTCAAAACCATATCGGGGCTGGTAAAACCCGAAAGCGGAGAAATAATATTCAACGGAACACATCTTGCCAAGGTTGAGCCGTACAGGCTTATCGAACACGGCATAGTCCATGTGCCCGAGGGCAGAAGGCTCTTTGTAGATATGTCGGTGGAAGAAAATCTGGACATGGGCTCCCTAAAAGGTGCGGCAAAAGCGGAACGGGAAAAGACCAGAGAAATGGTTTACAAACTCTTCCCGCGCCTGCTCGAAAGAAAGAAACAACTCGGAGGCACCCTAAGCGGCGGCGAGCAGCAGATGCTTGCGATAGGCAGGGGCTTGATGTCCAAACCCAAGCTTATGATGTTCGACGAACCGTCTCTCGGTCTGGCGCCGATTCTGGTCAGGGAGATATTCAGTATACTCGGAAATATCAGGGAAGAAGGCACGACCGTTCTCATTGTAGAGCAGAATGTAAAACAGACCCTTTCGATTTCCGATAGGGCGTATGTGCTCGAAAACGGCAGAGTAGTCATCGAAGGCACAGGCGCCGATCTTCTTAACGACGAGCATGTTAAAAAGGCTTATTTAGGAGTTTAACTAAGGAGGCTGAAAATGTTTGTATCTGACTGGATGACAAAAAAGGTTTTTACCGTTTGCCCCGACGACAGCGTTTCGGATGCTTTGAAGCTGATGAAAGAAAAAAAGATAAAGCACCTGCCTGTGGTAAAAGACTGCAAAATAAAAGGCATAATCTCAGACAGGGACATCAAAGAGTTTACCCCTTCCGCAGCAACAACGCTCGATGTATATGAACTCCACTACCTTCTTGCCAAGGCGAAAGTAAAAGACATAATGAAAACGAAGGTCTTGACGACAGGGCCTGAAACGCCTGTGGAAGAAGCGGCAATGATACTTTATGACAATGGTATCGGATGCCTGCCTGTAGAAGAAAACGGCGCGCTTGCCGGGATAATCTCGGACAAAGACATATTCTGCGTGCTTGTTGACATAACTGGCATCAGGCATGGAGGACACAGGATATCCTTCATGATCGAAGACCGCCCCGGTTCGATAAAAGAGGTGGCCGACATTATAAGAAAGCACGGCTTCAGCCTTCAGGGCGTGCTTACGTCTTACGAAAGGGTAAAAAGCGGACATAGAAACATAGTAATAAGGACCAATATGGCAGGCAGCTTCAAACCCTTAAAAGCCGAACTTGAAAGCGCCTACAAGAACGTCAGAATAACAAAGGGCTGATCACCCGGAAAAAGCACAAGGGGTTTTTATGAATTTAAGCGGCAACCCGAATACTACCGCCGGAAACACGGCCGGAGCGTCAGAAAAACCGAAAGTCCCGGTAAGTATAGAATCTTTCCTTTTGGGGTTCAAAGTCCCGTTCGATGTTTATACCAAGGAAGGCAGCGGGTATTCCTGCGTCCTAAGAAAATGGACCAAATTCGATCAGGATGTAAAAACATCTTTAAAGTCTAAAGGCATCCTGTATCTGTATGTTGAAGGCGACCCGTCTCAAGTCAGAGAGTTTTTCAAGGCCCCCCCGGCCGCCTCTGCGGCCGCAGCTAAGCCTGCAGAGCCCGATTATACGTCATACACAAAGACCAAAGATGAATTTCATCATGTAAGCAAACTTGTTTTTGCTGTAGGTTCCAAGGTGAATTTCAGCATATACAACAATGTCGGCACCCGGTTCGCCCCCCTTATAGAAACCGCTGCGGACAGACATGTCCCTGTTATGGAAAATATTAAGGCCGTTTCGGGAGGTTTGGCCATAAAAGTTTCGGACATAAAATTATTCCGGGAATATATTTTCGGTCTGTCCAAAACATCCTCATCCGACAGTTCTGCCGTCCAAGCCAAGATTGCCGGAATAAAAGAAGGCGCAAAAATGAACATCAGGGATTTTCTGTCAGACCCCGGCAGCCCTAAAAATATAGATGGGGTCGTGATTTCCGCCAATCAGATAATAAGTGTGTTGAGACGAAAAGAAGCGACCCTCAGCAGTATGCTTACCGTGAACGCCGGTGACATGCATTTGTACAATCACTCCACCAATGTTGCCGTTATGTCAACCGCCATTGCGCTTGCCATGGGCATGGACCAAGGCCAGATCGAGAAGCTTGCGATAGGGGCGATGATGCATGATGTCGGGAAGAAAAATTTACAGTCATCCATATTGCATAAGAGAGAGGTGCTTACAAACGAAGAATTTTCGATGTGGAAAAAACATGTCACGGACGGCATCAGCATTATACAGAACAACGGGATCCCCCGCGATGCCATCGTCGGGGTGCAGCAGCACCACGAGCGCGTATCCGGCCTCGGTTATCCGTTCGGCTTAAAAGGGATAGCCATTACACCGTTCGGCAAAATATTGTCACTCGTAGATTGTTACGACGCATTGACCACAAGACGACCGTTTAAGCAACCGCTCACCCCATTCGCGGCGCTTGAGAAAATACTTAAAGAGACGGCAGACAAAGGCAACTTTGACCCGGAACTGGTGAAACTGCTCGTAAAGATACTGAAGGGTCAGGGGCGCATATAGGCATATTCCAGCTTTGGGCATTACCGGAATACCGAAAAGTCATCTATGAAATATTATCTGCTATTTTCATTGTTATTAATATCATCGCCCGCCTTCGGTGCGGAAAATTGTTCCATGTTCGACGGCAAATGCAAAGATTCCTGCGCTGAAAACGAATCGACTGAACAAGGCGCTTTTCTGGACTGCACCGAAAAACAGGAGTGCTGTGTCCAGAAAAAGGAAACGAAAAAGAATGCGGCAACTGATACGTCATCCCCTGAGAAAAGAGGGAGTACGATAGAGAAAAAAGACAACAAGCCCGGAATCAAGCATTAAGTTTTTAATAGAAACTGCTACAATTCTGCTACATTATTGGCTGTCAACGTTTGAACAAAGGGCTGAAAATGCTTTAAAATCAACTGAGCGAGAGTGGCGGAACTGGCAGACGCGCTGGACTTAGGATCCAGTGGGGAAACCTGTAGGGGTTCAACTCCCCTCTCTCGCACCACTTTACTATAGGGGGGCAAAATGGGGAAATTTTTTATATGCTGCGCCACGGCAATCGTATTCAGCGCGTCGATAGCATACGCGGCAGACTGGAGGCTTTACTCGGCCAATGATGTTTACAAATACTTTTACGATGCCGCCGGCATAAAGCGCACCGGTCACAATATTTTTAAGGTCAGGGCAAAGGAAGTTGCCGGGAGCAATATGACTAAGGTGTTGACAGAGATAAACTGTTCCACAAAAGAGATCAGGGTACACTCGATCACCATTTTTGACGTGGCCACAAACAAAACCATCGCCTCTTACAAGTATGATTCTCCGCCGTGGGATTTCATTCACCCCGAACCTGAAGGAGAGTCTCTGATAAAAGCTATCTGTAAAAAATAGCCGGATTGTTTTATTTGTTCAGCATCAGGCGTATTTTGATCATGAGTCTTTTTATTTCGAGCGGCTTGGGTATGAATTCGAGCTCTTCGGCATATACGCCTTTCGATGTGAGAATATTCTGCGTGTAGCCGCTCATAAAAATAATCTTCGCTCCCGAGTCCTCTTTTTTAATGGTGTTGTAAACCTCTTTACCGTTCTTACGCGGCATAACAACATCCAATAGTATAAGGTCTATAGAGTCTTTATATTGCAGGTATTTCTTTATCGCATCCTCGCCGTCGTTGGCAAGGATTACTTTATAGCCGAACCGCTCTATGGAATCCTTAAGAAAGGCCCTCACAGCCCCTTCGTCTTCGGCAACAAGTATTGTTTCGCTGCCGGACAAATCAATATCGTCGTTGTTGACTTCTTCCTCTTTTGCTTGCCGGATGTCCGCCCCCTCCATCACAGGGAAGTAGATTTTAAAGGTAGTGCCTACGCCCATATCGCTTTCTATGTCCAAGACCCCGTTGTGCTGTTTGACTATGCCGTACACCATCGCCAGTCCGAGCCCGGTGCCCTTACCCTTGCCTTTGGTGGTGAAAAACGGCTCAAAAACCCGGCCCAAATGTTTCCTGTCTATGCCTTTCCCTGTATCGCTTACTGTCAGGAGCATATATTGTCCGGGTCTGGTAGCATATCTCTCGGCAAAATCCGCATCGACCAGCACAAGCGATGTTGATACGGTAAGGGTCCCTCCCTCATTCATGGCGTCTCTTGCATTGGTGACGAGATTGATCAAAATCTGCTCTATCTGATGGTGGTCCCCAAAAACCGGAAGTTCGTCCCTGCCAAGGACCATCTTAAGCTCGATATCCTCGCTTACAAGACTCCTCATAATATCCGAAATATCCGTGATTATAGAGTTAAGCGTTATCTGACGGGGTTTGATGATCTGCTTGCGGCTGAACGCCAACAATCCTGCCGTAAAGTTCTGCGCCCTGTCTGCGGCGTCTATGACCTGCTGCAGGTATCTTTTTATATTAGCCGGGCTGTCCTCGAGCGACTGCTGCAGCATCGAAGAATAACCGGTTATAGCGGTCAGAAGGTTATTAAAATCATGGGCCACGCCTCCGGCAAGCAGACCGAGCGACTCCATTTTCTGGGACTGGACAAGCTTCTCTTCAAGCTCTTTCTTTTCGGTAATATCTTTGACTATGTGTATCGTGCCGATTATGTTATTGCCGCTGTCGAGAATGGGCGTCGTGGTCTCCTCAAAAAACTTCTGGAGATCGACGTGCTCAACAGGCCCCAGATGCTCGGACTGTTTTGTAAAAAGGGACTTAAGATGGGGACACCCGTCGATATTTTTGTCTGTTTTATGAAACACCTCATAGCACTTCTTCCCTATGATCCCGTCTATCGGTATTTCGAGAAGTTTAGAGGTGGACAGATTTGCCCTGATTATTGTCTGGTCTGAACTGAGAATAACGATAGAGTCTTCTATCGAATCAAAAGTGTTCTGCCATTCCTTCAGGGTATTTTCGAGCTGCAGATAGCTTTCCCTAAGGCTGCTGCTCATTATATTAAAATGTCTTGAAAGCTCGCCGAACTCTGTGCTGTCCTGATATGAGATCGTGTGCCCCAAGTCCCCTGAAGCTATGACCCTCGTAGCGGTCAAGAGTTCGTCTATAGGTTTTGTGACCGACCTTACAAGCCTTATCGCCACGCTTACGGCCAGAATAAAAGCCGCAAACAAAGTGGCCACCAATATAATCCTCGCATTGTTTATCTTGCTCAACGCTTCATTAGTCGCTGCATTGAGCCTTTTACCGGCCGTGATCGACATATCTTCGCTTTGAGTCAAAAGCTTGTTGCCTATGACTGCCGCCTCAAATTTAAGTTTTTCTATGCGCTGAACATCAGCCGAAGCCGTTATGTAATAGCTCAAGGCGTTTTCATATTGTTCCGTCTGTTTCTGCAGTTCAGCAAGGAGCCTAGACACTTCGGAAGTGTGGTGGCAGCTTGTGCATCCGTTCACCGCATCTTTGAGCTTGATTACGCTGCTCACTATCGAATCCAGTTCCTTGCCCTGAGGAGTGGCAACCGTGTATAGGTCGGTCTGTACGCTCTGGATACTTATAACGAGATCCTGTCGTAAATGTTCGATTTGATACAGCTGTATTATGCGGCTAAGCGATTCTGTGGTGTTCGAAATATAGAGCATCGCAAGAAGACTGCCCGCGGTAAAAAGCGCAAATAAAGCAAACAGCGCTATATAGACTTTTCTTTTCATTTATTGACGTATTTATAGGTTGCGATATCTATCCCCGCTTTATTTGCAATATCGAATACCGCCTTGTAATCTTCGTTGCTTGTAGGAATAAATTTAAGCGCTTCGAATTTCTTTAACGCTTCGACGCCTTCGGCGTCATTTGCCATATTGATTAACGCGTCCCTGAGCTTTTTCTTTGTGGCGGCATCGAGATTTTTTCTCACCGCAAGCCCGTTTGACGGCACATGCGGCGACGAAACAAGGATCTTCAGTTCTTTCTGCACTGCCGGGTTCTTCTTTGCAACACGGTCGAACATCGAATGTTTCGCGCATCCTATATCGGCCTTCTTTTCAAGCACCGCGTTTATGGCCGCGTCGTGGCTGCCCGCAAAATACAGTTCTTTAAAATAGCCTTCAGGATTCGCTATTCCGTGTTCCTTAAAGTAGGCCACGGGGTATATGTAGCCGGCGGTTGTGGCCTTTTCTACAAAGGCAATTTTCTTGTTTTTCATATCGTGAACATTTTTAATACCGCTGTCGTTCCTTACGAAAATATAGCCGTAGTAAGTCGAACTGCCGTCAAGGTTGACCGGTCTTGCAATCGGCTCTACGCCGAGTTTCTTGATTGCCAAGGCGCCGGTGAAGCTGCCGAAAAAGGCCCCATCCATCTTTTCCGCGGTAAAACGTTCGATGATGTTGCCGTACCTCGACAGGATCGTAAATTTGATCTTAATGCCGGTTTTTTTGGTGAGATAGTCGCCGAGAGGCTTATAGCGCTCCTGCTGTTTAAAGACGTTCTGTTCCGGGATAAGTCCGATGGTAAGGTCTGCTGCATAGGCCTGCACCGAAAAGCTCAAAAATAAGAACAACGCGAACAAAGCTCTCATAACATGCTCCTCCCCAAAAGCATTATTTTAATCAATTATATATCATTCCGGATGCAATGTGAAATGAACCCCGCTAAAAACTGTGATATAATTAACTTTATGGACTATTCGATAAAAATCGGCGGCGAGGCAGGGCAGGGAATCCAGACAATAGGCGATACTCTTTCGCTCGTGTTCTCTAGGTCAGGCTACCATGTATTCACACATCAGGATTATGAATCCCGCATACGGGGAGGACATAATTATTATCAGGTCCGGGTGTCAGGCAATCCTGTCATGGCCCCGAAAGAAGCGATTGACATAATCGTGGCCCTCGACGCAAAGAGCATAGAACTCGATACGCCAAAACTTACCGGTATAGGACAGATTATTTACGACTCATCCGCCTTAAAGCAGAGACATGATGGAGCGCAATTCCTCGATATACCGTTCACCGCCCTTGCGCTGGAACACGGAGGAAGCAAGATAATGGCAAACACGGTCGCCACGGGCGCCGTGCTCGGAATGCTCGGAATAGGCCTCGATGTCCTGCTTGGCATAATCAAAGACACCTTTAAGAAGAAAGGCGAAGAAATTATCAAGGCAAACTCAAGCGCGGCCATGGCCGGCCACGATTACGCCGTCAAACAATGCATAAAATGCGCTTTTTCAGCCGCTGTCGAGGGAAAACCTAAGATGCTTATAGCGGGCAACGATGCTATAGGCTTTGGGGCGGTGGCTTCGGGCTGCAAATTTTATTCTGCATACCCCATGACCCCCGCAACGAGCATTATGCTTTATGTTGCGAGCAAGGCGAAAGAATACGGAATCATAGTCGAGCAGGCCGAAGATGAAATCGCTGCGATCAACATGGCGCTCGGAGCGTCATTTGCGGGTGTCCGCGCCATGACAGGGAGTTCCGGCGGGGGCTTTGCGTTGATGGTTGAAGGCTTGTCCCTTGCGGCAATGACCGAAACACCGCTTGTCATTGCGCTTGCGCAGAGGCCGGGACCTGCGACCGGGCTTCCGACCAAAACTGAACAGGCAGACCTGAATTTCGCACTTTATACTTCACACGGTGAATTCCCGAGGGTCATATTTGCTCCGGGCACGCCTGAACAGGCCTTCTTTCTTACAAACAAAGCGTTTGAACTTTCCGAGAAGTACCAGATTCCGGTGCTTATTCTCACAGACCAGTATCTTGCGGACTCGCAGTGGACCTTCGACGGGTTCGATTTGACAAAACTCAAATACAACGATTACAGATTGCGAGGCGAGGCCTTCAGCAGCCTTGCGGAATACAAAAGACATGCCTTCACAGAATCCGGCGTTACGCCTATGGCTGTTCCGGGAGACGCAAAACACGTTGTTGTCACAGATAGCGACGAGCACGACGAGGAAGGACATCTTACCGAAGACATAGACCTGACCTTGAAAATGGCTGACAAAAGGCTCTTCAAAAAGATGCCTCAGATAAGGGCGGAGATGGAACCGCCGGCTCTTTACGGCAATGCCAATCCCGACATTGTCCTCGTGGGCTGGGGATCCACTTGCGGAGTTATAAAAGAGACTGTAGACGCATTGTCAAAGACGAAAAATATTGCGATGCTCCACTTCAGCGAGATTTATCCGCTGCCCTCGACAAAAAAGTTCAATTACCTCGGCCTGCTTAAAAACGCAAAGACCACTATCTGCATAGAACTTAATGCTACAAGCCAGTTCGCCCGCCTGCTCAGGACGGAAGCGGGTTATACCTTCAACAGGCTTGTGAACAAGTACGACGGAAGGCCGTTCACGGTAGAAGAACTCACAGGAGAGATAAATGCCCTCATTGGATGATTTCAGCGGTCTTAAGCCTGCTTGGTGTCCGGGCTGCGGCAACTTCGGCATACTGAAGACCTTTAAAGATGCCGCAGTGGAACTCGGTCTTGAGCCGCACCAATTCACGATCGTGTCCGGCATAGGACAGGCGGCCAAATTCCCTCACTACCTCAAATGCAACACCTTCAACGGTCTGCACGGCCGCTCGCTTCCGGTTGCGACAGGAATAACGCTTGCCAACCACTCGATGCTTGTGATAGATGTGGCAGGCGACGGCGACTGCTACGGCGAGGGCGGCAACCACTTGATGCATACGATAAGGCGCAACGTGAATATAAAGCTCTTTGTGCATGACAACCAGATTTACGGGCTTACCAAGGGACAGGCATCGCCTACCAGTATGGAAGGCATGGTCACGAAAAACCAGCCTTTCGGTGTTCTATCGGAACAGTTCAATCCCATGGCCTTTGCCGTTGCGCTCGACTGCAGTTTTGTGGCTCGCGGCTTTGCAGGCGATCAGGAACACCTGAAGATGCTGATAAAAGAGGCTGTGAACCATAAGGGCTTTACTCTCGTCGACATACTTCAGCCCTGCGTATCGTTCAACAAGGTGAACACCTATGAATGGTACAGGCAGAGGGTCTACAAACTCGGCGCAGACTACAATTCTGAAAACCGCATAGCCGCATTCGAGAAGGCGCTCGAATGGGGGGACAAAATCCCTATCGGCATAATCTACCGCAACAACCGCCTTGACTTTGAAGAAAGAATTCCGGTAATCAAAGACGAGCCGCTCGTCCGCCAGCCCTTCGATATTTCAAAAGTAGAAAAGACCTTAAAAGAGTTTTATTAAAACAAGACGTTGTCTGTGGTTGCAAAAACTGCGGCTTCTAGACAGGGGTTATTGCTTACGTCTAAAAGTCCGCACAATCCACTTACAACGAAAAGTAAGGACTTCCGCTAAAAACTGTCAGTTACAAAATTGCCCACTTGGTATTGGACTAGTTTTCTGGGAAAACGTTATATGCACCTGATTCGGAAGACATTGATTTCTTATGCTCATCTAATATTATGTTCCACTTTGCTTTGAAGTTCTTTGCTAATGCTGGTTCTACACTGAACATAAACGCTATCCAACCGTCGATTTTATTAATCTCCCAGTCCACAAACGACCAATCAATTCCAATTTTCTCAAAATGATTCAGAAGGCCATATTTATCAGCATAATAAAGCGTCAATCGAAGTTTCTTCTTAATTCTTTTGGGTATTCGAGGATATTTATCATCAAATACTGTCAATCCAGTAACATACTGTTTGTCACCACGCTTCTGAAGAAAAAACTTCTTCTTGTTTAATTTGAAACCGTGATTTGAAAGAATGTCTTCAATATCTCCTTGCGTCGGCACGGCATTACCAGAAAATGACATGTCGTCAGCATATCGCGTATAAGTGCAATTATATTGTTTGCTCAGAGTTACGAAGTCTTCGTCCATACCATGGCAGACAAGATTTGATATAACAGGACTAGTACTGAATCCTTGAACTAATTGTTCATCAAGGGTGCACAGTCGGGAAAGCATAATTGCAATGTCATCATTACAACCGATACGTTTGAACGCGTTCACAATTTGTAACATACCTATAGATTCAAAGAAATCCTCAATATCGGCATTTAAGACATATCGTTTGGCGAGATGCTTCCCAGCATTCTTGGCTATACATCCTTTGCGGACGAAACCTTGAACACACTCCGGAAAAATCTCATTATGATTGATTGTCGTTTCTAAATTCTTTTGAATGAGTGACAGACTTTTGTCGAAGGACTTATATACAATTCTATGACCAGACTTATTCTTCTTGGGAATGAGCATCTTCCTACAATGTTTGGCCGAAGTCGCATCAAAAGCCAGCCGTCTCAAATCCTCATTAGTGCATGAGAGACACTTTGCGAGGTCATCGATATTTCTTATCTCAGAGAATTCAATCCTTCTCATAATCTTAAAAAGAAGTGGGCTTCGGATGTAAGGTGAGATTGTAATTGACTCCTTGTTGTTTTTCGAATTAATCCGGCCTAAATATTCTGATTATTCTGGCCGTTTCGTTTTAAACTGACCCATTATTATGGGGGGCATTTCAGCCCCCCTACAGATCAGATTATTTCCGTTGA
>SCQE01000080.1 GCA_004321915.1 Nitrospirota bacterium
GGTCACTGCTTTCGAGAAGATGCCCTTGCAGCAAGCCTTTGCGAGTGCGGATTACAGTATGAACATTGAACCGAATTGTAACCAATTGAATCTATTCGATTCTTAACCGGACGCTACTGTTTTAGGGTTTGAATTTAGCTCCGATTGACGCGGTCTGGATACAGGACTATAATACGTTTCACGGGGAGGGAGTATGAATGACGGGCGCAGCAGATTCCTAAATGTTCGTGTGGTCGTTCTTATTGTTATCTTGGTTTCAGTAACGTATTACGGCTACACTAAAAAGTTCAAGGGTTACTTCTATAGTTTGAAGTGCGAAAAATTCAATTCCTGTCTTCACATTCATGATGAGGCAGGCGTTATTCCTGCGGCTGATAGACCAAAATTCGATCAATATCTGGATTGGATATTCAAAGAGTCGGATATAGATTTGCATCTTGCCTTTGTTAAAGGCACCGGATCTAAGACAATCGAAGAACTGGCGCTCGAAAAAGTCCAAAAACTGAATATCGGCGGAAAAAGTAAAGAGGAACGGGGCGTGTTAATGTTGTACGACACGCAGACACGGCGGTTCCGTATCGAGGTTGGCTACGGGCTCGAAGAATATTTCCCTGATGCCTTTGTAAGCTATCTCATTCATTTTCATACGCGTCATTATTTTGGAACAAACGACCTTAGTCTCGGGTTCCGGCTGTTACTGAGGATTATGCAGCACAGGATCAGGCAGGCAATATTGGGAGACGCCTTTGATCCGAGGGTTGTTGAGTTTATAAATAAAGATCGCTATCTCTCTGGAGGTGCGGGTGTGTCTGCGGTTATGGACAACGAAGACCGGCTGCAGCGCAATGAGAAACTGACAGCAGAGGAGCGCCGTTATTTTAAACATCAAGGCAGCCCTGAAGAAGCGTACCTGCGTTATCTGGAATGGCTGCAACTTGGAAAATTCGACACGCATATAGAATTGTTTACAAATAATACACAAGGATACATGTCGAATCTCCAGATGAGCAAGGCGTATTTCGAATACATTCTGTTACAGGAGTATGGACGGGAATTTAAAATTGATGTAAGGGATGAGCTGGCGCTGCTTTATTTTACGAATGACCCTCTGGTCACACCGCATTTTCTTGTGAAAGGGAAAAACGGCTGGCAGATGGACATTATGGCCGAAATAGGCAAGAGCATCAACAGGGTCGGGGGCGTATTCACATGGGATTACCGGGGCACAAACGATAAGTACACAAAGCGCTTTGCCGACAAGTTCGTCAATATAAGGAACTACATACGAATAAAATACGGGGACAACCGTATGCTGCCTATAAGGGGCTGAAGAACAGCCATGAAAAATAAGGAAGGTGATGAATTGGTTTAAACGCCACGATGATATAGAGGGCGTCAACGATACTTTTGTGACCTTGATCCGCGTCGCGCAAGAGGACGACGGGGTCAGGAAAACACTTATGACTATCTTATCGCTGCCCCCGTTTCATCGGAAATCCATGTTGAACACCATGATCAATGAAATGAAGATGAAGTCTTCGCCCGCAGATTTTGTAGCGGCCATCGCATGTCTTCTCGATGACGAGATAGCCGAAAGGGCTATCGGAGTGCTAAAGGAGTGAAGTTTTAATGACTTTAATACAGGGGGAAATATGAGATGTCCTAATTGTAAAAAAGAGATTACCTCATTATCCGACGAATGCCGTTCTTGTGGGGCCTTATTCAGCAAGGATTTCTACGTCGGGATGGAGCTTTCCTTTGAACTGAAAAAAGAGATGGAGCGATTAAGCTCTATTAGGAAGGAACTCCAATCCGGACTCGAAAACATTGCTGACAGTGTCCGTGTGTATGAGCGTTCTCTTGAAGAAAATGATGCCTCGTACCGGCTGCCGTCTCCCGAGACCTCGGTAGCTCCTGATTCAATTCCGTCAGACACAGAGCCTGTAATGGCGTATGAAAGCGTGTCTTATGCTGACAATGCCCCCGACGCTCCGGTTGAGAGCGCGCCTAAAACAGGGGCTGCGCCCAGTCCATCGTCTGCAAACGACTCCCGCTTCGAGGTCCGTTTCGGACAAAAGTGGCTTTTGATTACAGGCATTATAACCATGGTGTTCGGCGTAGGATATTTTCTCAAATACTCGTTTGATCAGGGGTGGGTAGGGCCGGCCGGAAGGGTGTCTATGGCCTATGTATGGGGTATGATCTTTCTTTTGACAGGCAATAAATTCAGAGAAAGGCTCGAGACCTTCGGCTTATGCCTTATAGGGGGCGGCATCGCCACGCTCTATTTTTCGACCTTCGCCGCATTTCAGATGTACAACCTTCTTTCTCATTCCCCGTCGTTTCTTATAATGGTCATGATTACCGTTCTGGCCGCTGTTTTGGCTGTTACCTACAATGCCAAGTGGCTTGCGGTGTTGGGGCTCATCGGAGGTTTTATGACTCCGGTGCTTCTCGGGACGGGCATGGACAAACATCTTGCTTTTATGACGTATATTACGATCATCAATCTCGGGCTTCTCGGCGTGGCGTTTTACAAACAATGGGAACTCCTGAACAGGCTCGGCTTTGCCTTTACCTATCTCCTCTATGCCTCGTGGTTCTTCTCATACTATTCAGCGTCTAAGTTTTGGCCTGCCATAATTTTCCTGAACGTCTTTTTTCTCATGTACGCAATTATCCCGTTCACCTATCAATTTGTAGGGAAGGGCAACTCTAAAGCACGCGGGCTTTCGATAATTGTCCTCAACACGTTTTTTGCCTTTGCCTTCAGCCGCCACATGATAAGTCTTATTTACCCTCAGGAGTGGGTAAGCGTCATCACTGTTTTATATGCCGTTATATTCCTCTCCGCGGCATCGTATCTTTATAAAAAAGGCGGCCCTAACGATGCCCTTGGCGTGTTTACAGGCATAGCCGCGCTCTTTTTGATTATCACCATCCCGCTTTTGTTCTCAAAACATTGGATAACCCTGTTCTGGTTCGCCCAGTCACTGACACTGCTGTGGATAGCAGTGAAGCTCAATCGGCAGGACATGGGAAAATGGGCGCTGCTGTTGCTTATAATCGCGGTGTGGAAATTCATGATGCTGGATTACGGCATGGTCTTTCATTTCAATTCCGCAACCCTCTCTATACAAGAGGGATATACCTTTTTGCTTTTTGAACGGTATATTACGATCATCTTTCTTTTGCTTTCCGTTCGTTTTTTCGGGACAATGCTTCGTAAGGCCGCCTTGGCACTGAGTATAGCCAAAACAGAAGTTGCCGGAGTTATATCGGCCTGTGCCGGACTTTTGTTGTTTGTCGTCCTCAATACCGAAATATCGGCGTTTTTTCATGACTACCTTCCTGCAGCCCGCTTTGCCGCCATATCTGTGATGTGGACTCTTTTCTCGGTAGCCTTGATGGTCAAAGGTTTTAAAGACAACAACTACATGCTGCGCAAGGCGTCGCTATTTCTGTTTGCTATGACCCTTTTGAAGGTCTTTTTCGTCGACATGGCCAACATAAGCACACCATACAGAATAATCTCATTCACCCTGCTCGGCGTGGTTCTTGTGGCGATGTCTTATCTTTATCACAAATTCAAAGACAGGCTGGCAGGAGGCATGGACAAAGACAATGGGTAAGAAGTTTTTTGCAGCCGCTTTTTTGATGATTTTTCTTGCAATGCCGCCGCAAACAGGTGCGGATACGTCACCGCCTGCTCGGCCACAGGATTTCGCCCATTTCGCGCCTATAAATGGTTCGATAGTCAAAGGCTCACTTTACCGTACCGAATTGCCCGAAGAAGTGTTGCGCAAATGCGCTTCCGATTGCGGCGACCTCAGAATATTCGATCAAGACGGGCTTGAAATCCCTTATGTGATTATAGAAAACAGAATGCCGCGCTCGAAGACGGAAGCGTACAATGCTGAAATCATATCGTATAAAGAGTCGGATGCCTCTGCGGAGCTGATATTGAAGCTGCCTGAAAAGTTCAACCCCGTAAACCGGCTTGTCATAAATACAACCGACAGGGATTTTAGCAAAAAACTCGTTTTGTACGGCAGTCATGACATGAAAAAATGGGACCTGCTTGCCGATGCAGCCATTTATGATTTCTCGTCGCGCGTATCACTCAGAAAAACCGATGTGCTGTTCGATAAGTCCGATTGCCGTTACTTGAAAATGAGGATAGAAGACGACGGCGCCTTCAGCAAAATAGATAAAGCCCTTTTATTGAAATACGACGGCTTGGACTTGTCGGTGATTACAGTACAACAGAGAAAACTTCGCATCGGCCGCATCGAGGCGAGGTCCGAATTCGAAGGAGACACTGCAACGGTTTACGACGAAGCTGTGCTTAAGACATTTACCGTTCAACTGGATAAAGACCGGAACACGGTTGTTGAATTCGAAAGCAAGATGCCTTTCTATAAAATATTTTTCGATATAGCGAACCAATACTATTTTCGCAAGGCGACCATAAAACACAGCGACACAGGGGATAAGAACTCGTTTAAGATTATAGGGACCGAGTCTATATACCGCTTTCCGCTTTACCGGTTAGTGGAGACTAAAAACTATGTGGAGCGGCAAGTATTTAAGGCGGGCAGCTATCGTATCGAGATAGAGAATAAAAACAATCCGCCCCCCGACATACGCGAAATCAAATTGTCATGGATACGAAAGCGCCTTTATTTTGTCGCCCTAGACAATGCGCGGGGACTTGCTCTTTATGTCGGCGGGAGTAAGGCCACAAAGCCCGATTACGACCTGCCGCGTTTCATAAATCAGGACAATTGGTTCAAACATGATTTCCAAGAGGCTTTAGTGGATGTCTCCCAAATAAAGGAAAATCCTGATTTCAAATCTGAGCGATCCGTGTTCGGCAAGGCATGGTTTGAAACGAAGGTCTTTAGTTTTATTGTGGTCTTGCTCGTGGTCGGGCTCGGTTATTGGCTTTATGCGCTCTCTAAAAAGTGGGGCGCTAAAGAAACGCCTTGAGGGTAAGAATAAAATTAACGCAAGGAGGATATATTGGAAACTGAAAAAGCAATCAATCTGATGAGGTTTGTTTGGCCTAACGGTAAATTTTTGCGGTGGATTGTTTTGGGCGTAGCGGTCCTGATGCTCTTTTTTATCAACCCGCTTGTGATCGTCGAAGCCGGACATCGGGGTATCGTACTCAACTTCGGGGCGGTCAGCGACAACGTCCTCGGCGAGGGACTTCATTTGAGAATTCCGGTATATCAGAAAATAGTTAAAATGGATGTCCGCGTAAGAAAGGTTGAAACCGATGCCGAGTCCGTATCAAAGGATTTGCAGGACGCTAAAAGCCGTATCGCAGTCAATTACCATATACTCCCCGAAAAGACCAATAAGATATACCAGAATATCGGCATTGAGTATAAGGAACGCATTCTCGATCCCGCAATTCAGGAGTGCGTAAAGGCCATTACCGCCAAATACACGGCGAACGAGCTTATCAGTCAGCGTGAAAAGGTAAAAAATGAAATTAGAGACCTCTTGAAAAGCAGGATGATCACTTACAATATCGTTATTGACGACCTGAATATTGTGAATTTCCGCTTTTCCCAACAGTTTGAACAGGCCATAGAGTCCAAGCAGGCTGCGGAACAGCTTGCGCAAAAGGCACAGCGCGACCTCGAACGGGTCAAGATAGAGGCCGAACAAAAAGTTACACAGGCAAAGGCCGAGGCCGAAGCCCTGCGTCTTCAGAAAATGAACGTCACTTCCGAACTGGTCAAATTAAGGGAAATAGAGGCAAAGATAAAGGCGATAGAAAAATGGAACGGCGTGCTTCCGAAAGTCACAGGCGGGTCAATACCCTTTATCGGGATAGAGGATGAGACGCATGTGGGCAAGAAATGAGAAGGTCGCAAGTGTTAGTTTTAGCGCTTTTGATTTCTGTTTTTCTTTCTTCTACCGTTGCCGCCGAGTTGCAATATGAGAACCTCCTGCAGGGAATGCCTGAAGGGTACAAGATAGGTTCTCAAAAGCGTCAAGCGAAGATGCGGATGATAGAGATGGTGCCCAATTCCGAGACTGTCGAGAATTGGAATGAAATGTTGACCACGCATATATTCTTTGGCAACCTGCCTGTCTCGCCTGACGCCTTCAGGCAGCGCATGACCGATATGTGGAGGAATGCTTGTAAAAATTCGGGTGACCGGTTGATTGAGAGCGGAATCGAAAACGGTTATCCGTTCGTGCTCTGGTCTTTGTCTTGTCCGGTTAACATATCAACGGGGAGGCCAGAAAATACTTGGTTCAAGGCGATCAAGGGCAACGACAGTTTTTACGTTGTTCAAAAGGCATGGAAACGGGAGCCCAGTCAGAAAGAGTTGGTGGAATGGATGCAGTACCTGAAAAAGGTTAGCGTGTGCGATACCCGTATTCCAAAACAGGCCTGCCCAAAGGTTACAAGATAAGGAATGAATGAAAAATAATTTGAGAATATATTCTTTGTATCTCTTTGTGCTATGTGCATTTTTGTATTCCTGTGGAGATTCGACAAAAACTTCGTATAAGCCGGAATGGAAGGTTGGATGCTGGGTTTGGGGCAGCTATGTAGATGATGACAATGATGAAAACGAAAGTCTTGCTGAAGCACAGTTGTTCGATATATTTTATGTGAAGGTGGGGGAATCACGCATGACGGGAATGCGGCAAGGGGAGAGGGCGCTGAACATGTGGTGGCCGAAAGATATACCGAAAGCGAATTCTTATTACGCTGTATGGAGGTGTGAGGGGGCAGGCTGTCTGAGTGACAGCCTTATCACAGATTTGGTGAAAAGCTATCATTCAATTAAAAATGAGGCGAAAAAAACGGGCATGCAGGTGGCTGGGCTGCAAATTGATTATGATTGTTCCACTACGGAGTTGTTGCGATATGCACATTTTCTGCGAGGCGTAAAGATTGTCTTGCCCAAGGATGACATTCTTTCCATTACTACGCTTCTGGATTGGTTTCGTCCGGGAACTAAAGTCGCCGAAGTCATTCGGTGGAGCGATGAGTTTATTCCACAATTCTATGACAATAACCCTCAAAATAACGGTTCAAATGTGTCGGGGGTAGCAGAGATGATCGATTCTGCGAAATGGGCTCCGGTATTTAATGCGTTTCGGAAACCCTATCGAATAGGTATTTCTTCAGTCGGACGCATTGTGGAGACTTATGCGGGTGATGCAAAGCACCAATGTTCACAGCAATCAGGCACGTGGTTTCGCAGAGAGAATATACTTGAAATTATGGAGAAGGAGAAGATTAGTCCGATCCGCATAGACAAAAGTTTATCCGGAGAAACAATAGTCTTTTATAAAAGCAACGGTGATAAGAATATCCGGAAAGAAATCCCCTGTTCAGAAAAACTATTGAAAATGGTAATACCTACACGACAATCTGTTTTCAATGCTTTTAATGCGGCAAAGGCAATGGGCGGCTATTGTTCCGGTGTTGTTTTCTTTCGTTGGCCTGACAGGAATGAGGTCTTGGCGCTTACGCGGCAAGAATTGGAAGATGTTCTCCGTGAGAGTGCAACTGCGGCGGGCGGCGCTCCGACGATAGAAGTGGAAGACGGACTTTGCGCAGCGGTGTCTTGCAATGATATTTATATTCGGTTGCCTGAAAGATTTCCGGCGCAAGATGTTGTTTTCATCGTTAGAAGTTCAACTCCTCTTGATTATTTTGTACCAGGCAGGTTCGGCTTGGCTGTTTTGAGAGGACCGCAAACAATAGAAGTAAAGACACCGGCTTATACCGGTTTGCCAAGAATAGCCATCGGAAGAGCTGTTTCTATTAGTCAGGCGCGATTTAGTGTAGAAAGTGGAAAACAATGAAGTCATTTTATACGAATGCGATATGTGTATTGATAGTATGCATATTCCCCGAAGTTGTTTGTCCATGCGGACTGGACTCGACTTTTCGCGCTTACCTTGACAAGCGATTTTGGCAGCCGTATGCAAAGTATGAAGACAGTGTGAGGGGGGCAGTCGCCGGAAGAAAAAGTGTAAAAGGCATGGACAAAGTTTTGTCAGCAAAGAATGCTGATGGATTCGCTTATGCCGGTTTCTCTACCAAGTCTGCAAGCGATACCTTGTTTAAGGTGCGCAAATCTTATGTACGTAATGCTTACAAACAGGCATTGGTCGAATTGGAGGAAGCAAAAAAAGCAAAACTTGCCGAACGTGAACGGGAAGAGTTGCTTTTGATTGATGCAAAGCTTGATTTGCGCATATGGGAGGTTAATGCTCCTAGCGACAAAACGCTTTTAGAAAGGGCTAAGAGAAAGTTTGAAGCGTTTTTGAGAACATCAACCATGCCGTTATGGCGCAGCGAAGCACGTGGTTGGCTTGCCCGTACGCATTATTTGCTCGGTGAATATTCGTCGGCTGTGAAAATCTATATTGACGAGTTGGATAAGGCAGACACCATATTTACCAAAGAGTCAGTTGTCTCATCTTTGCATATGATTTTCCCATATAACGGCAGTAGTTTGCGCTTGGTGGACCATTTGGAGGAATACTTTGATACACCTGCCCATGCGCTGTTTGTTGTTTATCTTGTCACTAATCCCGTGTATTCCGATGCGAGAGAAAGGGCCAATATGTCTAGGGTTGCCCAAAAGACAATTGATGCGTTGCAAAAGCATAAGGAATTGTTTATAGGTGACGGTATGTCGGACGCCCTTGCATTGGCGTTAATGAGAGCCGCTATCTATAACGGAGACACACAGAAAGCTCTGTTGTTCTCACGTAAAATAAGAAAAAAATCAGCAACGGCCGATAGCGTTGAATTCAACTGGATGGTAGCCTCTTGTTATTTTCTGCAAAGGGATTACAAAGCCGCAGAAGAGCCGCTGCTAAAAATAGCACATTCCAAAACGGCAAATCCAAGCGAACTCAGATTAGCTGCTCAGGGGCTGATCGGCGTTTATCATAAACTGAAACGCAGGGTTGATCAGCTTCATTCTGCATTTCTATATGAAAAAGTCGGGGACAAAGAGATGTCTGAGAATTCGGGGCTTGATATAAATTGGGGATGGCTCGTTGATTTGTCGTATCTTCTCGATGTCCAACTTGCCGACGACGAATTAAAAGAATATCTTGTGCGTTATGGGAAAGTTGCAAAACAAATAAAGCGCATATCGTACAAACGACCAAGAACAGCATACGAGATGGTCGAGTATGCCCTTGCAGTCAGATATGCCCGCCTTGAAAAATTTGATGAAGCTGCAGAACTATACGAAAAACTGAATGCTAAATCACGCGCTCACCGGATGAGGATATTGGCTGACTTGTATAAGAAGACTAATGATGCTGCAATGTCTTCACAGGACATAATAGAAGCGCAGTATCGATATGCTTCATTTCTTGAAGAGCATCCTAATCGGATTTTCTTTAACGACATGGTTTGGTATGGTTTTCAGTCAAGCATGTTTCTGGGGGACAGCGCACAAGACAGGAAGATGCGTGGACTTACGAAGAAAGAGCAGGAGTTTTATATCGGAAAAGAGCGAAAATTGCGCGATGATCAGGAAGAAAGATGGCGTGCGTATAAAATTTTGGTTGGTGTTGTTGAGAACGCCGACAATTTAGAGTTGAGAAGAAGGGCTGCGATTAAGGCGATACGCTGTTTGGATTTTATCAATACCGAGCGTTTTGGCCGAAAAGATGAGATCGATTCGGCAAAAAAGGAACTGGTAGAATGGGTCGGCAAAAACAAGTCACAACATTAAAGTTTTGATGAAAAGCGGAGTTAATTTGGAAGGAAGGCCATAGTAGTAAGAATTGATAATGAAAATCCAATATGGATTGAAAATATATAGGTGGATTGAATGATAGAAACGTTGTATGGTAAAACCTTCATGATTTTGGGATTTCAGCTTGGAGTGACATGGCTATCTACTGTTTGCCTGATTGGTTTGTTCCGAAGGCTTTACTTGCGCTATCAAGTTGAATGGGTTGACGGACAACCTGACGCAGACGGAAATCTTAACCTCGATTTGAATTGGGAAGTGGTCAAGCCGTATTTTTGGACGTTGCTCATAACGAATTTTATGCTTTTCCTTGCACTCATGTTTTACGGGACTACCAATCTTTACATCGGTATTCCGTTGTTTACATTTTGGTCTGTACTTACGGGTTTCGAACTTGCGTTATGTCTTATTTCCGTGGATGAAAACTTGGGGGGTAGGGTTCTAGCGCTTACGGCGCTTATTACGGTTGCGGCCGGACTCATAGGCGCCAAGTCGGGTATTGATTTTTATTTCCTTGACGGCATACTTTTTTTCTCGTTACTGCTGCTTATTATTTTCGGTTTTATACGCATTTTCTACTCGATACCTCGATGGGGTCAGCGAGTGGCGGCATTTTTTGGTGTGGTTGTGTTCACCGGATATTTGCTGTACGACTTCAATCGTTTAAGCGCGATGAATAAGAATGCCGCTGCCAACACATGGGGAAACGCTATGGAAATCTCTATCAGCATCTATCTGGACATAATTAATTTGTTCTTGGACTTGCTGGATTTGTTAAGCAATTAATGGGGTAAGAAACCAATGCAACCGGCGGGGCTTACACTTACGCGCGTGTACCCTTGGGCTTTTGGCTTCAGGATGCTTTTTCATTCGGGCGAAACAATTATGACCGCATCGGCCATTTTTTCCAAGGGTTTGTTCCGGCGATGGTTTCGCGAGAAATATTGATTAGGCGAGGATACGTTACTCACCGGAGAGTGGCGGCATTTCTATCGCTATGCGTTGCGATGTCGATCAGCGCATGGTACGAACTCATCGAGTGGGCTGCCGCGCTTGTTCTCGGACAGGCTGTCGATGAATTTCTCGGCACTCAGTATGGGATACGTAATGGGACATGTTCATGTGCTTTATCGGCGCGACGGATGCCATTTTTAGTCTATCCCGAATCCATGACAACCAGATCGAAATACTAAAAAATGATTAACTACTGTTTTTGCATCCGGTTAGTCCGTTTTTGCCGGTAAACTCTTTACTCAATGACTGAGTAAAATTACTCAGTCATTGAGTAAAATTGACATCGCCTTTTGTCTATGTTAAGCTTTTATCATGGAAATCGAACGTCCTCTTGTAAATGTCCTAACCGGTGCGCTTAAGAAAAAGCTCCCGGTTTTTCAGGTGCTGATCGGACCGAGACAGGTCGGCAAAACCACTGTTGCAATGCAGTTGCTCAAGAAACTGCCGTATCCTTCGGTTTATGCGTCTGCCGACAGTCCTCTTCCTCCGGGGCCCGAATGGGTCGAGACCCAGTGGCGTCTTGCTGAACTGGAGTCGAGAAAAGTCCGGAAGCCGGCGCTCCTCGTCCTCGACGAAATTCAGAAGGTGAGGGGATGGAGCGAAAGCCTGAAGCAACATTGGGACCGTATGAAACGGGAAGGAAAGGACATCCGCGTGTTGATACTCGGTTCTTCGGCATTATTGCTGCAGGAAGGGCTTACAGAGAGCCTGTCCGGACGTTTTTTTCTGACCCGCTGCCCTCACTGGACATTCTCTGAGTGTGCGTCGGCATTCGGCTGGGATTTAAAGAAATGGTTGTATTTCGGCGGGTATCCCGGGGCTGCGGTTTTTTCGAAAGATGAAAAACAATGGAAGCGTTATATATCGGATTCCCTTATAGAAACGGTGCTTGCCCGCGATGTATTGCAACTGCAAAAGATTGCCAAGCCCGCGCTGCTGCGACATCTCTTTGCGCTATCTGCAGCTTTTCCGGCGCAGATATTTTCGTACAATAAAATGCTCGGGCAGCTGCAGGATGCAGGAAATACCACGACTCTAGCGCACTATCTAAAGCTGCTTGAGTCGGCATTTCTGATAAGCGGATTGGACCTTTTTTCGCGTGGACGTACAAGAAAGCGCGGAAGCAGCCCTAAGCTTATCTTATGGAATAACGCTCTGATAAACGCCCTTTCGTCGGGTACGTTTAAGGATGCTGTTGGAGATGCAGCGTGGTGGGGACGACTCGCCGAGAACGCAGTCGGGGCCCATTTTTGTAACGGACTTTCCGGAGCAAACTATGAGCTTACCTATTGGAGGGACGGTGATAAGGAGGTTGATTTTGTTGTGTCGAGCGGCCCGTCTGTCTTGGCCGTAGAGGTGAAGAGCGGAAGGAGCGGGAAAAATTTCGGCATGTCGGCTTTTAGATCAAAATATCACAAGGCAAAAACTCTTATTGTCGGCTCCGGAGGCGTGGCCTTCGAGCAGTTTTTCTCCGAACCCGCCGACGTATGGCTTAATTAGAGTCTGTCCATAAAGTAAGCAGTCGTCATCCTCGGGCTTGACCCGGGGATCCAGAACACCTTGAAAACACTGGATTCCCGATTAAGAACTTCGGGAATGAGTGCGCCTGAGAGTGTGCGAGGTCGGAAGGGTGAAAGTCCCTTTCAGGCAAACGCTCTCCGGCCTGTAGTCGAACGTAACTGCGTCACTGTGAAGTGGGGTGGAGAGCAAC
>SCQE01000103.1 GCA_004321915.1 Nitrospirota bacterium
CGAAACGATGACAAACAGGAATGCCGGGACCCAGGACCCGGGAACATTGGTGGACGGGTCGTTTGAAATCGGCAGAAGAAATTACGCCTCCGGGTATTATTATTACACTGGTTCTATTGACGACGTCCGCGTCTACAGCCGCATGCTATCCGCGAGTGAAGTAAAAAAATTGTATCAGCTTGGAGCCGGCGCCATGGTGAGCAAAACACCGGTAAAGTTCGGACCCCTCGCTTCAGGCAGTTCACTGACCAATAATGGCCTGGTGGGTTGGTGGAGTTTTGACAAGGGATATTTGACCAACACCACGGCCACGGACAGAAGCGCGAGCGCCAATCACGGCACGCGCGTGGCTACCACCACGCCCGCGGCCGGCAAATTGGGGCAAGGATTGGCACCGGAAAGCGGCTACAATTCCGGGTATGTTTCCTCTACCGACAGCGCCAGTTTGGATGTGACGAATTTTAGCATTGGCGGATGGGTGAAAAGTGATTATTCCAGAATGGGAAGTGTGGTTTCTAAGGGCTCTTACGCGTTAAAAATAGGTGGCGATAATGTGCCGTACACTGAAATCGTGAGCGCGCCCATAGCAACTTCTACGGTAGGTTCACTCGGGTCAAACATCACCATTCACCAAATGGCTGTTTATAACGGCAAATTGTATGCCGCGACCGGGAGTACTACTGCCGGCGCCATTGTGTATCGTTATGATGGCGGTAGCACATGGACAAATGTCGGCCAGCTTGGAAGTTACTACCGGGCAACTAGCTTGGCAGTGTACAAAGGAAAATTATACGCTGGCTCTCGCACACCATCTAACATGGGCACTGTATATCGTTACGAAGGCGGCACCACTTGGACAAACATTGGTGATTTTAGTTCCGGTGTCTATCAATTGATAGTTTATAATAATACATTATATACCGCGGCGATAGGGGGAAGTGCTGTATATCGTTACGAAGGCGGCACATCCTGGACAGCAGTTTGTGTTGGTTTATTAACTTGTCCCTCGTCTCCTTTTACCATGACTGTTTATAACGGTAAGCTATATGTGGCGGGTTATTCTTCAAATATGAACGAATATCAAGGAGGGACGTCGTGGAGCTCAGTTGCAATCCCAGCGGGTCAAAATGGAATAACTTCTTTGGCGTCTTTCAATGGGAAATTATACGCAGGAGGTGAAACTTCATCCACGGTATTTCGTTATGATAGCGGTTCGTGGACAAATATAGGGGCGGTTGGTACAGGTCAAAATAATATCGGCGCGCTCGCCGTTTACAACGGAGCATTATACGCGGGGGCTGGTTCTGCGAGCGGTTCAAAATTATTTCGTTACGATGGCGGCGCTACTTGGACCGACGTTGGAATGGGAAACACGACCGCCATTCTTACTATGGCCGTTTATGATGGCAAATTATTTATGGGAGCTGGAGTAGTATCTTCTGTTGATGAGGGGTATAACGGAGACGGCAGTATTTCTTCTTACGGTTCAGGAGCCGCTGTTTTTGGCAACACATCTACCCCCTTGAATACTGGTTTTAACCATGTTTTCAGCGCTTACGACGGCTCTTCGCTCAAACTTTACATCAATGGTATTTTGAGTAATTCATCGTCCACCTCGTATGCTGTTTCCACCACGGCCAATGGATTGTTTTTGGGCAGTTCGGCCGGTTCAAGCGGTGAGGGGCTGGGGGAGGAGACAATGCGCGGCACGATAGACGACGTGCGCATCTACAACCGCGCCCTGTCCGCCGCTGAAATAAAAAAATTAGCTACCGCGGGTATAAGCACGATAAACAAAACTCCGGCCGCGGCCGGCCCGGCGGGCGGAAAAAAACTGGCGACCGGCCTAATAGGCTGGTGGACGTTTGATGGCAGGGATTTGACCGCGAATACCAGCACTGACAAAAGCGGCTCCGGCAACCACGGCACCCGCACCGGCACCACGGCCATCACCGGCAGAATCGGCCAGGGGCTAAAGTTCAACGGGACGAGCGATTATGTTTCTACTCCAAATATGAATATTGCCGCCTCTGGCGCGACCGTATCCATTTGGTTCAGACCATCGGCTGGAGATATAGCTAATGGTAGAATTATAATAGGAAAAGCCGCCAATGGAAATACTTATTTTGAAACATTAAATGCGACCACTATAAGAATTCAAACTGATGTAGAGGCAACTCTAAAAAATTATACTGTCCCGACTATGTCATCAGGAATCTGGTATCATTTGGTGGTAACAAGAAGCAGCAATACGACAAGAGTATATTTAAATGGAGTAGAGTCAACAAGCGGAGGGCAGACGCAAACCGACGTGATGATTTTGAATCAAATAGGAAGATATTCAAGTGGTGGCAGTGGTTTTGATTGGAGCGGCTCGCTTGATGACGCCCGCGTTTACAGCCGCGCCCTGTCGGCGGCCGAAATCCAGCAGTTGTACCGGATGGGGAAATAATTTGTATGAAAAAAATAGTTTTAAAAGGGATTGTTTCGTCGCTATCGCTCCTCGCAATGACAGCGCTGGCGCTGATTTTGAGTCCCACTCCGGCCCAAGCCGCCAGCCGCACCGGGCTGGTGGGCTGGTGGAATTTAGACAACAGCGACATCAACGGCTTAAATGTGCTGGATAGAAGCGGCAAAGGGCATAATGGCACAAGCGTCGGCACGCCCACGAAAGTGGCGGGCAAGGTGAATGGGGCTGTAAGTTTCAACGGGACGAGTGATTATGTTTACGCAAACAGTGTCTATGATACCAATGGCCAAAGCTATACAATATCCGGCTGGATAAAAATGGCGAGCAGTTCTCCCTTCAACAATATGGCGATTATGAGTATCAGCGACGGCGGCTCCTGGGCTTTATTTCCGAACGGCGGATTTTTACAGGATTCCGGCGCCAGAACGATTACCGCTACTCACTATACCGGCTCTGCCTATAAGTCGGTTAATTCAGTGGTTTCTTTGCCCTTGAATCAGTGGTCTTTTATCGTTGTTACTTACAATTCTTCCGCGCAGACGATGTCTTTTTATGTGGATGGAGTGAACAGACAGAGCGCCACTTCGGTCGCCCCGCCCGGGCAAAGTTATAGTAATTTTCAAATTGGCGGCACTTTGAATAATAATCCTAATATCTATCAATATTTTCAAGGTTCTCTGGACGACGTCCGCGTCTATAATCGCGCCCTGTCCGCGGCCGAGGTGAAACAGTTGTACGATTCGGCCAAGACAAATTACGCGCGTGCCGCCAGCCGCAACGGGCTGGTGGGGTATTGGACGATGGATAGCAATGATATGAACGGCACGAAAGTTTACGACAAAAGCGGAGGAGGAAATAACGGGACTCTTGTTAATTCTCCAACTTTATCAACGGGAAAAATATCTCAAAGCGTATTATTTAACGGAAGCAATCAATACATAACAAAATCTTCACCGTCATATATTGACAATACGCAGGGGACGCTATCGGCTTGGTTTAAGGTCGCTAGTTTAACGGGGATTGATACGTTGTGGACTGTCGGGGTAAGCGGCGCGATAAATGATAATTTAAGGGTAGATTATAGAGGAGATAGTAGTAAGGTATTGCAGATTATTTTAGTCATAGACGGAGCGGTTTCGTTTAATGCCGTAACTGTTAATACAATTTCAGATTTTAATTGGCATTTAATATCAGCCACTTCGGACGGTTCAACATTCAAAGTTTATATTGATGGGGTTCTTCAATCATTAACTATTAACAGTGGTTCAAATACCGGTCAATGGTTTGATGATGCTATTGATGCCAATACATTTACAATGGGAAGATTAGAGTATGATTCGCCAATACAATATTTCAATGGCTCCATTGACGACGCGCGCGTGTACAACCGCGCCCTCTCGGCGGCCGAGGTGAAAAATTTATATAACGCAGGCAAGGTTAATTACGTTCAGGCCGCGCCGAAAGCCGGACTGGTGGGGTATTGGAATATGAATAATGAAGATCGAAGCAGAAATTTGATTTATGACAAAAGCGGATTTAATAATAATGGCATACTTTTTGGTACGACAACATCAACAGGAAAAATAAAAGAAGCAAGGAGTTTTAACGGTTCCAGCGATTATATTTATGCTGTGAAAACTGCCAGTTTAGATATTGATTCCAGAATTACGATGAGCGCGTGGATTTATCCAACAAATGTTCCGAGTGTCGCGGCTATTATTGAGAAGGATTATAATTTTCAAGGATACGGCATATATATAAATAATGGCACAGTGCACACTGGGGTATTTAACGGCTCAGATACTTTTGCGGATGGCGGCGTGATAATAACAAATCAATGGAACCATGTCGCCGGCACTTACGACGGCAGTAATATAATAGCTTATGTAAATGGCGTACAAGTGGCATCTACACCAAGAACCGGAGCGATCGGCGTAGCTCAAAGTGGAGTAGATTTAGGGATCGGTGTTTGGTATGATGCCGGCGCGCAAACATTATCCCGTTATTTTCAAGGCAGAATTGACGAGGCGCGCGTGTACAATCGCGCCCTGTCGGCGGCCGAGATGAAACAGCTCTACAACGCAGCGAAAGTGATGTATGTGAAATAGTATCGCTGGCTCCATAGTCCCCGACTTAGTCGGGGCTGTGGAGCCTAAATGTTAGACAGCACTCTGGCTCCACACGCAGTATGGAGCCAGCGAAGACGCGCGGGAATGACAATGTTAAAGGTCGATTTATTCAACAGAAGAATTATATTATGATGATTAAATTGAAAAATTGGCGGGGAGCGATAGCGATGATGTTCGCGGTTTCGGCTTTTTATATTTTCAGCGCCGTGTTTTTGGCGCGGGCTGATAATGTTACCACCACGGTTACGGTGAGCAACGGCGACCCGACGGTTTCGGGCGTTGACTTAAACGCCGGTACGGCCATTTCGCTTACCGAAGCCACCACTACGGTCGTGAATTGCGCCGCTACTATTACCGACATCAATGGGGGCAGCGATATTTCCTCGGCTACGGGCACTGTTTATCGTTCAGGCGTATCCGGCGGCGGTTCTTGCACAGCGGGCAATGAGAATTGTTACCAGATTGCCACTTCCAGTTGTTCTTTGGGCACGGTCAGCGGCAACGACCGGCCGGCCACCTGCACGGTCAATGTCTGGTTTTACGCCGACCCCACAGACGCGGGCGCGTACAGCGCGCAAACCTGGCAGTGTCAAATCACAGGCAAGGACGCGAGTAGCGGCGTGGGTTCGGGCACTGATTCCACCCCGCCGGAACTAAATGGTTTGTCGGCTTTGGATGTGTCGGCCAGCATTGCCTATGGTTCGCTGGCGGCCAGCACCACGCCGGCCAATGTTACAGTTACCACCACAGTTACGTCCACGGGCAATGTATCTATAGACACCTATCTGGCCGGCGCTAATATGACAAGCGGGGGCAACACCATTGGCGTGGGTAATGAGCGTTACGCCACATCAAGCGCGGCTTGGGCCAGCGCCGTGGCGCTCACCGCCTCCAATGTGCTTTTGGATTTGAACATGGTCAAGCCCTCGGCCAATCCGTCCAATTCCGCTTCCTCGGTCTATTGGGGCATTTCCATTCCCTCAGGCCAGGTTTCGGGCGCTTATTCCGGAGCAGTTACCTCTACGGCAGTGGCGAGCTAAACACGCGGCGCATATTTTGTTGTCACATTGTGACTGGATTCCGGCTCGGGGGCCGGAATGACACCAGAATATGCGCCACGTGTTCTTATGCGTAAATTTTTTTTATTGGCTGCGGCAGTCTGGCTGTTTTTGCCTTTTAAGGCAAAGGCCGGTTTTGGGGTTTCCCCGGCTTTTGTGATAAATGAAAGCGCGTCGCCGGGCTCGGTGTTTGCAGAGACAATAGTAATCTCGCGAAGCAACGCGCGGGACAGTTTGAGCGTGAGCGCGCAATTGCCCGAACGTTTACAAGGATGGGTGGAAATTAAGCCGGGCCTGTCTTTTGTCATTCCGAGCGGCGTGGCGCGATTTCCGGTGCAAGCGGTTTTTCGGGTGCCCAAAGACGCGGATTATGGCCTGTACGAGGACGTGCTTTCGTTTGCCGCGGCATCGTCGGCGGAAAAAAAACCCGGGCAGGTCGCGGTCGCTTTGGGCGCCGCGGTTAAGTTAAAAATAAACGTTACCGACAAAGAATATTACGATTTCAAAATTATCAGCGCGGGCGTTTTGCCCAATGAAGAGGGCTGGCCGTTTGTGTTCGCGGTCAAAATTAAAAATTTGGGCAATGTGTTCGTGCGGCCATCGCGAATCAAGCTGGCGATTTATGATGACGCGCGCGCCAATCCGCTTTGGTCCAAAGATTATTACAATTTTGAGCGGGCCGAGCCCTTTTCCGAAAAAGAAATTTTGGTATCTGAAAATATTGATTTAAAAAAAGGAAAATACTGGGTGGAATACGAAATTTACAAGAAAGGCGAACTAACTTTGGCCGATAAAGTGCGCTTTGAGGTTTTCCCGGCCTGGACTTTGCGCAAAAAACCGTTTGGCTTGCTGGTGAAAGAATATTTTATGGGCTCGCCTCTGCGCATAGCGGCGGCGGCTTCGGGCGGCACCTTGCTCATTGTTGGCCTGGCGATTTTAACGGTTTGGCTAATCCGGCGCCGGCGGCGAATAGGCGGGAAGATTCCGTTTAATTTTACGCGCAGATGCAAAAAGTTATTATAAAATTTATTCCTTTGGCCGGCGCTTTGGCTGTCGTGTTTCTTTTTTTGTCTTTTATTTTTTCGTTTTTATCCGGCCAGGCGTTTGCCGACACCATTAATACGTCGGTGGACATTACTTACACCTGCGGCGACGGCATGGTGCAGTTGTCGGAAATTTGCGATGACGGCGCCAACAACGGCGCCTGCGGCTATTGCCGCACTGACTGCGGCGGGTATGTCAGCTGTCCCCCGCCCCCGCCGCCGGACAATGCCCCGAGCATTTCCTCGGTCGCGTCTTCCACTGCTTTCACCACGGCCACTGTCAGCTGGCTGGCTACGGATGACCACCAGTTGCTTTCCGGCGCTTTTGTTTATGGCACGAGTTTGAGCTATGGTTCCACGGGCGCGATTGTCGGCAATTTTGGCGCGGCCACCGGCAGTTATTATGCCAGCTTGTCTTCTTTAGCCGAGAATACCCTGTATTATTTCAAAATTTCCATTACGGATAATGCCTCGCATACCACGGATTTTACCGGTTCGTTTACCACCGCGCTTTCGCCTCCACCGCCCGACACCACGCCTCCGCCTGATGTGGCCGGCCTACTACTTAATGTAGTAGGCAATGGCTTCGCGCTGTCGTGGACAAATCCCAGCACTTCCACCGTGCCGGATTTCGCGGGCGTGAAAGCGGTGCGCAAAGTCGGTTCGCCTTCGGCCAATTTTAGCGATGGCACGTTGATATACAACGGCGCCGGTGAAACCGCGGCCGACAACAATGTTACTGTTGGCACCGAATACTATTACACTGTTTTTTCTTACGATACTTCCAACAATTACAGTCCGGGGGTCTACAAAAACGGCAAAATCAATCCGCCCCCGCCTCCGCCCCCGCCGCCTTCGGAAATTTGCGGCAATGGTTTGGATGACGACAGCGACGGCAAGGCCGATTGCGCCGACAGCGACTGCTCCGGGTATTCCTCGTGCATCGTGGGCTATTACAGTGAAAATTGCTACGACGGCATTGACAACGACAGCGATTTCAAAATAGACTGCGCTGACAGCGATTGTTCACTGATTCCTTCTTGCGCGACTGCCGCCACTACCACGCCGCCGGCG
The DNA here is from genome assembly GCA_004321915.1 of Nitrospirota bacterium. Classification (GTDB taxonomy): domain Bacteria; phylum Nitrospirota; class Thermodesulfovibrionia; order Thermodesulfovibrionales; family Dissulfurispiraceae; genus MYbin3. The sequence continues at coordinate 7,775 of SCQE01000103.1, forward strand.
CCGACCACCTCGCCAAAATACGAACCCCCGCCCTCCACAGTGCCGTCATTCATTAAATTGACTTTGGACAAGTTGAAATTTTTTGTGGGCAACGGTTTGATTCAGATTTATCCCTCGGGCGACACTTTGTACAGTCTAGGCCGCGGCGCTTTGTCCGTAAAATTATCCAAAGATAATTTGGCCGGTCCGCCGAAAAGCATGATTTTGCGCGTGGGCAGTGATTTGCACCAGCTCGCGCCGTCGCCGGACGCGCAAACGTACAGCGGCGGCATTATGTTTCCGGCCGGCGGGCAGATAGCGCAGGCTTATTTGGAAATTGATTATGGCGCGGGCCAGCTTGATTCGCTAAGTTTCCGCTTAAGCGGCGCTTCCCTCGGCGAGGTTTACGGCGATGACGGAAAGATTGAAGGCGCAATGGTAACTTTGTACAAAAAAGGCGGCGAGAGCGCGGCCATGTCTATTTACGCCCAGGCCAATCCGCTCGTTACCGGGCCCGCGGGCGCCTTTGGCTGGGTGGCGCCAAACGGCGATTACTACGTGGCCGTGAGCAAAGAGGGATTTGCCCGGCGCGATACGCCGGTTTTCAAGGTGACGAACAACGTAGTGAACTTGTCGGTAAAGCTCATCGCCAAGGTGAAACCACTCTCCGAGGCGATAGAGCCTGGGGCCGGTGTTTTGGAAAACGCGGTCAATGTGGCTGAAAATTTAACCGAAAAAACCAAAACAGCCGCCGAACAAGTGGCGCGGGGAGTGAGCGACGCGGCGCAGACGGCCAATCGGGTAATTAGCGAAGTGGCCGCCAATCCCGAAGTGCAAAAAGCCGCTCCGCGCACCGCCATCACGGCCGTGCTTATCGGCGCCATCCCCATCATCACCTGGGTTGATTTTCTGCCTTTCCTGCGCCTGCTGTTTTTACAGCCCCTGATGCTCTTGGGCTGGCGCCGGCGCAAAAATTGGGGCATTGTCTACAACTCTTTGAATAAGTTGCCGGTTGATTTGGCGATGATAAGATTGGTAAATGTTGAGACAGGCAGAATCGCCCAGTCAAAAGTTACAGATTCGGCCGGGCATTATGTGTTTATGGCCTCGGCCGGCCGGTATCGTTTGGAAGTCAAAAAAGGCGCTTTTATTTTTCCCTCGGCGCTTTTGGCTGACGTGAAAAACGACGGCCGTTTTGCCGACGTTTACCACGGAGAGCCCATTGAAGTCAAAGAAGAAAAAACAGTCATCACGGCCAACATTCCGCTGGACCCGGCGGGCGAGCACAAGCGCCCGGCGCGTCTGGCTTGGGAAAAATTCGGCCGCGCTGCGCAAAATTTTATATCCTGGGGCGGCATTATCGTAACCGCGGTTTCTTTGTATATTTCGCCGAAGTGGTATGTGGCGGTTTTGCTTGGCGCGCACCTGCTTTTCTTTTTCCTGTTTAAAAAATTGTCGGCCCCGTCGCGGCCCAAAAGCTGGGGCATTGTCTACGACAAAAAACAAAGAAAGCCCATCGCCAAGGTGGTGGCGCGTTTGTTCAACTCGGCCCTCAACAAAATGGTGGCCACGCAGATTACGGACAGCGGCGGCAAGTATTCGTTTATGGCCGGCAACGGCCGGTATTATGTTACCTACGAGCGCGCCGGCTATCTGCCGGCCCAATCCGATGTGATTGACCTAAGCAACAAAGAAGCCGAGACCATCGCGATTGACGTGGCGCTGAAAGAAGCGTGAGCCGAAATCCATCGTCTGTTGTATAGTTAACAGTCAAGGGTTACACTTTTGTAAATAAAATTGTTGCGGTGTGAGTCCGTTTAAGGACATGTGTATTCGTTCAAAATTGTAATAGCTCATCCATTCGTAAGGTGATTTC
>SCQE01000081.1 GCA_004321915.1 Nitrospirota bacterium
AAACTATCAGACATTCAAAAAACTTACCGATGACTGGGTCGAACTTTCCCTCGCCATCGCTCGCCTACGCAAACAAAAATAGTCTATAATCTCTATGAGAACTTTGCACTGTCGAGTTACATATAGATTGCCTTGAAATCGGTTCGACCCTCTCAGCATGACTGTCTCCCTCTGTAGGCTATTTTTATCTTCTCTACCAATTCATCGAGTTCTATCGGCTTCAGGCAGTAATCATTAGCGCCGCATTCCATGCTTTGCCGGCCCGCATGCATTGAGGCATGGCCCGTAAGCAATATAACTATCGCAGAAGGCCTCTTCTGCTTGATTTCTTTCAGGCATTCTATTCCGTCTCTGTCCGGCAGCATTACATCCAGCACTGTCACTTGCGGCCAATCGCTCTCGATAATCTCAATGGCCTCCGAGCAGGTGGTCGCGCTCCGGACATTGTAACCGCGGCGTGTCAGACGCTTAGTCGTTATCTCCAAAAAATCCTTTTCATCATCAACAAGAAGTATATTGAACTTATCACTCATGTTACGTTCTCCTTTGCCGGTTTAACTATTTTCTCCAAGTCAGCCAGAAGGCTCTGGCGGTAACTATCGACCATGCCCTGATCGCCCATCACCATATCGATCTGACGGGTATGGATAAGCAGATACCCGAGGACCTTCAGTCGTTCGATAAGAAAAGGCACGGGCTTTTTCTCGATCCGGGCGGCCAGCGAATCGGACTTCTGCTGGACACGGAAGTCATACTGTTCCAGTATGTCCTTTATAAGGTTCACCCGTATAAACCTGCGGTTCTCGTCGGCAGCGCCGCCTTTAAACTGAAAACTGACATAGTTTTCGGTAAGGAGATCGCTCAGGTGCGCCTCGGCCAGAGAGAAATGATAGCCCAGACGCACGCTCAGGTTGCAAAAATTCCTAGAGATGAGAAAATAGCTTTTTGATGCCATGGATGAGCGTACGGCAGGGTCAAGACTCGGATTCATGGTCGATTGAAAAAGGACAGATCCGAAACCCTTCAAATCGACAGGCGGCGGTCCTTTCCATGCCACGGCAGTCATGCCCTCCCATATTGCAAGCATAGGCAGAGAGACAATGTCTTCTATGCGGACCCACCTGTCCTTCATATCCAGCCCTTCCCGAAAACCGTCTTCCAGATTTATCACCCACCACTGCAAGGGTATATCTCCGGCCAGTTGCTTCGCCCCCTTCTCGTCAAACCCGAATCTTGAACTGAACGAGAACATCTCGGTCACGGCCTTCTCATGGCAGAAACGGGTAATATCATGAAAAGTCTCACATGAAGAGGGCCTGAAATAGGGCGATGCCGGATTGGTCAGGTTAAGCGGAGTTATGAGCCTGAGCACCTCTTCGAGCAGTTTATAAACAGGACTGCCTGCCATTAAATTGGAAGGCGGTCCGGCTTTTTTAAGCAGGTCATCCCGACGGCCTGAATATATCCGGCGGCCCGATGAGTCAACCGTAATCATGTCGCCATTCCGGAGTATTTCTGTGGCATGCGCGATGCCGAAAATAGCGGGGATCCCGAATTCGCGTGAAACAGTCGCCAGATGCGCCGTAACATGACCGGTCTCGCTGACTACGGCAGCGGCACGGTTCAGGAGGGTGGCCCAGTCAGGCAAAGGGTGCGCTACAACAAGGACTGCGCCCTCAGGAAACTGTAAGAGGTCTATGTTTGAACGGACAATATGCACCGGGCCGCAAGCGACCCCTGCGCTGGCAGAGACCCCCCCGGCAAGCAGAGACGGTTGGGTTTCATCAACGTCTATACTCTCGGTCTCACCGTCCTGAACAGGCGCTGCCTGTGCAAGCGGCCGGCTCTGCAATATAATTATCCTTCCGTCACGGTCTATGGACCATTCGGTGTCCTGCGGTGTGCCGAAATGCCCTTCCAGACGGACTGCGATACCGGCCAGTTCAGCTGCCTGACTGTCCGACAGAGGGGAGGCGTCCTTGACCCTGAGCTCTCTGGCAAGGACCTCATGCGGGCCATTGCGCGATACCTTGAACATATCTGTCAGCGCCCTGCCATCCACCACCTGACTTGCAAGTCCGGGGGCGGCATTAATAATGACCCAGTCGCTGCGCGGGTCACGAGGGGAGCGGGAATACATGACTCCGCTTACAACGCCGTCGACCATCGCCAGACAGCCAACGCACATGACCACATCCTGATGCCGGAAGCCCCGCTGCATGCGATACACAATGGCCTGACTTTTGTATTTGCTGGCCACGATCTCTTTGTAGGTGATCCCAAGCATATCATCCGTAACATTCAGCTGCGTCCTGTACTGTCCTGCAAATGAGATATTGCCGCTGTCCTCGCCCAGCGCACTCGAACGCATAGAGACCAGCACCCTGCCGTTGCTTCTTGCGGCCAGCTCTTCATACCGGCGAATGATAAGCTGTTCCAAGTCTTCGGGCAGTGGGGCATTCGCAATCAGTTGCTGGATCGAAGCGCTTGTGGTGTAAAGGTCTTCGAGGTCAGCGTCATCCATAAGTTTAAGCCGGCGGTTTATCTCGTCCTGAAGCTTGTTCGAATCCATAAAGTATTTTGTTGCGGCGGCAGTGATGACAAAGCCGTCCGGGACATTGAGGCCGACCCTGTTGCGTATTTCGCCCAGATTGGCCATCTTCCCGCCGGCTTGGTCGGTTGAATGGATACCGACCTCATCCATCGAAAGCACGAACTTTCTCCCGGCAATTTTAGGCTGGCGGGATAGTATCTCTTCGATCTTCCCTGAAACATTGTCGAAGACCTTGCTGAGCCCGCCATATTTGCCGTTCGAAAGCTCATGCAGGTTCCGGACCATTTTATAAATATTTACTGTCAAGGCGGTACAGTGGCCCCTGACAAATGCCATGCTGAAGGGCTGCCCCTCACGCAAGGTCTTGTCCATGTCCGCCATAAGCTCAAGCGCAATATTATTGGCAGTCAGCAGAGACCGGAAGCTCTTGTAATGGTCCTGAAATGATCTGCGAAGGTGAAGCGCCTCTGCCTCGGATTTTTCTTTGTTCAGGCAAAAGAACTTCTTTAAGGCGTCTATTATCATCATGGATATTAAAATTATTTCCCGAGTTTATCAACCCGACTAAAAACGGCAAGGAGGGAGACCTCTCCCTGCCTTGCCGCAATCTTAGAAAAGAACGTTCGGCCTAATGCTCAAGCTTCATGCCCCAGCCTTCAAACATAAAGAGTATGGCAAAGCCGTACCACATGGTATATATGACGTATCCTGCCAACGAAATAACAACCATAACGATCTTTTCCTTTATGTCCGTGGCAACTATACCGTAGTAGTTATAAGAAGGTTCTATCGCCTTTGTCATTATCTGGTAAAAGAGTTTGGCTTCCTTAAACTTACCTTCTTTATTCATATTGGTTTCAGCCGACTTCATGACGGTCCACCAGTCATACATGACCTGCTTTTCGTCATACCCGTATTTATTCTGGTTGATGGCCTGCCCGTTGTTGTTAAACATTGCATCGGCATCGACAAGGACATTGTCAAAAATCTTCCCCATGTCGCCGCTGACCTTGACGTTTTTGCCTTCAACCGTTACCGTGGCCTTGGCCGCTTCAAAAAGCTTTGCCATCCGGGTTGCCTGTCCCGGATCTTTTGCCTGAACAGAGAATTCAATCTGCTGTCCTTGGAACGGTTCGGTCTTCTTCTTTACAGCCGGGATGTAATATGATGATTTTTTCGAAATAGTGTTATACAGATTGTCCATGTAGTCCAGCAGGTTCTTCCCTTCAAACACAGGGGAAAGCAGGACGGCAAAGACCGCCCAGAAGGCTATAAACAGCACTACTCCAAGTCCGAATTCCTTTTTGTTAGCAATCATTAGTGCGCCCCCTCACTCTTAAGTTGTTTCATATTTTTGAAAAATGTAGCAAAGACCCAGATAGAAAAAATACTTATTACTACAAAGAAAACGTAAATGCCGATATCCTCTAGGATCTTGCCTGTTGCCGGAGATATGCTTATGATATCCATCTTTCCGAGCTTGACAGGTAAAGCAAAGAACCTGTTCACAAAGCCGGCCATGACCGCAACGGCATAAAAGCCGCGAATGGTCGAGCCGGGGACCACCTTGGTCACAAGCGACCCTATCTGGATGCCTATAAGCGAGCCGAGCAGCATGCCCATCGCAAGGGTGTAGAAGATAAATCCATAGATCGCATATTGGCCGAGACCTGCATACCCTGCGGTAAACACTATTTGGAAGATGTCTGTCCCGACCGTTGTGGCTGATGAAACGCCGAGCATATAGACAAAAATAGGGAAGGTCAAAAAGCCGCCGCCCACGCCCATAATGGCCGCAGCAAGGCCTACCAGCGCTCCGCTCAGGACAAGAAAGATGGCCGATATTTTTCTGCCGCCCGGAACAACGCCCTGATCGAAATGGAGCATAGGAGCAAGGTTTATGGACTGGATCTTCTGGGCCAAACCTGTCATAGACTCGTCAGCCTTGACACTATGGCCTTCTGTTTTAGCTGAAGCTGCCGCAGGCTTTCTCGATTTTAAAAAGTCTATGAGGGAGTAAAAACTTAGAAAGCCGAGCATAAAGACATATATGCTTGTGATAAACGCGTCGCTCAATACAGGATTCAGTTCATAGAGCGTCCTGTTTATATACCCTCCGAGGGTCGCCCCGCCTATGGACCCTATAAGAAAGGTCACTGCCAGAGAAACCGAGATATTGCCGAGCTTCCTGTGCAGTACGCTGCCCATAATCGCCTTTGCAAATATATGAAACAGGTCTGTGCCGACTGCCAGAATACCTTTGACACCTGCGCTCATAAGGGCGGGTGCGATGATGAAACCGCCGCCCGCGCCTATGCATCCGGTGATCAGTCCTGCTGCTATGCCTACGCCTATCGAGGCCAGAAATATTGTGTTCGTGTAAAACGAGGGGCAATAAGTGTTCTTGCCGCCTAATACAGATGGCAGCGCTCCGGCAACCTCGTCGGCAAAAGCTATGCCGCCCAGTATTACCGGCAGCAGCAGCAGTCCAAAGACAGCAAGCCGCTTCGGTTCGCGCAAAATACGGTTTGATACATCGAGTTCCCACTTTGCGTGGGCGCGGGCACCCATCATCATGAAATGCCCAAATTCCTTAAAAAAGCTCATTTTCTTGTTTCCTCCTTGGGAATATGATTAATTATTTTCTCGTGTCAATGACATGAGAACTCTGAGAGCAATCTGTTCTATTAGCGGCCATAAGCAGCTTTTCAAAAAGAGACTCGAACTCCACAGGCTTCATCAGATAATCGACAGCGCCGTTCTTAATACCTTCGACGCCCTCGTTTACCGATGCATGACCGGTCAAAATAATCACCCTTGTGTCAGGCCTCATTGTTTTTATTTCAACCAGAGTGCTATTTCCGTCCATATCAGGCAATTTCATGTCGAGCAGCACCACATCGAATTCTCTGGCGCAGATCTTTGAAATCGCCTCCTCCCCGCTTAACACACCTTCGCATTCAAGCCCCCTGCGCCTGAGTCTTTTCATGAGAGTATGGATAAACTCTTTCTCGTCATCCACAACCAATACGCTGAACAAAGGGACCGGATGGTTGTCCGTCCCGGCATTCTTAACTTGGGCCCCCATAATACCGGACATTTAATGTGCAGGCAGCATGACCGTGAATATGCTGCCCCCCTCCTTTCCGTTTCCTGCTTTAAGGTCACCGCCAAGCCTCTGCATAATGCTGAAAGAAATGGACAATCCGAGCCCTGTGCCCTTACCCGGCGACTTGGTGGTATAAAAAGGATCAAAGAGCTTTTTTATCGAATCCGGAGACAGACCGGGGCCCGAATCGGCAAACTCGGCTATGACATGGCCGTCATTGTTACGTGTAGATATATCGATAACACCGTCCTGTCCTATTGCATCTATGGCGTTGTTCAGAATATTGAGGAACACCTGCTGAAGTTGAGCGGCGTCCGTAATAACATGCATCAGGCCCTGTTCAAAGAAATAGCGCAGTGTAATGCGGTGCGCCTTGGCCTCATTTGCAAGCAGAGAGGCTGTATCTTCGATAAGCCGGTTGAGGTCTATCTCCTTTCTTTCATAGCCGTTTGATCTCGAAAAACCGAGCAGTCGATGTGTGATTTCTCCGGCCCTTTTTACATTGCCGCGTATTTTATTGATCGAGTCCCTGTATTCATCATAATTTTTCAGCCGCTTATCATCCTCATCGTCAAGAAGCTCGTCTATCCATCCGGCTTGGGTGGTAATTATCTGCAGCGGGTTGTTGATCTCATGCGCCACACTGGCGGCGAGCCTTCCGACAAGCGCCATCTTTTCGACCTGACGCATACGGTTGTTCATGGCCATTCTTTTTTTGTCGGCCTCCTCTATCTTGTTCACCATCGACCTGACCAGCAGTGTAGCCACTATAAGGATTATCAGTGAGGCGCCCGCGATAATGAGCATGTCCCGCTTACGGGCCGTATAAAATTCGGCGAGAGAGGTGTTTATGTCGGTCTTAAGAACAAGGGTCCAATCGCCTCTGTTTATCGGCGCCATTGCATAAATATAATTGTCGGTAAAGCGGACCGAAGCCCTGTCACTGGAGATGAGCATCGCGAGTTCTTCCGCAGATAATGCTTTGCCCCCAAGCAGGCTGGGTGTCTGCAGCTCTCCTGCCCTGTTAATGATATAAGCGTCTCCGCCCGGTCCGACTTCGGCGCTTGCCAGAAGCGAATGAAAGAATTCTGAATTAATGGTCGCCCGCAATATCCATGTCCTTGCGGGGTCGGTCACGGCCGCGATAAAATGCGGCTCATTCCGGTATCCTCTAAATACATCACTCACATACCTGCCGCCCTGCATGACCTCGGCAAACCATTCCGCACCCGCATAATTTTTGTCCGCAAGCTGACTCTTATACGGGCCTACATAGGCCAGATGCCTGCCTCTCCGGTCTATTACACCGAGGTCAACAATTACACCGCTTTTGTTCATGGCCCCGAACAGCTTTTCGAGGTTTCCCTGAACACTCAGGTACTCGAGGCTGTACAGATTCGTAAAGCCGGACAGGAGGTTTTCCTGATTTTTAAGGAAGAGATCGATTATCTCTTTTCTGCTTCCTGCAAGCCCTGACAGCTCAAGCGCTGTTTTTTGAAGCCATGATTTTTTGTAATAATGGGACGCTGTCCAGCTTATTATTACAAGGGGCACGACAGAGACAACTATAACCACAAGCACGAAAAGCTGTTTCTGCCAAGCGTAGTAGCTGCCGCTGGATTTCATTTCGAGGGCCTTCAGACTTACAGTGCCGCTGCACATTTTCATTTGAAGAAATCTCCTGTCTGTCTCCCGACAATCTCTTGAAAAATCGGCGGCATATCGATTTTTTGTGAAACCGTCATCCCTTCATCATTTTGCGGGCCGTCTCATGCTCACCCGCTTCGGCAAAAGCAGCTGCCGCCATGCTGTCCTTCAGCTTCATGGCCTTTGCGGCCGCCTTTATCCGCTCGACAAGCAGCTCGACATCCACCGGTTTTTTCAGATAGTCGAAAACTCCGAGTTGCCGCGCTTCGGATTCGTCAAGGTCATTGCCGTGACCCGTCTGAATTATTACTTGGATATTCGGATAAGACTTCCTTACCCTGCGCAGGACCTCCATACCGTTAATGCCCGGCATCTTCAGGTCAAGGATCATGATGTCCGGCTCTTGGTCGTTTACAATGCTGATGGCCTGTTCTCCATCAAACGCGGTATTGCTCTTGAGGTCTCTCATCTCAAGACGCTCAGAGAGGGTCCTGATAAAGTCTTCCTCGTCGTCAACTAACAGAATTTTGATGTCATCCATACATTCCTCCTAGTCAGGTTGCGGCCTCTGTCACTTTTTTTTGTCATCGTCCTGCTCCGGCGAGGAGCTGCCGGCGTCGCTCATATAATCTATGGCAGCATCAAATTCGCCGGCTTGAGCAAAGGCCGCTGCTGACATCGATTCGCTGAACATTTCCATAAAGGATAATCCGCGTTTCTTATGCAAGAGTTTCTTTCTGCGTTTGAAGGCCTCGGTTATCTTTTTTTTCAATATGCCTGTGTCGCAGGGAACTATAATTTCATCGTTTGCGCCCGCCTGCATGGCGACAATGGATGACCTGATGTTATCGTGGCTGTTAATGAGGATTATTTCCGCACCCGGCCGGTTTTCTCTTATATGTTTCAACAGGCTCAGGGAAGTGTCCGGCGAAAGTCTGATATCGAGCAAAGCCACGTCTATATGTTCCTGTTCCATCAACACCACCGCGTCTTGCTCGGTGTTGTGATGGAATAGGCCGAAGCCCCAAAGCGAAAAGGTTTTTTTTAGAGTTTGGGCGAAGTTATAATCGCCGGTTTCAAGAAAAACAGCCGTTTCCATAGCACCCAAGACCTTAAAACTTCCTTATAATATTGCCTCGATCGGCATTGTACCGTAGGTTATGCGAATACCCTTAAGGCCTATAGTCTCGAGAAAGTCCGACGATCCATAATTTTTGACCGGTTTTAGATTCATTATTTCGACCGCCTCTTCAGGAAGTCCTGCTTCGGCAAAGGTCACCGACATAAAAATCCTGTCGAACCAAGTCAGCTGATTGTTTCCTTTTTTGGGGGTTGGCATCATCTGTCTTGCTGTCTCAAACTCACCAGCCTCTGCAAAGGTGACAGCGTTCATCCAACTGCTGAATGTGTCGAATATCCGTTTCATTTAAAACCTCCTTTAAAATTTGCTTGCAATTGCTGTAGAGCAAAGCCCATGCCAAACCTGAAAAATACAATTAAATCAAAATGTTATCTTTTTCAAAAACAAATCTCAGAATATTTTTGACCCATAATGAAACAAACAGAAACAACATCCTCACATGCACAGACAAATCCCCTAACAAAAACAAGGAATATCTTGGAGCACAAATCAATATTATCAAACTTAGCAATGGAGCCCTTGCGCGATAATTCCTTTGATAGTTAACCATTAATAATCACAAATCATGGTACGGTTGACTTTTAATTTTGTCGCTGATATACTGAATCACAATGAAACAAAACGAATCACAAGGACTTATGTCAGGCCAAATAGAGATAATCGATATAATGAACGGCATTCCCCATGGAGTGGCGCTTATTGATAAACAGCTTCGAATCTTCAGCATGAACAGAATCCTTGAAGTTATGACGGGCTACTCCACTCAGGCGGTTCAGGGAATTGAATGCAATTATGTTCTGCGCACTGACCGGGATGAATGGCTTAACAAGGCGCTCAATAATGGAGGCGAAACACTGATCTGCGAGGGAAGCGTCATCGATGCAAACCGCAAAAGAGTTTCGGTAAGAATTACCGCTTCACCGCTTAAAGGGCGGGAGGGCCTAGATGAAAGCCTGCTGCTGGTCATCGAGGACATCTCTATGCTGAAAGAGATGGACATCAAACTTCAAGGCAGCCCTGAGAAAAAGGCGCTTCTCGGGAACAGTCCAAAACTGCAGGAGATTATAGAACTCCTGCCTGTCTTTGCCTATACGGATGCTACCCTCCTTATCACCGGCGAAACCGGCACCGGTAAGGACCTGCTGGCAGAGGCCATACACCGCAGTTCAAAGAGGTCAAAGTACCCGTTTATAAAGGTGAACTGCGGGGCCATTCCCGAGACGTTACTGGAATCAGAACTGTTCGGGCACGTTCGAGGCGCTTTTACCGGGGCCAACTCTGACAAGCCCGGGATGTTCAGACTGGCACAGGGAGGTACGCTTTTTCTCACCGAGGTCGGGGACCTGCCGCTGAAATTGCAGGTAAAACTCCTGACAGTTCTTGACGATAAAGAGTTTTATCCGCTCGGCAGTTCGAAAAAAACAAAAGCGGACATAAGGCTGATTACAGGCACGCACAGGGACCTCAAACAGCTGCTGGATGAAGGCAAATTCAGGGAAGACCTTTATTACCGGTTGAATGTACTACGGGCACATATGCCTTCACTTAGAGAACGGGGCGACGATGTGCTCCTGCTTATGAACCATTTCCTTAAAGAGTTCAATAACAATCTTGGAAAGAGAATAAAGGGCTTTGCGAGTTCTGCGATCGATTATCTTTTGCGTTATGAATACCCGGGCAATGTCAGGGAACTGCGCAATATTATCGAACACGCGGTGAATATATGCCAAGGGAATATCATTCAAATGGCACACCTGCCTGCTTATATCCTTTCTGCCGGAAATAGCAATTCAGGCAAAGATAAAAAAAGCGGAGGGCAGCTTTCTGAAACCAAAGAAGAGCCGACGGTATTTAGCGCTTCCAAGAGGGAATTTGTAAGCTGGCCGGAAATAGAAAAGGGCCGGATACTCGAGACGATGATGGCAACCGGAGGCAACCGCAGCGAAGCGGCCCTGAAACTCGGCTGGAGCCGCAGCACCCTATGGAGGAAGATCAAGCATTATGGCTTGGAATAAGCAATGAAAATATTGGTGACACTGACTGCCGACCAGATAGCGCCGAGATTCGATCTCTGCACAGAGGTCCTGATTGCCCAATTTAATGATGACAGGACCGGACCGGAACCCCGCACTGTGCTGTTGCCCGGCCCTTCGGCTGATGAGCTCTGCAGCCTTATCCTGAAAGAAGGCATCGATATAGTGGTCTGCGGCGGCATCGAAGACTCTTTCTTTCAGTATCTGATATGGAAAAAGGTCAGGGTTATAGACAGGGTAATAGGCCCGTCAGCAAAAGCACTGCAACTGGCGCTTGAAGAAGGCTTGCGGGCTGGAGCGGTCATTTAACTACCAAGAGTGACTCGGAGGTCGAATATGGGACTTAATTTGCGGGACAAGTACCTTAATTTTTACAGCAGCGACGATTCGAACCTCTCGATCAAAGAGAGGTATCTGACGCTGAGCAGGAGCTTCCTCATAATCATGCTTCTGGTCACAATTGTTCCGCTGAGCATCACGACCGCCTTGAGCTATTTCCAGTACCGTTCCCTGATAAGACAGGAGACGATCAATAATGCGCAGTGGAATGCCGAGAGCACCCGGCAGGGCATCGAGTCCTTTATCGATAAACTCCGGGCCATGATCCAAGTTGTTTCCGAATCGTACAGATACAAAGATCTCTCGGTACAGGAAAATCTGGACAAAGTATTCGAAAACCTCAAATCAAAAAACAAGGGGATTGTCGACTTGAGCGTAATCGGTCCTGACGGTGTTCAGCAAGCTTACTCGGGTCCTTTCAACCTTAAAGGCAAGGATTACAGCGACAGCCCTTGGTACCAAAAAACCCTGACAAGAAAGGTCTATGTAAGCGAGGTCTTCCTCGGATACCGTAATGTGCCGCATTTCGTTATAGCCATAAGCAAGAAGGTCTCAGGAGAAAACGGTTATTGGGTCTTAAGGGCGAGCATAGACACGGACACACTGGACCAATTCCTTGCCGGGGTCAGAAATGAAAACCTGGTGGATGCATTTCTTATAAACAGCAAAGGCGCTCTCCAGAGTTCTTCCCACAATTACGGCAACGTGTCGAGCCAGTCGCCTGTATCGGTAGAACGGCTGCCGAAAAACAAAGACATTCTGACGGTGGAAAACAAACAAGGCTCCAAGTCCATGGTCAATGTCGTTGCCCGGATAAATGAGAGTCCTTGGTTTCTGGTGCTTGAACAGTACGGATATGCGGACAAAAAAACATGGGTCCTTTTTAAGCGGGAGTTGCTTGTTATCTATGTGGTAAGTTTTGTCGTGATCATCTGCCTGACCTTTTTCATCGCCTCTTTTCTTACATCAACCGTTCGCAAGGAGGAGGAGACAAGGGAAATCATACTTGCAGAGAGCGAACACGCCAACAAGTTGGCCTCGATAGGCAGACTGGCTGCAGGCATAGCCCATGAAATCAATAATCCTTTGGCCATAATCAATGAAAAGGCCGGACTGATGAAAGACCTCCTGCAGGTTTCTAATGATTTTAAATACAAGGACAAATTTCTCATGCAGATCGACGCTATGGAAAACGCGGTAAAACGGAGCAGGACCATAACCCACAGGCTTCTGGGATTTGCCAGAAGAATGGATATCAAGCTCGAGCCCGTAGACATTAACAGTGTGATTACTGAGGTCCTCGGCTTTCTTGACAAGGAGGCCGCATATCAGGAGATCAGGATTGATCAGGATTTACAGCCGAATCTGCCTGACATCATGAGCGACCACGGGCAATTGCAGCAGATATTCATGAACATAATCAATAACGCCATAGATGCGGTCGGCAACGGCGGTATAATCCAGATATCCAGCAGGCAGATTGACACAAAAACGGTCAGGGTCGATATTTGCGACAACGGTCCGGGTATGCCGCCGGAGGTGCTGAAAAAAGTCTTTGAGCCTTTTTTTACTACGAAAAAAGGCTCTGAGAGACAAGGCACAGGTCTCGGACTTTCAATAACATATGGACTTATAAAGAAACTTGGCGCGAAGATATCCGCCAGCAGCGAGGTTGGCATCGGAACGACGTTCACAATCCTGATCCCTATAAGGTCCGTATCTGCAGAGGGAGGAACAGACAGATGAGTAAGACCAAGGTGCTTATAGTGGATGATGAGGAGGAGTTTTCAAACACCCTTGCCGAGAGGCTGTGTTTCAGGGGTTTCGACGCGGTTTCGGTCGGGAATGCGGATAAAGCGATTGCGGCAATTAGAAACGATTGGGTCCCTGACGTTGCCTTGTTGGACCTTAAAATGCCCGGCCTCAGCGGTCTCGATACGCTCGAAATGATAAAAAAACTTGACTTGGGCATAGAAGCGATCATGATAACAGGACACGGTTCCACTGCCAGCGGCATAGAAGGAATGAAGCGCGGACTTTTTGACTACCTGATGAAGCCGGTAGACATAAACGAGTTGGTAGCCAAGATAAATGAAGCGGCAAAGAAGAACTATGATAAGACATAAGTCAACAAAACTTGGCCGGAAAAATTAAAGTGAAACTCACTTTTGAACGAAATTATTCTGCCTTCAATGCCTCTATCGGGTCGAGCCCTGCTGCCTTGGCCGCAGGGTAAACGCCGAAGATAACGCCGATTATAGCGGAAAACAAAAAGGCCACAATGATTGCCGGAACGGACAGACTCATGGGCCACTTCGTGATATGCGAGGCCCCGAGAGATAAAACAATGCCGAGCATTGTCCCGACCAAGCCGCCGCTTACGCTCAAGGTCAGGGATTCCACAATGAACTGGAGTAAAAGGTCTCGTTTCATCGCGCCGACAGCCCGTCTCAAACCGATCTCCCTTGTCCGCTCTTTAATGGATATAAGCATAATGGCGAGAATGCCGACCCCTCCGACGAGCAGGGAAATCCCTGCGACAGCGCTCAACAGATTGGTGAATGTCTGCGAGGTCTCTTTCTCGGTCTTAAGGATTTCAGTCTGGCTCTGAACGGTGAAATCATCAGGCTTGCTTCGTAAGCGGTGTTTCTCGCGGAGAATGTCCCTTACTTCAGATGCCGCTTTATCCACATATACGGACCCCTTTGCCTGAGCATAGATATTGTTGATATAGGTCAGATTGAAGAGCCGTCTCAGTGCGGTATTAACAGGGATGTAAATCACATCGTCCTGATCATTTCCGACAAGGTCGGTTCCTTTTTCCTGAAGAACGCCTATGACCTCAAACGCGACTTTTCCGATACGAATGGACTCCCCCAGAGGATTTCTGTTCTCGAAAAGATTCTTTGCAACAGTCTTCCCGATCACGGCGACCCGCTGCAAGGTCCTATCTTCATCATTGTTAAAAAAGCGGCCGTTCTGAAGGGCAATGTTTCGTATCTGTACAACAGTATCGGTTGTTCCGGTAATGTAGGTGGTTGTGCTGAGCGCTTCGTATTTTACGAGCATTTTCTTCGCTTGTGCCGGTGCAACGGCTTTTATGTGTTGCGACTCTTCCGAAATCGAAGCGGCGTCTCTTAATGTGAGGGTGGAGACATTGCCGGTCTGCCTCTGTCTGCCCGCTATTATTTTCACCTGCCCGGCAGTCACAATTACAAGGTCGGTGCCCATCGCCTGTATTTTTGAGAGTACCTGCTTCTGCGCGCCGTCGCCGATTGCAGCCATTACGATGACAGAACAGACACCGACAACAATACCCAGTGTGGCAAGGGCGGTCCTCAGCTTGTGGCTGAAAAGCGTTTTGAGAGCAATGCGTGTGCCTTTAATCAGTTTCATCCGCTTCTGGGACCGTCCACTCTACCCCTTTCTGACTTCTTCATTCTCACCCCTTTATCGCCTGTACCGGGTCCATGGCAGCAGCCCGCTTAGCAGGCTGAAGGCCCGCGGCAATGCCTACGATTGTTGAAAATAAAACGGCAAGGACAAACGGCTCCCATGAGATCATTGCAGGCATTTTTTTGAGGACCGCTATTCCCTTTGTTATGCCGATGCCGAGAAGAGTTCCTGCGATGCCGCCCAAGAGTGTGACTATGAGCGCCTCGCACAGGAACTGGTTCATAATGTCCTTTGCCCTCGCGCCGAAAGCGCGCCTGATGCCTATTTCTTTCTTTCTCTCATTGACCGAAATGAACATGATATTTGCGATGACAATGCCCCCGACCCCTAAAGAGATGAGCGAGAGCAGCATCAGGAAGGTGGTCAATGTCTTCGACACGCCTTTGACCGTCTTTGCCATGGCCTCCGTGCTTGTTACCCTGAAGTCGTCTTCCTGCGGAGGGGTTATATGATGTCGCTCCCTGAGAAGTGCGGCAACGCTGTTGGAAATATCCCCGAGCTTTGCCGGGTCTTCCGCGTAAAGTCTTATCATGCCGATGTAGGTGACATTGTAAAGCCTCTTCATCGCGGTAGTGAGCGGCACCATCACCCGCCTGTCCATGTCCATGCCGTGCGGACTCGATCCCCGCGCGCTCAGGACCCCGACGACCTTGAAATTGGTATTGTTGACCCTTATGCTCTCCCCGATAGGATTCTGGTCGCCGAACAACTCCTTTACTATGGTCTTACCGATCATGCAATTTCTCGACATCCCTGAGTTGTCCTCATCGCTTATAAAATCGCCCTGTTCAGCGTACCACTGCCATGCGTCCGCGAACTCAGGAGTTACACCAACCACCGGAGAAGTGGTGTTCATGTTGCCGTAAATAATATTCTGTTCGAGATTTACAGTGAATGGCGAGATATGCCTGATGCCTTTTATGGATTCCTTTATCGCATTCGCATCCTCGATGGTGAGCGTAGCGGTCTTCTCATCAGGAGGGCCGAACATCTTCCCCCCTCCCGCAGAGACCATGACCGCGTTAGGCCCGAAGTTGGCGATGCTCTTCATCACTTTGTGCTGCGCCCCCTTTGCCATAGAAACAATGACCGTGAGCGTGGCGATACCGATGATCACTCCGAGCATCATGAGAAATGTCCTGAGTCTGTTTTTCGAAAGCCCTTTGAGGGCAATGTTTATCACCTTTCCGGAAGACATTATTTCGCCCTCCTTTCGTCGCTTACTATCCTGCCGTCCTTCATCCTGATTATCCTTCCGGCCTTTTCGGCAACGTCGGATTCATGGGTCACAAGAACGATGGTCCTGCCGTCTTGGTTCAGTTTGTTGAAGATGTTCATCACTTCGTCGCTCGAAGCGCTGTCGAGGTTTCCGGTCGGCTCATCCGCAAGTATGAGCGCGGGATTGTTGACCAAGGCGCGAGCTATCGCGACCCGCTGCTGTTGTCCTCCCGATAATTCGGAGGGCACATGAGTGGTCCGGTCTCCAAGGCCCACAGCCTCAAGGGACGCCTTTGCCCTAGCCTTGATATCAATGTCCTCAGGCGAGTAGATCAGAGGCAGCTCCACATTTTCGAGGGCTGTTGTTTTCTGAAGGAGGTTGAAGGACTGGAATACAAAGCCGATCTTCTTGTTTCTCGTGCGGGACAGGTCATCATCATTCATGGTATCCACTTCAACTCCATCGAGAAAATACGCCCCGCTGCTCGGCTTGTCAAGACACCCGACAATGTTCATCAGGGTGGATTTACCCATGCCGGACGGCGCCATGATCGCCACAAACTCTCCGCTTTTTATCTCAAGGTTTATGCCTTCAAGCACCTTTACCTCGAGGTTTCCGTCTTTTTTGTATGTCTTGGTGATCTCTCTTAATTCAATCATTTTTTTGAGTCCTCCCTGATTTATTCTTTTTCGGTGTTTATTGTTTCGCCTGTGATTACAACGCTGCCTTCTTTCAGCCCTTCTATGACTTCGGTATAGCTGCCGTCCTTCCATCCGGTCTTGATAGTTTTTCCGGCAGGCTTCCCGTTTTCGAGTACCTGCACAACTTTTTTGCCGCCCTCCCGCTTGATGGCCTTATTCGGAACAGCGAGGACATTGCTCCGTTTGCTCAGAAACATGGTCGCATTCACCGTCATGTCCGGTTTGAGCTTGCCCTCAGGGTTCTCTATGGAAATAAGCGTGATATAGTAAACAACATTGTCCTGTATGGTCGCCTTGGGATATATGGCGCTCACCTTCCCCTTGAAATCCTTCTCCGGAAATGAGTCAACAGTGAACGTCGCCTCAAGCCCCGGCTTTATCTTGCCGATGTCCGTCTCATCAACGTAGGCGTAAATCTCGAGCCTGCTCAGATCCACGATGGTCACAAAGGTAGGCACATTCAGGGACGACGCAGAGACCGTCTCTCCCTGCTGCGTAGTGACAGATGCGATTACGCCCGAAATGGGCGCATAGATGCTGGCATATGACATTTGGGTCTCATTGAACCTTATCGTCTCTTTGATCTGATTGACCTGCGCCTGCGCCGTCTTTAAATCCCTTTCAGCCACATCCACTTTGTCTTTGGACACGAAATCCTTTGCGTAGAGGTTCTGCATCCTCTGCATTGTTTTCTGCGCAAGCTCAAGATTGGCTTCGGCGGTTTTCAGGTTCATCTTGGCTTCGTCAACCTTCGCCTGTAAATCCAGTTGCTCGAGACGGGCTATCAGTTGCCCTTTTTTCACCACGTCGCCGATGTTGGCATAGAGCCTTTCGACCCTGCCCGAGATCCTCGCTCCGACTTTTACCTCCGCCCCGATCTTCGCCCTTATTACGCCTGTAGCCTGGACCGATGCAGCAATATCGCGCCGTTTTACAGCCTCTGCCTGAAAGGCCGTTTTCTTGTCGTCCCTGTGAAAAAGCGTCCAATATGCCGCAAATGATCCGGCAATAACAAGCGCGGCTATAATCATAAAAAGCCATCTGTTCTTCTTCATTTAGTCTCCTTCCGCATATCTTCTCCTGTGGCCCTGTCAAGTTTCGCTTTTGCATTCGCAATGTCATAAATTGAAACAATGTCGTTTGTCTTGGCCTGAGTCAGCGCCGTTTGCGCATCTATCAACTCAAGGACATTGCCTAATCCTTCTTTGTATCTTCCTTCCGATACACGCATGTCTTCCCCTGCCTGCTCAAGTGTCTTTTTAGTCACACCGGCACGCTCCAACGCTTCTTTGAGCGAAAGCCATGCCTGCCGGACCTCAAGCTCGACATTTCTCAGTGTCTGGAGTTCGACGGCCTTGGTCCCGTTAAGGTTTGCCTTGGCCTGATTTATCTTCGACTGCGTGGTGAGCCGCTCGAAAACAGGTATGCTGACGGTAAGCCCTACGCTCCACTTCCTGTCCTGAGGTATAAAATTAGTTTCCTGCCAGCCGTATGAAGCGTCGATGCTCAAGTTCGGATATAGCCCGCTTTCTATCTGCTTGATGCTTGTATGCGCCGACTCGATCTTCGCCTTAACGCCTCGGACTTCAGGCCTCCTGTCATACGCATGCGCCATGGTTGCGGTGAGCGTAGGCAGCAACGGCGTTTGCGGATCCGGTGCCTCTGCTTTGATCTCAAAAGTCATTGCTGCGGACAGACCCATTGCAGCCGCAAGGTTAGCCTTTGCGAAAAGAAGCGCGTTTTCGGCCTTTATTAAATCAAGCCGCGCATTGGACACCTGCACTTCCGTCTTTATCACATCCGAGCGCGGTGACAGGCCTTCTCCATATAGGGCCTTTGCCTGTTCAAGATGTTTTTCAGCGCTGTCTAAACTGTTTTTTGCCGCCCCTAAAAGATCGCGCCTCTTCAGCGCCTCGTAAAACGCGCCTTTGATATTCAGGACAATATCCAGCTTGATTTTTCTAACATCATATTCCTGCACCCTGATGTTTTGGCGCGCGCCTTCCACAAGATTTGACGTTGCTCCTGCGTCGTACAAGGTCTGCTTTACGTAAAATCTCGTGTCGTAAAGGTCCGGGGATGTCGCTGCCCTGCTGTCTAACGGAGTGGTATAAGCGTACGAAGATGAGAGTTTAAAAGACGGGTAGTAGCCTCCCTTTGCCTCGCCGACCCTCTCCTGATGCCCCTTAAGGTTCTGCAATGATATTTCAGCGGAGGGGTTCGTCTGCAGGCCGATATCTATACATTCGTCGAGTGTAAGTGTCTTGCCTTCAATCTCATTTAATGCGGAATAGGCATGGCTATTGAATAAGCTTAAAAATAAGACTGAAAAACCTACACATATTATTCGTGCGCTATTGACGACGGACATCCTGCTTGCCTCCCTTGTGTCATGGCATTTTCTATCAAATCGAGAAACTTTTTCTGTTGTGCTTTATCGAGCAGGGCTTTTTCTTCGAGGATATGAAGGGCAATCTGTCTTTGCATGTCTCCCTGCATTCCGCTGATCCCTGAGATAACAGCATTGATCGGCTTGATATCGGGCGTGTCGGAACGCATGAGTGTAATGAGTTCCTTTCTCTTTTGCGTTATCTCGTGCCGCCTCCGGTCTATTTCAGAGCGGAACCGCATCGCCCTTGCTTTCATCTCTTTCAGGT
This sequence comes from Nitrospirota bacterium, assembly GCA_004321915.1. Taxonomy (GTDB): domain Bacteria; phylum Nitrospirota; class Thermodesulfovibrionia; order Thermodesulfovibrionales; family Dissulfurispiraceae; genus MYbin3. The sequence goes on from SCQE01000081.1 coordinate 18,857, forward strand.
GTTCCGGGCTCAAAGAGAGCTCCTCAAAGATGAACCTGTTCTTCTCCATCTTCTTGCCGAAGGGTGATACCCAATAGTCCGGCTGTTTGTAGTAGAAGTAACCGGCGGCGGCGATGACTGAAATGTTTAAAACAAGAGAGACGAGGAGAATGAACTTTAGAGTGCTACTTCTCATTTCCGACCTCCGTCATGGCGAGATAGACGCCGCCCAGCGAGTCCGGCGGCGCAGGATCAAAGATGTCGAGCGATAAAGACCTTGCGGTTGCGGAGAATTTATCAGGCATGAGCTGGCCGGCCAAGAACCCGCCCGAGATTATCCCGGTGAATATTATCATGAGCAGAACAACGGCCCCGGCAAATCTTGTAAAAATCGGGGCCCATGAAATGCCGTCTGCTTTTTCAGGGGCGATATTTGCCATCACCTTGGTCGAAAAGCCATAGGGGGCCTTAAACTGTTGCGCATGAGCGAAAAGACTGCGCTGCGATTTTGTCTCTTCGACCGCCGTGCCGCATGCCCCGCAGGATTTAACATGGGATTCAAAAGCCTCTTTGTCCCTTGCATTAAGTTCACCGTCAATGTACGCTGAAGTCAGCTTATGTATTTTCGAGCATTTCATCTGCGCCTCCTGTTTATTTAAACGAACGAAATTTATTTTTGTTCCGTAAAACCTTTCAGCAATATCTTCAATTCGTCCCTCGCCCTCGAAATCCTCGATTTAACGGTGCCTATCGATACATCGAGAGTGTCAGCCATCTCTTCGTAAGAAAGCCCCTCGAATTCCTTCAACACTATAACGGCCCTCAGTTTGGGAGATAATTTTTTTAGGGCCGTCTGCAGGGCCTGTTGGATCTGTTTGGATTCGTACTCTCTTTCAGGGGTGGGCGAGGCGGAAGGATGTTCGATAACCACTTCCTCGCCTGTGTCGGAACGCCTGAAAAGGGATTCGAAAAACGGTCTGCGCCTGTAATCTATGCAGGTATTGACCGCTATCCGGTAGAGCCATGTGTAAAAAGCAGCGTCCGGTTTGAATCTACTCAGGCCTTGATACGCCTTGATGAATGTGTCCTGAGCCGCGTCCTCTGCCTCGTGGGCATTGCCGAGCATGTAAGCGCAAAGGTTGTATATCCTGTCCCTGTATTTAAGGACAAGCTCTTCAAATGCGGAAATGTCGCCTTCTTTGAATTTGTTTACAAGACCGAGATCGTCAGTGCTTTTATCCATTGCTCTAGTATATTAACGATTCAAAAAGGAATTTGTTCCGCAAATAAATATATACGGATTGGATTTATAGGCTGCGCGGTGCGGTTTTTAAGACATGCCCGGCAATAACAATTCGAAATATCGATGGCACGACATTAGATCTATTAGCGGATGTTTCCCGAATCAATCCGGATATCGCCTCACCTGTAGACAGCCCTTCTAACGGCCCTAAGCACTGTATCGCACACGAAAAAATTCTGTAAACAGGCAATTTATGCTTCACTTCAGGACAACTTTGTTGACGGTCTGCGCTATTAAAGGTTATCTTAACATTATGCACAGCAAGCTTAGATTTCTCACCTCAGGAGAGTCGCACGGCAAAGGCCTGACCGGTATAATCGAGGGGTTTCCGGCCGGGCTCGAACTGTCTTCCGGGGACATAAGCAGAGAGCTTAAAAGGAGACAGGCCGGATACGGCCGAGGCGGCAGGATGAAGATCGAGCAGGACAAGGCGGAGCTTATATCAGGAGTGCGCTGGGGAAAAACCATGGGTTCGCCCCTTACGATCTTCATAGAAAATAAAGACTCGAAAAACTGGCAGAAAGGCATGTCGTCCCTGCCTGAACATGAAAACTCTATCCCTGCAGTGACAAAACCGAGACCGGGGCACGCTGATCTTTCCGGGGTCATGAAATATAACCAGACGGACGCTAGAAACATTCTCGAACGTTCAAGCGCGCGGGAAACGGCAATGCGTGTTGCTGTAGGAGCAATAGCAAAAAGGTTTCTCTCCGAATTCGAAATATCTATCGGCAGTTATGTAACAAGCATCGGGAGCGCCGACATGCCGCAGAACGATGAGCATGCGGACCTGCTTGAGCTCTTTCAAAAAGCCGAGGGGTCGTCTGTGCGTTGTCCGGACGAAGCTGCCTCGTTAAAAATGATTTCGGTCATAGACGAGGCGGTCAAAAACGGAGATACCGTAGGCGGCAGGTTCGTTGTCTTCGCAATAGGGGTACCGGTAGGCCTCGGCAGCCATATTCAGTGGGACAAACGCTTGGACGGCATAATTGCCCAAGCGCTGATGAGCATTCAGGCCATCAAGGCTGTAGAGATAGGGGCAGGCTTTAAAATGGCCGAAAGCTTCGGATCGCAGGTGCTTGACGAGATATTTTTCGACAAGGACGAAAAAAAGTTTTACCGCAAGACCAACCATGCAGGAGGAATCGAGGGCGGAATGACCAACGGCATGCCTATAACTGCAAGCGCAGTAATGAAGCCGATACCGACGCTGAGAAAACCGCTGATGTCGGTTGATATGGCATCCAAAGAGCCGTTTGAGGCCGCCTACGAGAGGTCCGACGCCTGTGCCGTGCCGGCAGCCGCGGTCGTTGCAGAGGCCATGCTCGCAATAATAGTTGCGGATGCCCTTCTTGAAAAGTTCGGCGGCGACAGCCTGACCGAAACACGCAGAAACTTCGACTCCTATGCGCAGCAACTCAGAAATTTCTAGCAAATCGGCGCTAACGTTATTAGTCGCGGTCTTCCTGCTCGCTGCTTCCGGTCTATACGCGGACCTGTATGCCGAAAATAACGGCGATGATGCGCTCCACCTGAAAAACGGCAGGGCCAACCTCGAAAAGAACAATTATGATCAGGCCGTATCGGAGTTGACGGCAGCGCTCGAAAAATTGCCGCTGCTCGGAGATTATGCGCTCCTTTGGCGCGCCTCTGCCTTCGAAGGCAAAGACAATATCGATGCCGCGCTCTCGGACATCAGCCTCTTGAAAGACAGACATCGAGATTCCCCCCTGCTTAAGGCTGCAAGGGCAAAAGAAATCTCTCTGCTCAAAAAGAAAAAGGACCCGAAAACCGCAAAGGCCTTTCAGGAATATTTGTCCGACTATCCTTCGGACACCGCCCTAAAACTGCAATACGCGGACCACCTGAAACAAAACGGGGAAAAAGAACACGCAAAAAAACTGTTCCTGCAGATTTATATCGCTGCGGCCGGATATTCCAAAAACGCATTGGAATCGCTCTCCCCCTCCGATATAACGGCTGAAGACCTGTTCAAGAGATGTGAAAACCTGAAAAAATCATGGTATTTCGAAGAGTCCGAGCGCTGCTTTAAAGATGTCCTGCAAAAAGACACCGCTAAAAAACTGAACCGTGACGCTACCGACGGTCTCGCTTACTCTCTGTTCAGGCAGAAAAGATACGGCGAAGCGCTCAAGATATACAAGGAGAACGGCAACAGGTACTGGCGCGCCCGGACCGCTTTCAGGACAGGAGATTTTGAAACACTCAGTTCTGATTTGAATTCACTTTTCAAATCGGGAGACAACAAGGCAGGACAACTCGTTCTGGCTTACGCCGCAAGCAAAAGACGCGCCGGAGACAGCGAGGGTTCGCTCAAGCTTCTCAATGAAGCGCTGGTATATTTCCCTTCGATGAAGGAAGATACCCTCTGGGCAAAGGCTTGGACATATTACCGAAACAAAGACTGCAAAAATGCGTCCGAAATATTTTCGCAACTTCATAAATCGTACGGGGAATCCAAATACCTTTATTGGAAGAACAGATGCTCCGAAAATCAGGAAAGCGGCGATCCTTCGAAAAACCAAAAGGCCCGTTACAGGGATTTCTACGCCTACCTGCTCGACCTGAAGAAAAACAAGAAACCGGAAGCAATTGAAAAAGAGGCCGTGAAGGTGGCGATCAGCTCGTCCGCGTCCGAAAGGATAGACACGCTGACAAGATTAGGTTTCACAAACGAGGCCACAGGCGAGCTCCTTCATCTTTCCAGAAAGAACCCGGACAGTTCCATCCTGATTTATACAAGCTCTTATCTGGCCAAGCTCGGCAGCTACAAGGCCTCAGTAGGCCTGATATCGAAAGTCCCGTACAATCAGGACCTGCACCGGCTCTATTACCCCCTCGCCTATTGGCAGGAACTCGAAGAGGAGGGCAGGACAAACGAGATCGACCCGCTCCTTGTACTTTCCGTTATGCGCGAGGAATCGCGTTATGACAACGAAGCGCGCTCGATAGCAGGCGCGCTCGGCCTGCTTCAGCTTATGCCGCAGACTGCGCAGCGCGTGGGGAAAAGTTTGAAGGTCAGCCTAAAACACAACAACGACCTGTACAATCCCAAGACCAACATAGCTATAGGAAGCCGCTATCTTAAAAGCCTTGTCCAGAGGTTCGGCTCGCTGCCTGCCGCAATCGCCGCATACAATGCAGGAGAAGAAGCCGTGTCGGGGTGGCTGAAAAAAGGCGGGTACAACGGTATCGACGAGTTCATGGAAGACATTCCATACGACGAAACAAGGAACTATGTCAAAAGGGTGCTCACAACATATTTCGAATACATGCGCCTCCGCGATACGGACATATCCGCCGTTTCGAAAAACATGGGCAAGCTTTGACGGACTAAAGCGGCAGATAAGCCTTAGGGTTCAAATCCAGACCGGCGATATTTCCCGACTTAAAACGGTGCAGCCCTGCGGCAGCTATCATAGCAGCGTTATCGGTGCATAAAGCCGGCGAAGGCATAAACAGTTCTATTCCCCTCTCATCCGCCATCCCGGAAATCTTTTTCCTCAGTCCGCTGTTCGCCGAAACACCGCCGGAAAGAACGACCCTTTTTATGCCTTTCTTTACTATCGCCCACTCGACCTTGCGGACGAGCACATCCACGACCGCGGATTGGAACGAGGCCGCAATGTCCGAGATCAGCGTTTGATCGGCAATAGGCGCAGGTTGTTCCGTAACCACGAGCCTTACGGCATTTTTCAAACCGCTGAAACTGAAATCAAACGATTCGGGCAGATATGCCCTTGGGAAATCGAATGCGCGGGGATTGCCTTCGCGCGCAAGCTTATCGATTACAGGGCCGCCCGGATAACCGAGTCCGAGAAGCTTCGCAATCTTATCGTAAGCCTCCCCTGCCGCGTCATCCCTTGTCCTGCCGAGTTCCGAATACTGGCCGAAGCCTTCGGCCAGATAAAGGCTAGTATGTCCGCCGGAAGCTATCAGGGCCAGAAACGGAAACTCAGGTTTGTGCGCCTCTAAAAAAGCGGAGAAAATGTGGCCTTCAAGGTGGTTGACCGCAACGACCGAAAGCCCCTTCGCATATGCTATGGCCTTGGCGAATCCGCACCCTACAAGCAACGAGCCTATCAATCCGGGGCCGCAGCAGACCGCCACGGCATCGACCTCGGCCAAGACGCATTCCGCTTTGTTCAGTGCCTCGTCCACAACAGGCCATATCATTTCGATATGCTTTCTCGATGCAAGTTCGGGGACTATCCCGCCGTATTTTTTGTGGATTTCGGTCTGCGATGAAACTACGTTCGAAATAATCTCATAACCTTCGCCTACAACCGACGCAGAAGTATCGTCGCAGGAAGTGTCTATCCCGAGAATGCGCATCGAATGGATTTTAACGCTTTGTTATCCGCCGCCGTACGAATGCAGTCCGCTCAAAAGAAGATTGACGCCAAGATAGGTGAATATGGTGCTTACAAAACCGAGCACGGACACGGCCGCTATCTTGTTGCCCCTCCAGCCTTTAAGAAACCTTGCATGCAGAAAGAACGCATAGACAAACCATGTGATGAGAGACCATGTTTCCTTGGGGTCCCAGCTCCAGTATTTGCCCCATGCCTGATCAGCCCAGATGGCCCCGAAAATAAGCCCGCCGAGAGTAAACACAGGGAAGCCTACCGCAATGCTTTTGTAAACCAGCTCGTCGAGCATGTCCTGAGAAATTTCAAACGACTCTATAATCCTTTTCAGGACCTTTCCGTATTTCCATACCGCAAAAATGAAACCAGCAAGCGCCAGATAGCTGAACAGCGCTACGGGCATGGCCCCGTTCCTGAAGGAGGCCTTGAAAAGATGGCTTTTGACGAGCGATTCGGTGGAATGCGCCCCGACTTTGAATACGAGAAAATCTATGCCCATAGCAACAAGCACCGCAATAAAAACACCGAGGGTAACGGTCCATGTGATGTAAGGCCAGCTCTTTTCGTCTTCGGACGACACAGCAAGGAACATTACGGCCGTGGCAAAAGAGATCGCAAAGGCGGCATACGCCAAAAAGCTCATCGTAACATGCGCCAGCAACCAGTTGCTCTGCAGAGCGGGTATAAGCGGATGGATGTTCTTGTCCATGCCCGAGATGTCGATAAAGGCAAGCACCATTCCTGCAATAGGCGTGATAAACGCGCCGAAAGAGCGGTTCTTGTATTTCCATTCGATGAGCAGATAACCGAGGATAATGCACCATACGAAAAACACGAGCGATTCGTAAAGGTTGGTCAAAGGTATCGCGCGGAGAATGCTGCCCAGCTGCGCAAGGTCGTAAAACTCCTTGCCCCGCATAAAGAAAGCGAGTGTCTGGGCCACGAAGCCGACCGTGGTAATGGTCGTGGCAACCAGACCTACGGTAGAATTTCTAAATACGAGGTAAGCGATGTATGTCACCATCGCAAGAATATATGCAATACTCGATATGCCGAAAAATTGTGAGCTGTCCATAATTGCCTCCTCTATTGCTTGTCGCCGACAGTCTTCATAAGCCGGTCTATCTTGCCTTCAAGCGAGACCCTGTTCTTATTGGCTGTTGCGGCAACAAAAACCCTTGTGTTATTTTTTTCTTCCCTCACGAGCACCCATATCTTTGAGTGGCTCATGAAAAATGCGGCATAAAGACCTACAGCCATTATAAGACATCCCAAATAAACAACCCATACGCCGGGATCTTTTCTGACCTGCAAACCGGTGTATTGCGCGCCCCAAAGGTCCTTGAATTCGACCACGCCGTCGGCCACGGCCCATGTATTGGGGAACCTCTTCAGCAGCCATTGCGTATATTTAGGCTTGCCGTTTTCGGAAAACTCTATAAGCACGGCAGGATTGTGCATCTGCTCGGCATAAGTATAAAGCTTGCCGGAGGGATCGACGCCTATTGCGGGACTGAAGTCGAGGACCTTGCCGACAACATTCGTCCCCGGAATAACGAATGTTCCGCCGAACTTGATCCGTACATCCTCCCTCTTCCCGTCGCGAGACATTAAGCCGAGCCTGAATTCGGAATCTTTGTTCGGAGAAAAACCGTAACTCGACTGGTAAAACGTTATGCCTTTATATTTGAGAGGCGTGTTGACCTCTATATCCGTAACTTCTTTTCCGTCGATCTTTACCGGCTTCCCGTTCTCGAAAATCAAAAGCTTGCTGCGGAAAGATTTGGGAGTGTCCGAATTCTCGTAGTACAAAACATCGAAATCCTCGCAGGCTATAGAAAAACCGAGAGGGATTTCCTTGCCGTTCCTGCCGAAGGCGACCGAGGATTCCGTGCCTTCAAGTAGATTAAGGGACGCGTTGAATCCGCCGAAGATGCCTATTATGGCCCCTGCAAATATAAGCAGGATGCTGAAATGAGTAACGTATACGCCGAGCCTGCTGTATCTGCCTTTTTCTGCACAAAGCTGGGTCCCCTCGGCCTCATTGCTTATGGCAGGGGTATAGCCCGCGCTTTTTATCGCCGACTCCAGAAGGGGGACGACCTTGTCGGCCTTGCCTTTTATGACCGTTTCCCGCTTTATCTGCATAGATGAGAACCCTGATGCGGCAAGCGGCCTGATCGGGGTTTTTACGAGCTTCAGAATTCCGGGCAGTCTATCGAGAGAACATATAATCAGGTTTGCCGCAAAGACAAAAAGAAAGGTAACAAACCACCAAGAATGAAACATATTTGTAAATCCGAGCGCATCAAGGACCCTGAATGCGTCGGGGGCCGAACTCCCGAAAAACTTGGTCAGCAATTTTATGTTTTTTTCCGGCTCCGCATCCTGCTCTACGATCGTACCTACTATGGATGTAAGCGAAATCAGCGTGAACACAACTACGGCCAGCTTTATCGAAGAGAAGAAGCTCCAGACCTTATCTACCGATTTTTTTTCCTTTTCAATGCTTTCCACTTAATTGCTCCTTATGCGTGATTTGCTTTGCAGTTCCTGCAACCGATGAAGAAAATATTATGGATGCGTTTTGCCGAATATTTTACCAGAAGCCGGATAAATCATTCAAACCAAGAAAAAAGCTCGAATTCAGGCAGCAGGTCCGAAAGGGACAAAGGCCGTGAAGACGGACCCCTTGCCTTCTATGCTCTCTGCCTCCAGCCTGCCACCGAGCGCCTGTAACGTGTTTTTGACTGCAAAAACCGTAAAACATCCGGGCACATATACGGACGTATCGAGCTGCTCCAGAAGCTCTTTTGAAAACCCCCTGCCCGTATCCGAAACCGCAAACCTAAAATATTCCGCATTGTTCTCTGCGGCTAATCCTGCAGTCACCGTAACGGTGCCGACATCCGTGCTTAAAACAGCCGCAAAGGTGAGCGCCTTCATTATATAATAAACACTGTCCCTGTCCGTCAGCAAAACCCGGGGGACGCTACTGTCGCAATCCACCACCAGTCCGATCTCCTTTTGTCCGATCAGTCCGGCGGCCTGCTCCTCGATTATTTTCAGTCCATCGGCAGGATTGAATTCCGAAGATAACGACCCTGTCCTGCCGTTTTCGAGCCTTACGAGGGCCGTTAAGTCGTCCGCAGTTACCAGCAGCCTGTTTGCGTCAGCAACCGTATCATGCAATCCGGCGTAAACAGCGGGGCCTTCGGACATTAACGCCTCCATGTCCGAGATAATCCGGGCAATTGGTTCCCTAAGCTGCTTAGATACACACTCTTCGGATATTCTCGACGAAGGGATGGGTTCGACTGTCGGCTTCTCTTCTTCTCTGACCGGGACATCGAGTTCCTCACGCAAAAGCCTCTCCCTTTCAGAAAAATAACCGACAGCATCTTCAAAGGCGCTCTTTAGCGCGGCCAGTTCTCCCTTGTACTCCAAGTCCAGATCCAACTCCCGGCTGCCAGCGGATGCGGCATTGATATAAGCGGTAAGCTCGGCAACAGGCCTTGAAACAACGCTTGGAGCGATATAAGAGGCCTGAACAAGCAGCACGATTATTACCAGAAACGCACAAGCGCAGTAAAGCGCAAACAAAAAGTTCATAGGGGCCTTGGCCTCGGATTCCTGTACGGTCCCGATCAGCCTGAACTGCGCGTCTTCAAGGTTCGCGCAATAAAAAAAGGTGCCGGCCTTGTGTCTTACTGACTCGTCATTCCGGCCCGCAGGGACATTATATCTGAGCTTTGCAGAAGGGACGCCGTCCTTGCTTAAAACCACATTGCCCTCGCCGTCTATCAGTTCGACCTTGCCGGTCCTGTAGACCCCCTTTTCTATCTTCATGAGCGCGGCCAGCTCTTTTGAGTCTACAGCTGCGTATATCATACCTTCGACCGTATTATTGTCGCCGTAAAACACCGAAACGAATTCGGCGCTATCGCCTGCGCCGCCCTCGGATGTTATCCGGAAAACAGCCGGAGATTTTTTTATTTTCGCGCTTCCCTTGTAGAACTCCCTGTCGGACCAGTCGGCGCCCAAGATTTCGTGCTTGCTGCCCGCAAAGACCCTGCCGTCTTTAGATATCACCGCAAGCATCCTGTATTTGCCCGAAGCGGTTTTATCGGCAAGCAGCGCAGACAGGCCGGCCGAAATATTTTGCCGCTCCTGCTCTGCCTTGCGCCGTTTAAGCGCAGACAGTTTGTCCAAAGAGGAATTCATTATTATCCCCGCCTCTTTGACCGACGCTGTTCCGGAAAGGCCATTAATGTCGTTTTTGTAAAATTCGAACCAAGAATCGACCGCAAGCTTCTTTTCCGATGTAATATTTACAAGATAAAGCTTGTAGTAGTCCTTAAACGCCTGCGAATAATCAAGCCAATAAAAAGCCGCCCCTCCGACAGCCAGAATCAAAACAACCAATAAAAAAGGCAGCGCGGTAAGACGTATGTGAAGCCTTTTGAAAAATGCCGGTCTCATTATCAGTTCACCCTCATCATCATTAATATGGATTCCGTTTGTGCCCGGTTAGTATATCTACTTTTGCCCTAAATTATCACTAAGCAGGCGGCACACAACAGCCAAAAGCTCTTCAGCAGTAACAGGCTTCCTCATGAAAGCGTCGACGTCTACGTCCAAGACGCTGTCCGAATACCCGGTTATTGCCACTACCTTAAGCCGGGGCTCTATTTCGCGCATATTTTTTATGAGCGTGCAGCCGTCCATCTTAGGCATTACAAGGTCGCTTATAACAAGGTCTATCTTTTTGCTGTTCAGCTTGAAAAACCCCAGCGCCGCAAGGGGATTGTCATAAACAAACACATTGAACGAATGCTTGGACAAAACAGTCTTGACGCTTCCTAAAATATTCACCTCGTCGTCAATTACAAGGACGGTCCCGGTCACCCCGGGATACGGTTGAGGGCCGCTGCCGTCCGCCGCGGTGACCGCCGAAATAGAGACCGGCAGGTAGACGTTAAAGGTAGTTCCCTTTCCTATTACGCTTTCCGCAGTTATATAACCGTGATGGTCCTTTACAAGTCCGTAAACTATGGCGAGACCGAGTCCGGTACCGTGCTCCTTTGTCGTATAAAAAGGTTTGAAGATATCTTTCAACTGTCCTTCGGTCATCCCTTTGCCGGTGTCCGACACCTTGATATGCACATAACTTCCGGAAACCACTTCGGTCGGGATGGCAAGAGAACCGTACCTTAGTTCGACCAGATCGGTCGCAACAGATATTTCCCCGTCGTCGGATATCGCGTCTTTGGCATTGACCAGAAGGTTCATCATAATCTGTTCCATCTGGCTTTCATCGCTGTCAACAGGCGGGATGTTGTAGTTGAAGCTGTTCCTTACTTCGATCTGTCTGGGAATAAGCCTCGAAACCATTTCGAGCATGTCCTCGATGATGTTATTCACATAAACAGGAACAAACTTCTTGTTCTCCCTTTTTGCATAGGCAAGCAATTGCGAAACGACATGCCTCCCCTTTTTTACGGCGCTTTCTATAACACGCATATGGTCGGCAACCTCGGAAGAAACATTGCACATGGATATAACATCCACGTAACCTTGAACGACCGATAGTATATTGCCGAAATCGTGCGCAACCCCGCCGGCAAGTATGCCTATCGACTCCATTTTCTGCGAATGCACAAGCTGCACCATCAGCCTTTTTTTCTCCGTTATGTCCCTGTAAAACAGCTGAATGAACACCGTTCTGCCGGACCGGATCGCCTTAGCGCTTACATCGAGGATGGTCTTGGTCCCGTCTTTGTTGGAATATTCGGTCTCAAAGACCACGCCCTCCTTTGCCAAGACCCTGTTAAGCCGCTCCTTCCAAAGCGGCCTGTATTCCGCGTCCTCGAGGTTTGCAGCGTTCAAAAGAAGCATTTCGCGCTTGTCCTTCCCGAACATCTCGCAGGCGCGTCTGTTGGCTGTGAGTATCCGGCCTTCGGAATTGGTGATGATTATCCCGTCAATGGCGTTTTCAAAAAGCTCCTTGAGCATGATTTCCGCGTTTTGCAATTCCTTGACCTGATCATTGTAAAGAGAACTCAATGTCGATGAATACTCCTCCACTTCGATCTTTTTCTTCTCCGATTCATACTGGGACTCTATCTGCTCCATAAGCCTGTTCCTGCTCAAATAACTCAAGTACAACAGCGCGGACAGGCAGGTTATAAGAAAAAAATTGTGCGTAATAAAATGCTCGGTATCGGTTATCTTTTCAAAAAACAAGATCGGCAGCAAATAGCCGAAATATATGATAAGCGCCGAAATCAGGTCGAACAGAAAATTCGAGGGCAAAAAGTTTATTACACAGATACCGACAAGGATAAATCCTACATAGTAGGATGATTTGTGGCCTCCGAAATCCAGAATCATGGCTTCCAGCGCCAAAGAAGAGACCATGACCGCGATGATGCCGAGTGCGTATTTGAAGCGCCTGCTCCTGACCGCAGCAGACCAGAAGGATATAAGGAAAAGGACCAGAGATGCAGCAACCCTGTATTTTAAAAACCGGTCGAAGTTCTGCGGTGTGACGAGATGGTCGAGGGCCCCGAAAACAAGAAAAAGCACGGCCCCAAAAGCGGTTATCCTGCCGAGCCAGACATCGAAAAGATTATCGAGCCGGTCTTTTATATATCGGTCTTTATCCAAATTGTTGTTTAAGAGGCACGAATTCTAAACAAGGTTCCTCATTTTATCGACATAGTCTTTGACATCGACCGATATGGAGTCGAGCATTCCCGAATTCAATCCGGTCAAAAGGGGCGATGCCTTTTTAACGATATCTTCGCCATCGTCCTTAAAGCGGCTGAACCCGAGTTTTCTGACATACAGGTTGGCGATGTGCACAACCGCAAGCTCCACACCCGGAGTCGCTATTCCGGATATATCTTCGTGGTTGAGGGCTATAAACTGGTATATGGGGGGGAATCCCCATTTTACGAACAGCATCTCCCCGATTTTACAATGCAGCGAATCGACGATATTCAGGGTCTCCTCGACATCGAGTCCCTTCATGTCCTTCGTGACCACCGACACCGCCTGAAGCACAAGCAGTTTGCCTATGTCGTGAAGCAGGCCGTAAGCAAAATAACCGTTGGGATCGCTGAGCCCCAGCTTTGTAGCGATAGCCTTGGCCGCGGCCCCGCAGGCTATGGAATGGACGAACAGCTCGTCAATACTGCCCTCATATCTGGCGTCCTTCATGGCAAAGAGGCTGCGGTTTGAAACCATGTGTATAAGTTCACGGGTTTCCTGTAGCCCGAGTCTGCTTATCGCCTCCTGAACAATATCACACTTGGAAAAGCCGCTGTAAAAAATCGAATTCGCCACCGCTATGATTTTTGAAGATATGCCTGCGTCCATTTCCACGACATGGGCCAGTTCTTCTATATTTGTGTCCTCTCTGCCGAGAAGCTCCTCTATCTTGAAGACCACCTGAGGCATCGCCGGCAGCGCTATATCGCCTCCTCTGATTATGCCCATAACTCTGGACGAAAGGGTTTCGGCATCAAGCACGCCTTCCTTCGCAGGGGCGGCGGCGGCATCGAGAGGGGCCCTTCCCCCCGACTTTTGCGTCAAAAGTTTTTCGATCTTCTGAAAAAGGCTGTTCTTGTCAAACGGCTTTATTACATAGTCGGTAACACCCGTCTTTACGGCATATACAACGCTCTCGCTGTCTTTTCTTACCGTAAGCATTAAAAACGGGATATGCTTCCCCTTCTCGGTGGAACGAATGCGGCTCAAAAGCTTCTCGCCCGAAATGCGCGGCATGTTCCAGTCCGAAAGTATGATATCGTAGGCAAAGTCTTTACTTTCGAGCGTTTCCCAAGCCTCCATACCGTCGGTAGCGGTATCGATAACAAAATCAGGGTACCGCGCTTTGACCACAAGCGAAAGCGCGGTGCGAATATTTTCCTCGTCCTCTACTATCAACATTCTCGAATACTTAGAGTTCATGTCCATTTTGACCTCGCGGAAAACTATTATGCATCGGCGCATCAAAAAACATACGGGAAATTATATCAAATCCGCCACAGTTTCATCCCGAATGTCTTGGAAAAGCAACTGCGCCGCTCCTGTGATATATTAAAACATGGATCCCGATATTTCGAAACTGCCTAAGCGTCCCGGCGTTTATATCTTCAAGGGCGGCAAAGAAGATGTGATCTATGTCGGAAAGGCGAAAAACCTGAAGAACAGGCTTGCGAGCTACTTCCAAAAATCGTCCGGACTCGACGCGCGCAAACAAAAAATGGTAAAGCTGATACGCGGGTTCTCTTATATCGTGACCGGCAACGAGCTTGAAGCCTTAATCCTAGAGGCAAACCTGATCAAGCAGCACAAACCCCGGTTCAATATAATACTCAGGGATGACAAAAATTACCCCTGCCTCAGGCTTACGGTAAAAGAACAGTGGCCGAAACTGGAGGTGGTGCGCAAGGTCAAAAACGACGGGAACATCTATTTCGGGCCTTATGTTCCTGCGCAGGCAATGTGGGAAGCGCTTGCAGTAATCCGCAAACATTTCAGGATAAGGACCTGTAAATACCCGCTGGACAGGCCGATGAGGCCCTGCATACAGTACCAGATGAAGCGGTGTCCCGCTCCGTGCGCCGGTTTTGTAGGCAGGGAAGAGTATATGAAGACGGTGGAAGATGTGCGGCTTTTTCTGCTCGGCGAAAAAACCGCGCTTATGGACAGGCTGCAAAAACAGATGCTCAAACTTTCGGACGAGATGAGGTTCGAAGAAGCCGCAATTGAACGGGACAGACTGACAATGCTCCAGAGGGCATTTGAGTCTCAAAAGGTCATAGCCCCCGAACTCGGCGACATCGACGTAATCGGATATTACTTCGGCGATGCCGGCGCCGACGACATTTCAACAATGCCGCCGGTCGCCTTCCATGTCCTTTTTATCAGAAACGGTATAATGATCGGCGCAAAAGACTTTATGATCGAAAACCCGCTTGCAGACAACGAAGAATCGATACTGTACGGATTTATAGAGGCCTTCTACTCAAAGGATATGACACCGCCTCCTCTAATCCTTGCAAACAAAACACCTCATGGCATTAAAACGCTTCAGGAATGGCTCGGCTCAAAACGCGACGCTAAAGTCCGTATCTCAACACCTGCACGCGGGAAAAAACGCGGACTGCTTATCATGGCAAACGAAAACGCAAAACTGCATATGGGCTCCCCTAAACACACGGAAAAACAAAATATCATGACCGAAGTGGCATCAAAACTGAATTTGGCAGCCCCCCCAAAAACAATAGGGGCATTCGATATTTCTACAATTCAGGGCAGCGATTCCGTCGGGGCTTATGTTTTCTGGGAGGACGGAGATTTTGACAAAAACCGTTACCGCCATGTCCGCATTAAAAATGTCGAGGGCATGGATGACTATGCCATGATGAGAGAGGCGGTCGAAAGAGTGCTGAATTCTTCGGTCCGCGATAACGCAGAGACCGGAATTCCCGCTCTTGTCCTGATAGACGGGGGCGCAGGACAGCTCGCTGCCGCAAGAGACATTATCGAAGGGTCCGGCATAAATGTCGAACTGGCGGGCATAGCAAAAAAACCGGACAGGGCCTTTCTGCTCAGCGGAGAAATAATAGACATAGACGACAAAAGCGCTTCGTCGCTGCTTTTGCGAAGGATCAGGGACGAGGTCCACAGGTTTGCCGTAAGCTTTCACAGAAGGATCAGGGACAAACGCGCCCTCGAATCTCCGCTTGAAAAAATACAAGGCATAGGGAAAAAAAGAAGACTTGCACTGCTGAGACATTTCGGCAGCTTAGACGGGATACGGAACGCATCGGTCGACGAAATTGCAGGAATAAAAGGTTTTAACATAAAGCTTGCCGGAAAAATAAAAGAAGCCGCCTTCGATGAAAAAACTTCAGGCAGGACCTGAAGCCTGTTTCGATAAACTAAAGTATGGCGGGGCGGACGGGGCTCGAACCCGCGACCTCCGGCGTGACAGGCCGGCGTTCTAACCAACTGAACTACCGCCCCAATCGGGGCACCGCACAGAGAAAATGGTAGGCGGAACAGGGATCGAACCTGCGACATCTGCCTTGTAAGGGCAGCGCTCTCCCAGCTGAGCTATCCGCCCGAGAGAATTAATATTTAACTACACAATAAATGTTTTTGTCAATTGGCCCTTGCTTTTTGATTTTGAAGCGAAATGACGGCTTTTCTAACTTTCACGGCAAGCGCCGTATTTTATGCTTGAAAAAAAAAATAGTTGGGTGTATGCTGTTAAATAAATTAATAAAAACCGGAAAGGAGGTGTTAACGTATATGAAGAAAGTTTTATTGCTTATGGTAGCAGTTATGTTTCTCTTATCCGCAGGTTGTGCAACAAAAGAATACGTAAAGCAGCAGATAGACCCGCTTGTTGACAGAATCGGCAAGCTGGAAGCAAGAGTTGCCGCTATCGAGTCCAAGGTAAGCTCCATAGAGGGCAGGATGGCCGACCTCGATCAGGCAAAGAAAGACGCAAGAGACGCAAAGGCCTTAGCTGCCGATGCCATGTCTATGGCAAAAGATTCTGCCGCAAAAGCAGATGCGGCTGCAAGAAGAGCTGAAGCTGCTGCTGACAGAGCCGAAGCTGCCCTGTCAAAGGCTGAAATGTCTTC
The DNA here is from genome assembly GCA_004321915.1 of Nitrospirota bacterium. Lineage (GTDB taxonomy): Bacteria > Nitrospirota > Thermodesulfovibrionia > Thermodesulfovibrionales > Dissulfurispiraceae > MYbin3. Next base: position 35,197 of record SCQE01000081.1, read on the forward strand.
AAAGAAGGCACAGAAGGCTTTTGAACTCCATCAAAAGAAATAGTTTGTTTTATAAAATCCCAAAAGGCCTAGGATTGCGAATCCTAGGCCTTTTTTTTTACTCTGTTATGTCCGTAGGGATCCCTGTTTTGTCCCGTATGACCTGATAGAGCTTTTCGGTGCTTATATCTTTTAACAGATTTTTCCTCTTTAATGCCCCTACTGCAATCCTCATATAGTTCTCGGACTTCTCCTCATCGTCTTTGTGCACTTCGAGATATATTTTACCGTTCTTCAAACCGACCTTTACCGGCTGTCTTGTAATAACGACCTTAGCGCCGGCCACGACGTTTTCAAAAAGCTTGGGAATGTCTTCGGGGTAAAGCCTGAGACATCCGTGCGTAGCCCGCCTTCCAACAGCCCAAGGTCTGTTAGTGCCGTGTATCATTATGCTGTGCGACGATAGCCTCAAGGCATGCGAGCCGAGAGGGTTTTCAGGGCCGGGCGGCACAACTCGCGGCAGTTCGGGACGCTCCTCTCTTATGGAATCCGGCACATGCCAACTCGGCTTTACCACTTTCTCGACTACGCTGAATTTTCCAAGCGGCGTATCGTTCCCTTCGCTTCCGATGCCTATCGGGAAAGTCTGCACAAATTTCCTGCCTTTTCGCGCAAAAAAATGATACAGCCTCATTTCGGAAATATTGATGACTATGCCGTCGTATGTTTCCGCTTCCGGCAGCGCCCATTCTGTCGGTATTTTTATTTCTCCGTCCACCGCAGGAACAAAAGGATCAAACTCGGGATTGGCGTTTACGATAGAGTTGTAACCCACGTCAAATTTTCTCGCAATCTCTATAAGCGATTCGTTGTCCTGCACTTTGTAATTCCGTCCGGCCCCTATTAACGGACTACCCGTCCCATAGGTAAAAACTTCCGCGTATGCCGTCGAACAAAACAGCAAAAGAACGATAACCAAGAATGGAATTTTTGCAAACCGCATTTGTCTGGATAATAATAAAGAAGATTGGCCAAAATCAATAACGCTGAAATTCCACCCATACGGATTGCTCAAAAAAACAATTCGGGAAATCTTGACTTTAAGGCGATGAAAATTTTAATGTTTATGTCCATGGGCAGTTAGCTCAGTCGGTAGAGCAAGGGCCTGAAAAGCCCTGTGTCCGCAGTTCGATTCTGCGACTGCCCACCATGTTTCCCTTTTTTGCAAAAACATCCTTAATCCATTTCCTTCTTTTCAAACGACCTTTTGGTGGGTTAAAATGTGCCTGCCTTAGGCGCAGCGCAATTCTTTTTTCGCGGGGAAAGACCATGATGAAACTCCAGAGCTTGTTCGGACTTTTTGCGATCGCCGGTATTGCGTGGCTGTTGAGCGAGAATAGGCGTAATGTTAAATGGAAGAGCGCAGCCGCCGGAATTTTGCTTCAGATCGCAATTGCGGGGCTGATGCTTAATGTCCCGGCATTCAAGGATTTCTTTCTTGTCCTCAACAAACTGGTAATAGCGCTTGAAGATGCATCAAAGGCCGGCACCGCTTTTGTTTTCGGATATCTTGGAGGAGGTCCTCTTCCGTTTGATGAGAAATTTCCGGGATCGTCTTTTATTCTTGCGTTTCAGGCATTGCCTCTTGTGCTCGTTATCGGGGCACTCTCGTCATTGCTTTTTTATTGGCGCGTTCTGCCCTATGTTGTAAAGGCCCTGTCCTTGGCCCTTCAAAAGGCCCTTAATATCGGCGGCGCCTTGAGTCTCGGCTGTTCTACTACTATCTTTTTAGGCATGGTCGAATCACCGCTGCTCATAAAACCCTATCTGAAGCAAATGACGAGAAGCGAGCTTTTTTCTCTTATGACATGCGGAATGGCTTGTATAGCAGGTACGGTCATGGTCCTGTATTCCACAATTCTTAAAGGCGTCATCCCGGACCCGATGGGGCATATACTTATAGCCTCGTTAATCCATGCTTCCGCTGCTATTACAGTGGCAAGGATCATTATTCCGGAAACAGGTGAGCAGACCACGGGAAGTCTCATGCCCGGGCAGACAGCTTCAAACTCTATGGATGCAATTGTAAAAGGCACTCTTGACGGATTACACCTTCTGCTTAATATTATTGCGATGCTGGTTGTTATGGTCGCGCTTGTATATCTGGCCAATCAATGTTTGAGTGCATTGCCTGATATTAACGGAGGCCCTGTTACCCTGCAAAAATTGCTCGGGTATCTCATGTCGCCCATTGTCTGGCTGTTCGGAATTCCATGGTCCGAAGCGCAGGCCGCAGGCTCATTGATGGGGACAAAAACAATGCTTAACGAGCTCCTTGCCTACATAGAACTGGCAAAACTTCCGCCTGAGGCTTTAAGTCCCAGAAGCAGACTGATAATGACTTATGCGCTTTGCAGTTTTGCGAACTTCGGCAGTCTCGGAATACTTATAGGCGGTCTCGGAAGTATGGTGCCCGAAAGACGTGACGAGGTCGTCTCGTTGAGCATTAAAGCCTTACTTGCAGGAACGATTGCGACCTGTATGACCGGGGCGGTCGTCGGTCTCTTTTAATTTGTTTTTATAACAGTATCTGCAGCAAGAAAAAACGACTATTTTTTCCTTGCAATATTGTTTTTTTTAGGTTATTGTATAGCCTAACTGGTTAGTATTAGAATTATGGCTGAAAAGGGGCGGTGTGGCTAAGAAGGTATCCGTAAGCTTCGAGAACGAGATCGTCAAGGTGGTTTATGCTTCTCCGTCAAGCGAAGGGGTGACGGTAGAATCTCATATTACCATGAAGGACGAGGAGTTCGATGAGTTTCTCAAGACAGAAAAAACACGCCGTTTTACAGTAACCGCAAATTTCAAACGGACATATCAGGACATAATCACACTGCCTCCGGTCAAGGACAAAATTCTCAGTAAGCTGGTAGAACTCGATATAAAAAAGAAGGCGCCCGATTTAGGCGAAATCTCCTTCTATTACTCCGTGCTCAACGACATGATCGAAGAGGGCAGAAAGGTCATTTCGGTTTTTGTCTATGCGGTAAGCGGCGAAGAACTGTCGCAGGTATTCGGGAGATTTTCAAAATACGGAAAAATAGTCAATGACCTGTATCCGGATTCGCTTCTGCTGTCATGCCTTAGCACTGCCGGAGAAAAAACCGCAAATGAAGCCAATGTTTATGTCAGTGAGAGCGGAAGCATTAAAAACATTCTACTTGCCGAAAACGGCAAGGTGTATTTTATGCGCAGTTTTCAGTCGTCGGAAAGCGGAATAAACGATGCGGACGTCCAGAACATAAACATGACCCTGAACTATTGCCGCCAAACCCTAAGAAAGAACCCTGTGGCTGTAACGTTTATGGGGACCGCGGCTTACAAGTACAGTGCGAATATAGCCCTTGCCGCTCCTCCATGCTGTTCCACCCACAGCATAAATTCAAACCTGTCTTCGGAAAAATGCGCCGAGTACTTGGCCCCCATTGCGGCGCTAATGCCGCTCGCAGACCTTGCCAAATACAGTTTCCTGCCTGAAGACACAAAAGCCGTGCGTTTGCAGAAGATGATCATGCTGTACAGCTCGTGTGCCCTTATAGTCATATCGCTTGCCGGAGGCGCATATCTAAACAAACTCTCTTCAGAGCGCAAACAGGTCCAAGACAATATAACGGCGCTAAGAAGCGAAATAGCGCAGATGGGTTCTGTGACGGCCGGTTACAAAGCGAGGTTTGACGAACTCCAGAAGGTAATGCCTCGGATACAGTTTATCAATGATATAAATTCTTCCCCCGACATGAAGAAAACACTGATCGCTTTATCCGAGATTGCGCCTGCAAAGCTCAATCTTCCTACTGTCAGCTTCGGCTCCATACAGATCGAGCGTGAGGCCAAAAACGTGAAGCTGATCATAAAAGGGAACATAAAATCCTTTACCTATATCGATCTCGAGACTACTTACGCCAAACTCCTTGACGCGTTGAAAGGCAAAGGACTGGAAGTGATCTCTAAAAACATGTCCATCCAAGAAAAAACCTTTCAGGTCGAGGCCCGGATGGTTGCAAGCCCTGCTGCCGGAGGTGCCGTAAAATGACCGCCCAATTTTTTAAAAGGATAGATATTAAATTCACGGTTTTTTACGTTTGCTCCGTCTTGGTCCTGACCGGCATAATAGTTGCAATTTCCCTCTCGATACGGCATAATCAAGCGCTTTCCGCCGATGTGACCAGCCTTCAGAACATCAAATCTAACCTTGCTAAAATGAAGAACGCCCCTGAGCTTATAAATGCGGCGATCGAAGACATTAAAAAAGCCATTCCGGAGAAAGACATAAAAACACCCGAAGTGCAGGTCTTCGCAGCGGTTGATGAACTGAAGGCCAAGTTTCAAGGCAGCGATGTTTCGTTTACCGCTATGGAACAGAAGAGCAATGAAATTATCATGCCGGTAATTATTAAGGGGTCATTCGACGATTATACCGATTTTACAAATGTGGTAGGTAATCTGCAGACATGGAAGTCCCCGTTTTTTGTAATAGATTCAATCTCTCTTACCGAAGGCAAGAGAAACGAATCTGTCGATTTCGAGTTAAAGGCAAAACTAAGGACTATAAAAAACTGATATGGGAATGTTACAGAAATTTATTGCGTTTATGATTGCGCCGCTTCTCTTGCTGCCGTTAGGGTACTACATATCGAAAAAAATAAATATCGGGACCTCTCTTGCTCCTGCTGAAAAAAATGTCCAGCCTTTCAAACAGGACGATGTTAAAGTGCTCCCTCAGGAAATCGCGGCAGACGCAAAAAACATTCAGAGTCCGATAGAGCTTAAGCTGCCGGAAAAAAAGGTCGTAGAGAAAAAGGCCGCTAAGAAAAGCTATCCCAAAGACTCGCTGGCCGCTATTACAGAACAGGCAGACAAGAAGAAAGAGCCTCCCGAAGAGGTTGTCAAGCTGAACTTGACTCTTACGAGACATGATAAAAAAATGGCCGTAATCAATGGGAAACTGGTGCGTGAAGGCGACCAGTTTGAGGACAATAAGGTAGAAAAAATCGAGCGTACTAAAGTTTTACTAAAAGACAAAAAGGGGGAAAAATGGTTGATAATGGAGTAAGCTCCAAAAAATCGAAATTGCGGAGGTCGCTCGCTTTAACGGGGACTCTATTGACCGCTTGTGTTTTCCTGTTGTCGGCATGTAAGTCGTCTCCGTTTGACATTAAAAGAGACATAGCCATCCCCAAAGAGGCAAAAGAAACCAAGCGCGACAAGCCTATCCCCCCAAAGCCTGAAGCGCCTGAGTTTGTGCCTGTAAGCGAAGACGCATCCCCTCTAAAAACCCGGATGATCGATATTGTAGCGAAGAATATTTCGCTCGGCGATGTTATTAACGTAATCGCCGAGGCGACAAACCTGAACCTTGCTCTGGATAAAGATGTAGATACCGGAAAGACGCTGAGTTTGAACCTTAAGAATGTTACTGCCGAAGACGCTTTGAACACTGTATTTACCTCTTTCGATTATTACTGGGCGCTTAAAAACAATATGCTGATAGTAAAGGCCGTTGACACGAAGATTTTTGAGATCGGCCATCCGGCAGTGACCCAAACCCTCGATATTGACATCGGCGGCGATATTATCGGAGGCGCAATGTCGGCAGCAGGCGGAAGCGCAAGCAATATAAAAGGCAATATAACACAGAAGGTTGCGTCCGATAAGTCGGCCCTCGATTTCTGGACCGCGATAGAAGGTTCCGTTGGGAACATTATGGGAGCAAGCTGCGGAAGCGGAGGAGGAGGCAGCGCTGCAAGAACACAGACCGCTTCTACGCCAACGCAACAAACAGCGCAACCTGCAGCACAATCACTCCTCCAGTCTCAAGGGCAGACTGTACAGTTAAGCGCGCCTTCTCAGGCCGGCCCTGTCTCGGCTGCCCGAGAAACCTGCAGCGTCAACAAGATGGCCGGGACAATAATGGTCACGACCACCAAACGCAATATGGAGAAGATCGAGCAGTACATAAATGTTGTAAAAAAGGTGCTCAACAGGCAGGTTGTGGTCGAGGCCAAAATAATAGAGGTGAACCTGAATAATAATTTGACTTTCGGCATCGACTGGTCTGCTGTCAGGCATTCCATGAGCAGCGCAGACAGGTTTGCAGCCAGCACTATTTCAACGCTTCCCAGCGCTAATTTCACGACGAGCGGAGGTTTCTCGAGCGTTCTCTCGACAGGGTCCTTCTTCACTGCAAAGTGGGGAAGAGGCGATATGTTTCAGATAGTGTTAAACGCGTTACAGACCCAAGGCGACATAAGGACCCTCTCGAACCCGAGAATAAACCTTATGAACGGACAGACCGCCCTATTGGGCGTTGGGCGCAGCAGGACATACCTTGCAAAAATACAAACTAACGTGACTGCAGGCACAACAACAACAACCTCAACAACAACCGAGGACAGGACCGTCCTGTCCGGCTTGATGATAGGGATAGTCCCCTATATCAGCGATGCCGGTGAAATTACCCTGACCGTAACTCCGATAATTTCTGAACTCCAATCCCTAGATACTATTGCACTGTCCGGCGGTAATACAATCCAACTGCCGACGATAGATCTAAGGGAGATGAGCACAACCGTAAAGGTCAAGGATGATGAAATGGTGGTAATAGGCGGCCTGATAAAGAGAAAAGAGGGTATTGACGACAAACAGGTCCCTTTATTGGGAAGCATTCCGTTGTTAGGAAATCTTTTCAAGAGTAAAGCCAAGACCGATGAAAAGACGGAGCTGGTAGTAATACTGCATCCTGTGCTGGTGTCGAGATAAATATAAAAGGTATCCGCGAATGGCGACTATAAGAATAGGAGACCTGCTTAAGTCCAGAGGACTTATAAGCGACAAGCAGCTCGGTATCGCGCTGATCCAGCAGAAGGTAACGGGAGACCTGCTCGGCGATGCCATTATAAAGCTGGGCTTTGTTTCTTCAAAAGAAATGGCCTATATTCTGGCCGAACAGTCGGGAATCCCGTTCGTAGATTTGACCGAATATCAGATCCCCGAAGCTGCATTGCGCGCCGTGCCCAAAGAGGTTGCGGCCAAGTCAAGATTTATACCGCTCGATTACGCTGACGGGAAGCTCACAATAGGCATCATTAATTCAAGCAACATTATGGCTGTCGATGCCGCCGCAAGGATCACCAAAACAACTCCTTCGGTCTGTATCGTTGATTCGGACGGATTTGACGACTACCTTGAAACAGCTTATTTCTTTCTCGAAAACCCGATCCTAAAACAGTTTGACGAAAACGTCAAGTCCATTACCACTACAGGAACCGTCACCGGCCCGATCATTACGGCGCTGACCGATCTTATGATAATGGACGGCATAAGAAGAAGCACGACAGACATTCATATTACGCCTCTAAACGATATAGTCCATATCTTTTATAGAGTTGACGGCGTTCTGCAATACGGGCACGGGGTGCCTAAAGTTGCGCAGAGCGGTATCATATCCAGAATAAAAATTCTTTCACAGCTCGATATAGCCGAGCAGCGCCTGCCTCAGGACGGCGCTATGACCTTTACGTTCTTAAACAGAAAATATGACATCCGCGTATCTACTATACCGACGATATACGGCGAAAACACTGTTTTAAGAATACTGCCGGTTTCTCTCGGTCTTGCAAATCTCGACAGGCTTGGATTTGATGAAGCCAACATAAAGAACATCAAAAGATTGTTCAAAAAACCTTTTGGCATTATTCTGGTGACAGGCCCCACCGGCAGCGGAAAAACCACGACGCTTTATGCGGCGCTTAGAGAAATAAATATCTTGGAAAGAAATGTTCTGACGGTCGAAGACCCTGTCGAATACAAGCTTGCGTTCGTAAAACAGACGCAGGTCAACGAAAAGGCGGGGTTCGATTTCGCGCTTGCCGGAAGAAACTTCATGCGGCAGGACCCCGATGTAATCCTGCTCGGAGAGATAAGAGATGAAGAGACCGCAAAAATAGCGATCAGGGCATCGATAACCGGACATCTGGTTATTTCAACCCTGCATGCCAACGATGCCACTACTGCCGTGCCCCGTCTTCTTGACCTCGGCATAGACAGGTTCCTGTTGTCCACCTCTATTCTTGCCGTGGTTTCGCAGAGACTCATAAGAAAATTATGTCAGGCATGCAGAATATCTTACGAGCTTAATAACGAAGAATCGGCCGCTTTCAAAGAATACGGCTTGTCCGTTACGACCGCCTTTAAGGAAAAAGGGTGTCCTAAATGTTCCGGCTCCGGATTTACAGGCAGAACGGTCATAGGGGAAATAATGATTATCGATGACGAAATAAAAGAACTTATATTCTCGGGCGCATCGGTCACGAAAATAACGGAAGCCGCTATACGAAAGGGCATGAAAGTGTTCAAAAGCGAAGGCCTCAGAAAGGCGTCCCTCGGCATAACCTCACTCGAAGAGGTATTGAGAGTTACAGGTTGATTTATTAATGGAACTTTATGCATATAAGGCGGTAGATTCTTACGGCGCCGAGATAAAAGGGTTCACCCAAGGCAGGGACATCTCGGACATCTATCGCGAACTCAGCGCGAAAGGCTTTCATGTTTTAAGCGTAAAAAAAGAACACCAGATGCTCGTCGGCGTAATCAGATTTTTCGAAACATGGCGGGTCAAACGCACCGACATTATCGAGTTTTCGAGCAATCTTTCCATGATGCTTAAAGCGGGTGTCCCGATACTTACGGCCCTTGAAGACATATCGTCTACCCTAGACAACAAGGTCTTTAAAAATGTGGTTGAAAACATAACCCGAGAAGTCCAGATGGGAATGAGGTTCTCGGATGCGCTCGCCATGCACCGGCAGTATTTCCCGGATATATTCGTAAGGCTGGCAACGATAGGCGAGGAATCGGGACAGCTCGACAACAGTCTTAAAGAAATAGCGGACCATCTCCAACGCATGGAGGACCTCGTAGCCTCCATAAAAAGGGCTTTGATGTACCCGGTTTTTGCGGTTGTAACCACTACAGGGGCTTTAATCTTCTGGCTCGCATTCGTATTGCCCAAAATGGTCCCTGTAATTAAGGATATGGGCGTCAAACTGCCGCCGTTAACGCTGTTTTTGATGTTTGCCAGCGATTTTACGCAGAAATACTGGTTTACGGCGGTACTGATACCGTTTATCGTGCTTCCTGCCATAAAAATACTTGGACGCATAGAACGCGTTAAATATTATTATGATTATGCAAAAATAAAGGTCCCGATAGTAAAACTTATTATTTACAACAAACTGCTGGCGATATTCACGGAACAGTTCAGAATACTTATCATGGCCGGCCTTCCGATGGACAGGATTTTTGATATAGTGTCCGGCGTAATTTCGAACAAGGTTTTTGAAAAGGCGATATTAGAGACAAAGGAAAGGGTAATGTCGGGCGAGAGCATATCGAGCTCGCTGAAAGCCCAGCCGGTATTCCCGCCGCTCGTTATAAGGATGGTCGATATCGGTGAAACCAGCGGAAGTCTTGACAACCAGTTCGGATTTCTTGCAGAGCATTACCTGAAAAAATTAGACGACATATCCGAAAAACTCGGAAAGATATTGGAGCCTGTTATAATGGTGGTCCTCGGAGGCCTTTTCGCAATTATTATTATGGGGCTCATGTTGCCTATCTATGAGCTTGTTTCTAAATTCGGGAAGGGATAAAGACTATGGATTACCTTGAATTCTTCAATATAAAAGACGACCCCTTCAGGATAACCCCCGATTCGGAGTACTTTTATCCGTCTCAGGAGCACAACGAGATACTTTCATCTCTCACATACGCGGTCAAGCAGAAAGAGGGGTTTTTCTTGGCCACTGGAGAGCCCGGAACAGGCAAGACAACGATACTGAAGGTGTTCCTGAACGAATGGAAAGACAAGGCCGAGATTGCTCTGGTAATGACGCCGCGTCTTTCGCCTGAAGAATTCCTGCTTGCAGTGCTTGAAGATTTTAATATACCGGTTTCGAGCAATAATAAAAACGATATCATAAAAACCTTTAGGGATTTTCTTTTAAGACATTCGCAGGAAGGCAGGCGGGTGATAATAATCGTTGATGAGGTCCAGAACCTTCCCGACGAAACGCTTGAAGAGCTTCGCCTTCTCTCGAACCTCGAAACCGATAAGGAGAAACTGCTGCAGATAATACTTATCGGCCAGCCTGAATTCAGAAAGCGACTTGAATCGCCGTCGCTCAGACAGCTTAACCAGAGAATTACGGTCAGGACGTCCCTGAGGTCTCTAAATATAAGCGAAACTCAGGACTATATGAATTTCAGGCTTATGAAAGCCGGACACGGCCCTGTCTTTTTTGAGTTTAAGGCGAAGAAACTTATACACTCTTATTCGCAAGGAACGCCGAGACTTATCAACCTGCTCTCATCGAGGGCCATGATGGCTGCGTATGTGGACGGCAGCAGAAATATCAAGGACAAGCATATCGTTTACGCGGCCAATAATGTATTTGACGAAAGTTTCAGAAATAAGGACAAAGTCAAAAAGTTTTTGAAATACGCCGCGATGTTTTTGGTTGTTTTGCTGGCCGCAGTCCAAATATCTTTTATCATGCGTTCCAAGACGGATGTCGTAAAACAACCTGAGCAAACGAACATCCCCGCATTAACAGCAACAACCCAACCTTCGACAGCCAAGCCTAATACTTCGAAAAAAGCGGCAAATTCCAAGCCGGTGTCACAGATTGTTTCAAACAACCCGCGCCCACATCAGGACACGGCAAAACAGGTGAAACAGAGCACTGAAAGTTCCGCAATAGAATCAGTTCAATCCTTGTCGCCGACATTGATTATTGAAAAAGAAGTTGTAAATCTAAGAACAGGGCCACAAATAGAGTTTCCTGCCGTATCATGGGCGCTAAGGGGGAGAACATTTCCGATACTTGATGCAAAAGCAGACACTGATGGGCACAAATGGTTTAAAATAAAAGTCGATACCGGCAAGGAACTTTGGGTTTCAAACAGTGTGGTCAAAGTTAATCAGCAAGCTATCGAGGAGGGAAGATGAGTCTTATAGCTGACCTGCTTTCTAAGATAAAACGGGAGGAAGTGAACAATAAAGCTGACGTGCCGCCCGCGCTCAGACGTACCGTTGTAAGCGCGTCTAAGAGCACTAAAATGAGAAACAGGATTGTCCTGTTCGCAGCGCTTGTCTGCTTTTCGGTTGCAGCCGGTTACGGAGCGGTATTTTTGCTTAATCAGTATGTAAAGCCGCTTAAAATACCCGAAAATATTTATGCCAAGAAGGATGCTGATTCGCAGCCCAAGACACAGGAACCGTCCCCGGCCCCTGTTATTCCTGTACAGCAACCCGTGCAGAAGGTTGCCGAGTCTTTGCCGAAAGCAGCTGTGCAACCTGAGGCCCCGAAACCTGCTCCTCTTCCTGTCGTAAAACCTGTTCCTCAGCCTGTCGTTAAGGAACAACCTAAACCTACGGCGGTTCCTGCCCCTGTAAAAAAAGAGCAGCCTAAAGAACAGTCTGTTAAAGCGATAGCAAAGCAGTTGGCAAAAGAAAAAACCGACGGGATATCCGCGGCAAAGAAACCTGCCGCAAAACCGGTTCAGGCAAAGACTGCAAAATCTACAAAGCCTGCCATGGATGCCTTGGTCCCTGTCGCGGCTGTCATGTCCGGAAAAAGCGCACAAAAAGCTGCGGCATCTGCCGTTCAAACCCCTGCAGATGCTCCTGTCTTGGCCTCCAAAAAAGAAGCGAACGAGAATAGAGACGCCTATTTATACACGGCCCAGACGTACGAGGCAAGAAAAGATTACGACAAAGCCATGCTGAATTACAAAAAAGCGCTCGAACTAGATCCTCAAAATTACATACTGATGAACAATGCAGGAACGGCTGCGCTGAATAAAGGTTTATATGAAGAAGCCATCAAATATTACAACAGCGCGCTTGCCCTAAAGCAAAATTATGTCCCATCCCTTATCAATCTCGGCCTTGCGTATATAAGGACCAACAAACAGGCCGAAGGCGAGGCGTACCTGACAAAGGCCGTTAAGATCGAACCTTTAAACAAGATGGCGCTCTTAAATCTCGGCATATTCCATGAACTGAAGGACAACTATGAAAACGCCGCCAACTATTTTGCCGAGATCTCACGCATGGGCGACCAGCAGGGATACCTCGGACTGGCAAGGGTCGCTGAAAAACAGGGCAAGGTTTCCGAAGCCATAAGGGCCTATAAAGAGTTCCTTTCCCTGCCGGATATAGACGTGAAAGGCCGTAGGATGGCCGGAGAGCGTATCGTAAAGCTGGAACAATCGCTTTAATCAGTTAGGCGAAGCTTCCCTGATTTTAAAGTAAAGAAATGAGTTGGTCCGCTGCGTCAGGGCGGCAGGGGAATTCTTTTGATATTTTGTTTCTTTGCTTTCCTGTTCCGGTTCGTTGACCATAATGTTCAGTTTTTTGTGAATTCTCCACGTATAGTCAACCCGCTTGTTTTTATCTACGGCATTGTAACACCCTACCGCTTCCCACGAAAGTCCATAGCGATCAATGCATTGCTTTAATATTTTCGCCCCGACAAATGTGTTGTAGCAGGGGTCGGACATAAGGTCGGACGGTTTCAGTCTCAGCGGGCCGATCCATGAGGAGTTTATCTGCATCAGGCCATAGTCAAGCGACCCGTTACGGTTCCTGTTTACCGCTTTGGGATTAAGATTCGATTCGTTTTTTGCTATGGCCTCAAGCAGGGCAGGGCTTATTCCGTATTTTTTACCCGCCTCCTCGAAGCAAAATGCGTTTGCATAAGCAGGGGACAATACAAGAACAGTCATTAAATATATCAGTATCTTCATGGCTAAATATAAAACATATCTACGGGGAAAGCAATATCCGCTAAAATGGCCCTGTTTCTCTTTTTGTTTTTCCTTGAGATTTTTTGATGCACATTGCTATTATAATTGTTAAACCTACACTGTAATACAGGGTATTTGCGCTTGTATTCCGCAAAACAAGGGTTAATAATGGAGGTGCTTTATGCTCAATATACTTGGTCTGGTAACAGAAGCTTACGCTATGGGCCCCGCACAGCAACAAGGAGCTGCGCAGCCGGGCGGAGTGCAGGGCATGCTGGCAAGCATGCTGCCTCTCGTTCTGATCTTTGTGGTCTTTTATTTTCTGCTCATAAGACCGCAGCAGAAAAAGGCAAAGGAACATAAACAGATGCTCGATAACATCAAAAGAGGCGACAAGGTGACAACACAAGGCGGCATTTACGGTGTTGTGGAGTCTGTTACCGATAACACGGTCACGCTGAAAATAGCCGAAAATGTGAAGGTAAAATTCGGAAAGTGGGCCGTATCCGCACTCAGATCATCGGCTGACGAAGATTAATCGGAGGTTTTTAAATAGATGAAAAAAGGGATATTCTGGAGAGCAGCGCTTATTGTCGGGACCGTAATTCTTTCGGCGGTATTTTTCATGCCGAACACCCCGTTTTTTCAGGTCATGCCGAAATGGTGGAAAGACGCACTGCCGAATAAAGGCATCGTTTTAGGCCTTGATCTGCAGGGCGGACTGCATCTTGTTTTCGAAGTTGAAGGCGATAAGGCCGTTGAAATAGCGATGGACAGGATCACATCCCATCTCTCGGGCGCGCTCGAAAGAAAGAAGATAAAGGCCGACGTCAAAAAAGACGGTCTTGTTTTGAGCGTGTCCCCAGCAAGCTCCGATGCGAAAAAGATTGTCGAAGAAACCTACCCGCAGCTTTCGTTGCTTGAAGCCAAAGATTCTTTAAAATACAAACTCAGTCAGAACGAGGTCGCGAGGATCAGGGACACGGCGACGGACCAGGTTGTCGAGATAATCAGAAATCGCATAGACCAGTTCGGTGTTGCAGAGCCCATTATACACAGGCAGGGCGAACATGAGATAGTTGTTCAACTTCCGGGAGTCAAAGATCCGAAAAGGGCCGTTGAGATGATAGGAAAGACGGCGCAGCTCGAATTCAAGATCGTTGACGATGAATCGCTTGCCGCAGCAGAACTGCCCGCTTCGGTGCTTCCGTCGGAAGAGCCCCAGTTTTTCGAAAAGTTCGACTCTAAGATACCGAAAAGCGATGAAATACTTTTCGAAAGGATCATAAACAGAGAAACAGGCGCGGTAACAAAAAGACCGATGCTGCTGAAAAAAGAGGTGTTGCTTTCGGGAGACCTTTTGACCGAGGCAAGAGTGACCATAGACCAGAGATTTAACGAGCCGTACGTTTCGATAACTTTTAACAGCACCGGCGCAAAGATATTCGAAGATATTACGGGACAGAATGTAAAAAAGAGGCTGGCCATAATACTTGACGGCAATATTTATTCGGCGCCTGTAATTCAGGAAAAAATAGCCGGGGGCAATGCGCAGATAACAGGCAGTTTTTCGATGGAGCAGGCAAAAGACCTTGCTATCGTCTTGAGGGCTGGAGCTCTTCCGGCCCCGGTAAAAACGCTCCAGAATGTTACGGTCGGCCCTTCACTCGGAAGAGACTCTATAGAAGCGGGACAGAAAGCCGGTGTAATTGGAACGCTGCTCGTAATAGCCTTCATGATCTTTTATTACAGACTTTCCGGTGTAATAGCAAACCTCGCGCTTCTGCTGAACATAATCCTGCTTATCGGGGCCATGGCATCGCTCAATGCCACGCTTACCATGCCCGGCATAGCCGGAATAATCCTTGCCATAGGCATGGCGGTTGATTCAAATGTGCTTATGTTCGAAAGAATGAGAGAAGAACTGCGCGCAGGCAAAACGCCGCGGGCTGCAGTTGAAGGCGGCTATAAAAAGGCATTCTGGACCATATTCGACTCGCATGTCACAACGCTTATTACTGCGGCGGTGCTTTTCCAGTTCGGCACAGGTCCGATAAAGGGATTTGCGGTGACACTGAGCCTCGGTGTTGCGATAAACCTGTTTACCGCGCTTATAGGGACCAAAACGGTCTTTGACATAATGCATACTAAAGGAGAAGTAAAGGGGTTGAGCATATGATCGAGCTTATAAAAAACACTAACATAGATTTTATGGGAATGAAGAAGTACGCCTTTATTTTTTCGGGCATAATATCGGTCATAGGCGCGATAGCGATTGTGCAGATAGCGCTCGGCAATGCAAATTTGGGCGTGGACTTTGCAGGCGGCACGGCCGTCCAGATAAAATTTTCGAAATCCGTCCCGCTGCATGATGTCAGGCTTGCGCTTGAAGGAAGCGGGCTAAGAGACTTTGATCTTCAGGACTTGCCCACCGAAAATAAAGTGTTGATACGGGTAAAAAAGCAGGAGGAGAAGTTGGGCGGATTCTCCGAGAAGATCGTGCAGACACTGTCCCAGAAATTTGCGGACAAGAACCCGCTTATCGATTCGACAACCGAGATAGGTCCCAAGGTCGGTTCGAAACTGAGGCAGGACGCGATGTGGGCAGTTATTATATCCACCTTAGGCATTCTGATATACATAGCATGGAGGTTCCAGTTCAGGTTCGGGATAGGCGCGACCGTTGCAACTTTTCACGATGTCCTTGCCGTTCTTGCAATATTCTATATCATGGGCAAAGAGATCAACCTGATCGTATTAAGCGCCCTGCTCACTATCGCAGGCTATTCTCTTACCGATACCGTCGTGGTCTTTGACAGGATCAGAGAGAACATGAAACGCTACATAAAAGACCCCATAGAGACAGTAGTAAATAAAAGCATAAATGAGGTGCTTTCGAGGACTATTGTTACTTCTCTCACAGTGTTCATTGTCTCCCTCTCTCTCTTTTTCTTCGGAGGAGAGGTGCTGCACGATTTTTCGCTCGCTATGCTTATAGGCCTCGTGATCGGGACCTATTCCTCGATATTTATGGCGAGCCCCGTTGTGGTCCTTTTGCGCAAAAACACATCCGCCTCAAAAAGCAAAAAAAAATGACAGGATAGATGCTCGACGACAAGCGCAGATGGATCGTAAGCAGGACCAACTCAGAATATGTCGAGTATCTTTCCAAAGCTGTTTCGGTCTCCGTTCCGTTTGCTCAAATCCTTATCAATAGAGGGATAAAAAGCCCGCAGGCGCTCTCCGCTTTCCTCGACCCTTCGGTTTCAAAATTTTCGGACCCGTTCGATATTAAAGGCATAAGCGCGGCCGTCGAGAGGATACGGCTCGCAAAATCAACAGGCGAACTCGTGCTCATACACGGCGATTATGATGCGGACGGCGTCTCTGCAACCGCAATAATGCTGGAAGGGCTGAGGCTGTTCGGGGTCGAAGCCCGCTATTTCATACCTAACAGAATAACCCACGGCTACGGCTTCGGAAACGCAGGCGTAGATAAAGCGCGTTCCGTAGGCGCAAAACTTATCATTACTGTTGACTGCGGAATAACGTCTTTCGATGCCGTAAGCGCCGCGAATGCCTTAGGCATGGACGTTATCATAACCGACCATCATGAGGCTGTAAGAAGCGAATCTGGAGAACCCCTTGTTCCTGATGCTGCAGCGGTCGTGAACCCGAAGCTCGATAGCGGGATCAGGGAATGGTCATGCCTTTCGGGCGCCGGAGTTGCCCTTAAGATAATACAGGCGCTTTTCCGGAACAACAGCGAACATATGCATAGGTTCTTCGATCTTGCGGCCATAGGCACAGGCGCCGATGTTGTCCCGGTGCTGGACGACAACAGAATCATTCTTAAGGAGGGACTCGGTCTTATCCAAGCCGGCGAACGCCCCGGCATAAAAGCCATTAAAGAATCAGCCGGCATCAAGGCCGATTTTTTCAAAGCGTCCTTTCTTCCCTACATAGTCGTACCACGGATCAATGCGGCCGGACGGATTGCGGACGCATCGGACGTGGTCGAACTTCTGACCACAAATTCATACCCCGAGGCCGAAAGACTTGCCGTATGGTTAAACGGACTTAACCTGAAAAGGCAGGAGATAGAGCAGCAGGCCTATTCCGAAGCGCTCGCAATGCTCCGCACAATGGATACAGGCAGGGGCGCCCTTGTTCTTGCGTCCGAAGGGTGGCATCAGGGTGTTGTCGGCATAGTTGCCTCGAGGGTGCAGGAGGAGTTCAACAGGCCTGTTTTTGTGCTTTCCATAGAGAACGGTCTGGCCAAAGGCTCCGGCAGAAGCATTCCGTCCTTCGATATGCATAGCGGTCTATTTCAATGCAGAGAACTGCTTAAGAGGTTCGGCGGCCATAAACAGGCCGCAGGCCTTGCGCTTGCAAGCGATGACATCGGACGATTCAGGGAGAAGATCTCCGGAATTGTCGAGAACGCACTTGCGGCTGACGATTTTGTGCCATCTCTAAATATTGACGCGGCCGTTAAAATTTCCGATATGAGTTTGGCGCTTGCCGAAGAAATATCCAGACTCGAACCGTTCGGCTATGGCAATGAAGCGCCGTTATTGGGGGCAAAGGGCCTCAATATCATACAACCTAGGATTGTGGGGAAAAACCATCTTAAAATGTATCTTCGTCAGAACGGAACAAAGATTGACTCCATCGGTTTTGATTTAGGCGGCGCCCTCGAAAAAATCGACGAAAGTTCTCTCGTGGATATTGCTTTTCAGCCTACGGTCAATGATTGGAACGGGGGGCGGTTTCTGCAACTCAATCTTAAAGCGTTAAGGAAAACATCTTTATGAGAGCGCTCGTTTTTGACAAAAAACTTGAGGTCAAGGATGTTGAAAACCCTGTACGCCAAAAGGGAGAGGCGCTGATAAAAGTTTCAATTGCGGGCATCTGCAACACCGACCACGAAATAATAAAAGGATATGTCCCGGGCTTCAGCGGCATTCTCGGCCATGAGTTCTTAGGCGTAGTTGAAGAGTCTGATGATAAAGACCTTGTAGGCAAAAGGGTTGCGGGAGAGATAAATCTGGCCTGTGGAGCGTGCGAATTCTGCCGAAAAGGGCTCGGCAGGCATTGTTCCAACCGTTCGGTCCTCGGTATTATCAACAAAAACGGTGCTTTCGCCGAGTATCTTACCCTGCCTGAACCTAATGTTTTCGCAATCCCCGATTCAATACCTGACACTCATGCTATTTTCGTCGAACCGCTCGCTGCGGCCTTGGAAATCATTGAACAGGTCAATATAGCTCCTGAACATAAAGTCCTTCTGATAGGGGACGGGAAACTCGCACTGCTGATTGCCTTTGTGTTGAAAACGACCGGATGCGGCCTCACAGTACTTGGAAAGCATAGAGAAAAGCTGGATTTTGCAAGGGATTACGGCATGGCCACCGTTCTTTTCGATGACTTTACACCGGCCTTGCACGATATTGTCATTGAAGCGTCAGGCAACCGCTCAGGCTTTATGACTGCGCTCGACAGCGTTAAACCTAGAGGGACCATAGTGCTTAAGAGCACCTATGCAGAACCCTTTGCTTTCAACCCCTTTCAGATAGTGGTGAACGAGCTTACGGTCGTCGGTTCGCGCTGCGGAAGATTTGAAGATGCCATACGTTTTCTTCAATCCCACCGCCTTCCCATCGATAGGTTGATCAGCGCAGAGTTCGGCCTTGACGAGGCCGAAAAAGCATTCGCTCTTTCGGCTAGGCCTGATACGCTTAAAGTCTTACTGAAGATTTGACTGTTTGCTAAACAGGATTACTTGTCAGAAGGTTTTTGCAGATGACAAGGAAAGGCTTTATTATGTCAGGATCGAACTGTGTGCCGGAATTTTTCTTGAGCTCATCAACCGCGGTTTCGAAATCAAGCCCTTTCCTGTAAGGCCTGTCCGTAGTCATAGCATCAAAGGCGTCAGCAACCGTGATTATTCTGGCCATTATGGGTATGTCTTTGCCTTTAAGTCCGGAAGGGTACCCTTTGCCGTCGAACCTCTCGTGGTGATGTTTTATTCCCGGAATTATCTCTTTGAGTTTCTTGATGCGGGAGAGCATGTCAGCGCCTATTTCCGAGTGCTTCATCATTTCTTTAAGCTCTTCGGGATCGAGCCTTCCGGGCTTTAACAACACCGGGTCGGGTACGCCGATCTTCCCTATGTCATGAAGGATGGCGGACAATCTGAGTTTTTCCCTTTCGGACTGCGGAAGCCCCATTCTTATTGCGATGGCCATACTGAACTCCATGACCCGTCTCGTATGGCCTCCCGTATACGGGTCTCTTAATTCGATGGTTTCGGCAAAGGCATGGATGGTTTCGTAAAAAGTCTCTTTAAGCTCCTCGTGAAGCCTTGCGTTGTCTATAGTAATCGCAAGCTGGTGCGCGAAGGTCGCCATTATGGCCGACTCGCGCGCCGTGAAATGTCCTTCTTTCTTGTTGATTATCTGAAGGACCCCCATAAGCCTTTCTTTTGTGCCGACAGGGACGCATATCATATTGCGGGTAGCGAATCCGCTCGTTTGGTCAACGGTTTTACAGAATCTCGGGTCCGAAGAGGTGTTTTCTATTATCATCGGCAGGTGGTTTTCCGCGACCCACCCTGCTATGCCCTGTCCCTTCTGAAGCCTGATCGTTTTGACCGTGTCGCCCTTCTCCCCCGTGGCCACGTCGAAATAAAGCTCGCCTGTTTCGTTGTCTACAAACAGCAGGCTGCCCGCCTCTGCTCCGGTCAGCATAGTTGCGGAATCTATGGCGCGTTTCTTGATTTCGTGTATGTCGAGGGAAGAGTTGACGAGCGCTGTCAGGTCTATAAGCGCTTCGAGGTGCAGAAGCCTGTTTTCGCAATCCGGATGGTAACCGGTGTCGTCCGGCATTTTCACTCTCCTAAATCGGTTGATAAACATTTATAGTTTACCAGAAAAACGCCTTATAATCACCTGCCGCCCCCGGGAAACGCCTTCTCTTGACTTTTTTCATATAAATGAATTTAAATATGTTTATATGAATCAAGCGTTGGGGCTTTTTAAAATCTTCTCGGACGAATCCAGACTGAGGGTGCTGAACATCCTCGGCAGGAAAGAACTGGCCGTATGCCAGATAATGGGCGTGCTCGGCATGTCCCAGCCGCTCGTCTCCCGCAATCTTTTTTTATTGACGCGGGCGGGCTTTATCGAATACAGGCGCGAGGGCAAGCTCATGTACTACAGGCTCAAGCCCGAGCTTCCCGAAAAGCAAAGGCTTCTTGTCAACGTGTTCGTAAAAGTAGCGGGTGCCGAAAATATTTTCAAAAAAGACATGGCCTCATTAAAAGATTGCGAGCGGTTTCAAAAGAAGGTCGGCAAATGCAACATGGAGACGCTCAAAGCGTTCATAGAATACAGGCAAAACAAAAAGAGCGGAGGAAAAGGATGATCAGGCGTATACCTTGTGGAAAATCTCGGGCGGCATTCATTCTTGCGGCAATGTTTTTTTTCCTGTTTTTTACCGAAACCGTTCCGGCTGCCGAAATGCAGGTCTCTTTGACCGAGGCTGTCAGGTTGGCGCTGGACGGCAGCCATGAAGTAATGGCATTCAAATACTCGCTCGATGCAGGCAGTCAGGATATAGGCATTGCTAGGAGCGCTTTGCTGCCTAAGATAAGCTTTGAAGAGCGCTTTATGAGGACAAACAGCCCGCCGTATTCGTTCATGACAAAGTTAGGGCAGGAGCGGATAGTCCAGCAGGACTTTAACCCGGACGCATTGAACAGGCCGAATGCCGTTAACGATTTCCAGAGTTCCGTCTCCTTCGAGCAGGCCCTCTATTCGAAGCGGGCCTTGATAGGTCTTGGCCTCTCGAAAAGAGATTACGAGGCCAAAAGAGAAGACATGAAAAGAAAAAAAGAAGAGGCTGCCATGAAGACGGCAGAGGCCTATCTGGAGGCAAAGACCGCAAAAGAATACATTCTGGCGGCAGAAAGATCGGCGGAGGATGCCCGCGAACATTTGCGAATAGCCGAGCTGCGCTACAGCGCCGGGCTCGGTCTTTATTCCGATACCTTAAGGGCGGCGACCGTTCTTTCCGGGGCGGAAAGGAAATTACTCACCGCCCGGAAGACTTATAATATGGCCAAACGCTTATTGGGGCTGTCCGTAGGGCTTCAGGAGTCCGTAGACGCCGTGGAAATGTCCCCTGAAATAAAGCTCATGCCTCACGCTTATTATATCGACAAAGCGGTGAACAGAAAGGATTTGGCATCCCTCCGGATCATGCATGAAAATGCAAAGGAGCGCATAAAACTTGCGGAATCGGCTTATCACCCATTCGTCGGCATGGGCGGTTCCTATCAGTTGAACGACAACAAAAGGCCTTTGGGGGCGCAGGGAGACAGCTGGCAGGTTTCGGCCTTTCTCAGATGGGACATCTTTGACGGATTGAAAAGAGAGCGCGAACGCATCAAGGCAAAGCTCCAAGCCGCAGAGATCGAAGAAAATCTTAAAGGGCTGAAAAACGCTATTTCATTCAGGATATACGGCGCATACCTCGAAGCCGAGGAAGCGCAGAAGAATATCGAGCTTTCGAAAAAGGCATTAAATACGGCGGAGGAAGGCAGGCGGCTGGTCAAGCTGAGATATGAAAACGCGCTTTCGCCTGTAGTTGATCTGATCGACGCTCAGGCAAGCCTCGATAATGCCCGCGCCGCGGCCATAGCGCGCGAGAATGATTATAGGCTTGCGGTCATCAGGCTTGGATTCGAAAGCGGAACCATACTAAAGGATCTGAAAATAGAGTAGCGGAGGGATAAATGAAAAAAATAAAAATTTATACTATTGCTGCCGCGGTTTTGATATTCCTGCTTTTATCGGGCGGCTGTAAAAAACCTGATAATACGGGGCAAGAAGTGAAGCGGCCCGGGATAACCGGAGTGACGATTTTGAAGGTTGAGCCTTCGCAAACAGAGATTTTTTATGAAACTACAGGCACGGTAAAAGCTCAGAATTCAAGCGTAATAGCGAGCAGGGTTATCGGCACCGTCGTGTCTATGAATGTAAGGGAAGGCGACAGTGTGCGGGCCGGACAGGTTCTGCTGACTGTTGATGACAGCGATGTCAGTCAGCGTGTCAAGGCGGCAGATAAAGGGCTTGAGTCGGCAATGCAGAGCCGGAACCTTGCCGAAACTACATTCAACAGATACAAAAAACTGTATGACGAAAAAGCGATTTCGCAGCAGGAGATAGACCAGATAGAGATGCGGAAAAAGGTTGCTGACATAGAGTTTGAACGCGCTAAAGCGGTTCTTGCCGAGGCTCAGGCGCATCAGGACTTTACAAAAATAACCGCACCTGTTTCGGGCGTGGTTGTTGAAAAAAAGATAGACAGGGGCAGCACCGCAGTTCCGGGAGCGCCGATAATCACGATTGAAGACAGCTCCGGTTACCGGTTTGAGGCTGCTGTTGACGAGAGACTTACAGGAAGTGTTAAGCGCGGCACACAGGCGGATGTTGTCATTGACGCTATCGGAAAAACAGTCAAAGGTGTGATAAACGAAGTCGTGCCTGCAGTGGACCCTGCTTCGCGTTCGTTCTTGGTGAAGGTCGCGCTCAAAGGCCCGGGGCTAAGGTCCGGTCTTTACGGAAGGCTTTTGATATCCGAAGGGAAACGAAATGCCCTGCTTGTGCCGCAAAAAGCGGTTATCGAAAGGGGACAGCTTACAGGGGTCTATGCGGTTGATGAAAAGGGGGTCGTTACATATCGCCTGATAAAGGCCGGAAGGGTCAATAACGGCATGATCGAAATTATTTCGGGCCTCAATGCAGGCGAAACGATTATCACCGATGGTGTTGAAAAAGCTTTTGACGGAGGCACCGTCAGGCAGTAGCAGCGCCCCGGCAAAGGATAAAACATGGACAATATCGGGATCTCCGGAAAAATAGCCAAAGCGTTTATTCAGTCCAAGCTGACGCCGCTGATAATCACAGCATCGCTTATCCTAGGCGTATTTGCGGTCGTCATCACCCCGCGCGAAGAAGAGCCGCAGATCGTAGTGCCGATGGTCGATGTCTTTGTTTCATATCCGGGCGCCTCGGCAAAAGAGGTTGAAGAGCGCGTGACCAAGCCTATGGAAAAACTGCTGTGGGAGATAAAAGGTGTGGAATATGTCTATTCCATATCCAAACCCGGAATGAGCATGGCCATCGTACGATTTTATGTGGGCGAGGACACCGAAAACAGCCTCGTAAAACTTTATAACAAGCTCTGGTCTAATTTCGACAAGATACCGCACGGCGTATCCCAGCCTCTTGTTAAACCGCGATCCATAGACGATGTACCGATACTTTCGTTTACGTTCTGGAGCGAAAAGTATTCGGGTTACGACCTGAGAAGAGTGGCCGTAGAGGTCGCGGATGAACTGAAGAAGGACCCCGAAATAGCCGAGTTTAACATTATAGGAGGACAGAAACGTCAGATAAGGATAGACCTTGAGCCTGCGCGGGTCGCCGCTTACGGCACATCTCCTATACAGATAGCAGGAATGCTTCAGAAGGCGAATTTTGCGGCCCTCTCAGGCCCCATGCAAAAATCAAACAACGAACTCATAGTCAATTCGGGCTCGTTTTTAAAAGACGCAAAAGATGTAGGCAACGTAGTGGTGGCGCTCCGGAACGGCAGGCCCGTGTATCTGCGCGAAGTTGCGAAGATTCAGGACGCTGCCGAAGAGCCTTCGAATTTCGTCTTTATGGGCTTCGGTCCCGCCTCGAAAGATATGAAGGCCGGGCAGTTTGAAGCGGTAACAATATCGATAGCAAAGAAAAAAGGCACTAATGCAACGCATATTGCCGAACGGGCCATAAAGAAAATAGAAGCCGTAAAAGGGGGCCTTGTCCCGAGCGGCGTCCAAGTTACGGTCACTAGGAACTACGGAGATACGGCAAAAGACAAATCCGACGAACTGCTCGAACATATGCTCATTGCCGCCATATCGGTCACCATTCTAGTGGCTATTGCCCTCGGTTGGCGCGAATCCATAATAGTAGCGGTTGCTGTGCCGGTGACCCTCGCGCTTACGATCCTCGTCAACTACGCATACGGGTACACTCTCAACCGAGTTACACTCTTTGCCCTTATCTTCTCGATAGGAATTCTTGTGGATGACGCAATAGTGGTGGTGGAGAATATCCACCGCCATTTCAAGATGCGCAAGGTTTCTACTGAAACAGCGGTCCGGGCCGTCGACGAAGTCGGCAATCCTACAATACTTGCCACCTTTACGGTAATCGCGGCCCTTCTTCCGATGGCTTTTGTGTCCGGCTTGATGGGTCCTTACATGAGGCCGATACCGGTCGGGGCTTCTGCCGCTATGCTTATCTCGCTTCTTATCGCCTTTATAATCAGCCCTTGGCTCAGCTATATCGTACTCAGGAATGTTAAGCACGGCGGACCTTCGGAGAGCGAAGAGAACCGCCTTCTTGCGGTCTTCAACAGGTTTTATGAAAAGAACCTGCGCAGCCTGCTCGATAGAGGCAGAAAACGAATGTTCTTTTACGGCCTTGTAGTTCTGCTGATGGCGGGCGCCGTAATCCTTGTACCGCTCAAACTCGTGACCGTCAAGATGCTCCCTTTCGACAATAAGAGCGAACTGCAAATAATGATAGATATGCCGGAAAGCGCGGCCCTCGAAAATACCGCCGCAGTGACCGGAGAAATATCCGAATATCTGAAAACAGTGCCCGAGGTTACGAACTACCAGTCTTACATAGGAACTTCAGCCCCATTTAATTTCAACGGGCTTGTGCGCCATTACTTTCTGCGTTCAGGCAGCAACATGGCGGATATACAGGTGAACTTTGCCGGTAAAAGCGACCGCAAGGCGCAGAGCCACGACATCGCGAAAAGACTTAGGCCGGAGATAAAGCGCATCGGCGACAAATACGGCGCAAGGACCAAGGTGGTCGAAATCCCTCCCGGCCCTCCTGTATTAAGCACTCTGGTTGCCGAAGTTTACGGCCCTGATTTCGAGAGGCAACTGGGGGTTGCCCGGGAGATAAAGGGCGTATTCGAAAAGACTTCGGGTGTCGTCGATATCGACTGGTATGTCGAAGACGATCAAAAAAAGCTGACGCTGGATGTCGACAAAGAAAAGGCCGCATACCACGGTATCCCGACAGAGACAGTTGCCCAAACTTTGAAAACCGTTCTCGGCGGAATGAGCGCAGGACTCGCCCATATTGAAAGAGACAAAGAGCCTGTGGAGCTTTTGATAAGGGGAGAACTTAAAGAAAGGTCGGATATGGCAAGCCTTCAGAACATTGCAGTGCCTTCAGCTGCAGGGGGGCAGATACCTCTTTCGTCTCTGGTCAAAGTAACAGAGGGCACAGAGGACAAGACCATATATCACAAAAACTTAAAGAGGGTTGTTTATGTGACCGGCGATGTGGCGGGAACAGAGGAAAGCCCGGTATATGTGATTTTAAAGATGAAGGAGATGATATCGAAACTTAAACTGCCTGAGGGCTACGAATTGAAACAGTACTCCTCGGTCCAGCCGGGACTTGAAGACAAGTATTCTCTGAAATGGGACGGAGAATGGCATATTACTTATGAGGTGTTCAGAGACTTGGGCATCGCATTCGGAGCGGTGATGCTACTGATTTATGTGATGGTCGTCGGATGGTTCCGCTCATTCATTGTGCCTCTTGTAATCATGGCGCCGATACCCCTCTCTCTCGTAGGCATACTGCCCGGCCACGCCTTGATGGGCGCGTTCTTTACAGCTACTTCGATGATAGGCTTTATAGCAGGCGCGGGCATAGTGGTGAGGAATTCTATTATCCTTGTCGATTTCATCGAGCTTAAATTGGCCGAAGGGGTCCCGCTTAAAGAAGCTGTTGTTCAGGCCGGCATCATAAGGTTCAGACCTATGCTTCTTACTGCAGCTGCGGTTGTGGTCGGCTCGTCGGTCATACTCTTTGATCCGATATTTCAGGGCATGGCGATTTCCCTGATGGCGGGCGAAATAGCATCCACCTTCCTTTCGAGGACGATGGTGCCTGTGCTTTATTTTGTTTATAAGAACAAGCGGGAAGTAAAAACTTAAGGAGGTGTTTATATGCTTTACATCGCAAAAACTGACGAATGGTATCTCGAAAGGGTGATCTGGCTTGTCGCCGGAGTGTTTGCTCTTTCAAGCGCGCTGTTGGCGGCGTTTCACAGCCCTTACTGGCTTATTCTGACCGGATTGGTCGGATTAAATCTGATAATCTTCGCCTTCACCGGCTTCTGTCTTATGGCGAACATCCTTTACAAACTCGGGCTGAAACCTAAACTGCAGAAGCAGGGATAATCGAGCGTAAGGAGTTTTTAAAAGGAGATTTTTTTTATGGCAAAGGCATTGTCTCAGGATGTGATCAGGAAGCGCTATATTCAATGGGTCCTTTTGCCCATAATGGTTTTGACCATTGCGCTAGGATGGAAATATCCTTTGTGGGGATATACTGTGGCCGTTGCTATGACGGCAGGCATGATCGGAGGCGCGTTCAGGGGCCGCTATGTTTGCGGCAACCTCTGTCCGCGCGGCGCTTTTCTGGACCGTGTCCTATCAAAAATAAGCTACAGCAGACCGATACCGCCGTTTTTCAGGAGCATGAAATTCAGATGGGCCGTGTTTGCGGCGCTTATGAGTTTTATGACCTTCCAGATGATAAATAAATCGGCGGATATGAACTGGGTCGCTCACATAGGCAGGGTTTTCTGGTTCATGTGCGCCTTTACCACAAGCATTGCGGTCATATTGGGAGTATTTATACACCAGAGGACATGGTGCTCTTTCTGTCCGGTAGGGACCGTTTCGAATGCGGAAGGACGGGGCAAATATCAGCTCAACATAGGACCATCATGCAAAGAATGCGGGTTATGCGAGAAGTCCTGCCCTATGGATCTCGAAATAGTAAAGCACAAACCGGACGCTAGAATGCTTGATCCGGACTGTCTGAAATGTTCCGAATGCGCAGGCGTATGCCCTAAAGGGGCGCTGAGCTTTCCACGCTGATTTCATGACTGATAAAAAGGAGGCGTAAAAATGGCTGATGATTTTTTGTGCATGAGTTGCGGGGGTTGTTATCAGACAGGCACTGCAAAAAGCGATAAATGCCCGAGATGCGGAAACGCGAATGTCATTAAAATCGATTTGGCGAAACTTTTCGGAGGCGGCTGAAACACCTACTCCTGTTAAGACCCGGTCGGGTCTTGGCCGCCGTATTTGGCGCAAAGTCCGGCAATAAAGTTTTCCAATTCGTCAGGCGTACAAGGCGAATCAGGAAGGTTTTCTTCAAGCATGCAGGCTTGAAATATTAGCTTCAGTAGATGCACCGGGGCATAAGCGGTCAGTTCCATAGGCAACGAGCTGACCGCATTTTCTATGAACAAGGTCTCCGAATACCATAACTCATCAGCTATCGGCTTGGCCGATACACAGTCTTTTCCTTTAAAGGGTTTCAAAGCTGCTCCGCGTTCCAAGGCCAGAGACCTCACCCCTAAATTGACCGACTGAAGGCCTTTTACAGCCGGATTCTGCCCAAGCCTATGCCGGCCTTTTGTAATAGACAGCAACCTTTCGAGGTTTACGCCGGAGCAGTATATAAACGATGCAGGTGCGTCGTCCGCCTGCTTGAAGACAAAATACATAAACGAGGTTTTATATTCGAAGACCGGAAGACTATCGGGGCCGGCAGGACGGTTCAGCAAACTTCTCCGCCCCATTCACCGAGCTTTTTAGTAATAAAGTCTATAATCAAATTGTGCTCTTCCGTTCCTCTGTCTTTTATAAAGAGCGGGGCGCCGAAAGCGATATGCGCGGTTTTATCAGGTGATATCCTGCCGAAGTCTTTCAGGCGCTTGCCGTTGCCCCATGCATCGGTCTTAAGCGCAAAAGGTACTATAGGGACTTCCGCCCTCTTTGCCAGTTTCAGCCCTATGGTGTTAAACGCCTTGGCGTCGAACACTGCTATACGCGTCGTCTGCGGAAATATTATTACCGAAATGCCCGATTTAAGGCGTTCTGTGCCTTCTTCGAGGACTTTTTTCAAATCTTCGCGCGGATTTGAACGGCCTACCGCTATAGGGTTTGTGGCGCGCATAAGGTGTTTGAAAACAGGATAGTCGATAAGGCCTTCCTTGATCACGAAGGTAGCCTGCTTTTCGGAAGATATGATGCCGGGCAACACAAAGGTTTCAAGAGCGCTCATATGATTTCCGATGAACACGGCCGGCCCATCGAGCGAAATGAAATTATCAACACCGTCTATCTCTAAGCGGATCCCGACCTTTTCGAGCGCATTCATAACATCCAAGCTGCTTCTCCACCAAGCCTCATTGTCGTATTTCCCTTGCTTGGCCATAGACGCGCATTTAAAGACTATCCTGAAAAGATTCCGATAAAAAGACAACTCAGGCATCAGCCGTGAAAAAACAGAAACACTCCTTTTGGGAGTGGCGTAAAAGCCGTTTATGTATTGCAGCCTGTCCATAAGGAATTAGTTTATTTGCCGATTATGCGGCTTGTCAATAAAACCGGTGAAATGTTTACACATTTTTGCTAATATAACACATGCTTTCGGAAATCGGAATATTCGCAAACCTCGGCAAAGCAGAACTCTCTTCGCTCGAAACAGCGTGCCACGCCGAGAGTTATAAAAAAAGGAACGCTATCTTTTCCGAGGGCGATCCTGCCGATTGGCTTTTTATTCTGCTCAAAGGCAAAGTCAAGATCACCAAGCTTTCGAATGAGGGCAAGGAGCTTATATTGGAAATGATAAGCCCGCCCGATTTCTTCGGAGGCCTCGCTGTGGTCAAGGGCTTTCCGTATCCCGCCAATGCCGTAGCTATCGAAGACTGCGAAATATTAAAGATGCCCAAATCCGCCTTTCTCAAAACGATCGAAAAACATCCTGACATGACCGTGAAGATGCTCGGCAACCTTATAGAGCGTGTCAGGGCTTCGCACGAGAACATGAAGAACATAGCTCTCGAAAAGGTCGATTCCCGCATAGCATATACTCTGGTCAAGCTCGCCGACAAATACGGCGTGAAGAAAAAAGAAGGAATACTCCTTGACACGAAAGTAACCAAACAGGAACTTGCGGACATGGTCGGCACCACCGTAGAGACCACTATACGCATTATGAGCAAGTTCAAAAAATCGGGCTACCTAGACGACACTGATGGAAAAATCCTGATCAAAAAAATAGACGTGCTGAAGGATTTTACAGCGTAAGACTTCAGATTAATCTATCCCTGATACTCCAGTATTTCCAGTAGGGGACAGCCTCGACTAAAAGCCCCTCTTTCTCGAATTTGGTTTCGGTATCGAGGGTAATGAGCAACGCCTTCCTGAGATTGTTCTTGTCAAGAAACTTGAAAAGCGTCTTAACGTCATCCATGCCTATTTTCGCCCTTATCTTAACCTCAACAGGCAAAACCGTCTTGTTATGGACGTGGATTATGTCTATCTCCTCTTTTTGCGGGGTTTTAAGGAAGAATTTAGCATCGAGGCAGTTGACAAAGAATTGTTCGAGAACAGCCGGCAGGCCAACCTCCGGGTTCATGGCCAGAGTAAATGCCGTATTGCTCGGATAGAGCCTTTTCACCTTCTTCTCGCTCGTAAGGAAATTCCGGGAATAGTTATAAAGCTTATGCAAAAACAGGGCATATTCAAGGTATGAAATATAATTCGCAATAGTCCGATGGTCAACCTTCAGATCGTTGCTCAGGTTCTTGTAATCAAGATAAAAGCCCGGATTCGAGGCCGTAATAGTCAACAGCTTCACAAGCAGTTCAGGCAGGTCGAGCTTGAAGGTTTGCGGAATGTCCACAAAAGCGACCCGCTCCAGAAGACTCTCTTTTATATACTTCCTGAGCATAGGCTCGTCCATATCGAGCGCCTCGATAAATCCGCCGGTCTTCAGGAATGCGGCCAGATGCCTTTTCAGTTCCTTTTCGAATATCTTTTCCCTGCGGCTGTCTATGACGGCCCCTTTAAAATCGAGATACTCCTCGAAATCCAGCGGCTTTATCATAAAATCAAAAAACCGCCCTGCAAGGCTCTCCCTCGTTCCCTGCCACATGGTTATCTGCGCCGAGCCGGTCAGAAAGATTTTCAATTTGGGATTTGTGTCGTACAGGAGCTTTATCTTTGAAGGCCAGCCGTCGAGTTTCTGTATCTCGTCGAGGAAAATATAGACCTTCTTTTTGGATATGTCCTCCCTAAGCGCATCCGTCTCGTACTGCTTGATAAGCCCTTCCAGATCATACCTTGACTCGTCGAACGAGAAATACATGACGCTATAAGGACTCACGCCCTTTCTAAGGAGCTCGTCGATGATCCGGTACATCAGGGTCGTCTTGCCGACCCTCCGCAAGCCGGTGAGCAGCACTATCTGACGTTTGTCCATATACTTCAAGAGCTCGCCGAATATCTTTCTTTTTCTTCCCGTGAACTCCGGCGAGACCTTTCCCGACTTCCACCACGGGTTAAAATCCTGCAATTCCATTAGCTCTCCGATGTAATTGAAATTAAATTTCAGTTACATTATATTGTTAATAAAAAATAATTGCAAGGGGGATAGACAGGACGGGGCGAATAGGGACTATTGATTGGAATAGTCTTTACAAACTTTGCCTTTAGAAAATAAACAAAATACCCTTAGCTTTCTAAATCTTTCAAACGCTTTAAATCACTCACTGTTTTCACTCGCAATAATTCACTCATTTTTGTTTTAAATTTAACCTGCCCTATTGTTTTGCCGCCTTTATTAAATGGAATTTCCTTATCTAATTCTATAAGTTCGCCAAGTTGATATTGTTTATGTGTATCCTTCAAATCTTTTTTCCGTTCCATCAAATACCAACTTTTCAACTCTGGAACGCCTTCAACTGTTTTAAACAGCGGCACATTAATTTCAGTTGATATAACATTTGCGATATGAGTGATGGCTTGGGGCTTATCCTTTCTGTGTGTCCTGTAAAACGCTAAATACTGTGCATCGGGAGTACCATTATCTTGAACTGCTATTTTTTTATTTTTAATAAGTTGCCAATTTTCTTCATTTGTAACAATAACCAAAACTTCAACAACATCTTTGATTTTTTGTTCGTTTATTTTCTTTTTCGAGTACATTTTATCTCCCATGTATTCATTAAATTGTTTATAAATATCCATCCTTATTTTCCTGCATTCTTGAATTAGCTTGAGCAGTTCCTCCCAACAGAGACAAGATATCTTGTTTCTTTCAATATTAACCTTTGCTTTTAGTTCATCATGGTTTATTGGGAACTTGGTAATGCAAACTAATGCGGTTTGTTTATACTCCTCAGAAATCGTGTTTAATATTTGGGCATACTTGTTAAGCTGATCACTTAATCTGTCTATGTTGTCTTTTCTTATGATTTTTGATTCTATAAAAACTATGAATTCCCCATATAGTCTTAATTGTACGTCGATACGACTTTTCCCATCATCATAAGCGACTTGTGTTTCAATGTCAACCTGTTTAAGTTTTCCCTTGGACACTGTGATATTTAGTTTCCTAAGAAAAGTACTAAGTATTTGTGTATTTTGTGTCAACAAAAATCCGAAACCCGCAGATATTCTATCCTCTTCTTTATCAAACTTATTCAGTAGGTTAAATATATTATTAACATTCATTGCAAAATTTACTCCACAAAAAAAGTTGTTTTCCCCCAAAACGATGCCTACAATTGTCGCTATTATACCAAAGTTTTGCTATTTTTGATATCGGCGCGTATGTGAGCTATGCAATCAAGTGTAGCAGGCTTGCCAAATTATCAATATGTCGTATAAATTTTTGCTTTTTCCACCCTTACTAAATCTATATGGGTTCGAATAAATTCAACAGTCAGTTTCTTGTAATGCTTTGTTCGCTCTTTCACTTCCTTTAGGCTACTTATCTTCCTCCCCCGAAACCTATCATTATTTTCTCGCCCTTCTTATGCTTCACCTCAGCCACAAGCGCGTCAATCAGCCGCCGGTGCGTTATCTCCGCCCTATCGGAAAATTCAAACCGGTCTCTGACCGCGATAAAATCGCCCGGCGTTAAATTGCAAATGTTTTTGAGAACAGCGATCTGTTCTGCGCTGGGTTTTGCCTCACCTGAAAACAACGGCATCAGCAGGGTGTTGTAAAAGTGCAGATTGCCTTCCGGTTTTAGCGGCCTGAATTCTATCTTGAACTTGAACCGTCTCAGCGCCGCGTGGTCAAGCCCGTCAATATCGTTTGTGGCAAAGACGGTTATGCCTGAGTAGGCGTCAAGCTGGGCCAAAATTTCGTTCGTAAAGCTCTTCTCCCAAGACCTCTGCGCCGAACTACGCGGATAAAGAAAGGTGTCTGCTTCGTCAAAAAAGAGAATGCCTTCATCTCGTTTTGCCTCATGAAAGGCCTCCGCGATGTTCTTTTCTGTCTCGCCCACCCATTTTGACTGAATATCGCTCGCCCTTTTAAGCAGCACCTGCTTGTCGAGCACATGGCCGAGATAATGCACAAACTCGCTCTTGCCTGTGCCGGGCATGCCGTAGAGCAACAGCGCCAAAGACCTTGTTTCAGAACTTGCGCGGCGGAAATCTTCATAGCGCCTTATGATGGGGATTATTTCGCCTAAATCCTGCGAGGCATTCAGCCCTTCGAGGGAATAGGTTCCGAAGCTTTTTTTCACTTTGTTTGTTTCGGCCTTCCCTGTCGTAACCCTTTCATGGCTTTTAAGCACCGCCCTGACTTTCTTTAACAGGGCATCTTTGTTCTGTTTCCTTTTTATGCCCGCAAGCGCGACGGCATTGACTATGCCTCCGGCATCGACAGAATAGTCGTGTGATATTTCTTTCAATTCCTCATCCGTAAAAATGCCGTCAAGCTTTTTCTTTCTGAGTTCATGCTGCAAAACCTTGATCCTGTCTTTGCTGCCGAGTTTCTTGAATTCAAGCGTGTAGGAAAAGCGCCGCATCGTTGAGGGGTGTATCGCATAAGTATCGTTGCTTATCCAGATGATCTTATGCTTGTGATCATCAAGCAGCTCATTGACCTTGCTTTTGCTCAGCTCTTTCTTGAAAAAGAAAGACTCGGAACCCAGCAGTTCTTCGGCCTCGTCCACAAGCACCAATGTTTTTGGGCCTTCCGCTAAATACAAAGCTGCCTGAAGCCCTGATATCCTCTCTTTGGGGTCGTCCGACTCGGGAATATTTATACTGATAAGGCCTTTGCCGTATTCTTTGGCAAGCGTTTTGGCGAGAGATGTCTTGCCTGTCCCCGGCCTTCCGTACAGAAGGATATTGCATCTTCCGGCACCCTTGAGCAAATCCCTTAATACAAGCTGCTCGTCTTCAGCCAAGCTGAAATCCGAAAGCGAAAGCTCAGAATCATTGCCGGTTGTATAAAACTTGTGTTTCAGCTCTCTTTTTGATATGTCCGACAAATAATCCTTGCACCACCCGCTCAGCTCAATACCACGCTCAAGTTCGCTGCATATCAGCAGTCCGGTTTTTAGGAGCGTCCCCTTTGACAATGCCTTTAGTATCTCCCGCCGCTTAATCCCCAAGACACAGTGCCCGAAGCTTTTTAATTTGATATAAGAGGAAAAACTTAACCCGACATTTTCCAAAAAAGAATCGAGGTCATGCGATGTATCGCGGAGGTAATAAAAAAATACGACTTCAGCCTCTACATCCGAGAGGCCGAACATTTTTTTCAGGGTTAAAAGACGGGGCTGGAACTCGTTGTCCCTGCCGCGTCCGAGATTGTCCATCCGTTTTAAGACCATCGGCAGGACTTTATCCCTGAGATGACGCATGACAATGGTTTTAGGGATTTTGCTGATCCTGACAGTTTCATAATCTTCATCATCCTCATTAATCCTGTTCTTTGACGAACTGGCCCGATAGCCCTTAAGGCCTGCAAAGACCGGTTTTTCTCCCAATATTGCCGATGCAAACTCCATAATCTCATTGGCTTTTCCATAAGCAATTTCAGAAGTTATGACGGATGCAAGATACTGACAGAACTTGAGCTCCTCGAACCTTGTCCTTATCATCGAACTTTGTTGCATCCCATATTTCCGTCTTCGCCTCGACCTGAGTATCATTGCACTCACAGACATACCCGCCTCCTAAAATTGTCTTCTCTCTTTATTTATGACACACGCCTGTGACAACAGTATGTCAGCGCACTACAAGCAAAGAAAACAAGGTATTTTTTGCAGTTGTGTTGACAGCATTGGTATATGGTGATAATATACATTTGATGATAGACCTTGGGTTGATAGAGGGTTTCGACTGGGACGAAGGCAATGCCTATAAAAGCGACAAACACGGAATAAGTTCTTCCGAAGCCGAGCAAATATTTATAAATGAGCCATTGCTGCTTTTATGCGATGAAAAGCACAGCCAAAAAGAACCCAGATATCATGCGCTCGGCAAAACGAACGATGGGAGGATTCTTCATGTAACATTCACATTGCGCGAGAAGGGGACAAAGATCCGTGTTATATCGGCCCGTCCTGCGCACAAGAAAGAGAGGGTTATTTATGAACAAAAAACTAAAGCCGGCGCCTAAATTCAGATCAGAGTCTGAGGAGCGCAAATTTTGGGAAACTCACAGCACTGACGAGTACCTTGATTGGTCCAAATCGCAGGCCGTACGGTTTCCGAATCTCAAGCCCTCAACGCAGTCAATATCTATCCGGCTGCCTGTCTCGCTGCTTGAGCGCATAAAAATCGAGGCCAATAAAAGAGATGTGCCTTATCAGTCCTTAATAAAGGTCTGGCTGTCGGAAAAACTGGCATAATTTCATGCGCAATAAGAATTTCAATAACCTGAATGCCGGTAAAGGGGGGACCCGCAAATCAGGCATTTCCTCCAAGCTTGTGAACGTGCTTAAGACTTACACTCTCATTGCGCAGAACAAATATCCCTCCGTTGAGCAATTGATGGACAGGTTCGAGGTTTCAAAGCGGACTATTTTCCGCTACCTTGAGATTGTCGGAATGATCGACCCGATAATTTTTGATCAGGACAGGCATGGATACAAATTTGTCAGCGGGGACAGGATCAAGAAGATGCTGCTCTCGGACGATGAGTTCCTCCTGCTCCTGACAATGGGCGAAACAGTCTCCCATCTGGGGGCCCCTTTGAAGGCCGGATTTCATAGGTTTGTCGACCATCTTGTAAACATCGCAAAAGAGCCGGGCGTAAAACATACTGTGCCCGTCATGATAAAGATCCCCGATGCCTTCGAGACCGAGAAGATGGGTGAATACTTTAAGGCGATCTCGGAAAGCATAAGTTTTCAGCGCTCGATAAAAATGCTGTATAAAACACGCGATGAACAGGACCCCAAAGAACGCATGGTCGACCCGTACGGCTTGATATTTTACGAAGGCTCGTGGATATTGATAGCCTACTGTCACCTCCGGGAGGAGATACGGAGGTTCGCCCTCGACAGGATTGTCGAACTGAAAGAGACCGGCTTCGCTTTTCAACCGCTGGAAGGCTTCGATTTTCATGAGCATCTTTCGCACAGCTGGGGCGTTTATGACGGAAAAGAGGTCAATGTGAAAGTCCGGTTTAACGCCTCCGTTGCGGATTTGATCGCAAGAAAGAAAAGCTGGCATCCTTCCGAAAAACGTGAATTCTTGCCCAACGGAGACTTAGTGATGTCCGTTACTGTCAAAGGCGAGCGGGAGATCAAGAAATGGATTTACACATGGCTGCCCGATGTGGAGATTGTCGAGCCTGTGTGGTTTAGAAAACAGGTGAAAAAAGAATTGTCGGACGCGGCAAGAAAGCACAGCTAAAACGTTACGTCTGAAGACTGCTGCTGACCGCCCTTATCTGGCTTGATTTTTCAGAGGTCAAATTGCGGAATTTAATCGCCACCTTTACGAATTCGGAATCGGTATCGGCCTCTATCGCCTGAAGCCTTATCACGATCCCTTCGATATCTCTTATCATTTTGATCCCGACCGTAAATTCTGCGGTCACTTTTTCGAGTATGGGCGGGATGCCTGTTTTGATAGAGAAGCGGCCGAGCGCTCCGCCTGAGCTTATGTCCAGAAGTTCACCCTCAACCGAGACTTCGCCGTAACGAAGCGACATCTCGCCGTCAAGGCCAAGTCTTTCGCTCTCTCTTCTTTCGTCCAACGACCTTGTTATATCTTCCACTAACGATCACTCCTTGAAAACCCTATCGTATATATAGTCCACATGCCTGAGGTAATAGCTTAAATCGAAAATCTCGTTTATATTGTTGTCGTCGAGTTTTTCTTTTATTTGAGGATCTTTCATAAGCAGTGTCTTAAAGTCCGTGGCTGTGCGCCAGCTTTCCATCGCATTCTTTTGCACCAAAGCGTAAGCGTCTTCGCGCAGCATGCCCTTTTCGGTCAGCATCAACATCGTGCGCTGTGAGTTGTGCAGCCCATAGCTCCTTCCCATGTTTTCCAGCATCCGATCTGGATATACATGCATGTTTTTGATTATGCCGCACAGCCTGTTCAGCATATAGTCAACCAGAATCGTGCTGTCGGGTATTATGACCCTCTCGACCGACGAATGCGATATGTCCCTCTCGTGCCAAAGCGCGATATTCTCAAAAGCTGCAAGGGCATTGGTGCGTACCACCCTCGCAAGCCCCGACAGGTTTTCGCATCCGACCGGGTTTCTTTTGTGCGGCATTGCGGACGAACCCTTCTGCCCTGCGCTGAACGGCTCTTCAGCTTCGCGCACCTCTGTCCTCTGCAGGTGTCTCATCTCGACAGATATTTTCTCGACGGATGCGGCAACAAGCGCAAGCGCAGACATATATTCCGCATGACGGTCGCGCTGAACAACTTGGGTTGCAACGGTCTCGGGCTTCAGTCCCAGCTTCGCGCAAACGAGCTCTTCGAGTCTTGTCGGGACGTTCGAAAAAGTCCCTACGGCCCCGGAAAGCTTGCCGATGCCGATGACCTCTTTCGCCTGCTCCATCCGCCGCAGACTCCTCTTTGCGTCTTCGTACCACAAAGCGAATTTCAGTCCGAAGGTCATAGGCTCTGCGTGGACCCCGTGGCTTCTGCCTATACAGGGGGTCTCTTTATATTTGAACGCCTGCTCCTTGAGCGCTGACATGAGCCCGCTTATGTCCTCGATTATAATCTCCGCGGCTTCCTTCATCAGCAGCGATAAGGCGGTATCCACCACATCGGAGGAGGTGAGACCTTTATGCACAAACCTCGACTCCGGACCTACGAATTCCGCTACTGAGGTCAGAAATGCTATCACGTCATGTTTGACTGTGCTTTCGATTTCGTCTATGCGGGCCACGTCAAAGCCTGCCTTTTCTTTTATCGTCTTTACGGCATCCTGAGGGATTTCGCCGAGTTCAGCCCACGCTTCGCAGGCCGCAATCTCCACATCGAGCCATTTGCGGAACCTGTTCTCCGGCTCCCAGAGTTTTCCCATCTCAGGTCTTGTATATCGCGGTATCATATATTTGCCCCCTTAGTTGAACAGTCTTTCAATTTTAATCGAGTCCTTTACAACCTTGCCTATGCCAAACAGGTTTCCCTTTAAATCTTTGAGCCTTACATATATGTCCCGGCCTTCCGGAGTAATCAGGTCTATCAGCGCCCTTCTGTAATCGTTAAGAAGATTGATGATCTTTATCGGATTGCCGTTCTTGGCCCTTCTGAAATTGTCCCCGTCGAGCAGCGCTTCGGTGAATCCGGCCAAGGCATTATCGATCGTATAAATACAGTCCGTCTTTTGCGGAAGCTCGTTGATGAGCGCCGAATCTTCGACCCTGAAGCGGCCTATCCTCGTCCTCACAAGCCCCGTCACATGCGCGCCTGTAGCAAGGGCGGCGCCTATATCATTGCAAAGAGAACGCACGTAGGTGCCTTTGGAACATTCCACCGAAAGGGTAACAAACGGGTCGTTATAGCTTACGAGTTCAAGCCTGTCGATCCTTATCCTGCGCGGCTTTCTCTCAACCTCGATGCCTTTTCTCGCCAGCTCATAAAGAGGTTTGCCCGAAAGTTTTATCGCCGAATACATCGGGGGTATCTGATCGATCTCTCCCATAAAATTTCCAAGGACCCGCTCTATTTTCTCTTTAGTGACCGAATAATCCTTTACAGTCGAAATTACGGCCCCCTCCGAATCATAGGTGTCGGTGTTCTCTCCCAGTTTTATCGTCATCAAATAACCTTTATCCATGTCAGAGAGGTATCCGGTAATCTTTGTGGCTTCGTTCAAACAGACAAGCAGCACTCCGGTCGCAATGGGGTCGAGCGTTCCGGCATGTCCGGCCTTCCTGACCTTGAACGCTTTTTTGACCGCTTGCACCGCATCGTGCGAGGTTATGCCGGCGGGCTTATTGAGGACAACGACTATGTTCACAGAAACCGGTGCTCCCCGCCCAAACCCTTTAACTCGAAGAATACCATGAATCCGTATTCGGGCGGACGCGTCCCGTATCCCGGCCTTCTCGTGATGGCGGTATTCAGGGCCCAGCACTTCTGCGAATATATGATCTTTGCGGTGGCATCCCTGAATTCGTGCATCTTGAAGTCATACGAGGCGTCCGATTTTACAGCCCATTGTTTGTTTATGACCGCATCGATGCCGGCCTTGTAGAGTTTTATGTTCGCCTCTCTGTTATAGCGCTCTCCGACCGAAAAAGAACTCTTGTCCGTCACCTTTACGGACAATTCCGAATTTGTGCTGTCGGTCCTTCCCTTTGCAAAATCTTGGGTAACATCAAATCTCAATACTGCGGGGCCGCTTATTACCGCCTCAAGCTTGGTCGGCAAAAGAGGCTGCGTTTGAGGTTGAGGATTGAAGTCATAGGGCTGAAGGGCCTTGGCCGATACGGTCAGGTCCTTCATTACCAAGCTGTTGTAAAGAGATGCGTAGGCTTGGGTGGTCCTCTGGAACAGTTCCGTAGAATCCAACAGCGGCACGGATTTAGTGCCGGATATGAATCTGTATCCTACCGAAGGTTCCAATATGTGCGTGGCGCCTTCATAGCTTCTGGACAGCCGCGTAAGCGTAGAGGCCGAGTATTCGACCGCGCCTTTTTTAATCCACGACTCATAAGTCTGCGTATTGTGCATATTGTAAACGGTCTCTCTTAATGAGAGTTTCTGCGTTAAGGTGACGTCGTTCCCTACGGTATGCGAAACCGCAGGGTGTATATCAAACCTCTGCGCCTTGGTGTCCCTGTCCCTCGTAAAATTGGCCAGAGAGGAAGACAGGTTGAAAACAAAAGGGCCCGCAGGGGTCGGGTTCAGCACATAACCCAGTTCCGGCAGCCTCTGCGGTATCCTGTCATCAGTTCCTTTCAGGTCCTTCCATGACTGGCCGAGCAGGTACAGCCGCCAGTTCTTCCCGGGCAGGGAAGCCTCGGCCGATGATTGGAGGAAACGCTGTATCCTCGCGTCCTGATGGCGCGCGTATTCCTTGTAAAAATCCCTCTCGTTCAGATAATTGATGTCGGTGAAAGCCTTGACCTCGCCGATATTGTGGCGATGCTCGCCTTTGAATTCGAGAAAAGTTTTGTTCATCCTGTTGTCGCGCAGATGATAGCCGTACCATTTGCCGTTGCTGTCGGGATAGATATAGCGGTACTCCAAGCCCTTTCCGAGTCCGCGTTTGCCGTAATAGTCGAGTCCGATAGTCGCGTCTTTATTCTCGTCGATCGCCCAGAAATAGGAGGGGCTGAACTGAACGCCTTTCTGCGAGCTGTTGCCGATTGCAGGGAAAAGAAGTCCGGACTGCCGTTCGGTAAGCACCGGCGCCCAGACGTAAGGCGAATAAGCCACAGGAATTCCGGCCACGTTGAAAGACGCTTCGTTTGCCGTAATGCGACGGCCCACAACAACATCCACATTTCTCCCTTTGAAGCACCAGTCGGGTTCCTTGCCTTCCTCGGAGCCGCAGGTGGTAAAGGAAGCGGTTTTTACATAGTAATGGTCGGCGCTCAAACGCTGCACGTTGTCTCCGCTAAACCGGTATTTCACATCCTGCCCCGTGTCTCTGCTCTTTTTGTCTTTAAGCTGGATTATCGCATTGAAGAGTTTACCTGTCTTGTTGTCGATGTTTATCTCTGCCTTCTCGGCGTTTATAAGCGCATATTCGTCTTCGTACATGACTTTGCCTTCAAGTATGGCCTCGGCGCGGCTTTGATAGTATATGGCCTTTTCCGCTGTTACGACAGTCCCATTCCTTTCTATCCTGACATTGCCCGAGGCCGTGAATTTGTCCTCGTTCTTGAAATGTTCAAGCTTGTCTGCGGTTATGTTCGTCGCCGATGCATTTGAGGCAAAGAACAAGAGTGCTGCGATAAAGACCATGAGACTGCCGACTGCCGACTGCCAACTGCCGACTGTTTGCCTTGCGCCTCTCAAACTGTTTCCCTCAGATCGCCGAGCACAGCCTTTTCCCCAAGCAGCTCTTTTGCCTCGCCGATGGTATAGAACGAACCTGTTATAAGAATGAGCGGAGCTTCCGTGCGCAGAGAAATTTCCCGCGCCCTCTGCAGGGCCGCATATACGGAACTTGCCGTCTCTGTATTTGAAAAGCCTATCTGCGATGCCTTTGCCGCAAGGCTTCCGGCCGATGCCGCCCTGCCATAGTTCGGGGCGCAAAAAATAGTACTGGTTGCCGAAGGAAGCAACTGTTTTAAAATTCCGTCTATATCCTTGTCCGCCATAATACCGAGTACAAGTATGATATTCTTCCCGGCGAGATGTTTCCCGACAAAACAGGACAGGCTTTCCGCCGCATCGGGATTATGCGCGCCGTCAATAAGCATCGGGGGGTCTCCTTGAATAAACTCAAGCCTTCCTGCCCAGCGCGTTTCGTTAAGACCCCTCGCCACCGCAGAATATTTAATGTCTTCGCCCAGCGCGGTCATTGCCGCTTTGACCGCTAAACAGGCGTTTTCGAGTTGGTGCTCTCCTGCAAGCCTGACCCGCAAGCCGTCTAAAGAGGAAGCGCCGTTGCGGTATCCGAAGGCTATCCCGTCTATAGCCGAATTCCAGAGATCTCCGGAGAAGTCATTGCCGTAGATAAAAAGTTTCGACCCGTTTTTCAGGGCCGCGGCGTTTATAACTTGTGCAGCATCGTCGGGCTGGGACGCGGAAACAACAGGAACTCCGGCTTTTATGATCCCGGCTTTTTCGAAGGCTATATCTTTGATCGTTTCTCCTAAAAACTCTTTATGGTCAAGGCCGATCTTGGTAATTACAGAGACCGCGGGCATAATCAGATTGGTGGCATCGAGCCTGCCTCCCATTCCGGTTTCAATGACAGCCCAGTCTACCCCGTTTCTCTTAAAATAGAGGAAGGCCATCGCAGTGACGAACTCAAAGAAAGTCGGCTCCGGAAGGACGGTTCTTAAACCGGCAATGCCGTCGCGTATTTCAGACGTAAGAGAAACGACCTCTTCCTCCGTTATCCGTTTCCCGTTTATGCGTATTCTTTCGGTAAAACTGACAAGGTGGGGAGAGGTAAAAAGCCCGACCTTAAAACCATGCGCCTGCAATATCGAAGCGGTCATTGCCGACACGGAGCCTTTGCCGTTTGTCCCTGCGACATGGACGGTCTTGAAATCCGCGAAAGGGTCGCCGAGTTCCGACATTATGGCCTTTGTTTTGTCGAGACCTAATTTAATGCCGAATTTCTGAAGACCGTAAAGATAATCGATAGCGGCCGGATAGCTCATGGCTCGTTGACTACAGGCATGAAATGGTCGCAAAGTTTGCTGATGGTATTCTTAAGTTCTTTCCTCTCTGTCACGCAGTCCAGCATGCCGTGCTCGAGCAGAAACTCCGCCCGCTGAAAATTCTCGGGAAGCTGCTGTTTTATGGTCTGCTCTATCACGCGAGGGCCTGCGAAGCCCACAAGGCCCTTGGGTTCCGCGATGATTATATCGCCGAGCATCGCAAAGCTTGCAGTAACGCCTCCGAAGGTCGGATCGGCCAGCACCGATATGTATAGCACGCTATTGTCTTTGAGCCGGGCTATCGCCGCGGACACCTTGGACATCTGCATCAGGGAAAACATGCCTTCCTGCATGCGGGCCCCGCCCGACGAGGAGATCGTGACGAGCGGTTCGCGTTTTTCGAGTGCGCGCTCCGCAGCCCTGGTTATTTTTTCCCCGACCACAGAACCCATGCTTCCGCCCATGAACGAAAAATCCATAATGGCCAAAACCAAGGGCCTGCCGTTTATCGTGATGTCCCCGTAAATGGCCGCATCGTTCATCCCGCTCTTTTTTTTGTTCTCTTCGATCCTTTCGGCATAGGACATGGTGTCCTTAAAATTCAGCAGGTCAACGGCCGTCAGATCGGAATCGAGTTCCGAAAAGCTGCCTTCGTCCGCAATGAACTCTATGCGTTCCATAGCGCTTATCCTGAAATGGTAGTTGCATTTCGGGCATACCTTCAGATTTTTCTCTATCTCTTTTTTGTAAATGATCTCCTTGCAGCCGTCGCATTTGACCCACAAGCCTTCCGGGATCTTTACCTTCCTGTCCGGCTTTATCTCTTTTTTTCTTTTGAACCAAGCCATTTAAGCAACCGCCTCCCTGAGATGTTTTATAAAATCCCTTGCCCCTTCAGGGTCTTCGTGCAGCTTTTTTACTATAGCGCTGCCGACTATCACTCCGTCCGCCACGCCCGCGATAGTCCGAGCATCGTCAGGCGTTGAAACACCGAAACCCACGGCAACCGGGGCTTTCGACGCCTGTTTCACTTTGTTGATATGATCGAGAAATGAGGCTTCAAGGGTGAGTTTAGTGCCTGTGATGCCCGTCATCGAGACATAGTAGAGAAAACCGCTCGAAGCCGACGCAACTTTTTTTATCCTCTTATCGTTCGATGTCGGCGCTATCAGAAATATCGT
The DNA here is from genome assembly GCA_004321915.1 of Nitrospirota bacterium. GTDB lineage: Bacteria > Nitrospirota > Thermodesulfovibrionia > Thermodesulfovibrionales > Dissulfurispiraceae > MYbin3. The sequence continues at coordinate 77,984 of SCQE01000081.1, forward strand.
GTCGAGGCCTGCCGCGCGGGAGAGCTTGATCAACCGGCCCGCTTCATCCGGCGGAAGGTCGGGGATTATGACTCCGTCGACACCTGCGTCTACGGCATCGCTTACGAATTTTTCTTCGCCGTATTTAAAAACAGGATTATAGTAGGTCATCAGTATCAAGGGTATTTCTGTCTGCGTTCTAACCTCACGCACAAATGAGATGACTTTCCTCAAGGTCACACCCGCAGCCACCGCCCTTTCTGCAGCCATCTGTATCGTAGGCCCGTCTGCAAGCGGATCGGAAAACGGGACGCCGAGCTCGATTATATCAGCGCCGCACTCTTCAAGCAGCGAGATGTATTGCCGTGTGCGCCCTATATCCGGATCGCCTGCCATAATGTACGGGATAAAGGCTTTTTTGCCCGAGGCCTTAAGCCTTGAAAAGGTTTTTGATATGCGGGTCTGTTTCACTGAAGATTTATCCCCCTGATTGCCGCGACCTGCTGAACATCTTTATCTCCTCTTCCCGAGAGGTTTACGATGATTATTTTTTCTTTGTCCATTTGGGGAGCGAGTTTTACGGCTTCGGCAACGGCATGCGCTGATTCGAGCGCAGGAATGATGCCCTCGGTTTTTGAAAGCAGATCGAAGGCGGCCAAGGCCTCTTCATCGGTGGCGTACGTGTAACAGACCCTGCCTGCTTCTCTGAAAAATGCATGCTCAGGCCCTACCGATGCGTAATCCAGCCCTGCCGAGACCGAATGCGTGCCGAGTACATTTCCGTCCTCGTCCTGAAGCAGATAGCTTTTGGTCCCCTGAAGCACTCCGATGGAGCCGCCCGCAAAACGCGCAGCATGCTCGCCGCTCTCTATGCCTTTGCCTCCTGCCTCCACCCCGACCATCTTCACATCGCTTTCTATGAACTCATTAAACAGGCCCATCGCATTGCTGCCTCCGCCAACGCAGGCTATAAGACAATCAGGCATACGGCCCTCTGCCTTAAGGACCTGTTTTTTAGCTTCACTCCCGATTACCGACTGAAAATCCCTTACGAGCATCGGGAACGGATGTGGCCCGAACACCGTGCCCATCACATAATGAGTATGGCGCACATTCGTGGTCCAATCCCGCAGCGCCTCGTTTATCGCGTCTTTCAAGGTCTTTGAACCGAGATTGACCTCGTTCACTTTTGCCCCTAACAGCTTCATTCTGAAAACATTCAAGGCCTGTCTTTTTACATCGACCGAGCCCATATATATTTCACATTCAAGCCCTGTGAGCGCGGCCCCGGTTGCGGTTGCGACTCCGTGCTGGCCTGCGCCGGTCTCGGCGATGACCCTGCTCTTGCCCATTTTTTTCGCGAGCAGCGCCTGACCGATGGCGTTGTTTATCTTGTGCGCGCCTGTATGCGCCAAGTCTTCCCTTTTGAGATAAATCTTGGCGCCTCCCAGATGCGCCGAAAGCCTTGCCGCAAAATAAAGCGGCGTGGGCCTGCCCACATAGGTCGCGCGGAGCTGGTCCAGCTCGTCCTTAAAAGCCTTGTCTTTTTTTGCGGCAGCGTAAGCCGCATCCAGCTCATCGAGTGCAGGGATAAGTGTTTCGGGCGCGAACCTGCCTCCGAATGGGCCGAAGTATCCGTTTTTATCTGGCTGTTTTTTGATTTTGCGCCTCCGTGTTCTTTTGCTTACAAAAGAATGTTATTATATCATATATTTGACCCTGAAATATTGATTTTGAACGCTTTTAAAGGGCCATACAGAACATTTGAGGAGGCGGATAATGCGGGAAACAAAAATAACGCTGAGTGAAAAAGAGATACCGAGACAGTGGTACAACATCATGGCCGATATGCCGAACCTGCCGAAACCGCCGCTGCACCCCGGAACAAAGCAGCCTGTCGGCCCGGACGACCTGAGCGCAATATTCCCCATGTCTCTGATAGAGCAGGAGGTCTCGACCCAGCGCTGGATAGACATACCTGAAGAGGTGCTCGAAATTTATACGCTCTGGAGGCCTGCGCCGCTTTATCGCGCAAAAAGGCTGGAAGCTGCCTTAAAAACCCCTGCGCGCATATATTACAAGTACGAGGGCGTAAGTCCTGCGGGCAGTCACAAACCGAACACCTCTATACCTCAAGCCTACTACAATAAAAAAGCGGGCACCAAAAGGATCGCAACAGAAACAGGAGCAGGCCAGTGGGGCTCGTCCATGGCGCTTGCAGGAAGCCTCTTCGGGCTGGATGTTACTGTTTACATGGTGCGCGTAAGTTATGATCAAAAACCATATAGGCGCATCGCTATGGAAACATGGGGCGCAACTGTCCATGCGAGCCCTTCAAACATTACAAACTCCGGCCGCAAAATACTGGAGACCTCGCCCGACTGCCCCGGAAGCCTTGGTATGGCCATATCCGAAGCGGTTGAGGACGCCGCAACACACAGCGACACCAACTATGCGCTCGGCTCGGTATTAAACCATGTAATGTTACATCAGACCGTCATCGGGCTCGAAGCGAAAAAACAACTCGAAATGGTGGGAGAGTATCCTGATGTAGTCATCGGCTGCTGCGGCGGCGGAAGCAATTTTGCAGGACTGAGCTTCCCGTTCGTACACGATAAGATAAACGGCAAACAGGTGCGGGCCATAGCCGTAGAACCGATCTCCTGCCCCACTCTCACAAAAGGCGAATTCAGATACGACTTCGGCGATACGGCAGGATTAACGCCGCTTATAATGATGTACACGCTCGGACATGACTTCATGCCTCCCGGGATCCATGCAGGCGGCCTGCGCTATCACGGCGACTCTGCATTGGTTTCTCAACTATACAATGACAAAATAATCGAGGCCAAGGCTTACGGCCAAACCTCGGTGTTTGAGGCTGCGCTCACCTTCTCCAAGAGCGAAGGAATAATCCCTGCGCCCGAAAGCTCGCACGCCATAAGGGCCGCTATAGACGAAGCTTTGGTGTGCAAAGAAGAGGGCAAAGAAAAATGCATACTCTTTAATCTAAGCGGCCACGGCTATCTTGATTTGACCGCTTACGCCGATTATATGTCCGGCAAGCTTGTGGATTACGAATACCCGGAAGAGAAAATAAAAGAGTCTTTGGCAAAACTGCCTACAATCTAATATGGTCAGGGTCAAAATATGCGGTATAACCAATCTGGACGACGCGCTTGCCGCGATCGATTTCGGGGCAGACGCGCTAGGTTTTGTTCTTTACGAAAAAAGCCCGCGTTACGTCAGCCCTGAAAAAGCGGGCGAGATCATAGCACGGCTGCCTTCCTTCGTAACCACGGTCGGCGTGTTTGTAAACGAGGAGAGCACGAAGATAAGGGCGATAATGGAATTTGCAGGAATAAACCTTCCTCAACTCCACGGCGATGAAACGCCAGACGCCTGCGCTTTATGGCACAGGGCCATAAAGGCATTCAGGGTAAGGAATTTCACCGACCTCGATGCCCTACGCAAATATCGGGCGTCGGCCTTTCTGCTCGATACATACACTCCCGATTCTTACGGCGGCACAGGTCAAGTCTTCAACTGGGACATCGCGGTCGAAGCAACGCGCTACGGCAAGATAATATTGTCCGGCGGGCTTACGCCCGAAAACGTAGAGCAGGCCATAAAAAGAGTGGTGCCGTATGCGGTCGATGTAAGCAGCGGGGTCGAGGCCGACAAAGGCAGGAAAGATCATAAAAAGCTTAAGGCGTTTATAAATAAGGCTAAGGCTTTTTAGAACTGACACGTATAACGGTTTTTACGTTTCCCCTCGGATTGAAATCTCCGACCACCTCTAAAAATCTCGGCTTGAGCTGTTTTTCGAGTTCCGAGAATATTTTATTAGTCAGTTCTTCGTGCGAAATGTGCTCGTCGCGAAAAGAGTTCAGGTAAAGCTTAAGCGCTTTCAGTTCGACTATTTTTTTGTCCGGCACATACTTGATATTTATCACCGCAAAATCCGGATAGCCCGAACGCGGACAGAGACATGTGAACTCAGGGAACGAGATATCGACCTCGTAATCCCTTTCAGGATTCGGGTTGTCCCAGATCTCGAGCCTAGCTCTTTTTATGTTCTTTTCGCCGTAGCGCATGAATTTTTTAAGCGTATGCAAGTTTTCCTTTAGGCTGAGGTATTTCTCGATTCATTTTTTCTGCGGTTTCTATCCATTCTGAAATAACTATTTGAGCATTCTTTATAGCTTTTTCATACGTTGGTCCATCAGACATACATCCCGGAAGTTCAGGAACTTCTGCGATATAAGCCTTATCTTCCTCGCTCCAATATACGATTACTTCATATTTAAACATCATGCTCCTCCTTATGGAGTTTGTATTTCAGTATAACATTTCGCGTTTGCTTAACCTGATAAGGTTTTGCCTTGCCATCTTTAAGCGGCTGCAAATTTATAATCTCCTCTATGCCTTCTTTTGAGAAAATATGATGGTCGCCTTTTATACGACACTCAAAACCAAAGCTTGTTAGAAATTTCTTTAGGTCATCAAAACGAATGTTTCTGTCTGAAAGGCCTGAAAGTATCGCCGCTAAAATATTTTTGGCCATTTATCGAAGTATCTCGTATAAGAAACAGTTATCATTATTTTTATATTAAATAGAACCGTCCTATGGATAAGGATAAAAACTGATGCCGAAACTCGAAATGAGAATATCTTGTGTTATAGTTCCAGTGCCTGTACCTTGAGTAAATCCATAAATATAGTTGGTTGCACCAGTTGCATTAAAACAATCTTTAACTGTTGGGGTAGTTGTAGGAGAGGCTGCAGTTTGAGATATGTTATTACAGGCAACGCAATCCACCCATGCCCTTATCCTCGAATCCCCTGTTCTTCCATTAATGCCGGTAGTACATTCCACATCATGATCGACTTCAACCCTAACCCTGTGAGTTAACTGCGTGTTATCTTCAAACCATAAGATACCATAAGTATTCCCAAAGGTGCATGCAGAATCAGTGCTTGTAGTATAAGTTGCATCAACAGAACAAGACGCATTGGTGACATTATCATGATTATTTCTCCGGTTTTTCACAATAGCTACATGGTTATAACTATTGTTGTTAACTGCCGCAGCACGGTCTGGATCAGCTCGTGTCGGTGCTACTGTCAAGTTTGGATATGTATCGAATTCTACTGCAATAGTGTTTCCGGTCAAATTTCCGGAAGTAAGAGTGCCAGTATCATATCCCAAATAGGCTCCGGTGTCACCACAAACATTTGTATCAGCGGTATCTTTAAGCGCAAAAGTAAACCCGTGCCCATAAGTTATGCTGTTGCCAGTATCAACTTTTAAGTTTTTAAACTCAAAGTATGCTTTCATTACTTTAGTGTCTAATCTATCACCTGTGGACGTATACCATATACACCCCCTCGAACTAAGCACATTATTCCCCAATGCAAGCGTATTATTCGTTGTATCAGGTGAAACAGAGTTTGCGGTTGATACGCTTGCAGGTGTCGAAAAATTTGCCATATTATTTGCAAAGCTTACCTGCGAGCCCGCAGGCGCATAACTCCCGGCCGACACTGATGGATAAATAGTCAGTATAAACATCTTTTGTCCTATATTGTCATTTGTTCCTGTTGGATCGTTATTATCTCTAACAAAAAATGTGAGGCTATTGCTGCTGGATGATCCGGTAGGCGTTCCTGCTATCACGACATGTGTGGACCATGCAGACCATGAGCCCTCGGCAAGACCTTGGCAGTTCGTCGAAAACGGTATAGATACGGAATTATTATCGGAATAAGTAATACCCGAAGGAGCGCTTGCGCCCGTAGCGTTCTGGATACACCATCTATAGCCACCGGCATTAGGCACCCCTCCGTTAGGATAAACATTTATTGGGCCGTACGCCGAACCTATTTGTCCGAATGGAAGACTATCGTTGATTAGGCTCAACTGTGCCCCTGTGCAGTTGGCCTTGATACGAAGCTCGCTGAGGGTCACCCATTTTACGATGTCGTCGTAAGGCTCGTTTCGCGTGCCGCCGACATCGCCTGCGTAGTTGTCAACCTGCACGTTGGGATTATCGAGAGGCAGATATGTGTTGATTGTAACGACCCCGGCGCTAGTGCCCGCATCACCTGTCGGCCCTGCTGTCTGGTTGTTAAAGTTCGCACCACCGCTGAAGACTATAAACGCGACATTATCTATGTTTGTGGTGGTGCCTGTGGTAGCGTCAATTATGGCCAGCCTTAGGTTTGTGCTTTTTCTTCCACATATTCCGCCTTCGGCTGTCGTGGCGGTTTTATTGTCGTAAATATACCAGAACCGGTTCCCCCACGGATCGTTAGGATTGCGAAGCCCGGTCGGGAACTCCCCGGTATTTGGCAGACGCTGATTGCCCATTCCGAAGCTGATCACAGATTGGATCGCCCCTTCGAGATAGTCCTGTGCTTGTTTTATCTTTGCTCCCTTGAGCAGCGGGCCGACAACGCCTATTCCGAGCCCCATGATAATGCCGATTATGATGAGAACTATGGACAGTTCTATGAGGGTGAAGCCCTTGGCGTTCCGCAATGCATTATAATTGTTCACCCTATCGCTCCTTTTTTCAGCAACCATATTGTTTCAACTCTTATTTTTAAAGAATATCAGAAGCTTAGGGGGATGTCAAAAACTTTTCTCCTCATGAAAACAGGTTTTGAAGGGATGTGTCGCGTTCACTGGAATGGAACATAATACACGGTGTTTTGTGCGCCTGCGCCGGCATTTCCTCCAATGACATACAAATAGCCGTTATTCACTATGCTCGTATGAGCGTAACGTGGTTTGGTGCCGCCGACATTAATGGATTGAGTTGTGCTCCATGCGCCTATAGTGCCGTTGTCGTTGGTTTTTGCATAGTACACCGTATCCTGAGCAAGGCCGTTGTTGCCGCCAATGATATATAAATAGCCGTTATTGACAACGCTGGTATGGTTATAACGTGCCTGAGCAGTGCCATTGTCGATTGCGGTTGTGGTTTGCCATCCTGTCGCATCAATAGAGCCGTCAGATTTTAGTTTTGCATAATGCACAGTATTCCTGATGGTGCTTGTATTATCAACGCCTCCAATAACATACAAATAGCCATTGTTGACCACACTGGTATGAGCATAACGCTTCTGAGCAGTGCCATTGTCAATTGCAGTTGCGGTCTGCCATCCAGTTGGATCAATAGAGCCGTCAGATTTTAGCTTTGCATAATACACGGTGTTTTGCACATTGGTTGCATCCGCTCCGCCTATCACATACAGATACCCGTTGTTCACCACGCTCGCATGGTATCTGCGGGCGGCTGGAAGGGTAGTAGTTGAGGCCCATGTGCCGAAGGAACCGTTTGAATTTATCGGGGCATAATACACGGTGTTTTTGACAACGCCTGTATCATCAATTCCGCCGACAACATACAAATAGCCGTTGTTGACAACGCTCGTATGATTATAACGTTTGGTCCCCGCAGTTCCATTAATATAGTTCGGTGTTGTACTCCATGCGCCTATAGTGCCGTTGTCGTTGGTTTTTGCGTAGTACACCGTATCCTGAGCAAGGCCGTTGTTGCCGCCGATGACATACAGGTAGCCGTTGTTGACAACGCTGGTATGATTATCGCGCGCCTGCGCAGTGCCGTTGTCAATTGCGGTCGTGGCGGTCCAACTTCCAACAGGGCCGTTTGTCTGCGTATAAAAGCCTGTCCCAAAATTCGAGATTGTTATATTGTCAACCGCTGTTGACGTGCCTTGTGTAAATCCGAATTTTACGTTGTCCATATTCGAAGACAAAGAATAACACCTCTTTATCAGGGGGGTTTGCGTATAATCGCTTGTAAGATCATTGCAATCATTGCAGTCAACCCAAGCCCTGAGCAGCGCATAACGGCTTGTTGTAGAGTTGTTATCAAATGTATTACAGGCGCTGTCGTATCCGTTCCGCAACTCTATCCTTGCGCTATGGGTCTGGCCGTCTTCGAGCCAAGCGGCAGCGCTTGTGTAATAGCAGCCTTCATATGGGATGGCATTCAGAGGGGCAGGCCCTGCAGGACAGGCCGCATTAGGACTTGAATGCGTATTATTAGCCGCACCTACCGAAGCAATGTGATTATTGGCAGGGTCACTTTTATTATTAGAGGGGTTAGAAGTAGCATTATCCGAACGTGTATCGACCTCTACCGCAAGGCTGTTTGTCCCGATAGTGCCGTTAGCAAATCCCAAATCAGGGCCTGAATTTCCACAAACACTTGTGGCATTGCCCCCAGTCATTAAAGCAAAAGTGAAGCCGTCGCCAAAATCCGTGAAGCCGGTTTCGGTGTTGGCAAACTTGAAATTAAAATATGCCCGCATGGTTTTTCCTAAAAGGGTCTTATTATCAGGGTACCAAGAGCAGCCTGCGGTAGAGAGTGCGCCGTTTCCAAGAACAAGCGCCTTTAATGCCGTGTCGACCACGACCCCGCTTCCGGTCTGCGAGAAACGTCCGATATTGCTTGCAAAACTTATTTGGGCTCCTTGTGGAGGCGTGCCGCATCTGACTTTCAAATTGAATGTCTTTGACATAGTATTGACTGCCGTTGTCTGGTTGTCGCTTGCCTGAACAGTGACCAAATAAGAAGCTGCCCCGCTTGGGAGGGTGCCGGATAGAACGCCGGTAGCATTATCAATTGTTAGCCATGCAGGTGGAGAGATTAAAGAGAAGCTGTAACCGCTTGGCACCACACCCGTTGCAAACGGCACCCCGCCTGCCGCATAAATAGTCGCTGAATATGTAGTGCCTGAAGAGTTGCAATCGGACAAATACGCATCCGGCAGGGAGCTGTTCAGTATCGCAAACCGCCCTCCTCCGGGGCCGTAACATCCGGCCTTGTTTTTTAGCTCTTCAAGAGTGATAACTTTGTAAAGGTCCGTGTTTTTTAAGGCACCGGTAAAAGTTGAATTGTCATAAGGTCCCGATGTTCCTGTAACTGATGATTCCAAGGTAAAATCCGGCCCCTTGCTTAGCACCACAAATGCTATATAGACCCCATTGCCGTTATCATATATGCCAGTGGTTGTTCTCCCGCAAAGACCACCTGTTGATATGCTTGTCATTGTGCCGTCGTACAAGTAAATCAAATCATTTCCCCAAGGGTCTTTTGAGTTTGAGACAATCGTTGGAAAGGTAGCCGCATCCGGCAAAGCCTTGTTTTGGATTGACCAGCCTATTATTGAGTTAACCGCTGAATCGAGCGAGAGGGTGGCTTGTTTGATCTTTTCGCTCTTTGCCCTTGATCCGACAATCCATATAGCCGCGCTAATGGTTGCGGTTAGGATTATCATGATGATAGCTGCCCATATAAGCAACGAGCCTCTGTTGTTTGACAACAAAGAAAATCTAAACGGTTTCATTTTATGTTATGGCCCTACGGTCAGGACAAAAGATTTATTGTCATAGTTATTATTCACAGTACTACCGTCTCTAACAGCAAAAGTGATTATATGACTTCCGTTATCAGAAGTAGCACTGGGAGTTCCTGAAATAGTAACATTGTCGCAGGTGTTCCATGATCCACTTGCATTACAAGTATTTGGTGTTGTGGTCTTGGAAAGAGTGCCATTACAGGAAAAAACCAAACCGGGAGAGTTATTTAATGTTGAATTATTATACCAACACCATTGATACGTGCTGGCCCCTGTGCCTCCGTCAGCATAAATCCGTGTTGAGTATGTGCTGCTTAAACTCGCAGAAGGCAAATCATTATTTATTATTTTCAACTGACCGCCCTGACATCCTATTTTAGTGCGAAGTTCGCTAAGCGTTACCCATTTAACGATATCGTCAAATGGTAAGTTACTGCCAGCAGGTATAGGTGTGTTGGGATTTTCGAGCGGACTATAGGCATATGCAGTTGAAAGCAAAGTAACTGTTTTGGAACCCGGATACTCGACACCTGAGCCGTTATCAATGCCTGTTTGTTGAACCGAATAGCTCGCACCGCTGCTGAAAATAATAAAAGATACGTTATCTATGGTTTTTGTTCCGTTTATTGCGTCCACAATCTGCAAGCGCAGCTTTGTAGTCTTCCTACCGCAAATTCCTCCGGTAGTGGAATTTGCGGTGTCATTGTCATAAATGTAATACAGGGGTTGACCCCAAGGATCATTTGGGTTGCGCAATAAGGGCGTAAATTCATCTGTTCCTGCATAAGACGGCAGCCTCTTATTTGTCATTCCAAAACTGACTACCGACTCAATGGCGTTATCAAGATATCCCTCTGCCTGCTTGACCTTTGCGCCTTTAAGCGTGGGGCCCAACACACCAAGACCGAGACCCATAATTATCCCTATTATGATAAGCACAATAGAAAGTTCGATCAGCGTGAACCCTTTTGTGTTTCTGAATCTCGCGATAGCTGAAAAGATATGCATTTTGTTATTCCCCCCGCCTCTCTAAGATGCAGACATGATTACATTTTATAGCTTTTTATTAGGATAAGCAATATTTTGGGGGATAATGATTTGCATATTGGCAACTCAGCGGCAACTTGGTTATTGTATAGACATGATACATGCTTTTATCCGGGGCAACGGGAAGAACATCGTTCAATACATATACGCTGCGACTTTTATTTTGCTGTTCTTAATCCTGCCTCCTTTCGTTCAAGCCGGGGATGTGCCCCCAAACGCATATGCATACTTCGAAAGAGGGGTCTCCTATGCCGACAAAAAACAATATGACAAGGCGATTCAGGATTTCAGCAATGCCGTCGAGTTAAGCCCATATTATGTCCGCGCTTATATCGAGAGGGGACGTGCCTATGCGGCTAAAGGGCTGCACGAAAAAGCGCTCGTGGATTTAAACAGGGCCTTGAGGCTTGAACCGAAAAACAGCGACGCATCCGCACTCAAAAAGTTTATAGAGGAACAGAAAAAGGAGTCCGAACAGGCAGCTGCCGCAGGGCCGCAGAATGCAAGGGCATACATCGAACGTGGGGTAGCGTACATAGAGAAGGGACAGCACGAAAAAGGCATTCGGGACCTGAACAGCGCGCTTAGGCTTGAGCCAAACAATGCCGACGCCCATGTTCTGAGAGGCATAGCTTACTCCGAAATGGAACAGTATGACAAAGCCATTTCTGATTTAAGCCGGGCCATCGAGCTTGAGCCCGACAATGCCTACGCTTATTTCAGCAGGGGCATGGGGTACTATTATTTGAAGAGCTTCCAAACGTCGCTGAAAGATTTAAGCAGGTCTATAGAACTGAACGGCAAAGATCCCAATGTGTATCTGCTTAGGGGAATGGTGATGGCAAGATTAGGAAGGGCCGGCGCGGGACTTGAGGACTTCCAAAAGAGCGAGGGTCTAAAGGGACGGAAAGATTATCAATATCACTACGGTCTTGCAGGTTTTTATGCGGTTCTCAACGACCCGTTCAAGGCCTGCGAACATCTATCCAAAAGCATAGCGACCGGATACAAAGGCTTTGCCTCGATAAAAAAGGATTTCGATTTCGACAACATAAGGACCGAACCCTGTTACCTGCAGATAATGAAAGGGCGATAGAGTCTGTCTATAAAATCTATTCTCTCTTCTGTCATTCCCGAAGTTCTTAATCGGGAATCCAGTGTTTTTAATATGTTCTGGATCCCCGGGTCAAGCCCGAGGATGACAACTGCTTACTTTATGGACAGACTCTAAATAGTTGCTCCTCTGTTCAGCCCGCCCTTAACGCATCCACAATATTCATGCGCGCAGCCCTGAAGGCAGGCAGCACGCCGCCCGAAAACCCCATCACCAAAGAAAAGAGAAGCGATTCGACTATGATTTCTCCGGTAAGCGTGAAGGTAAACGCAAGCTCTGAAAAGGTCTGGAAGTTGAGCGTCGATATCGTGAGAAGCTGCATGAATGAGGCGAAAAACAGACCGGCACAACCGCCTATCATTCCGAGCAGCAAGGCCTCGGCCAAAAATGCAACAAGTATGTTTCTCCTGCCGAACCCGAGCGCCCGCATGGCGCCTATCTCCGCCGTCCTTCCTGCCACGGCGGCGTACATTGTAATCATAGCTCCGATTACCGCGCCGACAGAAAATATTATGGTAAGCGAAACGCCTAAAATCCGGAGGAACTTCGCCATCATTTCGGACTGTTCTTCGTAGTATCTGGTCTCGCGCTTTATTTCGAGGGTAAGGCGAGGGTCGCTTTCTATGTTTTGCTTCAATCCCGCAAATTCGGAAGAGTCGTGCAGCTTGAAGGTCATGGATGAATATACAGGTCTTCTGAACGCCTGCATCAGCAGGTCTGCATCGCCCCATATCTCCGAGCTGAAACCCGTATTCCCCGCATCGAATATGCCTGTGACGGTCCATTCCCTTGCGCCGAAATTAAGGGTTTCGCCGATGCCTCCCCCCTTGAATCTCTGCGCGATGCTGCTTCCTGCAATAATCTCGGCAGATCCGGGCTTCGGCATGCGGCCCTGCACCAGTCTCACCTGAGGCCGCAATGCGAGCGATTTAGCTCCGATGCCCCTTATCACGACATTAGAAGGCTGATCGTCCTTGCGCTTGTTAAGGCTTATTATCACAACCACCTCTTTTGTCAGAAGAGGGGACCCGTCTTCTCCGAGGGCTATTTCGGGCCGGGTCTCGATCAAGAGGGACTGGTTCTTTTCGACCCCGCTCATGACTTCCGATACCGTGCCTTTTCTTATTACCACGACATTGTCGTAAGACCCGGTCGTGATGAGAGTTTTTCTCAAACCTTCCGCAAGCATCATCACCGAGGCAAAGACAAAGACGACAAGCGCCATTCCGGACGCGGTCAGTGCGGTGGTAAGCCTGCGCGTAACAAGGTTGCGAAAACTGTAAGACAACGGTATCCTTATCACCCTATCCTCCTGAGCCCCTCTGCTATAGGCACACGCACCGCCCGCCACACAGGAAGCGCGGCTGCCGACAGACCTACCAATAAACCGGCGGCAATATCCATATAGACAGTCTCTGCAGACACATTGAATATCGGGAAGAAATTGTCGAGCGCGTTGCCGAAAATCCTTGCCACAGGAAATGTAAGCCCGATGCCTATTGCTGTGCCGATAAGGCTTATGACCAGCGACTCTCCTAGGATCATGACCGCTATATGCCTGCCGCCAAAGCCGAGCGTCTTAAATACCGCATACTCTCCCAACCGCTCCCTGACGGTCATCGCCATAGTGTTCGCCATGACCGCCATGATTATAAAAATAACTACATACGACACTGTTCTTATTGCAATCACAATGGCCTCGGTCATCGAGACAAAGCTCATCTGGAACGCTTTTTCCGTTTCCGTAAGTGTCTCGGCCAAAGAGTTTTTGAAGGTGCGGTCAACCGCTTCCGAAACAGAAGACGCAAGGTCGGGGTTGTCTATGCCTATCATGTAAAAGCCGGCTTGGTCGGCCCTTAAAGGCATCTCTTTTTTGAGCCTTTCGTTCAGGTAGTCCCAGTGAAAAATAAGCTGCGTTTCGTCGGTGCTCTTGTCCCTTCCCTGATAAACGCCTTTGAGAACAAACTCGTAATTGCCCGGAAAGATTATGCCCTTTAGGGGAATGGTGTCGCCGATCTTCCAACCGAAGCGGTTGGCAAGCTTTCTGCCCACAATACAGGATTTGCGGTCCCTTAAGAATTCGGCCTTTTCGCGGTCGTCCAAAATGAATTCGGGATAAAGCTCGAGATAGCTTTTGGCCTCAACCGCAAAATTAGGGAAAAAGTTCTTGTGCTCTATGTAGACCCCTCCGAACCAGCGGCCGTAGGACACGAGCTTTACGCCGCTTATCTGCCTTATTTTTTCTTTGTACGCAACAGGCATCGTAAAAATAAGAGATATCGAATTTCTAGTAACAAGCCTGCTTGCCGAAGATGCGTCGACCCCGGCGTACCACGCGCTCACAACGGTCCTCAGAAGTCCGAAGGCCAAAATCGCAACGGTGATCCCCGCAATGGTAAGCATGGTGCGGAGTTTATGGCGGAAAGCGTTTTTGGCTATGAGCTTAATGCTCATTCATGATGCCTTTTTCGAGGTGCTTTATGATGCGGGCCTTTTCGGCTGCGCGCGGATCGTGGGTGACCATTATTATCGTCTTGCCGAGCTCATCATTCAACCGCCGCATAAGTTCGAGAATATCTGTGGCGGAAACTTTGTCCAAATCTCCCGTAGGCTCGTCCGCAACAAGTATCGCCGGGTCTGTGACCACCGCCCTAGCTATGGCGACGCGCTGCTGCTGTCCGCCCGAAAGCTGCGACGGATAATGCTCCATCCTGTCTTCGAGGTTCACCGCTCTGAGCGCGGCCTCTGCGTGTTCCTGCCTCTCCTTGCGTGAGAGGCTTGTCAAAAGCAGCGGCAGCTCTACATTTTCGAAGGCGGTGAGCACCGGGATAAGATTGTAAAACTGAAAAATGAACCCGACATTATTGGCCCGCCAATACGCCAAATCGGTCTCGGAAAGGGTTGTTATGTCTATGCCGCCGACATTTACCGAGCCGCTGTCAGGCTTGTCGATTCCGGCAATGAGATTAAGCAGCGTGCTCTTCCCCGAACCCGAAGGCCCCATGAGCGCAAGAAACTCGCCTTCCCTGATATCCAAGTTGATATCATCCAATACCTGTATGATCTGGCTGCCCCGGCTGTAGGACTTGTTGAGGCTCCTTATAGCTACTAAAGGAGTGGAACTCACTACTTTTCCTGAATCTTGATCTTCTTTTCGTTCTTGAGTCCGGCGGGAGGGGAGACCACAACCTTGTCTCCTAGCTGAAGGCCTTCGAGTATCTCTATCATGTCGCCGAGCTGCGCTCCTGTTTTAACAACCGTTTCCAGAGCGCGGTTGTCCATGACCTTATACACAAATGACGTCCCGTTTTTTGAAACTATCGCCTTATGGCTGACTGCCGTGCGGGGCCTTTGTTCTTCAGGGCTTGCCTGTCGTTCGAGAAACGCAACCTTTGCGCTCATCTCGGGCAGAATGCGGCTGTCTGATTTCAGGAATTTCACCTTGACCAAAACCGAGGCCTTGCTGCGGTCTGCTGTCGGCACTACCATATGGACAACGCCGCTCAATCTCGTGTCAGGCAGTGCGTCGAGCTGTATCTCGCACGGCTGTCCGGCTTTTACCTTGGATATGTTGGATTCCGAGACATCCACCTCGACATAAAGCGAATTCATATCGGCAATGGTCACCACCGCGGCTTTAGCGTTTGCGGCCGCGCCTATAGGGGTCACTATATCGCCGATATCCGCGCTTTTTGTCAAAACCACTCCGTCAAAAGGGGCGCGAATAGTTGCGTATTCGAGCGATACCTCGGTGCCCTGAATTGCCGCCTTGTTGGCGTTTATCGATGCCTCTGCGCTGTCCGCTGCCGCGCGGGCTTTCTTGTGCCGCGCGTCAGCAGTGTCGTATGAAGACTTGGTTGTAAACCCCTCTTTAAGCAGGTTCTTTTCTCTCTCGAGATGTACGGTCGCATCATGCAGTTCGGCCTTCGCCTGTTCGAGATTCGCCTGTGCCACACTCAAATTGGCGCGCGCCTGCTCCCTAGATGCAAGCACATCCTCGTTTTCGAGCCGCGCAAGGATCTGTCCCTTTTTTACCTTGTTCCCTTCCTCGACCCCAAGCCATACGAGCCGTCCCGTTGTCTTTGACGCCACAGCAGCTTTTCTCTGCGCCGCCACATATCCGCTTCCGTTAAGCAGCGTAAAAGTTTGAGAGGGATAGACTTTAGAAACGCTCACCGCTTGCACATCAATGGCAGGGCTGAAAAATCCGGCCTTAAAAAGAAAAATTACAGCAGCTGCCGCTACTGCCGCAAACACAAGCCAGAAAATCCGCCTGCGCCTGCCGCGTGCCTTAAAGGCATCCGCGGATTTCTCTATTTTGAGTTTTGAGAGGTCTTCTTTGGACATTCGTAGATTATATCAAAACCTAACACCGTACGCGAAATTCAGTTGGACGAAAAAAATTGGCAGTATTCTTTTATCGAACATTCGGGGCATTTAGGCGAAACAGGCCTGCATACGCCCTGCCCGAACGCGACAAGATTGCTGTTTATATCGAGCCAATATTTCCGAGGCAAAATTTTTCTCAGCGCAAATTCGGTCTCTGTCGGATTTTTTGTTTTGACCAGTCCCCACCTGTTCGTAATCCTGTGCACATGGGTATCGACACAGATCCCGTCTTTGCCGTATCCGAGCGATACCACGAGATTGGCTGTTTTCCGGCCTACTCCTTCAAGTCCAAGGAGTCCCTCGATAGTATCAGGGACCTTCGAGCCGTAATCGTTTAAAAGCACGGCGCTGATTTTCTTTATCCTACCCGCCTTTACCCTGTAAAACCCGACAGGATATATGGCCTTTTGAATCGCAGGAACGGAAAGTTTAGACATCTCTTCAGGCGAGGATGCGAGAGAAAAAAGCCTTTTGGATGCCTCGGCGGTTGTCCTGTCCTTTGTTCTCAAACTTAAAAGGCAGGATATCAGGATTTTGAAGGGGTCGCGGTTGCGGGATGCAAGCTCGTCGAGCCACGGCAGATCGAGCGTCTTTACCTGTTTCTTTAGAAGAGGCCACGCCTTGGCAAACTCTTTTACCGTCATTCCTCTACTGTAATGGCTTCGACAGGGCAGTTCTCGGCAGCGGCTTCGCAGCAGCCCACAAACTCACAGGCCTCGGCATCGATCACCTCGGACTTGCCGGTCGCCTCCCTCACGTGAAAGACGGCAGGGCATATCTCTTCGCACCTGCCGCAGCCTATACATTTTTCTTCGTCGACCTTTACGTTCATAACAATTTTTTAAACTTATCTCCCCGCTATCTCATCGAGATTGCGCGTTATATCGTTCGAGGTCATCGCCTGTTCCTCGGCCGCAGTAGCTATCTGCGCCACCATGTCCTTCACCCGCTGTATGTCGTCAACTATCCTTACGAGGGCCTCTTCAGCCTTGTTGGACGCAACCTCTCCGGACTCCGCCTCTCTTCTGCCGGACTCCATGGCGCTGACCGCATCAGATGTCTGGCCCTGCATCTCTTTAATCATGGCGCCGATCTCTTTTGTCGCGCTTCCTGTGCGCTCGGCAAGTTTTCTGACCTCGTCGGCGACCACCGCAAAACCGCGCCCCTGCTCGCCTGCGCGGGCAGCCTCTATGGCGGCGTTAAGGGCGAGAAGGTTCGTCTGGTCCGCTATATCGTTAATAACAGTAACAATGCGCCCTATCTCGTTCGATTTTTCACCGAGCTTGTCCATGAGAGAAGCGGAATCTCTAACGATCCTCGCCACATTCTGCATTCCTATCGCTGCATCTTTTACGACCTCTTGACCGCTCATGGCATTTTCGACAACAGTGTTCGAGGCTGTGGAGGCTTCGGTCGTGTTCTTTGCCACATCGTTGACCGTCACGCTCATCTCTTCCATGGCCGTTGCTATCTGATGCACCCTCTCCTCGAGATATCTCTTCCTCTCGATTTCAGCCGCTGTTTTGGCCACAACTTCTTTTTCCGCGGTTATTTCTGTCCAGCAGGCGAGATAACAGGCAGGCCTCTTTGAATCGCTGCGGTCCCAAATAGGATAGAATTTAAGCCTGAACCATATGCCGCCTATAGAAAACTCGGCCTCATGAATTTTATTGGTCAGGTCGGCAAGTATACGCCTCTGGCGGTCGGGATTTTTATGGAACTGATGTATAGAGTTGCCCATAGCGTTGGCCACGTCCGCCCCGCTCAAGGCGGTGTTGAGTTGGTGCCGGTACTTCGACATGGTTTCGCGCGACTTTTTATTCATGAAAAATATCTTGTTTTCACGGCTGGTATCGCAAAGCATGACCAGCTCTTCGAGGTTGTCCAGTATCTGCGTTAAATTATGAAGATCGCTCTCCCTTTTATTAAGAGTTTCTCTGCATTTTTTGCCGAAGATATCCATAAGGCCCTCCTGAAAATAAGAAAATGGAAAGCCGGAAAATCGGCCTTTCTTTTCCATCGCCCCCTAAGTATAGCATAATGGACATACCCTGAAATGTACGTTTTTGTTTGACTTTTCACCGGCATATCGGATAAATTTTATAAATTTCTTGGAGGCGCGCTACTTATGGAACATTCCGTAATTCAAATAATTCTTCAGGCCGGCTATGTCGTCAAAGGCGTGCTCCTGCTGCTTCTTTTTTTCTCGATAGTCTCGTGGACCATCATCTTTCAGAAATGGCGCCACTTTTCAAAAGCGGACAGAGAGAACGACACCTTTCTCAGGATTTACAGCTCCACACATAATCCGAAAGACCTTTTGTCCTCAACTAAAAAATATCCTATAAGTCCGCTTTCGAACCTGTTCAGGCAGGTGTTTTCGGAAAAGGTCTATACGGAGAGGGACGAACTTAAGCGCATGCTCAGAAGATACAGCCTGCTCGAATCCGCAAGGCTCGAACGCTATCTGAACTTTCTCGCAACAACCGGTTCGACCACCCCTTTTATCGGACTGTTCGGCACCGTATGGGGGATTATGGCCGCATTCAGGGGCATAGGCGCCGCAGGCTCGGCCTCGTTAGCGGTGGTGGCCCCGGGTATTGCAGAAGCGCTCATCGCCACAGCCATAGGACTTCTCGCCGCAATACCCGCGGTCATAGCGTACAACTACTATCTCAGCCGGGCGAACCGAATGATAATAGACATGGAAGACTTTTCGGAAGAGCTCGTCGATTATATCCTCAGGCAATAGATGAAGTTATCGAGACAGCGGACAGTCCTTTCCGAGATAAACGTAACACCCTTTGTTGACGTAATGCTGGTGCTCCTTATCATCTTTATGGTCACCGCGCCCCTGCTTCAACAGGGAATAGATGTCAACCTTCCTCAGGCAAAAGGCAAAGAGCTCCCGCCCGAAGAAAGGCTCACGATAGTCGTCAAAAAAGGCGGGGTCATTTTTCTCAACGACAACCCGATTTCAAAAGCGGAGCTTATGAAAAAACTTTCGGCGATAGGCCGGAACAATCCCAATGTATATTTAAAGGCCGACAGAGACGTTTCATACGGCATAGTCGCCGAGATAATGGGCGACATCAAGGAGGCGGGTATAGAAAAGCTCGGTATGGTCACCGAGCCTAAAGCATCCCTGAAATGAGACCCGTCGGAGTTTACAGCGCTTTTACCTTCTCTGTCTTTATCCATCTCTTCCTTTTTATATTCGGTTTCATCCTCATCAAGTATTCTCCGGTCAAACATAAAACCACCTATCTCGTATCTCTCGTAAGCGAAACTGCAACGACCGTAAAAGAAGCGCCGGCCCCCGATGCAGCGGCGCCTTCCGAAAAGGCCCCTGCACCGGCCGCAGCCATGCCGCAGCCCAAGACAAAGCATCAGAACGAAACCCGGCTTCAGGACAGGCTCTCCGAGCTTCAGGCAAAAAAGAAACTCGAAAAGATCGCAACGCTCAGAAAAGTAATAGACATCGGAAACAGATCTGAAACAAAGACGTCCGGCCAAGCTAGGGGCAAAACCGCGGTCGCCGCAGGCAAACAAAGCCCATCAGGCAAGACCGATTATTATTCTCTTGTCGAAAACAGGATCAGGCAGAACTGGATATTCCCGGAAACAACCGACAAAGACCTTGAAACTGTCATTTCGATAAAAATTGCACGGGACGGTACCGTTACGATAGGCGCTGTCGAAAAAAAATCGGGTAATCCCTTGTTCGACAGATCGGTGCTTCGGGCCATAAACAACGCAAGCCCGTTCCCGAACCCGAACGAAGAAATGGAAATAGGAGTAAGGTTCAGACCATGAAAAAAATCATTCTTTTATTAAGCGTCTTTCTCTGTTCAACCCCGTATTCATTCGCCGATATCGGGAAAACGTATATAGACATCTCTTCCCCGGGGGTCAAGGCCTTGCCGATAGCCGTGCAGAATTTCACAGGCAACAAAGAAATATCGGATATCGTACAGGACGACCTCAACTTTACCGGGCTTTTTAAATGCGTTGACGAGGCCGCGCAGATAGAGAAACCCGAGCAGCCGTTCAATGCCGCGAACTGGAAAGGCGTCGGGGTCGAGGTGGTGGTAAAAGGAAAAGCGGTCAACGGCAGGGAGCTGGGCCTGTCCATCTCGGTATATGATGCGGCCAACGGAAGAGAACTGCTGTCAAAGGAATACTCCGCCTATCCCAGTGCGCTGCGTTCGATAGCGCATACGGTTTCCAACGACATACATAAACTGCTTACAGGGCAGCAAGGCATTTTCAGGTCCAGAATAGCCTTTGTGGCAGAGAGGAGCGGAAGAAAAGAGTTGCACCTCATGGACTGGGACGGGGCCCGGATGCACGCCACAGGCGTAACTGCCGGAATACTCCTGACCCCGCGCTGGGCCAAGAGCGGAAAAAAACTGCTTTACTCTGCCGAAAGGAACAGGGAGTGGGGGATTTATATCCTCGATATGGTTTCGATGCGAGAGAAGAGCATCGTGGCATTAAGCGGCACGACTGTGGCCGGAAACTTTTTCCCGAACGAGCAGGACTTCGTATTCTCTTCATCAAAAGAAGGCAAATTGAAAATATATGTTGGGAATACAAATTCAATGCAAGGACGCGAGTTAATATCTTCGCCGTGGATAGACGTTTCCCCTACGGTATCGCCCGACGGAAACAATGTCCTCTTCGTGTCGAACAGGGCCGGAGGGCCTCAGGTCTATATTTCGGACAAAAACGGAAACGGAATAAGACGCCTTACCTTTGAGGGCAACTATAATACATCTCCTGTCTGGTCGCCGAAAGGGGACAGGATCGCGTTTGTAAGAATGATCGGAGGCAAGAACCAGATATTCACCGCCAAGCTTGACGGCAACGGCCTGACGCAGCTTACGAATATCGGAAGCAACGAAGACCCGTCATTCTCCCCTGACGGCAGATACATAGTTTTTACATCCGACAGAAACGGCCCGAAAGGCATTTATATAATGCGCTTTAACGGCGAAGGGCAGAAGAACATAACACCGAAAGGGTTTAAAGCGGCCAGTCCGAACTGGTCGCCGTTTTAGCGCAGGTAGAGCCCGAACAACTCCTCTATATCTTCGAGCGCGTCCCTGTTTATCGAAAACTTCACTGAATCGGCAAAACAATCCAGAATAATAAGCGCGTTGATGTTGGCGTCTTCTATCTTTATACTCGTCAGTCTTTTGGCGATATAACTGTTGACGACCCGCACGTCTTCGTAAATTTTTACGAGGCCTTTCATTTCCCAGTCAGGGGCCTTGCCTCGTCTGGACCTCAAGAACTGCGCGAGAAGATACATGGAAAACACCCGGTATTTGGTTTCATCCTCTGTGGCGAACGGCAGATGGTAGCGGGCCATCGGCCTTAGTTTCTCCATGACAGGGCAGCCGCTCGCAGCCATGTATATGCCGATTAGAGGACTCAGGCCCTTCTGCAGCGTGGTGCGTTTTAGATAGGTCCTTTCGTCCGTTTCGATCGAAACCTCCACGTCCTCGAAAGAAAGCGAACTCTTGAAAGCGTTTACCAGCTCTGCAAGACTCAATGCGGCAGGACAGAAATCGTCCGTTTTTTCATCGAGGGGGCAACACGGACATTTGTTGAACCCGAGCGCCGCCCATTCCGGACAACCGTCCTCTTTCGCTGCCAACAGCCCCGAATTTCCGGTGTCGAGCGCAACGACAAACAGTTTTTCTTCCCCGCTTGCAAAACGGAACCTGTATTTGTAAATGACCGGTTTGTCGCTCATGACAACTGCATGTCTTCCGCCATATCAAAGTATATCATAAGCTTTTGAGAGCGCAGCCCTAAAGGTATCTGCTATAATTCCAAAGAACGGCCCAAAGGACCATAGACGAATAAAGGAGCGCAAGATTTTATGCCTAAAAAAGAGAGACTCGGAATAATCGTAGGCGGCGGTCCTGCGCCGGGCATTAACGGAGTAATAAGTTCGGCCGTGATCGAGGCCGTAAACGAAGGGCACCAAGTCCTCGGCATCAGGGGCGGATTCAAAAGCCTGTTCGACGGGGACCTGTCCGCCGCAATACCGCTCACAATAGACGATGTTTCTAGGATCCACGCTCAGGGCGGCTCTATCCTCAGGACCTCACGCGAATATCCGGACAGGGTAAAAGAGAAGTTCAAGAAACTGATGGAAACCCTGAAGCGCCTCCAAATCCGGTATCTGCTCACCATCGGAGGCGAAGGCACGCTATTCATGGCCAACTGGATAGAACGCGAAGGCAAAGGAAAAATAAGCGTAATACATGTGCCTAAAACCATCGACAACGACATTGCCCTGCCGGGCGGCGTGCCGACCTTCGGATACGAGACTGCCAGACATTACGGCGTGCAAATAACCGAGAACCTTATGGAAGACGCAAAGACAACGGGCCGCTGGTATTTTGTGACCGCTATGGGACGGCATGCAGGCCACCTTGCGCTCGGCATAGGAAAGGCCGCTGGCGCTACAGTGACCTTGATCGCCGAAGAATTCCCCGGAAAAAAGATTTCGCTCAAAAAGGTCTCGGACATACTTACCGGTTCTATAATAAAGCGGCTTTCTATGAACAGAGACCACGGGGTCGCGATATTGGCGGAAGGCATCTCAGAAAAATTCGACCTCGACGAACTCAGCCGTTACGAGAAACTCGAAAAGGACGAGACCGGAAGGGTAAGGCTTTCGGAAATACAGTTGGGCCGGGTGCTGAAAAATTTCGTAAAGAAAAACCTCGACGGGCTTGGTATCAAAATCACGATCGTGGACAAAAACATCGGCTACGAACTCAGGTGCGCAGACCCTATCCCCTTTGACGTGGAATACACGAGAAACTTGGGCTACGGCGCAGTAAAGGCGATACTGAGCGGCAGCAGCGGCTTCACTATTGTTTTTTATGACGGCAGGTTAAAACAGATACCCTTTGACGAAATGTTCGAGCCCGACACCGGCAGATCGGTGGTCAGAGTAGTGGACGTCTGTTCTGAAAATTACGAGGTCGGCAGAAAATACATGATACGCCTCGAAACGGAAGACCTGAAAGACCCGTCGGTAAAAAAACTTGCGCAGGTTTCAAAGATTCCGGTCAAGGCCTTCGCAAAAAGATTCGAGCACATCTTCAGCTGAACAACGCGCGGCCTTATGCCGCTGATTCGTCCCACGACTTTTTCAGATATTCGAGGGCATCGTAGTTCGTCAAGTCCAGATGGACCGGCGTTACCGACACATAGCCTGAAAGGACCGCCTGCACATCCATGCCCTCGCCCTGCTCCCAGTAAGGCGTTCCCCCGCCTATCCAGAAATGCTTGTCCCCCCACGGCGAGTATGTTTCCTGAATCGCCCCGTCATAGACCCTTTTGCCCTGCCGCGTAAGTCTCATGCCTTTTACCCCGGCTTTAGGGACATTAGGCACATTAACGTTCAACAGCGTGTCGTAGGGCAATGATTTGTCGAGTATGTAGTTGGCGACTTTTATGGCGTAAGGAACGGCAGTATCGTAATGGTGCGGCTTGTCTCCGACAACCGAAATTGCGAATGCCGGCGAATTCAGAATAGTCCCTTCTATAGCGGCCGCGACTGTGCCCGAATACGTGATGTCGTCGCCGAGATTGGCGCCTTTGTTGATCCCCGAGGCAACGAGATCGGGCCTTCGCGGCAACACCTTGCTGATGGCAAGGGCAACGCAATCGGTCGGCGTCCCGTTTACGCTGTAAACATTCTCGCGCAACTCCTCGACCTTCAGCGGCTTGTGCAGCGTAAGCGAGTGGCCTGCCGCGCTCCTCTCCCGGTCGGGCGCAACGATATAAGCGTCGCCGACCTCCTTCATCGCCTTGAAAAGAGCAAGTATCCCGGGAGCGTGAACGCCGTCGTCATTGGTAACAAGAATAAGTGGTCTCATGGTTTGTAGGTGCTTGGACATTATAGAATTTGCAAGGCTTCAGGCGCAATCGCGCTTGAGGGAAACAGAGACCGCAGAATCAGACATCTGTGTGCCAAAGTGGCAACCCCCGTGTGCCAACTTGGCAATCCATATTCCGCTCATGCCCCAATCCGCAAAACAGCCAAAATAAAGACTCCACACACAACCAACTGAAATATTTGCTCAATCTTTATTGCTCCGCTTCGTTCAGAAAAATCGGTCAACGCACCAAAAGGCGGGCACGAATCTTGTAATAGTAAGCTGATTGCTGATTGCTGATAACTGACCGCTGTTTTTGCTGCGGTTGTATAATAGGGCAAATGAAGATAAGTGGCAACGATGGACTACGGAGAAAAAAGAGTGAAGCTGAATGCTGATGGCTGATAGCTGAACGCTAATTGATTATGGGTTGCGGTCAAAACTGATTGCTGATGCCTGAGAACTATGCTTTGTATCTGGTGTGATTGAGGCATGATTGGGGAAATATAATATTGGAGGCAACTATGAGCGCAGTCGTTCCAATGGAAATTATTGAAGGGAAAATTCTGCTTATAAGGGGTAAAAAGGTCATGTTGGACAGGGATTTGGCCCTGCTCTATGGTGTTGAAACAAGGACGTTAAATCAGGCTGTAAGAAGGAATATCAGCCGGTTCCCCGAAGACTTCATGTTTCAATTATCAAATGAAGAAATGGAAAATTGGAAATCACAAATTGTGATATCCAATAAGGAGAGGATGGGACTTAGAAAAAGGCCGAATGCTTTCACCGAAAACGGCGTCGCAATGCTGTCCAGCGTTCTGAACAGTGAACGGGCAATTGAAGTCAACATCCAGATAATGCGGACTTTTACGAAACTTCGGGAAATACTCTCCACTCATAAAGAGCTTGCCCATAAGCTGGCGCAGCTTGAAAATAGAATTGAACGACATGACGGAGAGATAAAGGCAATATTCAATGCCATCAGGCAGTTGATGGCCGAGCCAAAGAAGCCGAGAAAGAAGGTCGGTTTTCTGCGGGAAAAAGAAGAGTGAAGCTGAATGCTGACGGCTGATAGCTGAACGCTGATTGATTATGGGGAGGGATTATGAGCAGTAAGCTTGCCTTTGAACGTTTTATTTGGTTTCACGAACAGGTGAAAGCCGGGGGTTTTCCCAATACCGGCCATCTTGCGCGCCAATTCGAGATCTCACAGCGCACCGCACAGCGGAACATCGAATTCATGCGCGACCGCCTCGGCGCTCCGTTGCTCTACAATAAGGACAAACGGGGATATCTTTACAGCGACGATTCCTACGAACTGCCGCCTCAGCGGTTCAGCGAAGAAAGCGTCATGGCGCTCTCCCTTGCCGTAAGGCTTTCATCCTCGGTGCCGGATGAAAAGATAAAGCACGACCTCTGCTCCGTTTTGGCCAAGATACTCGGCAGACGGCGCGGCAAGGCCTTTTGTTTCGAAGACATAGCCGAAAAGATATCGGTGAAGAACATCGAATATTCCAGAACGACAGGCGGCCTGTTCCATAATATCGTCACGGCCATCTTCAAGTCTAACCCGCTTGTAATATCATACTACTCGCCGCATACGCGGGAGCAAAGCTCGCGGGTGATAATGCCTCTGCACTTGCTCCATTACATGGGCAGTTGGCATCTCGTGGCCTATTGTACAAATAGAAAAGGTCTCAGAGATTTTGTCCTTGCAAGGATTAAATCCGTAGAACAAACGTCCAGCAATGTAATTCTGCCGGACAATCTGCCGCCTGTAAAAGAATACGTCAGGCACAATTTCGGCATAATGCAGGGTGGTAAGACCTTTGCGGTAAGACTGCTCTTTGCCCCTTCGGTGGCAGAATGGATAAGCGAACAGGTCTGGCATCCTGAACAAAAAACGATTGCAAAAAAAGACGGCAGCCTGCTCATGAGATTTCCGGCATCCGACCATCGCGAGCTAAAGAAAAAAATACTGGCCCACGGTGCGAATGTTGTAGTGGTTTCTCCAAAGTCACTTGCGGAAGAGATAAAAAATGAGATACATAAAATGTCAACGATATATCAGGACTACGACATTATTTGACATAGCGGGGGTGGTAAGATAGAACGCGAAAGGAAAGTTGCCATGAGGGACGCAGTGCAAGCAGCATTGAAGGGACTTGAATACCTCCCTGACGATGAAGAACTGAAGGGAAAGGCAAGCTCGGCGGAACTGCGGCTGAAAGGCCATAGTTGACAGCTTACGGCTGGTTTGTGTGGCGAATTGTATAATAGGGCAAATGACAGCCGATCGCTGATCGCTGTTTTTGATACTATTTGGAAATAATGGGAAAAGGAGACATTATGACCGACAAACAATTAGCGGTTTTCAAAGGCAAACAAATCCGCAGGCATTGGGACGAAGACAATGAGAAGTGGTTATTTTCAATAATCGACATCGTTGAGGTTTTGACCGACAGTTCTATTCCAAAACGATACTGGTCCGACCTTAAGCGTAAGCTAAGGCAGGAAGGAAGTCAGGTGTACGAAAAAATCGTACACCTGAAAATGCAGGCTGCTGACGGCAAGTATTATCTCACCGACTGCGCTGATACGGAAAGGTCGTATCAAAAGAAAACTATCTGACAGAAGCGGAAAGCAAAAAAAGGCTGGAGAGAAAAAAGTAAGAGGATTTGCAATGGCACAGAACGCAAAGAAGACCGAACATTCCGGGGCGAAGAAAGGCAACGGAGCTTATTGGGGCAGGAAAGTTGCGGCGAAAAAAGAGTCGAACAAAAAGCGGCGGGAGAATGACAAAACAAGCGTCACTGACGATTGCGAAGTGAGGATAAAATGAGCGAACCTATTGCACATATCACTGAAGACGGTAGAGAGCACGGTCTTTATGAGCATCTGACCGGTACGGCTAAGATAGCTTCTGAGTTTGCGGCTGGATTCGGGTGTGGAGAATGGGGCTATCTAGCGGGGTTATGGCATGACTTGGGGAAGTTCTCACCGGCGTTCCAGAAGAAAATACGCGCCGCCGCAGGTTCCGGTATAGAAGCACATATCGAAGCGAAGGCTCGTGTTGACCACTCAACAGCAGGCGCTATTTATTCAGTCGAGAAATGCAATGGAATCGGACGCATTTTAGCGTACCTATCAGCGGGACATCATGCTGGGCTGGCCGACTGGCAATCTCATGAAACCGGTTTAAAAGCGCTTTCACAAAGGCTATTAAATAATTCTCTGCTTGACGATGCCCGACAAGGATCAGTCCCTGATGAAATTCTCAATTATTCCCTGCCAACACAAAAACCCAAATCCGGCTCTGACCATGCCTTCTGGATTCGCATGCTTTTTTCATGCCTTGTGGATGCCGACTTTCTTGATACCGAAAAATTCTTTGATTCCAACAAATCAAAACTTCGCGGTAATTACCCCAACATTGATGAATTATTAAAAATGTTTACCGAGTATATGCAGGGGAAAAGCAGCACTGCACCTGACACGCCGGTCAATCGCATTCGGGCAAAAGTGCTTAAAAGGTGCCTATCTATAGCCTCAGAACCTTCAGGAACATATTCGCTGACAGTACCTACAGGAGGAGGCAAGACACTGTCATCTATGGCTTTCGCACTCAATCATGCCGCAACTCACGGCAAAAAACGGATTATCTATGTAATCCCTTACACCAGCATTATTGAACAGTCGGCAGACCAGTTCAGGCAGATATTTGGCGAGACGATAATCGAGCACCACAGCAATGTTGACATTGAGGATGACTCCTTGGAGACAGCCAAGTCCCGGCTTGCCTCGGAAAATTGGGACGCCCCTGTTATAGTCACAACATCAGTCCAGTTTTTTGAGTCTTTGTTTGCGTCACGCACCAGCAGATGCCGCAAGTTGCACAACATTGCAAACAGTGTCGTAATACTTGATGAGGCTCAACTTCTGCCTCCAGATTTTTTGAAGCCGTCGCTGCACATTTTAAAAGAGCTTGTGAAGTTTTACGGGGTAACGCTTTTACTTTGTACTGCAACTCAACCGGCGCTCGGCAAACGGGAAGGCTTCAGTGAAGGGCTTGAAGGTGTAACCGAAATAATAGAAGACCCAAGGGCGCTGCACGATTCCCTTAAACGCTTTAATATCCATGTGCCGGATAATCTTAACGAACCTTGCAGTTGGGAACCTCTTGCAGAAGAGCTTGTCGGTCATAAGTCTGTCCTCTGCATTGTAAACAGACGTGATGATGCAAGAGTGCTCTGGTCGCACATGCCGGAGGGAACTGTTCATCTTTCTGCCCTAATGTGCGGCGCTCATCGCTCAAAGGTGATAAGCGAAATAAAAGAACGGCTTACTGCGAAAGAACCTGTACGGCTGATAAGCACTCAACTGGTTGAGGCGGGTGTTGATATTGATTTTCCTGTTGTGTACCGTGCAATCGCCGGTCTTGACTCCATTGCGCAAGCCGCAGGCAGGTGTAACCGTGAGGGTTTAATAAGTAGCGGGAGCGTTCATGTTTTTATCCCGCCTAAAGATTCACCTCCCGGAATATTGAGGCAAACAGCAAATATCGGGCGTCGCTTGCTGATGAACAAAGACAATGATCCTATCGCGCCTGCCCGGTTTGAGGAATTTTTTAGAGAATTATACTGGCTCAGGGGAGATCAACTCGACAGCAAAGGAATTCTGCTTGACCTTGCAGCTGACATGGAACTTCGTTTTAGTTTCAGAACTGCGGCCAGGAAATTTCAACTTATTGATGAAACTGCACAGGCATCTGTCATCGTCAGATATGACGAGGGGAATAAGTATGTTGATATGCTTGACCGGATTGGCCCGGAGCGCTGGTTAATGAGAAAGCTGCAGCGATATGTTATTAATCTGCCGCGTTATTTGCACACTAAACTGCTGGCGTCAGGAGCAATAAAGCAATGTTACCCGGGCATCTTCATTCAAAGCCATCCATCATTCTACGATGACAATCTGGGCTTCTGTCCTGACAGGTCTATAATTTATGAACCGGATGATTTAATAGCATGAAAAAGAGGAGGTCTTATGTCTGACAATCAACGACGAAGTAGCGTGTTCAGACTCAAGGTGTGGGGAGACAATGCCTGTTTCACAAGGCCGGAGATGAAGGTTGAGCGCGTATCATACGATGTGATGACGCCTTCTGCCGCACGCGGTATTCTGGAGGCCATACACTGGAAACCGGCCATCAGATGGCATATCACACAAATTGACGTGCTTAACCCTATCAAATGGACATCGGTGCGGCGCAACGAGGTCGGGATTAAGATGTCACCGTCATCAAAGCATATATTTGTCGAGAATCAGCGTCAGCAGAGGGCCGGGTTGCTTCTCCGTGATGTCGCGTATATCATTCACGCCTTCTTTGATATAACAGACAAGGCAGGGGCTGAGGACAATGTTATAAAACATCAGGAGATATTTCTTCGACGGGCACGCAAGGGGCAATGCTTTCACCGTCCATGCTTAGGCTGCCGTGAGTTTGCGGCTGACTTTGATGTGCTTGCCGACAATCAATCACTGCCTCAAACTATTGCTGAAACAAGAGATTTAGGCTGGATGCTTTATGATCTCGATTTCAGCGGCAACGAGCCCAAGCCGCTTTTCTTTCGGGCATCACTGGCCACCGGCTCAATAAAAGTTCCAGCTTGGGGCAGCCCGGAGGTGCGTGGATGATACTTCAGGCACTTACAGAATATTATGCCAAGCGGCTTGAGCTTCCGGTCGGGTATCAAAAAAAAGATATACCATTCATTATTTCTCTAAATACATCAGGGCATTTTGTAAATCTGCTTGACACGAGAACGATTGAAGGCAAATCAAAACGCTCTCGCGTATGCCTTGTGCCCCGCGAAGTTAAACGCTCCGGCAGTAAGGCTTGGGAGAAAGCAAATCTGCTTTGGGATACACCGGCTTATGTTGTTGGAGTTTCCAGCAAAGACACTGAAAATGCCGGTCGAAAACATGGGAGCTTCATAAAACGCTTTCATGAGACTTTTCCCAACCCATCATTTGATGAGGGAATAGCTGCGGTGTCAGCTTTTCTGTCTGGTAACTCTTTTGAACTATTAAAGGCTCATAGCACATGGGCTGAGGTGCTCGATACGGATGGCTATTTAACCTTTAAACTTGAAGGCGAAGAAGGTCTTGTATGCGAGAGAGTCTCTGTAAAAGAGCTTTTAAGCGATACAAAACAGTCGGATAAAAAAGCAAACCACGGCGTTTGCCTTGTCAGCGGAGATAATGACGAAATAGCCCAATTACACAATGCCATCAAGGGGGTGCGCGGGGCTCAATCAACCGGTGCTAATATCGTGTCTTTTAATCTGTCTGCGTTTGAATCGTTCGGAAAAGGGCAGGGATATAACGCACCTATTGGAAAGAAGGCAGAGTTTGCCTATGTTACCGCCCTTAATGGTCTCCTTGATAAAGATTCAAGGCAAAAGATTCAGGTCGGTGATGCAACCACCGTTTTTTGGGCTGAGAAAGAACATCAGATAGAAAGCTGGTTCTCCGATTTCTTTGGAGAGCCGCCAAAGGGTCAGTCAGAACAGGACAATGCAACAATCAAGGCCCTGTTTGAAGCCCTTAAGACCGGTGCTCTGCCACTAATTAATGCCAAGACTTATTTCTATGTTCTCGGACTTGCGCCTAATGCCTCTCGCATAGCAATACGATTTTGGTATCAAGGGTCAGTCGGAGAAGTAGTCGAAAAAATCAAACAGCATTTTGAGGACATCTCTATAGTTCATGGGCCGAAAGATCCTGAGCATCTCTCACTGTTCCGCCTTCTTGTCTCAACAGCAGTTCAAGGGAAGTCAGAAAATATCCAGCCTAATCTTGCGGGCGAGTTCATGAAGACAATACTCACAGGCACCCCGTATCCGCAGACCTTGTTAGCTGCTGCTATAAGGCGTATAAGGGCTGAGCGAGAGATAACCTATCCGCGTATTGCCTTGATAAAAGGCGTTCTAACGAGGGAATCAAGATATTATGGAAACAATAAAAAGGAGGTTGGTATGTCATTGGACACGAGCAACACAAATCCCGGCTATCTGATGGGGAGGCTTTTTGCAGTTCTGGAGCGAGCGCAGGAGCTGGCGAGCCCCGGCATAAATGCAACAATCCGTGATCGTTTCTCCGGTGCGGCATCAAGCACACCCGTTGCAGTCTTTCCGCATCTGATGAAGCTGAAGACGCACCACATTGCAAAAATCGAAAATAAGGGCACAGCAGTCAATCTGGAGAAGCTGATTCAAGAGATTATGGATAAGGTGGATTCATCAAATGCGTTTCCGCCTCATTTAGCCCTTGATAATCAAGGTCGTTTCTGGGTCGGCTATTACCACCAGCGGCAGTCATTTTTTACAAAAAAATCTGATGACAATACAAAGGAGGCCTAACCATGAGCACAATCAATAATCGTTATGACTTCGTTCTGCTTTTTGATGTAAAAGACGGAAATCCAAATGGAGACCCTGATGCCGGCAACCTGCCCCGTGTTGACCCTGAGACCGGCAATGGCCTTGTTACCGATGTCTGTATCAAGCGCAAGGTCAGGAATTATGTGCAACTGATGAACAAAGGAACTGGCTACGATATTTTTGTCAAAGAGAAAGCCATTCTTAACAATCTAATAGATGAAGCACATGAACAGGAGGATGTTAAAAAGAAAGAAAAAGCTGACAAGACAGAAGCAGCAAGACAATTTATGTGCGGCAAGTACTTTGATGTGAGAACATTTGGGGCAGTGATGTCTACCGGTAAAAATGCCGGCCAAGTTCGCGGGCCGGTGCAGTTTACTTTTGCGCGCAGTGTTGATCAGGTTGTGCCGCTTGAACACAGCATAACTCGTATGGCTGTCACTACGCCTGCCGAAGCTGAAAAGCAAGAAGGCGACAATAGAACAATGGGCCGCAAGTTCACTGTGCCCTATGGCCTATACCGTTGCCACGGTTTTATCTCTGCTCCACTAGCGGCACAAACCGGTTTCAGCGAAAATGACCTGACGCTTTTCTGGGATGCCTTGAAAATGATGTTTGAGCACGACCACTCAGCAGCACGGGGACAGATGGCAACCCGCAAGCTCATTGTCTTTAAGCACGATTCGGCAATGGGTAACCATCCTGCGCATGTTTTGTTTGACAAGGTGAAGATAGAAGCAAAGCAAAAGCCTGCGAGAGATTTCAGCGATTACTCGGTTGTCATGCCGTCACAGGCAGACATGCCGGACGGCGTTACTATGGAGGTAAAATTGTAGAGCATTATGTATAACGAGGATAATCTCATCCAGATTTCTTCACTGCAGCACTACGCCTTCTGCACCCGGCAGTGCGCTCTTATTCATATCGAGCAGGTCTGGAGCGAAAACGTTTTCACTGCAGAGGGTCGCATAATGCACGACAAGGCTGACAGCAACAAGTCCGAATCGCGCGGTAAGGTGCGCATAGACTACAGCGTTCCTCTGCGTTCACTCAGGCTTGGGCTTATCGGCAAGGCTGATGTAGTCGAGTTTCATCGGCAAGAGAGCGGAGCGTGGCTGCCGTTCCCGGTCGAATACAAGCGTGGTAAGCCTAAGGCTGGCAATTGCGACAGGGTGCAGCTTTGCGCTCAGGCTATTTGTCTTGAAGAAATGCTAAATGTTGAGATTAAGGAAGGAGCTCTTTTTTATGGACAGACGCGCCGTCGGGAAGATGTTGTCTTCAATAATGCATTGCGGCAAGAGACAGAGGAAACGGCAAAAAAGGTGCATGAACTTATTGAATCCGGCATCACACCGAAAGCTGAATATTCCAAGAAATGCGACAGTTGTTCGCTGCTCAGTTTGTGTATGCCAAAAACTTGCGGCAAAGCAAAGTCGGCGAGCAGATATTTGCTTGCAGCTATGAGGGATGAATGAAAAAACTTCTTAATACCCTATTTGTCACAACGCAGGGCGCATATCTCGCCAAAGAGGGCGAAACCGTTGCGGTCAAGATTGACGGAGAGATAGCAATGCGTGTGCCTATACATACGCTCGGCGGGGTCGTCTGCTTCGGGCAGGTGTCATGCAGCCCTTATTTGATGGGCTTCTGCGCGGAGAATGGCGTAGCGGTGAGCTTTCTTACCGAAAACGGCCGATTTCTTGCAAAAGTTCAGGGGCCGGTGTCGGGCAATGTTTTGCTCAGGCGTGAGCAGTACCGCCGCGCCGATGATTTGAAATCTTCAGCATTGATTGCTCGCTCTGTGCTTACTGGTAAAATTGCAAATTGCCGGACAGTGCTGCAGAGAGCATTAAGAGACCATTCTGAAAAGCTCGATGCAGACGCAGTTACATCAGCTTCGCAGTGCCTTGTAAATTCTTTAAGAAGATTGCAGGTTGAGTCGCCGCTCGATTATGTGCGCGGAATAGAAGGGGATGCGGCAAACTCTTATTTCGGGGTGTTCGACAATCTGATAACTTCACAAAAAGATGATTTCACTTTCAATGAGCGCAACCGCAGGCCTCCTTTGGATAACGTCAATTGCCTGCTTTCATTCCTCTATACGCTTTTGATGCATGATGTGCGGTCGGCGCTTGAATCCGTGGGTCTTGATCCGGCAGTCGGATTTTTCCACAGAGACCGTCCGGGACGATACAGTCTTGCGCTCGACATAATGGAAGAGTTCAGGCCGTTTTTTGCCGACCGTCTGGGTCTTTCGTTGATAAATCTCTGTCAGGTGCAGGGCAAGGGGTTCAACAAAAAAGAATCTGGCGCGGTATGGATGGATGACGATACCCGAAAGACGGTGCTCGTTGCTTATCAAAAACGAAAACAGGAGGAGCTTGAACATCCGTTCATAAAGGAAAAGGTTGCGATTGGGCTTATCCCGTATGTGCAGGCGTTGTTGATGGCTCGTTACATACGGGGAGACCTTGATTGTTATCCACCGTTTATATGGAAGTAATGATAGGATAAAATTACTGATGGGTTATCGTCATTCCACGGCTTGACCGGGGAATCCAGACACATATGTCAAAGAGCTTTTATGTATACATATTAGCGAGCCGAAGGAATGGTACTTTGTACATTGGAGTCACCTCAGACCTCATAAAACGGATATGGGAACATAGGAATAAACTGGCGAAAGGATTTACAGAAAAATATGGCATAGATAAGCTTGTCTACTATGAGCAGTTTATGGACGCTGAAAATGCCATAGGAAGAGAAAAAAGATTGAAGAAATATAATCGCAAATGGAAACTTGATCTTATTGAAAGTGTGAATCCGGCGTGGAATGATTTGTATGATGAACTGCTAGCTGGATTCCCCGATCAAGTCGGAGAATGACAAGCAACGAATGCTGTTATCGGTGAGGTTTATATGTTTGTTATCGTAAGCTATGATGTTGCAACTTCGGATGATGGCGGACAACGCCGTCTGCGGCGTGTAGCGCGTGCCTGTCAGGATTACGGGCAAAGGGTGCAGTTTTCTGTGTTTGAATGCATCGTTGACCCGGCACAATGGGCGAAGTTAAAAAGCAGGCTAATTTCAGAAATCAATCCTGAAAAAGACAGTCTGAGATTCTACTATCTTGGCTCAAACTGGGAGCGCCGAGTTGAGCATGTTGGGGCCAAGGCCCCGTTGGATCAAGAGGGGCCGTTGATTGTCTGAAATAGGGCTGCGAACCTCAAGCTTGCATAATTTGCCCGCGAGGTTCGCAGAAGGCAATAGGGGTTTTAAAAACATGGAGTTATGCAAATTGTTCTTTGACAACATTGATGTTCGCAGGCAAAAAAATAGCGCCTTCGCAAATTTTAGAGATATTACCCTTTAATTTTAACGACTTTTAGCTTTACAGTCGCGCCCCGCGCGGGCGCGTGGATTGAAACGCAGCATCAGTAGGCTTGACGACGGAAGAGTTGAGGTCGCGCCCCGCGCGGGCGCGTGGATTGAAACCTCGATCTTACTTTATGACAAATTCCGTCACATCGGTCGCGCCCCGCGCGGGCGCGTGGATTGAAACGACGCTCAAAACTATAAGCCCTTGATTTATAAAAAGTCGCGCCCCGCGCGGGCGCGTGGATTGAAACCATTTTGCCACCGCATGCCCTTGACAGGCGTTAAGTCGCGCCCCGCGCGGGCGCGTGGATTGAAACTGATAGTTTGCCGGTCTTTTTTTTCACCTCGATAGTCGCGCCCCGCGCGGGCGCGTGGATTGAAACTTTTTCTGATTCTAAGTAAAACTCATGTTGTGATTGTCGCGCCCCGCGCGGGCGCGTGGATTGAAACTCCATAAAAATAACTCCTGCCACAACAAATTTATCGTCGCGCCCCGCGCGGGCGCGTGGATTGAAACATATATATGCCCGTTGTCAACCGCAAGCTTTATGCGTCGCGCCCCGCGCGGGCGCGTGGATTGAAACACGACATAGCGGACTGGCTGGACCAGTACGAGCAGGTCGCGCCCCGCGCGGGCGCGTGGATTGAAACCATTATGGACGACAAGGTAACTCTCGGCGATAAAGTCGCGCCCCGCGCGGGCGCGTGGATTGAAACGGCCACTGGTACGGCGGCGATCAGCTTACAGCTTGTCGCGCCCCGCGCGGGCGCGTGGATTGAAACTAACCGAATGTGATAATATAAAAGCATGTACCGCAGTCGCGCCCCGCGCGGGCGCGTGGATTGAAACTTTAAGCAACTGGTCTCCCATGGCATGCCCGTATGAGGTCGCGCCCCGCGCGGGCGCGTGGATTGAAACTTCTTTATCTATTGGCATTCCGCCCCCCAAGTTAAGGTCGCGCCCCGCGCGGGCGCGTGGATTGAAACGGAGGCAGCAAAGAAATACATTGGGTATAAGGACGTCGCGCCCCGCGCGGGCGCGTGGATTGAAACGTATCACATGCGCTCCCGTTTCTTACGACGAGCTAGTCGCGCCCCGCGCGGGCGCGTGGATTGAAACAAAATGTCCCCGTCGATCCGGGGAAGGGGGTTGTCGTCGCGCCCCGCGCGGGCGCGTGGATTGAAACCTTTCAGCGTTATTATTATTGTGTTCAGCATATGTCGCGCCCCGCGCGGGCGCGTGGATTGAAACGTTTTGTAATGTGATTATATCTTTTTGTATATTGGGTCGCGCCCCGCGCGGGCGCGTGGATTGAAACGGCAACCTCGAAAAATATCGGTTAACCGATAAAGTCGCGCCCCGCGCGGGCGCGTGGATTGAAACCTGCAACAGCTATAGCTGTTATTATAAAAACAGTGTCGCGCCCCGCGCGGGCGCGTGGATTGAAACACGATCAGGATTAATGATCGTTACGGGCAAGTATCGTCGCGCCCCGCGCGGGCGCGTGGATTGAAACAGAGAAGGATTAAAAATCGTACTTTGGTTTTGCGTCGCGCCCCGCGCGGGCGCGTGGATTGAAACTCATTAACGACAGAATTACCCTCAAGGATTTTTTTGTCGCGCCCCGCGCGGGCGCGTGGATTGAAACCTTTTTGATTAGGTGATATCATGGAAAAAGAAATTGTCGCGCCCCGCGCGGGCGCGTGGATTGAAACGGTTTGAGTGCGAAATATGACAGCACGCCTATTGTCGCGCCCCGCGCGGGCGCGTGGATTGAAACCTTAATATCAAAGAACTCCAGTCGAAAGAGAAATGTCGCGCCCCGCGCGGGCGCGTGGATTGAAACATATCAGGATAAGCGTTCATCAATGCCGCAGCCTGTCGCGCCCCGCGCGGGCGCGTGGATTGAAACTAAGGCCATCGAAAAGTTTAAACCCTTCAACAGTGTCGCGCCCCGCGCGGGCGCGTGGATTGAAACCTCTCCGCGCTGAAGCACGGCCGGATACTCATCCGGTCGCGCCCCGCGCGGGCGCGTGGATTGAAACGCATTTGCAATGGAAATGATCGGGTACGAGATAGAGTCGCGCCCCGCGCGGGCGCGTGGATTGAAACAATTTATAGGAGGGGTGAGTGGCAAAAGGTAAGACGTCGCGCCCCGCGCGGGCGCGTGGATTGAAACCCCGTCCCGGAAGTCCACGCCCCGCGTTATCACGTCGCGCCCCGCGCGGGCGCGTGGATTGAAACTAATTCCCAAACTCGACAGTCTCTATCGAGAGATCGTCGCGCCCCGCGCGGGCGCGTGGATTGAAACAAGCGAAGTGCTTGGCATACCGGCCAAGTATCTGGTCGCGCCCCGCGCGGGCGCGTGGATTGAAACCAATTCAAGCTTGACGGCTTGAACAAAATCCGTAGTCGCGCCCCGCGCGGGCGCGTGGATTGAAACACGATCCGCGACATTGAGGAAAGCCTGATCAAAAGTCGCGCCCCGCGCGGGCGCGTGGATTGAAACTTCCTGCTTGTCTGGTTCATGATGAACAAAACCCGTCGCGCCCCGCGCGGGCGCGTGGATTGAAACATCCAATCGTAAAAGGTCGGCTTGCTTAATTTAAGTCGCGCCCCGCGCGGGCGCGTGGATTGAAACACCTATATAAAGATGGACGATGAAGACATCAAGATGTCGCGCCCCGCGCGGGCGCGTGGATTGAAACGTGTACGTTGTGTTACAGTTTGCCGGTTAATTCGTCGCGCCCCGCGCGGGCGCGTGGATTGAAACCCTCTCTTTTTTATCGGTTAACCGATAATTTTTGTCGCGCCCCGCGCGGGCGCGTGGATTGAAACTGTATGTTCCTGTTTTTGGTGCTGTGAAAGTTAAGTCGCGCCCCGCGCGGGCGCGTGGATTGAAACTGCCATGCAAGGGGTGTGCAGACGGGTGTAGCCGGTCGCGCCCCGCGCGGGCGCGTGGATTGAAACTTTTAATACTCTCCTTCCGAAATGGAAGGTCAGTATTGTCGCGCCCCGCGCGGGCGCGTGGATTGAAACGGTTTTGGTGTTTTTGATTACCTCGTACAGTCCGGTCGCGCCCCGCGCGGGCGCGTGGATTGAAACTTTAGTAGAGTGTTAATTATATGCGTTGTCTGTTGGTCGCGCCCCGCGCGGGCGCGTGGATTGAAACGATTGCGGCTGCAACGCGAGCCGCAAATTCTTCCGTCGCGCCCCGCGCGGGCGCGTGGATTGAAACAGGTCTATTTTGGTCATAATCCCTCCTTTGCCGCCTGTCGCGCCCCGCGCGGGCGCGTGGATTGAAACACGCAATCCGGGGCGTAAGCGACCTTGATGAAGCAGGTCGCGCCCCGCGCGGGCGCGTGGATTGAAACTAGTGGCCTTGGCGCAGAAGACTGATGCTTTCAAGGTCGCGCCCCGCGCGGGCGCGTGGATTGAAACGGATTATCTCTCAAAGCAAATAATTAAATAGGAGGTCGCGCCCCGCGCGGGCGCGTGGATTGAAACTTTGATATTGGGAATATCCCGATAGCTGGAAAGTTTGTCGCGCCCCGCGCGGGCGCGTGGATTGAAACTCTGTGATGTGCTTGTTTAGACTTTCTATTTGTTCGTCGCGCCCCGCGCGGGCGCGTGGATTGAAACAGGTGCATAGGTTATTCCTTCCGGCCCCATGAGTGGTCGCGCCCCGCGCGGGCGCGTGGATTGAAACCGAAGCTCCTAAGCTCAACCTCCAAGGCTATATGGTCGCGCCCCGCGCGGGCGCGTGGATTGAAACTTGCAGGTTTGTGTGCATGTGTACGTTGTGTTACGTCGCGCCCCGCGCGGGCGCGTGGATTGAAACTGGGTCTTGTATCTTGCCACGTGCCATGGTTACCTGTCGCGCCCCGCGCGGGCGCGTGGATTGAAACTGCCGCTCGGTGCCGGTCGGAGACACACAGTCCGGGTCGCGCCCCGCGCGGGCGCGTGGATTGAAACAAGTAAGTGCACCGTTTGCTTTGAAACATTTTATGTCGCGCCCCGCGCGGGCGCGTGGATTGAAACTTTCGTAAAGTGTACGATTGTGCCGAAGCACTAAGTCGCGCCCCGCGCGGGCGCGTGGATTGAAACAAAGAACTTGTTGCAATCCCGAAAATATCGGTTGTCGCGCCCCGCGCGGGCGCGTGGATTGAAACGGAGATCCTATGTATCACGGGCACCTGAAATCCAAGTCGCGCCCCGCGCGGGCGCGTGGATTGAAACATGTGTACAAAATTGTGTTGGACATGCGAAGGTAGGTCGCGCCCCGCGCGGGCGCGTGGATTGAAACGCTTTCCTGCCGGATCCTATACATAGCCGCCATGGTCGCGCCCCGCGCGGGCGCGTGGATTGAAACAGAAACCCCGCATCTTCATCGTTATCCAGCGGTAAGTCGCGCCCCGCGCGGGCGCGTGGATTGAAACCAGATAGTCATGTACGGCCGCAGGGACATAGGGAGTCGCGCCCCGCGCGGGCGCGTGGATTGAAACTTTACATTCTTTCCCGACTCGATTGCGATGGAAGGTCGCGCCCCGCGCGGGCGCGTGGATTGAAACTTTACATTCTTTCCCGACTCGATTGCGATGGAAGGTCGCGCCCCGCGCGGGCGCGTGGATTGAAACGAAGACTGCGAAAGTGTAGAGATTCGCAGGAACATGTCGCGCCCCGCGCGGGCGCGTGGATTGAAACTCGTCATAAGAAGTATAATGTCGAGGAAACAACCGGTCGCGCCCCGCGCGGGCGCGTGGATTGAAACTCGTTATCGTAGATGGTACGGAAATCCAGTCATCGTCGCGCCCCGCGCGGGCGCGTGGATTGAAACTCGTTATCGTAGATGGTACGGAAATCCAGTCATCGTCGCGCCCCGCGCGGGCGCGTGGATTGAAACTGTCTGTCCTCCAGCATGTCTGGCCGGCAACAGGGTCGCGCCCCGCGCGGGCGCGTGGATTGAAACTGTGACATTTGGGATGGCCATAGTGTCAATATTAGTCGCGCCCCGCGCGGGCGCGTGGATTGAAACTTTATTTTAGTCTTCCGGAAACATCTCGTCCAGAGTCGCGCCCCGCGCGGGCGCGTGGATTGAAACCTTATATGCAGGGTGACTCAACTGGTTCCTGCGCTGTCGCGCCCCGCGCGGGCGCGTGGATTGAAACTACCCTGAGGAGAGGTAAGTAACCCATGAAAACACGTCGCGCCCCGCGCGGGCGCGTGGATTGAAACAAAGAACTTGTTGCAATCCCGAAATTTTTATCGGGTCGCGCCCCGCGCGGGCGCGTGGATTGAAACTTTATAATCGTTGCACTCTTGTGCAACATGATATCGTCGCGCCCCGCGCGGGCGCGTGGATTGAAACTACCGTTTTTCAGTAACTTGTCTGAATTTTGCGGTCGCGCCCCGCGCGGGCGCGTGGATTGAAACAAAGAACTTGTTGCAATCCCGAAATTTTTATCGGGTCGCGCCCCGCGCGGGCGCGTGGATTGAAACATTTTCTGCCTTTTATACTGCAAGCCCCGTGCCAACGTCGCGCCCCGCGCGGGCGCGTGGATTGAAACCTACTGACCCATCGGCATATGATAGGACGTATTTTGTCGCGCCCCGCGCGGGCGCGTGGATTGAAACCCTTTTAAATCAACAACTTCACACTGTCAACCTTGTCGCGCCCCGCGCGGGCGCGTGGATTGAAACGGTAAGGCCGAAGACCATGCCTGTCTTGCTGTAGGTCGCGCCCCGCGCGGGCGCGTGGATTGAAACTACCATTTTTCAAAAGCTTAGTTGAGGATGTAGGAGTCGCGCCCCGCGCGGGCGCGTGGATTGAAACGCTACAGATAGATTGACCTATGCATGGTAGAAGAGTCGCGCCCCGCGCGGGCGCGTGGATTGAAACGGCGACACTGCCTTACACTACTGCATCGAGAATGCGTCGCGCCCCGCGCGGGCGCGTGGATTGAAACGAATGTGGCTGGAAGGTCGTTTGATGACTGGATTTCGTCGCGCCCCGCGCGGGCGCGTGGATTGAAACCGCAATGGACGCAAACATCGAAAGCAATATCAAGTCGCGCCCCGCGCGGGCGCGTGGATTGAAACGCAGCAATTTCCGCTTTGACCGCCAGCAATTGACGTCGCGCCCCGCGCGGGCGCGTGGATTGAAACTTGAGTTTTTGGCCATGCGTTGGCTTCCCATAGCCAAAGCGTCGCGCCCCGCGCGGGCGCGTGGATTGAAACATAAAATGAACACTATAATATCCTTGAGAGCTTGCGTCGCGCCCCGCGCGGGCGCGTGGATTGAAACTTGGAACAAAGCTACTTGGTTGGACCTGCGTTGGAGTCGCGCCCCGCGCGGGCGCGTGGATTGAAACTGATGATGCTGAAGGACTGGGGCGAAATGAAGCAGTCGCGCCCCGCGCGGGCGCGTGGATTGAAACTTATTGCCTGCACCGACAAAATGTATGGGGAAGAGGTCGCGCCCCGCGCGGGCGCGTGGATTGAAACTGTCGCAGGGTGTGGTGAAAAAGAATTATCAGGGCGTCGCGCCCCGCGCGGGCGCGTGGATTGAAACATCTTGCATCGGCCAGTCAACACTCCGGCCAAAAGTCGCGCCCCGCGCGGGCGCGTGGATTGAAACAAACTGCAATTGGTCGAACTCGCAATATTCTGCGGTCGCGCCCCGCGCGGGCGCGTGGATTGAAACAAAGTGATGACGGCCATCGAGTTCAACGCAAATTTTGGTCGCGCCCCGCACGGCGCATCAAAACAGCTTAAGCTACTACGGCTCTCTTACTCTGCAGTTCCCTTTTCCATCGGCTTTACGGACCAGTTTTTTATCAAAGGTGAAGAACTCTCCGCATTCACGACAAGCGGCAATATGGAAGGCATCGGCAAAATCCAGACCTTCGGCATACCACTGAAGCGCCGTCAGCAGGTGCTGCGGGTTCTGTAAAACGATATTAGGCAGGCCGCACAATTTTAAAAACGCCTGATGTATCTCCTCCTGATCAAAACCGTAGGCATGTCTTAACACCCATTCTGTTTCGAGCATTACGGTCTCGGGAATGAAAACAGCGTTCTTTTTGAATACGGCTTTGGCCTTTGCGGATTGGGAAGGCTCGTCGCCGGTAAGGAGTCTTACAATAATATTTGTGTCAACGCCGTACATGC
Source organism: Nitrospirota bacterium (assembly GCA_004321915.1). Taxonomy (GTDB): domain Bacteria; phylum Nitrospirota; class Thermodesulfovibrionia; order Thermodesulfovibrionales; family Dissulfurispiraceae; genus MYbin3. Next base: position 119,813 of record SCQE01000081.1, read on the forward strand.
AACGATTCCAATGCGCCTTTTTTTATCGCCTCTTCCATGTCCTGCAGTGTTTTAGGCTTACCTGTATAGTGCAGGCAGGAAGCCGTTTCACGAAGCGTGGTTTCGGGGAAAAGCGCTGCGGGTTTGAGCAGAATGCCTTCTTCCATCTCCACGACAGCCAGTTCCTGCCCTTGCTCCCAGTGATGGCTGGTGCGCAGCGACTTGGGGATGATGACCTGCCCTTTGCTCGAAAGTTTTGTGGTCAGCATGGAGACCTCCGGAAAAAGTAAGGCGTTTGTAAGACAATGTTAACCCGAAACTCCGGGACATGTCAACGTTGTCGCGGTAAGGTCCGCCTGTTGTAAAAACCCCGCCTTTTCTGATAAATTTACCCGCTGTATTTTTTAAAAGATTTTTTGACAGGAGGAAGCTAAAATGGCTGAAGAAAAAAAAGAAAAATGGCTGAACTACGTTGCCCTTACGACCGTTGTGCTTGCGGTTTGCGCGACCCTCTCGACTTTCAAGGCGGGCGGGTTCTCTACAAAGTCCGTGCTGTCGCAGACGCAGTCGTCCGACCAGTGGGCATACTTTCAATCGAAGAGCATCAAGGGTTATCTTTACGAACTCCAAAAAGAGAAGCTCGAGTTGGACATGAAAATGTCGGGCGCTAAAATGCCCAAAGCGCTCGCCGAGGAATACAATAAGAAAATAGACGCTTACGACAAGAAGATAAAAAAATACGATGCTGAAAAAGCGAAGATAGAAAAAGACGCCCGCGCCCTCGAAACCGTGCGCGACGAGGCGCAGAAACATTCCAAGTCGTTCGGCCTTGCGGTAATATATTTGCAGCTCGCGATAGTGCTTTCTTCGATATCCGCGCTCATGAAGAAAAAGCCCATGTGGTATATGGGACTCGCCCTCTCGATATTCGGCTTGGTATATTTCGCGGACGGCTTTCTTATGTTCATGAAATAACGCGCGCAGCACAGGTGCGCTTATTTGTTCACCATGACGGGGGCTTGGGGGATGTGCTGCTCTCGCTGCCGGTCATATCGAAGCTCAGGCAGACTGCCGGAACGCTGCATTTCGCAGGCAAAAAAGAGATCGGCCTGTTCCTTAAAAATATCGGTGTTGCGGATGAAATAACGGACCCGGGCGGGCCGCTCTATCTGCCTCTCTATTCGGGCCGCGAAGACGGGCGGCTTTCTTCTATGCTCGGAAACTTCGATTCAGCTTATGTTTTCTCTTCGAAAAAAAACTCTGTTGCTGCCGAAGGCATCAGAAAAAACATCCCGGACACAAAAACCATCCTGACAATTCCGGATGATACATCAACGCACGCGGCAGATTATCGTTTTATGCAGGCATTCGGACAGACCCTGAATTCCCTTGAACATAACATGTTTATAGATCTGCCGGAAACTGTCAAAAGACACGCCGAAGACGCTCTCAGGTCCCGGGGACATTGTTTCGACAGGCCCTTGGTTTCTGTCCATGCCGGAAGCGGGGGCGCTTCTAAATACTGGCCCCTCGAAAGATACCTCGCGCTCGCGGAAAGGCTTATCACGGAAGAAAATCATTTCGTCGCGCTGTTTTCAGGGGAGGCGGAAAGCGGGGACTTTAAAAAAGAGGTTTCGTCGTTTTCCGGTAGATACGCAAAGCATTGTCTGCATGTCTGCTGTAAAGACCTGACCGCCGTCGCAGCCTTTATCGGCCTGTCCGATATTTACATCGGGAACGATTCCGGCATATCGCACCTTGCAGGGACCATTGCAAAACGGGCTGTTGTTATATTCGGCCCCACAAACCCGGCTATATGGAGACCGTCGGGCAGCAATGTCGAAACAGTGTCGGCAAATGTCAGGTGCGCGCCGTGCGATCCAAAGGTTGCTTTATTGTGCGGCCGGGAATGTCTTTTGAAAATTTCTATCGAAGATGTTTATGCGTCAATCAAGGGTGAAGGCCGGACAACCGGCCTTCACCCTTAAAAATTTTATCTACCAAGTTCCGTTGCCTGACAAAAATGCGTGCATGTCTGCTGCTGCACGCTTGCCCGCGCCCATCGCGCTTATGACTGTGGCCGCGCCGGTAACTATGTCTCCGCCCGCCCAAACCTTGGGTTTGGTCGTCCTGCCTGTTTCGAGATTTGCAACGGTCGTGCCGTGCTTGGTCCTTTCGAGGCCGTCGGCATCCACGAAGACCAACGGGTTCGGGCTTGTGCCGAGAGCGACTATCACCGTATCCACTTCCATATCGAACTCGGAGCCTTTTATCTCCACCGGCCTTCTGCGGCCCGATGCGTCCGGCTCTCCCAACTCCATGCGTATGCAGCGCATGGCCTTAACATTGCCTTTGCCGTCGTCTATAATTTCGATAGGGTTGGTGAGCAGGTCGAAAATCACTCCTTCTTCTTGGGCATGATGCACCTCTTCCGCCCTTGCGGGGACCTCTTCCATAGAGCGGCGATAGACTATATGCACTTCGTGGTCCTCGCCCTCTTTCGCCTGCATGGCCTGCAGTCTGTAAGCGCACCTTGCAGAGTCCATGGCCACGTTGCCCGCGCCGATTACAGCCACTTTCCTGCCCACTTTTACAGGGGTGTCGTATTCAGGGAACAGATAACCCTTCATAAGGTTGACCCTCGTAAGAAATTCGTTGGCAGACATTACGCCGTTCAGGTTTATGCCCGGGATCCTCATGAACATAGGCAAGCCTGCGCCGGTGCCGAGGAAAACAGCATCGTATTCTTCGAGAAGGTCCTTTAAAGTAAGCGTGCGGCCGATTACATAATCCGTGCGGATATCTATTCCCAAGCACTTTATAGCATAGTCTATCTCGCCGAAGACAACGCCTTTGGGCAGACGGAATTCAGGTATCCCGTAAACGAGAACGCCTCCGGGCGTGTGGAGCGACTCGAACATCGTCACCTTGTGGCCTTCCCTGCCGAGGTCTACCGCACAGGTCAAGCTTGCCGGGCCTGTGCCTACAACGGCAACCTTCTTGCCTGTAGCAGGGGCCTTTGTAAGCGGGCAGGTGCGGTGCTGAAGCTCATAGTCTCCGACAAACCTTTCGAGTCTGCCGACCGCTACGGGCTCGCCTTTTTTACCCACTATGCATTTGCCTTCGCACTGATTTTCCTGAGGGCAGACCCTTCCGCATATTGCAGGAAGGTTGTTTTTGACCTTCATTTCAGCCACTGCCTTGGCCATGTCACCCTCGCGCAGCGCCTTTATGAACTGCGGGATCCTTACGCCGACAGGACAGCCCTCCACGCACTGGGGCTTTTTGCACTGAAGGCAGCGCTCGGCCTCCAAACGCGCAGTCTCCTCCGAATATCCGGTCGCGACTTCAAGATAATTGCCTGCGCGCACCTTCGCGTCCTGCGCGGGCATTTCGTTCCTAGGTATTTCCATGCGTTGTTTTGCAGTCAGTTCAGCCATTTACGCACCTCCCTTTTCTGCCGCTATATCAAGATTGCATTTGTGCTTGTAAGCCTCGACAGCCGCCTGCTCCTCGGTCTTATAGAACTGGAGCCTCGACATCAGGCTGTTCCAGTCCACCTTATGGCCGTCGAACTCGGGGCCGTCAACACAGACGAACTGCGCCCCTTCGGTCAGCGGCACGCGGCAGCCGCCGCACATCCCTGTGCCGTCGATCATAATGCTGTTAAGGCTGACGGTCGTAGGGGCATTGAAAGGCTTTGTTGCGAGGGCCACGAATTTCATCATAATGGCCGGGCCGATCGCCCAGATATGGGCCACGTCCCTTCTCTTGGATTCGAGCAGTTCCTTAAGCGGGTCGGTTACCAGACACTTTCTGCCGTATGAGCCGTCGTCGGTGCAGATATGAAGCTCGTCGGAGACCGCCTTCATCTTTTCCTCCCAGAAGAGCAGGCCCTTGTTGCGGGCGCCGATTATCGAGACGACATAGTTGCCGGCCTCTTTCAGGGAACGCGCAATCGGATATATCGGGGCGATCCCTACACCGCCGCCGACACAAACCACCGTGCCGTAATTTTTTATTTCCGTGGGATGTCCGAGGGGCCCTGCGAAGCTGGCCACAGTGTCTCCGACCTTCATCGCGCCCAACTGCATTGTGGATTTGCCCACCTCTTGAAGTATAAGCGTTATCGTCCCCGCGTTCCTGTCGTAATCCGCGATCGTAAGCGGAACGCGCTCCCCGCGTTCGTCGATCCTGATGATGATGAACTGCCCTGCCTGAGCCTTTCTGGCGACCTGCGGGGCCTCGATTACCATAAGTTTGGTAACGTCGCTCAGGGTCTCTTTTTGCAGGATCTTATAACCGGTTGCTGCGGCTGTATCTCCCATATCTTCCCTCCATGATTAAAAAGTTGAATTGAATTTTAGCATAACCTGCGGCTGAGTCAAAATATGTTTAGTTAATACAGGCATAAAAAAAATTAGGGCGCGGGTTCCGGATATTTCTAAGACCCGCTGTGCTGTTTTTTCTTCTTGCTCTCGCTCCAGCCGAGTATGAACACGCCGACCGATATCAGCATGGTGCCTATAGTCAGCTGCACCGTGATCTTTTCGCCGAGCAAAAAATGGGACGCGAAAGCGATCGTAACATAGAGCAACGATGCTGCAGAAAGCGCAATGGAAAGCCTCGTGGTCTTGAGTATCTGCATCCACGCGATAAAGGAGAGCAGATAAAAACCGTATCCAAGCACAAGGAGGTGGTTCAACATAGAGCCGGACGAAGCGACCCTTAGCGCCCCCAGTTTCAACAACAACTGCGCCACAGTATCGGAAGAGATGAGCAGGAGCCAGAAGAATGCCGCTTTGAGATTGTTATGGCCGGACATTTCACATTATACACTTTTGGGGTATTATAAAATCATGGGTCCAAGCGCCATTGTCCTCGATTTCGACGGTTCGGTCAGACCTCCCGGAGGATCGTCATGCTGCGATTTAAGGACATTCGAGGAGAGGATACGATATGCCGCAGGCTTTACCGGTATGCTTGCGCTCGAAAATGAACTGAAAGATATAGCCGCCGCGCATAGAATCTTTTTCTGCGGGAGCGGAGATTTTCATCATGTCAGCCACTCGCTTATCAAACTGCGGCCTTTGAAAAAAGTGCATGTAATAGTGTTCGACAACCATCCGGACAATATGTTGTTCCCTTTCGGAATTCATTGCGGCTCTTGGGTTTGCCGCGCAGCTCAGCTTCCGAACGTTGCAAGCATCGCTGTTTTCGGAATTGCCTCTCAGGACATAGAGGGCATAAATCTGTTCCAAAACAGGTTCGGGGTCTTGAGGTCCGGAAAGGTAAAATATTTCTGTCTTAAAACAGTATCGGAAGTCGGCTCGTTTTTAAGCGGCGGCGGGATGGTCCAAACGTCGTCTTTGGCCGGGTCGCTGAAAGAATATATCGCAAGCAAAGACGGGGCCTTCTACCTTTCCATCGATAAGGATGTGCTCTCTGCCGACTCGATTAAAACATCGTGGGACCAAGGGACACTGAAAGAAAAAGAGCTTTTGGAATGCATAGACCTGTTGTCGGGCCGCATAGCTGCAGCGGACATTTACGGAGACTTGTCGTTTTACAACTACAAAAGCCCTGCTAAAAAAATCCTCCGCCGCATCGACGGAAAGGACGCTTTAATCGAAAACCTCGAACAAGAACAGGCGCATCATCATGCTCTGAACGAGAGATTGCTTGCGCTGCTTGTCCCCTACCTAACCGCCAGCGTCAGGTAAATGGTCGAACCGTTCCTGTAAATCAGCATCAGAACACTCTGGTCCGCGCCTATCTTCGAAACAACGGCCTCGTATTCTTTACTGTTGTTTATCTTCTTTTTGTTTATCTCGATGATTATATCGCCCTTGGCCAGCATGCCTTCTGAAGGGCTGCCGTCGGCCATGTCGCTGATGATAACGCCTGTTATGCGCTTGGGTATGTCGAGTTTCTTCCTTGCGTCCTGCTCGATATTCCGCACCTGAACGCCTTTGAGAATATTATCGACCCCTCCGCCCGACGAGGCCTTCTGCATATCGGAAGGAAGCTCGGCGATCAGCGCTTTAAGATTGACCGCTTTGCCTTCGCGCAAAACTTTTATCGTGACCTCTTTGCCGGGGGCCGTTGTCGCAACCATATTGCGAAATACCGCAGGGTCGGCCACCTCTTTGCCGTCGAACTCGACAACCACATCCCCGCGTTTGACTCCGGCCTTCTCGGCAGGACTGTCATCTATAACGTCGCCTATCAAAGCGCCTTTTTCGTCTTTAAGCGAGAACTGCTTTGCCAACTCCGCAGTCACGGGTTGTATAGAAACACCGAGCCAGCCCCTTACGACCTTGCCGCCCTTGATGAGGTTTTCCATCACGACCTTCGCCATATTGCTCGGTATTGCAAAGCCGATGCCCTGATACCCTCCCGAAGTGCTGAAGATAGCGGTGTTCACGCCCACAAGTTCGCCCCGAACATTTACGAGCGCTCCGCCCGAATTGCCCGGATTAATAGGGGCGTCGGTCTGTATGAAATCCTCGTAGTCCGCGATGCCGACATTCGCCCTGCCCGTAGCGCTGACTATGCCTGACGTGACCGTCTGGTTGAGGCCGTACGGGTTCCCTATCGCAAGCACCGTCTCGCCCACCTTCAGCTTGTCGGAATCGCCCATTTTAAGCACAGGCAGATTGTTCGAATCTATTTTTATTATCGCTATGTCGGTTTTGGGGTCGGTGCTTATGACCTTGCCTTTGAATTCGCGTTTGTCCGAAAGCTTTACCTTTATCTCGTCTGTGTCCTTTATGACATGGTTATTGGTTATTATGTATCCGTCCTTGTCGACGATAACGCCGGAACCCAAGTTGGCCTGCTTATGTTCGCGCGGCCTTTCGGGCATGAAGTCGTCCCCGAAAAAGCGGCGGAAAAACGGGTCGTTAAAAAGCGGCGATTGCATGCGCCGTGATTTTACGGTCTTTGTGGACGATATATTTACGACCGCAGGCTTGACCGCCGAAACCACCTCGGCCATGGCCTTGTTGGCCTTTGTAAGGACATCTATGGATTCCTGAGATATCTTGATGTCCTCTGTATGGCCGTTCGACTGAAAACTGAAATTAGACGATATCGCAAGCCCGATAACGATTCCGAAAAAAGTGAACAGAGCGGCCGCTACTATGGTTTTTTTGTTTGAAAACATGGCACTCTCCTAAAATATTTTTTTATTTCCGGGGAACGTTGCAAACAGTCTGTTTCTTTGACTTTATAAAGATTATTATGGTAAAAAAACAGATAAAAAATCAAACAGATTGGGGATTTTGATGCATTCATTCCAATACAAAAACGGTGAACTTTACGCTGAGGGTGTGGCCTTAAGGGAGATAGCGAAAACATACGGCACGCCTGCGTATGTATACAGCCACGAAACCCTGCTCAACCATTTCATGGCGTATGAAAACGCCTTCAAAGGCTTCCCGCACATAACCTGTTTTGCGGTAAAGGCAAATTCAAACCTCTCGATATTAAGGCTCTTCGCAAAGAACGGCGGCGGCGCCGACGTGGTCTCGGGCGGAGAACTTTACAGGGCGCTGAAGGCCGGAATTCCTGCAGGCAAGATAGTTTATGCGGGGGTCGGAAAGACCGAAGAAGAGATACGTTATGCGCTCAAAAACAAGATACTCATGTTCAATGTCGAGTCCGGAGACGAGTTGAACGAAATAGACAGGATTGCCGGAAGCATGCGGGTCAAGGCCCCGGTGGCCCTGCGCATAAATCCGGACATCGACGCGGAAACGCATCCGTATATTTCGACGGGACTCAAAAAGCACAAATTCGGGATACCGATAGAAAACGCGCTCGTGCATTACAGGCTCGCGCACAAATTGAAAAATATCGAAACGGTCGGAATACATAAGCATATCGGCTCGCAGCTTACGAAGATCTCGCCCTTTGTGGACGCGCTGAAGCGGATACTCCTGCTCGTGGATGAGCTTCAGAAAAACGGCATAAGGATAAAGAATCTCGACATAGGCGGGGGCTTGGGCATCACCTACAGGGACGAAGCGCCTCCCCATCCGTCCCAGCTCGCAAAAAGCCTCTTGCCGCTTTTGAAAGGACGCGACCTTACGGTCGTGCTCGAGCCGGGCAGGTCTATCGTAGGCAATGCCGGAATACTCCTTACAAAGACCCTGTACCTTAAGAAAGGGCAGGAGAAGGAGTTTGTTATCGTTGATGCAGGAATGAACGACCTTATGCGTCCGTCCCTTTACGACGCTTACCACCATATACAGCCTGTCGTCAAAAACAGGAGGGCGGTCATCGCGGCGGACATAGTGGGCCCCATCTGTGAATCCGGAGATTTCTTGGCCAAAGACCGCGAGATGACCGGAATAAAAAAGGGGGAACTGCTTGCCGTGATGAGCGCCGGAGCTTACGGCTTCAGCATGTCTTCGAACTACAACAGCAGGCCGAGGGCCGCGGAAGTCATAGTAAAAGGCCGCAAGCACTCTTTGATAAGAAGCCGCGAAACAATGAAGGACCTGCTCAGGGGCGAAACCGTTCCGGAGCTTATCTGAAATGGCAATAGCGTTTACCAAGATGCACGGGCTCGGCAACGATTTTATCGTCGTGAACTGCCTTGAGCGCCCTCTGGACGGACCGTCGAAATTCGCGTCCGTTTTTTGCGACCGCCGCTTCGGCATAGGGGCCGACCAGCTCCTGCTCCTCTGCCCGTCGGAAAAGGCCGATTTCAAAATGCTCATTTACAATGCGGACGGCGGCGAGGTTGAAATGTGCGGCAACGGCATACGCTGTCTCGCAAAATATATCTGGGACAGGGGACTTTCAAAAAAGAACGTTCTCGATATAGAAACGCTGGCAGGCATCATCAGGCCTGAGGTTGCGGGCGATATGGTCAGGGTCGATATGGGAGAGCCTGTTTTCGAACCCTCGAAAATCCCGGTCGCGGTTGCGGAAGATATCGCTTGTCCGGTCAAGGACTATTCGATAGTGATAGAAGACCGGGGGTTCAGGGCCACGTTCGTTTCTATGGGAAATCCGCACGCCGTTATATTCATAGACGACGATATCGAAGAGTTTCCGATAGAGAAATACGGGCCTCTGCTCGAAAACCATCCCATCTTCCCGAAAAAAGCCAATATAGAGTTCGTGAACGCAAAAGGCAAAGACAGGCTTGTAATGAGGGTTTGGGAGCGGGGCTCAGGACAGACGCTCGCATGCGGCACAGGCGCGTCGGCAACGGGGGTTGCAGGCATGTTGAAAGGGCTTTCGGACAAAAAGGTCGCGGTCAACCTTGCCGGAGGAGACCTGATAATAGAGTGGGCCCCGAACAACCATGTTTATATGACGGGGCCGGCGGTTGAAGTCTTCGAAGGGCGGATAAAGGAATAAAAACATACGGAGGTATGAAATGTTTAAAGGATCAATAGTTGCAATAGTCACCCCTTTCAAAAAAGGTGTATTCGATGAAAAGACTTACTGCGAACTTATCGAATGGCATATTGCGCAGGGCACCCACGGGATCGTCCCTTGCGGGACCACAGGCGAGGCCTCTACCCTCGACTTTGACGAGCACTTCAGGGTCATCGAGGTTGCGATCAAAGCGGTCAACAAGCGCATACCGGTCATCGCGGGAACAGGCGCGAATTCTACGGACGAAGCTGTCCTGCTGACAAAGAAGGCAAAGCAGCTCGGCGCAGACGGCGCGCTGCTCGTAACTCCGTACTACAACAAACCCACGCAGGAAGGCCTTTACAGGCACTACAAGATAGTGGCCGAAGCAGTGGATCTTCCGATAATTCTTTACAATGTGCCCGGAAGGACCGCTGTAAACATGCTCCCTGCAACGGTCGCCCGGCTTGCCGAATTGAAAAACATCGTGGCCATTAAAGAGGCGACAGGCGATATGAAGCAGGCGAGCGAGCTCCTGAGATTGTGCGGCGACAGGCTTTCGGTCATATCGGGCGACGATTTCACAACCCTTCCGCTGCTTGCGCTCGGAGGCAAAGGCTCCATCTCGGTGACCGCAAACGTCGCCCCGAAAGAAAGCGCGGACATGTTCAACGCATGGGAAAAGGGAGACCTCCAAAAAGCGAGAGAGCTTCACTACATGCTCGAACCTCTAAATACCGCGATGTTCATCGAGACGAACCCCATACCGGTAAAGACAGCGCTTGCGCTGATGGGGAAGATAGCGGAAGAGTTCAGGATGCCGCTCTGCGAGATGTCGGCCGCGAACAGAGACAAACTCAAGGCGGCGCTGAAGACTTACGGCCTTGTGAAATAAAGGGAACGGAACATGAAACTTCAGGCCCGGGCATCGTCCCGGGCTTTTTTTATGCTGCGGGAAGATAGATAGTAAAGACCGCGCCTTCGTTCGGCTCGCTCTCGACGATTATAAAGCCCCCGTGATTTTTCACCACTCCGTAAACCATAGCAAGCCCCATGCCCGTCCCCTTGCCTATCTCCTTGGTGGTAAAAAAAGGCTCGAATATCCTCTGCTGAATGCGCCTGTCCATGCCCATACCGGTATCCGACACCTTGACAGCCACATAGCTTCCCGTAACCGCACTGTGTAAGGGCGGCTTACCGTCGAAGTTGAAGGTCTCGACCGTCAAGGTCCCGCCTGAAGGCATGGCATCGGCAGCGTTCATGCAGAGCTGCATGATCACCTGCCCCAGCTGCATCTTGTCCGCCTCCACCGGTCTCAGGTTTACGCCTTTTACGGGCCTGACGTAAATTCCGCCGCTTATGTTCCTTAAAAACACAGTAAGCGTGTCGTCTACAAGCTCGTTCAAGTTTACGGCTTCAATAACATATTTGCCCCCGCGTGCGAAACCCAACAGCTGGCCGGTGAGCTCGGCCGCCCGCTTTGCCGAACGCTCTATGATTTCGAGCTGGCTGTAAACCGGATCGGTGACCGAAAACTTGTTTTTGATAAGAGACGAATATCCGAGTATCGCCTGCATTATATTGTTGAAGTCGTGGGCGATGCCTCCTGCAAGCGTTCCGACGGCCTCCATCTTCTGGGTGTGCCTAAGCGCGTCTTCGAGCCTCTTCTGCTCCGTAATGTCGATAAGAAAACCGTCAAACCCTTTTACGTTTCCGGCATCATCCATGTTGGTATAGACGGAAACGAGCACCGTAAGCTCCTTGCCGTTCCTGCCGATCGCCCGCTCCTCGGCATGCTGTATCCTGTCGCTCAAGTCCCTCAGCACGCAATGTTCGGGGTCTGTAAAGATCTCGCATATGTCGCTCACATTGCCGAATATCGCCTTGAACCTTTTATTTGCCTCTATTATCCTTCCTGAAGTGTCCGTCCTGAATATCGAATGCTCGACCCTGTCGAAAAGCTCGCTCAATCTTTTCTTGGATTCGGCAAGCATATCTTTTTTGTTTTTTACTTCGATGCTCATATTCCGGAATTCGTCGAGGACCCTTCCGATCTCGTCGTCCTGATCGTCGCCCGGAGTTTCGGGCACGATCTCTTTTTTAAACAGGTCGATCCTGTTATGAAGCCGCGCGATGCGCGACAGAATGACCTTATTGATAAGGACGCTTATCGCTAAAACCGCAAAAAGCGTCATAAAAAAGGCGACGATTATATTAGTAAAAACCACTGTGCGCAGCCTTTGATGCATGTTGGAGGCCGAGAGCGATATTCGAACGAACCCTATGACCACCGATTCGGTCTGTTCGCCGGTCTTGAAAAAGATCGGCCTGTAGAAATCGTATGTGCTGTTGAATTTGACATGCATGGGAGAGCGCTTGTCCTTGAAATGCCGCAGCGCGTCCTCGTGCGGCCGCTCTCTGAAACGATCGAAGGGAAACGCGTCGATAGCGTCCCAATGCGACGAATAGACCTGAGTCAGGACCACGTCCTCCGCATTGATTATATAGGTCGCTTTTTTCAGCAGGTCGAGGTTCTCCTGCACTATCCCATCTTCGGCCGCATTGGCGAGCGAATAGCTCAGCGCGTTCCCCCGGGCTGTCAGCTCCCGTTCTATGCTCCGCTTATGCCCGACATTAAACAGATAAACGCTGACTATGCTTATCAGTACGATGACCAGCACCGTAGGGACGAGTATCTTTAATTTTAGCGAGCTTTTCATTTCACTTCCTTCAGTGCAATGACCCCCATGGAGCTTATAAACCGCTGACCTTCCTTACCCAAAATATAATCTACGAATTTTTTTACCGCAGGCTTGGATTTCGCGGGCAGAAGGACATACAGGGGCCTTCTGAACGGGTACCTCCCGCTCGTGATGGTCTCTTTTGCAGGCTTCACCCCGTTAATTTTCAGCATTTTAACGTCACGCTTTCTTGCGCTCGAAAAACCCGAAACAGCAATCCCTTCAGGCGTCTTCTCGACCATCTGCTCTACTATTGCGGTCGAAGCGAGAGACAACGTGTTCCCGCCCTTTATTATATCGCGGCCTTCCAGCACAAGTTCTTTTGTCGACGATTCCACTCCGCTCAGGCCGCGCTGGGGGCGCGACGCGAAAAGCTTTATCGGCATTTCAGGGCCGTCGAGAGACTTCCAGCTCGTTATCCTGCCGTTGTATATGCCGCGAATTTCTTCGAGCGAAATATCTTCGACAGGGTTGTTCTTGTTTACGATAAACACAAGCGCGTCCCACGCGACCTGTATAAATTTAATGTCCGAGGGGTCTCCTTCCATACGCTTCCTGCAGGAAGCCGCCAGATCGACCTTGCCCGTTTTCAGGTCTTCGAGGCCGACCACGCTGCCGCCGCCCCGTACGAACACCTGCTGTCCGGTCTTTCGCTCGTACTCCTTTGCGAGCTCGGAAAGATAACCGCTATTGCTCACCGAACAGCCGCTTACGGTTATATGCTCCGCAGACGACGAAAAAGGGCAAAGCAAAACCACGCCCGCAATAAAAACAAATATTCTAAAAGCAAGCATTCCCATGACCTTGTCCTCTCTTTTAGTACAAATGGCAGGCTACCTGTCTGCCGTTTGTTTCTTTTAATACAGGTTCGACCTTGTCGCAAACAGCCAGTCTCTTCGGACAGCGCGTATGGAAAGCGCATCCTTGCGGCAGATTGACCGGGCTGGGCACATCGCCTGACCCGACGGAGCGGGTCCTGTTCTCCGGTTTTATGCGCCTTATTTCGGGCGCCGACGACAGAAGCAGCATGGTGTAAGGATGCAACGGCCCGCTGAAGATGGCCTCTGTCTTGGCCCTTTCGACTATCCTGCCCAAATACATGACCGCCACCTCGTCGCTGAGATAATGGACCACCCTCAGGTCGTGGCTTATAAGGACCAGCGCTATGCCCGTTTCTTTCTTAATGTCCTGAAGCAGATTCAGTATCTGGGCCTGTATCGAGACATCGAGCGCGGACAACGGCTCATCGGCAACTATGAGGCTTGGAGAAACCGTAAGCGCCCTTGCGATACAGATACGCTGCCGCTGGCCGCCGCTGAACTCGTGCGGATATCTGTAAAGCGCCTCGTCCGTAATCCCAACCTTCATAAGAATTTCCCTAACCCTGTCCTTTATTTCATGCTTGGGCGCAAGTTTATGGATCTTGAACGGCTCCGAAAGCGCGTCCACAATCCGCATGCGTGGATTCAACGATGCGAAGGGGTCCTGAAAAACTATCTGGACGGACCTCCTGAATGCCATCAAATCCCCGCCTTTCAAGGCAGCAACGTCCCGACCTTTGAACATGATCTTTCCGTCCGTAGGCTCGAGGAGCTTCATTAAAAGCCGCGCAACGGTAGTCTTACCGCAGCCGCTTTCGCCGACTATCGCAAAAACCGCGTTTTCATTAACATCAAAGCTCACGCCGTCGACCGCTTTGAGAAATTTCTTGGGGCCGCCGAAGCCGCTTTTCAGTTGAAAGTATTTTTTCAGGGCCTCGACCGACAATAGGTTTTGTTTTTCGTTCATGATTTTTTTGTGGTCACTATGCACCGGACCGTCTGTTTTTCCGAAACCCGGATGAGTTCCGGCTCTCTTTCCGAACAGGCGGCTATCGCCAAGCCGCAGCGGTCCGAAAACTTGCAACCCGGAGGCAGATGCCCCGGAGAAGGCACAACGCCGTTTATCGGCTTCAGGGCCTTGCCCTTGGCGACAGGCAGGGATTCGAGAAGGCCCCGCGTGTATGGGTGCATCGGATTGTCGAAGATTGTTTGCGTATCGGCCAGTTCCACGATCCTGCCCGCGTACATTATCGCAACCCTGTCCGCCTGTTCCGAAATTATACCCAAGTCGTGAGTTATAAGGAGCACGGACATGCCCCGATCTCTCCTTAGCCCTTGTAACAGATCGAGTATCTGCGCCTGTATTGTCACGTCGAGGGCTGTCGTAGGCTCGTCCGCAATAAGCAGCGAAGGGTTGCAGGCTATGGCCATGGCGATCATCACGCGCTGCCGCATGCCGCCCGACATCTGGTGAGGATAATCTTTTATTCTCAGTTCCGGAGAAGGGATCCTGACCGCCCTGAGCAACTCGACCGATTTGTCCATGGCTTCACGCTTGGATATGCCGTAATGGGTCGTAAGGGTCTCGCCTATCTGGTAGCCTACCGTCAATACGGGGTTCAGCGAAGTCATAGGTTCCTGAAAGACCATGGATATGTCTCTGCCCCTTATGCCTCGCATCTCCGCCTCTTCAAGCGCAAGCAGGTTTTTGCCTTTGAACGATATTTCGCCCTCCGCAACTGCGTTGGACGGCAAGATCCTTAAAATTGACAATGCCGTAAGGCTCTTACCGCACCCGCTTTCGCCGGCAAGACCGAAAACCTCGCCTTCCTCTATAGCAAAAGAAAGCGACGACACAGCGCTCGTCCGCCGTTCCGGAGACACGAAAAAAATCGAAAGGCCGTTAATCTTTAAAAGCCCGGACATGAAAGCATAATAAGGGTTTGCTCTTTTCCGTGTCAATAATAATATTGGTTTATATATGTTTTTTTGTCCGTATTCAGGTATCATAACTGGAACCCCAATCATGACTCACGGGCAGGAGGCGAAAAAGGGTTGTGAGCAAAGACGCAGGCTTTATAATAACCGCATTAAGACACGTAAAAAAGAACCCCCAGTACGTCCTTAAGCTCTTTACGGTATTTTCGCTTCTTTCCATCGCAATAATACTTCTACTGGTCGGCACCGGTCTTTATAAAATCAATTACGACTACATAATCAGGAATGCCGAAGACAACGCGATGAGGATCGCATACACCATCTTCGAGCAGGAGCGCAAATATCTGCTGTCAAAAGACGCTGCAGGCAAATCCGGCATACATGTGAAAGCAGACGACTTTACAGTTCTTGACGACCGCATGAAAAAATATCTGCACCCGCTAAACATGTTCAAGATAAAATTCTACAACATAGATAATAAGATCGCTTACAGCACCGACCATTCGATAATCGGCAAAAGCGACCACGGGAACCTCATGC
Organism: Nitrospirota bacterium; assembly: GCA_004321915.1. Classification (GTDB taxonomy): domain Bacteria; phylum Nitrospirota; class Thermodesulfovibrionia; order Thermodesulfovibrionales; family Dissulfurispiraceae; genus MYbin3. The sequence goes on from SCQE01000081.1 coordinate 135,210, forward strand.
TGGCCAAGGCGCTTAAAGGGCAGACCGCATCGAAAATAGTCAAAAAAGGCTCTGTCCTCGACCTTGCCGGAGAAAAAAAATACGGCGTGGATGTGGTGGAGACCTATCTCCCGATTATTGACGACAATCACGATATAGTGGGAAGCTTCGAGGTATATATCGACGTAACGCATTCGTATCAGGAAATAAGAAAGGTCGTCACATCTTCCGTGGTGGTGCTGTCCGTCGTGCTTGTCTTTGTCTTCGGAGTGCTCTACTTTCTGATGTCGCGCATAACAAGACAGCTCTCGAAAACACAGGAAGAGCTGCACCTTATGGCCATTACCGACGGACTTACCAAGCTTTATAACAGGCGTTATATGATATTGAGGGTGGAAGAGGAGTTCGACCGGGTCACGCGCAAGAAAGTGCCTTCGATGGGGCTTATAATGGCAGACATAGATTATTTCAAAAAAATAAACGACACCTACGGACATCTTACCGGCGATGAGGTCCTGAAAGAAGTCGCGCACAGGATCAGAACATCGGTGCGCAAGTACGATATGGTGGGGCGGTACGGCGGGGAAGAGTTCCTCATACTACTCCCGAACTCCAGCATCGATGAAACCAAGATAGTGGCCGAAAGAATATGGAACGCGGTGAGAGAAAAAAATGTCGATCAGTGCAAGATAACGATCAGCTTGGGGGCAACCTGCACAGCAGGAAACGAGGAACTTAACTCGGCCATAAACAGGGCTGACGAGGGACTTTACAAATCAAAACAGGCGGGCAGAGACAGAATTTCTGTTGTGTAGTTGCGGTCGTAAAACTATTTTTTGTGGCACCTTTTGCAGTTATACCCTTCAGTAGCGCTGAAAGCTTCGGTCCCGTTATGGCACTCGCCGCAGAATTTTCTGATCTTTATGTCGGTCATCCTGAAATGGTCCGCGCTTTTTTCCTGTTCGAATATCGCCGGGTGGCACCGGACGCATTCAAAGCCCTTGTCTGCGTGTACCTTTCCGTCGAACACAACCTTGCCCATCGGGGTCTTCCATTCTACAAACTTTCCGGGGGGGACGGCATAAACGCCCGAAACTGTAACACACATAACCGCAAACCCGGCGCAAAGCCGTATCAGATACCCTGCCCTCTTCATCATGTTATTAAATTATACCCCGCTTCCCTGCATTGTCAACCCTCGCCGGGAGCTTGTAAAAATTGACATTTCCCGGAATATTCTATTAATCTAATCGTTTCGGGGCGTAGCGCAGTTTGGCTAGCGCACCTGCCTTGGGAGCAGGGGGTCGGAGGTTCAAATCCTCTCGCCCCGACCAAAACGCTCCTGATGAAATGGATTTCCGGCGTGCAAGCGCCTGTAGCTCAGTTGGATAGAGCAACTGCCTTCTAAGCAGTGGGCCAGGGGTTCGAATCCCTTCAGGCGCGCCAAAGCGCTTCAAACGGTGGGCGTAGCTCAATGGCAGAGCACTGGACTGTGGCTCCAGTGGTTGCGGGTTCAATCCCCGTCGCCCACCCCATTTATTACGCCTCCTCCGACGACCGCATCATCTTCGTAAAAGACCGCGCTCTGGCCGGGCGCCGGAGACCACTGCGGCGCGTCAAAAACCACCTTAACACAGCCGCTGCCCGACATGCGGACAGTTGCAGGTTCGTCCTTCATGGTAGAGCGCACCTTCACCGTCGCCCTGAAATCCTTTTCTCTCCTGTCGAGCCAGATCATATCTTCAACCCCGAATTCCCTCATCATTGCGGCCTCTTTCGGTCCGATAAAAATAAGGTTTTGCGCAGGGTCGATCTTGACCACATACTGAGGCTTGCCTGTAGCGACCCCTAAACGCTTTCTCTGCCCGATAGTATAAAGATGGATGCCTGAGTGTCTGCCTATGGTCTTTCCGGTCTCTATGTCAATAACTCCGCCCTCTCTGGAATCGCTTACATTTTCGAGGAACTTGAAATAATGCCGGTCATCTATGAAGCATATCTCCTGACTCTCGGGCCTTTTGGCGGCAGCCAAATTCAGACTCCTCGCAATCTCCCGCACCTCGTCCTTGCGCTTGGCGCCGAGCGGAAGCTTAAGACGGCCGAGGCATTCCCGGCCTATGACATAAAGCACATAGGACTGGTCTTTCTTCGCGTCTATGCCCTTTCTCAGTTTTGCGCCGTCCGTCTGCGCGTAATGCCCTGTTGATATGTAAGAAGCGCCTTTCTGTTCGGCAACCTTGAGCAGATAAGGAAACTTGATATATCTGTTGCAGAGTATGCAGGGATTGGGCGTAAGCCCTTTCGAATAAGCCCCGATAAAAGGTTCGATGACCTTCTCCATGAACTCTTCCCGCAGGTCGACAATCGTGTGGGAAACGCCTATCTGAGAGGCTGTAATTGCAGCGTCCTTTATTGTCTCTATCGAGCAGCAGCCCGCAAAGGAGCTTTTCATGCGCGCCTCGTAGAGCACAAAGCTTACGCCCTCCACCTCGAAGCCTTCCTCTTTCAACAGGTGGGCGGTCACCGAAGAATCGACGCCGCCGCTCATGCCGACAACGACTTTTTTCATGACTGCGCGGGGTTCATATACAAAACATCAGTGGAATACGAATGGACATCAAAGCCTGACAGGAACGCCCTTGGCGGCAAGGTATCTCTTTGCTTCGCCGATGGTGTATTCCCGGTAGTGAAAAATCGAGGCAGCAAGCACCGCGTCCGCCTTGCCGTAAACAACGCCTTCATAGAGGTGTTCCAATTTGCCTACGCCGCCCGACGCAATTACAGGAATCGAAACCGCCTCGGACACCTCCTTAGTGAGTTCGAGGTCATAGCCGTCCTTAGTGCCGTCCCTGTTCATGCTGGTAAGCAGTATCTCGCCTGCGCCGAGTTCTTCCATTTTTTTTGCCCACTTTACGGCATTTATGAGCTTCATCTTTCTGCCGCCGTGCGTTGAAAGCGCCCAAGAAGGTTCCGGCCGGCCGGACAGATCAAGGCAGACCTTTTTAAGCGAGGAGTCCGAAAACCAGTCTTCACCGGTCGCATCGGCCATATTGCCGGACACCCTCTTTGCATCTATCGCCACAACAATACACTGGCTGCCGAACCGCGACGCCGCCTTGCTGATAAAATAAGGGTCTTTAACAGCGGTGGTGTTTATAGAGACCTTATCGCATCCGGAATTGAGCAGGTCCCTTATGTCTTCTATGTTCTTAATGCCGCCGCCCACGGTAAGGGGCATAAATACATCGGTGGCGGTCTTTTCTACAACGTCGAGAATGATCTTTCTCTTTTCGTGCGAGGCCGTAATATCGAGGAACACCAGTTCGTCCGCGCCCTGCTCATCGTAAAATATCGCGTTCTCAACAGGGTCGCCCGCATCCGTGATGTTGACGAAATTGACGCCCTTTACAACGCGGCCGTCACGAACATCGAGACATGGGATTATTCTTTTCGCAAGCATCGGATATTATAACCCAAACAGACGACTGGACACGAACCCGATAAAAAGCTGCCGGCGGATTCTGGGATGGGTGTGTTGGGCGATTTATTTTTTGATGTTATAATAGGACAAATCAAAAGGGTAACGATGAATAAGCAAATAGCGAACTGGGTTAAATCTTCGCAGTATGATTTAAAGACCGCCGAGTATATGTTCGAAACAGGCAGATATATTTACTAAGAACTAACATGACAAAGCCTCATATCTGATAGGGGGTAGGAAAGGCTTTCGCCTCCCCTCTGTTGTTTTTCGAATTAATCCGGCCTAAATATTCTGATTATTCTGGCCGTTTCGTTTTAAACTGACCCATTATTATGGGGGGCATTTCAGCCCCCCTACAGATCAGATT
>SCQE01000082.1 GCA_004321915.1 Nitrospirota bacterium
TCCTAAAGGCATTTGGATACGAAATAAAGGACGGTTGGGTCTTACAGATTTCAAAACGCTGAAACAGCCACTATCAAGCATTTGAGGCCTACTGTCGCTTATTATCGCCGAAAGTCCAGTAAAAGTAAGAATTACCGAAGAAAATCGCTATTACGACTGTAGTTCTGGAAGCATAGCGTAGTCACAGGCTACACGAAGTTGTTCGTTAGAACATTAGAACTCATATTCAAAATATTTACGTGAGTAATACCCAGGAGCAGCGTGCTCCCCCGGGTCAAAGTCCAAATACACTTTTGAGATGCCTTTTATTTCGGTCATTGTATAAGTTAACCGTGCAATGTATTCTTTTGCTCCTGAACTGCCAATCTGCTGTGTTAAGGTCTTATTGTTAAGAATTTTAATATGAACTGTATCATGGGTATTCTGAACATACTGGGCCTCAATATATTTATCAGACCTGCCTTTGAAAAATGTTGAAGAACGAATGCTTTTATTAAACTCATTTACAAGCGATTGGAAATTCTCATTATAGCTTACTTGGTAAGAAGGTTTTAGCCTTATTTGCTTTGATGAGTTGTCCCAATATGTGACCCAAACACTAATTGTATTTATTGGTGCTTTATGAGACTTCTTTTCTTCAAAGCTTTGTTCTTTTTTCTGGCATGCAAAAAGAAACAGTATCAGAATAAATATAAGAATCTGTTTGATAACAATACTTGCAATCAATGATATGCCTTAGCTAAATATTAATTCTCATTTGAAATCCCCACTGCTAAAAATTATATCACAGGTCTCGACTTTAGGAAGCTATTCCTCAATCCAAAAACATTATCAATGCGTACACTGTATGTCAGGCCGTATTGTTGTAACTACAGATAAAGCGGGACAACCGCTTTCTACGCTTATCCCCGGCTTGTTTGGGGTGTTTTACCGGTAGTTTTCCAATCTTTTCTGGATGCCCGTCTTCACTGGCATGACAATAAGGGGCATCATTTCTTCATAATTGACATACATGCCATTTATTATTGCCATTTGGCATGGTATAATGGCATAGGGGGTCGAAATGAAAACAACAATAGACAGATTCGGAAGGATTGTGGTGCCCAAAGAGATGAGGCGGCGCTTCGGGCTTGCACCGGGAGCGCAGGTAGAGGTGGACGAACAGGGAGAGTCTATCGTAATCCGGCAGGCGGAAACCCGTTCCCCGCTGAAGACTGAGGATGGGCTTCTGGTTTTTGACGGGGAAGCCGGCGGAGACCTCTCCTCATGGCTGAGCAAGGTGCGCGAAGACAGGAACGCAAAGCTTATGACAGGCGTATGAAAACAAAGGTTCTTTTTGATACGAGTGTGCTTGTGGCTGCGCTTGTAAAGCCGCATCCTGCGCATCAGCGCGCTTTTGCATGGCTCAAAAAGGCGAAGTCCGGACCAATTTCTATGGTGGTTTCTTCGCATACCCTCGCCGAGCTTTACGCAGTTTTGACAACCTTGCCGGTCAGCCCCCGCATAACCCCCGAAGCCGCATCGAGGCTGATACAGCAGGATGTTTTTGATATGGCAGTGATAGCGCCTTTGTCTGCTGGTGATTATAAGGCGGTGATCAAAAAACTGAAGGATGCCGATCTCCCGGGCGGGATCATATACGATGCGCTTATATGTCAGGCTGCTGTAAAGTCGCAGGCCGAACTGCTGCTCACTCTAAACGGTTCGGATTTCAGGCGACTCCCAATGTTTGAAGGCATAAAAATAGTAGAGCCTTGATAGGAGCAGTATGACTATCGTGAATAATGAAAAGCGGTTGCGCCGCCCCTCTTTAGTAACCTTCCGTTCCCTCTCCGTTTGACAAAAAAACCGCTCCAGCGTTAGACTAAACATTCTGTTTTTAATGAGATTTATCAAATTTTCAGGAGGACAAACCGTGTTAAAGTCTTGCGAGGACATTTCATCAACAAAAAAACGGCTGCAGATAGAGATACCTGCGGAACAGATAGAGGCCGAGATCAAAAAAGCGCTTCAGGACCTGCAGCGCAAGGCGAAGATGCCCGGATTCAGGCCGGGTAAGACCCCGATGAGCATGGTCGAAAAGAAGTTCGGCAAAGAGGTCGAGGCTGAAGCTCTAGACAAGCTTATCCCTGACCATTACATAAGCGCGCTTAAAGAGGCGAACCTTACGCCGGTTACCAAGCCAGAAATGGAGTCGAAGTTCGATTTCAAAAGAGGCGAAGCGATCTCTATGACAATTTCGGTCGAGGTCAGGCCCAAGGTCGAGAACCTTCAGTATGAAAACATTACGGTAAAAGAGGTCCCGGTTGAGGTTGCCGACGCTGAAATCGAGGATGTAATAAATAACCTTGCCGAGGAAAAGGCGACGTTTGAGTCCTCCGAAGAGCCTATTGCTTCAGGCGATCTGGTTACGGTCGATTATACGGCTATCGAGGACGGCGGTCAGGAACCGACAATCTCTAAAGACGCGGTTTTCAAGATAGACAACGGTCCGTATCCTGAAGAGTTTTTTAATGTTCTGAAGGGCAAGAAAAAAGATGAGGCGTTTGATATGGAGGTGTCGTTTCCGGACGAGCCCAAGACCGCTTTTTCGGGCAAGAAGGTGAAGTTCGACGGCACGATAAAAGAGGCCAAGAAGCGCAGCCTTCCTGCTATTGACGACGAGCTTGCAAAGGACATCGGTTTTGAAAGCCTTCAGGCCCTGCGGGACAAAATAAAAGAAAACCTGCTTGCAGCGAAAAACAGGGAAGCGGATGCAGTAAAGCAGAGGGAGATCCTCGATAAGCTTCTCGAGACGCATAGTTTCGATCTTCCTGAAGGGCTTGTTAAGGCCGAAGTTGCCCAGATTGTGGGCGACATAAAAACAGCCAAGAAGGACGAACGCGCCGAGGATGTGATAGCGCAGGAAGTCCATCATGATGCTGAACGCAGGGTCAAAGGCTCGCTGCTGCTTGAGCTTGTAGGCGAGAAGGAAGGCGTGACCGTAATCGAGGATGATCTTAAGCGTGAGGTTGTTTCGATAGCGCAGCGGTTTTATATCGCTCCTGACGCTGTTGTAAAGTTCTACGTTGACCGCGACGGCTCTCTCGACGGGCTTAAGCGTATAATTTTTGAGAAAAAGGTATTGAAAGCTCTGCTCGATAAGGCGCAGACGGTGAAGGGGGAGGCGTAACATGAGCATTGTTCCGATAGTCATAGAACAGACCGGAAGGACCGAAAGGGTTTACGACATCTATTCAAGGCTGTTGAAAGACAGGATAATCTTTATCGGCACCGCGATAGACGACCATGTGGCCAACGTCGTAATAGCGCAGCTTCTTTTCCTACAGACCGAAGACCCTGAAAAAGATATTCATATCTATATAAATTCGCCGGGAGGCGTGGTGTCCGCAGGCCTCGCCATTTACGATACCCTGCAGTATGTAAAGCCCGCTATTGCGACTTACTGCATCGGGCAGGCCGCAAGCATGGGCGCGCTCTTGCTCTGCGCAGGGACCAAGGGCAAGAGGTTTGCTCTTCCGAATTCGAGGGTCATGATACATCAGCCTACGGGCGGATTTTACGGACAGGCGACCGACATAGCGATACACGCGAAAGAGATCCTGAAACTCAAGGAAACCCTGAACGGGATAATGGCGAAGCATTCCGGACAGGACATCGAGAAGGTAAGGGCGGACACAGAGCGCGACTTTTTCATGTCGGGCGAAGATGCCAAGGCTTACGGAATTGTGGACGACGTTATTTCAGCCGTAAAAGAAACAAAAACCGACAAGCAGTAGAAATTATCCGGCGGTTTTGCCGGTGCGGAGGAGTTTGTGGCAAGAAAAAGCAACGACAATGTATTGAGATGTTCGTTCTGCGGCAAAGGGCAGGACGATGTCAAAAAACTTATAGCAGGGCCTTCGGTCTATATCTGCAACGAATGCGTCGGCCTGTGCAACGATATAATCGAGGAGGACCAGCACCTTCAGGCCAAGGCCCCGGCAAAGAACCTCCCCAATCCTCAGGAGATACATAAATTTTTGAACGAGCATGTGGTCGGGCAGGAGAGGGCGAAGAAAGTCCTCTCGGTCGCAGTACATAACCACTACAAGCGTATATTCAGGGGTACGAAGCTCAGCGTAGAGCTCCAGAAGAGCAATATCCTGCTTATCGGACCGACCGGCACAGGCAAGACCTTTCTGGCGCAGACGCTTGCGCGGCTGCTCGATGTGCCTTTTACCATAGCCGACGCTACGACGCTGACAGAGGCCGGGTATGTGGGCGAGGACGTGGAGAATGTTCTGCTGAAGCTGCTGCAGGCCGCGGAATACGATGTGGAGCGCGCGCAGCGGGGCATAGTTTATATCGACGAGATAGACAAGATAAGCAGAAAGGCCGACAGTCCTTCGATCACGAGAGACGTTTCCGGCGAAGGCGTGCAGCAGGCCCTTTTGAAGATCATAGAGGGTACGGTCGCGAATATCCCTCCGCAAGGCGGCAGGAAACATCCGCAGCAGGAGTATATACAGCTAGATACCACTAATGTGTTGTTCATATGCGGCGGGGCGTTCGTAGGCCTCGACAAGGTCATAGAGCAGCGGATCGGAAAGAGGAGCATCGGGTTCGGTTCCGAAGTCGCGGCCGCAAAGACGAAAGCCGCATCCGGGATCTGGGGCATGGCCGAGCCTGAAGACCTTATAAAGTACGGCCTTATACCCGAGTTTGTGGGCAGGCTTCCTGTAGTGGCCACGCTTGAAGAGCTTGACGAGGCCGCTCTCATCAAGATATTGACCGAACCGAAGAACTCGCTCGTAAAGCAGTATCAGCAGCTCTTTCAACTCGACAATGTGAAGCTCAAGTTCACCGAGTCGGCGCTTGTGGCTGTGGCCAAGAAGGCGCTCGATCGCAAGACCGGGGCACGCGGCCTGCGTGCGATACTTGAGGACGCGATGCTCGATATTATGTACGAGATCCCTTCCAAGAAGGGCATTGCCGAGTGTCTTATAAACGAAGAAGCGGTGCTGAACAAAGAGATGCCGCTGATTGTTTACGAGAAGCAGGCAGAGTCGGCCTGATACGGGGGTTCATCTAAAAGCTGATTGCGCTGACTTAACTGTCCCCTCTTTGGCCCTTTAAAAAGTTTGATTACGCTATGCTGCCGTGCAGGAAATACTGGTGCAGCATATAGAAATTCAGGGGTGAGACGGCCTTGTATTTGATTACATATGAAATCTCAGGCTGGCTGTTTCCTTCTGATGGGGACTCTATTTCTTTGTAAATCTCTCCAAAGCAAAAAGCTGCTTTTTTCTTTTCTTTCTTAGCGAGAGGGCCCTTGTATTGCGTTTCAAGCTTGAAAAACAGCTTGTCCTTTGGGAGCGTGTGGCCGCTCTTTATCAAAAAAGCCTCGTCATTAATATCGACTATTACAGCTTCATCAAAGTATGTTTCTGTGCCGTCTATTTTTGAACCGATGGAGACTTTGGCATGCCGCTGCTGCACCCTTTCCTGATTCCTCTTTTCCTTGATTCCTAATATCGTGCCCTTTATGAATTTATGCCAGATGTATCTGCTTATTTTACTAACGGCTTTGGTTGCTATTGTCATCATGGTGTAGAGCATTATGCCTATGTCGAACAAAAAGTTCTGTTTTAACTGTATGAGTCGATTATCGATAAGCGTCCGGATCTCTTTAGGTGTTGAGTGCGGTGTGAACAACTGTGAAAAGCCGATCAGCCCCGGTTTTATCGTAAATCTCCTGTCGTAGTTTTTGATATGGCGGCAGACTGTTTCATAGATTATCGGACGTTCAGGCCTAGGGCCTACAAAGTCCATGTCGCCCTTCAGAATATTAAATAATTGGGGCAGCTCATCCAGACGGGTGTCCCGCAATAATTTTCCGAGTTTGGTCTCGAGTCTGTGTTTTGGTGAGAGCAGTTCCGCTCCGATCTTCTGTTCAGCATCAGGCACAAGGGTACGGAATTTGTACATCATGTACGGCTTTTTGTTTCGACCGAGGCGCACTCCCTTATAGAAAACAGGCCCTCTGTCCTGCAACTTGATCACGATGGCAAGCGCCAGAAACAGCGGCGACGCAAGCACGAGAAAGAAAAGTGCAAAGGAAAAATTAAAAACGGTATTCAGGAGAATATAAGCTTTCGAATAACCGCCCAGAAAATAGCTGCTTCTTCTTTTAATCATGTATTGCCTCCTAAAATTTTTTAATGTATAAAAAGCAAAAGATCCTGCCCTTGCATCATAACAATATAAAATGCAAGCATCATGCCATCGTAAAAATTCGGTATTGCGATTGATATTTAAGGGAATATGTATAAGGGGGGAGTTTTTTTTGCCGGGAGCGATTCCCTGCTGCAGGGAAAAATTCCCGGTTAATTTATCCCGTATTCGGACATTTTAGACCGCAGCGTCTTGACGTCTATCTGAAGGATCGAAGCTGTCTTTGCCTTATTGCCTTTTGTCAGATCGAGAGTTTTTTTAAGTAATTTCATCTCGAGACTGCTCACAGCATCTTTGAGAGGCATTACATCCCAGACATCGTCCAGTCTCTGTTTGTCATCGAGCAAAAAGTCGATATGGTCCGTAGTGATCTCTTTGTGGTTCGAGAGCAGCACCGCCCTTTTTATCACGCTTTTCAGCTCTCTTATATTGCCCGGCCAGTGGTATCCCGCAAGATGGTCCATGGCCTCGCTGTTTATCCCTATCACCGGAATGTTCAATTCCGAGGCGGCCGCGTCCAGAAATTTTCTGACGAAGTGGGGTATGTCCTCCTTCCTCTCCCGCAGCGGCGGCAAGGTGACGATGAATTCTCCTAGACGGAAAAACAGGTCTTCCCGGAAACTGCCGTCCATAACGTTGTTACGAATATTTTTATTGGTTGCCGATATGATTCTTATGTCAAGATTTACCGGTTTTCTGCTGCCGAGTCGATATAGTTCCCTGTTTTCGAGCACTCCCAGCAGCTTGCTCTGAACAAAGGCGGAGAGGTTCTCGATGTCGTCGAGAAAAACAGAGCCTCCGTTTGCGGTCTCGAAAAAACCCTTGTTCGACTGGACCGCCCCGGTATAGGCCCCCTTCTCATAGCCGAAAAGTTCGCTCTCTATTATGGTTTCCGGCATCGCTCCCAAGTCTACCTTTACGAACTCCTTGTCCGCCCTCCTGCTTATACCGTGCATTACCTTTGCGAGGAGCGTCTTGCCGGTGCCTGTTTCACCTTGGATGATGACCGACAGATCGCTCGGGGCTATCTGTTGCAGCTGTTCTATGATTTTTTTCATCGAAGCGCTTTTGCCGAGTATTCTTTCAAGCGATGTCTCTACAGACATGTGCAGCCTGACCACCTCACGCTTGAGGCTCTGGCCTTCGATGGCCCTGTTCAGGGTGATAACAAGCTTGCTTACCTGCGGCGGTTTTTCTATGAAATCGTAAGCCCCGAGTTTTATCGCTTCGACCGCCGTAGGGATGTCGCCGTGGGCTGTTATCATAATGACCGGCATGTCCGTGCCGAGTTTCCTGATTTCCTGAAGCGTCTCTATCCCGTTCATTTTTGGCATCTTCAGATCGAGAAGCAACGCATCAAAACTCTCTTTCTTTAAAAGCTCGACAGCTGCAAAACCGCTTGGGGCTTCCGTTGCGGCAAAACCGTTTTCTTTCAACTTTTCGGTCAGGGCAAATCTCATCACCCTTTCATCGTCCACAACAAGTATCTTATTCATATCTTTTCGTTCAGATCCTTAACTGCTCTCTCTGCCTCCTGCTTCAGCAGGCCGAACAGCTCTCCTGCTTTGACAATATCTCCCTGCATTGCGGACGACTCGATGCGGCAAGCCAGATCTTTCAGCGGGGCAGCGCCAGCCATGGAAGCGGCGCCTTTTATGGAATGGGAAATCCTTTCAACAAGCGCAATATCGTTTTGGGCTATCCCGGTCTTCAGCTCTTCGACGTGCTCGGGGAGGTCCTTGACCAGCATCGCTTTAAGTTTCAGGAAAAACTTCTCGTCGCCGTCAAGCCATTCGAGGGCCTTTTCTCTGTCTATGCTGTCGCTCATTAGTTTGTTTTTGGGACATCGGAGATTTGCTTTTTACCGGTGACCATGGCGATATTATAGCAGAATATACACTGTTCGCCGCCCATCAAAAAAGGAAACAGCGAAATGCTTCCTGAAATATACTTCTCTACATGCTGGTGGCTTTTCTTGAAAATAAATGTTCGTAGCCCTATTATTAACTCTGCAGCAATGTGTATAAGAATTACGGATGTTTTTGATAAACTATCACTACCATGACCAGAAAGAAATCTTTGACAATCGAATTTTTGGCACAGATACTCCTAAGGAAAAAACTGTTATCGCGTGAGCAGTTCGGCGATATTATAAAAAAGGGGGCCGCACAGCAGGCAAAATTACAGAAGTACGCTAAAACCTCCTACTCGCAAAAACTCCGGCAGGCGCCCTACTCTGTTTCCGCTACGGATGTAATTCTGTCTTTCAATGTCGAAATCCCGGGGACCGGAGGGAAAATACTTACCGAAGACGCAATAACCTTGGCAATAGCCGAGGACATAGGCGAGGAAACGAAAAACCTCAAGCTACCCACAAAAAATCATACTGTTTATTATGGAGAGGGCTGCTTGGAATGCCGGCGCACAGGGTACAGGGGCAGGCATATTTGAAGTAATGGAGAGATCAAGTCCCTGCTTTCGGACAAGGTCGATCTCTCGGTCCTTCACGAGGCCGTGATCGCCGACGGCATGGTCAATCTGAGGAACGCGGCCACCCAAAAAATGCTCGAAGGCGTTACCACATACGAAGAAGTCGTCGCCTTAACAGGATAAATCAAGACCTGTAAGGATTTATAGAATGCGTTTCATTGAACGATCTCAGGTTGCCGAAGGGGTAAGAGACCCACTACTTTTGGTGTGTCTGATTAAAATGGGATTTTTTCTGCAGTCTCGTTGAATTAAAAAGGAGTGTGACATATGAGTGCGGATGAAATTAAATCGTCTGAAAACGGGAAGGAGAACACCATGGAAAGAGAAGAGCTTTTTAGCGCCACCTTTGAGCAGGCCGCTGTGGGCATTGCGCATATGGCGCCCGACGGACAGTGGCTTAGGGTGAACCGGAAGCTCTGCGACATCGTCGGCTATTCACGGGATGAGCTCATAAAACTGACCTTCCAAGACATCACTTTCCCAGCCGATCTCGAAACAGACCTTGAATATGTCCGGCAGATGCTGGCCGATGAAATTAAGACCTATTCAATGGAGAAGCGTTATATCCGGAAGGACAAGTCTATTGTCTGGATCAATCTCACGGTATCGCTTGTCCGCAAGCACTCTGGAGAGCCTGAGTATTTTATTTCGGTTGTCGAGGATATCATGGGACATAAGCAGGCAGAGGCTGCGTTGCGCGAAACTCAGCGCCAATTGACTTTGCTTATCGCGAACCTGCCGGGCGTGGTTTACCGTTGTCGATGGAAACTAGGGACACATCCCTGATTTCCTAGGGTTTGAGAGAAAATAAATGAGGGATGTGTCCCTAATAAGTCATGGTATAGAGGTTATCATTACATGGAACTTTGCTCACCTCAATAATCCTTTCACTCGCAAGAAGGTACGAAAGATCGTTGAAGCTGAAGGATATATTTGCCCGGAGGTATGCTCACCCGAAGAACTCTTGGAGGTTGAAAGATGAAAAATCCCATTGTTGAAGAAGTTAGACGGCACCGCAAGGAACATACGCAAAAATTCCATGGTAAGCTCTCGGAAATCTGTGCAGACCTTCGTCGCGTTCAGAAAACTTCAGGGCACGACGTTGTTCGTCTCGCTCCGCGAAGACTCAAGCCGACGATTAGCACTATCCGAAAGGCTAAAGCGTGCGGCTGAGCTAAGAAAATAATCTAGTCAGCCCATAACGCGGGACAAGGATGGCTGTCCAACCAATAGTTCAAGCAGCCAAGCCGCCTAACTCAGCGTTGTCCCGCTTTCCTTAGGTAATTCTCAAAATCAGCTAGAGTCTTTAAATCAGTATGTGAAAAGAACAGCAAGACATTGACCCCTATCCCACAATGGATTTCTCTATAAGGCTTCTGAAGGCGTCTGCAAGTTCGGGGTCTTTTATGGTAGAGACATTCTCTTCTATCCAGCGGGCCTCATCTTCGGTAGGTTCCCGCCTTTTTTTGCCGGTCGGCCGCATGGCTGCCTTTTCTTCTTTTTGATGGATGCGGCCCTGCCTGAACCTGACGGCCTTGACTCCGTACGATGCGAGTTTGGCGATTATTTCGTTTTTAAAGAAGGTCAATTGTTGAAGCCATACAGGAGAATCGACCGTTATCAGCAGTTCCCCTTTGTTCAGGTCCGAGGGGAAGGTATGCAGCGACATGGGTTCGAGGAAGTGTCGGTCCCACCTCGTTCTCATTTTTTCGAGTTTTAGCTTTTCCTCAAAGCCGAAGTTCTCGAAAATAGAGTTGAGGATCGGACCAACCTTCTTCATTCTTTATGGGCTTTTAATCAGGAGTGTTGCGATTAAGCCGCTTTGACCACCTTGTTGGATCTGATGCATCTCGTGCAGACATGCGCCTTTTTAGCGGCCCCTCCGACAGATATGCGTATGCGCTGAACATTAGGTAGCAACGCTCTTTTTGTTTTGTTGTTGGCGTGGCTGACGTTGTTGCCGATGGTTTTCTTTTTACCGCAAATAGAACATGATGCCATGGTAATTACCTCCTTTCATTTACGGCTTTTAAAAAGTCCGTATGCTGCGTTGCGCTTTTTCCCTTGTCACTGCAGCGTACATCTTATATGCCCCATTTTACGGTCCCGGCGCGCCTTGCTTCCGGAGCTTTTTGCTTTGCCGTTTGTCTTTGATTCATTGCATAAAAAAAGTCTTTTATGATAACATTTTAAGATTCTTGTGACAAGTTCCCTATTGTTGTAGTTAATTCTGAGAGGAGAATCTGATGTCCGAACATGAAATAAAAAGCACCGAGCTTGCGAAAGAACTTGGGGTCAAATCCACCGAGGTCATAACCGCGCTCGGTGAGTTGAGACATATCCCTTACAAAAAAGGCACTACAAACATAAAGATGGCCACGGACGAGGCCGACAAGCTGAGGGCGGTATTCAAAGCAAGGAAGGCGGCCGAGCCCGACAAGAAGGCGACTAAACCGGCAGCCAAGCCTGCCGCGCTAAAGGAACCCAAGAAAGAAAAGCCTGCAGTAAAGAAAGAGAAAACCGAAAAAGCAAGGCCTGAAGCGGAGGCGGCACAGAAGGCCGGAAAACCTCATGCTCTCAAACCGAAGGCCAAACCGCAGGCAGAAGAAAAATCCGCAGAACCCAAGAAGGAAGCTGCGCCTGAGCATAAACCCAAGCATTTACATCCGCCCAAACCCAAACCGATCATCTTGAAGCCGACAGGTGAATCGCAGGCCCCGGTCATAACGATTCCGGAGTCTCTGGTCATTGTGGAGGAACAGGAAGCGGTCGTAGAGGAGACCCCGGCTGTTGTAACGCCTTATGAAGAAGCGGAGTTGAAGGTCCCGGACAGGTTCAAAAAAGAGATAGAGGTCGAGAAGTTAGAAAAGTTCAAGGCAAAGCCCGGAATGCAGAAGGCTTTCCAGACCATAAAAAAGATAGAGCCCAAGAAATGGGCCGACCCTAAGCTGCACAAGAAGTTCAAGGACAAGCATAGAAGGATGGAGCCGATGCTTCCTCCTCCGATAACAGCGCCCAGAAAAAAATCGATCAAGTTGGAAGAAGGCACTACGGTAAAGGCCTTTGCCGATCTTATCGGCACAAAACTTTCCGATGTTATAAAGAAGTTCATGGAACTCGGATATATGCCTACGCTCAATCAGCCGGTCGATATGGATGCGGCCATGCTGGTTGCCGGCGGGTTCGGCATAAAAGTCGAAATGGTCACGGCCGAGCAGGCCGATATAATAGAGGACATCGTAGACGAGGCGTCGGAATTGCTTCCGAGGCCGCCGGTCGTCACTATAATGGGGCATGTCGACCACGGCAAGACCTCTCTCCTCGATGCGATAAGAGAAACCAAAGTTACCGAAACCGAAGCGGGCGGAATTACGCAGCATATCGGAGCTTATAAAGTTTCGCTTCAGGGCAAGGACATCACCTTCCTCGATACACCCGGCCACGAGGCCTTTACAGCGCTGAGGGCGAGGGGCGCAAAGGTGACGGACATAGTCGTGCTTGTAGTTGCGGCTGACGACAGCGTGATGCCGCAGACCATAGAAGCTATAGACCACGCAAAGGCCGCGAATGTTCCGATTGTGGTTGCTGTGAACAAGATAGATAAGCCTGAAGCCAATCCCACAAGGGTCAGAAACGAACTCTCCGAGCATGGGGTCATCTCTGAAGAGTGGGGCGGCCATAATATATTCGTGGAGGTTTCGGCCAAGCAGCGCATAGGTATAGAGCATCTGCTGGAGATGATACTGCTTCAGGCCGAGGTCATGGACCTTAAGGCCAATCCGAACAGGCTTGCGAGAGGCACTGTAATCGAGGCGAAACTCGATAAGGGCAGGGGGCCTGTCGCGACCGTGCTAATACAGTCCGGAACACTTAAGGGCGGAGACGCCTTTGTTGCGGGCATTACGTCCGGAAGGGTGAGGGCGCTGATAGGGGACACAGGCAAGAAACTCCACGAGGCAGGGCCTTCGACGCCTATCGAGGTCATCGGTTTTGCCGAGGTGCCTGCTGCGGGCGACACTTTCGTAAGTCTCGACGACGAGAAAAAGGCGAGACAGGTTGCGCTGGCAAGGCTGCAGAAGCAGAGACTTTCCGATATAGCAAAGCACAGGAAGCTTACCTTGGATGAGCTCTACGCAAAGATAAAGGAAGGCCAGATAAAAGAATTGAACATCATCATAAAGGGAGATGTTCAGGGTTCGGTCGAAGCATTGAAGCAGTCGCTTGAAGGCATAACCCACGCCGAGGTCAAGGTGCGCGTTATCCATACCGGGGTCGGCGGCATAAAGGAATCGGATGTCATGCTGGCTGCGGCATCGAATGCGATAGTCATAGGCTTTAATGTCCGTCCCGAGCTCAAGGCCTCCCAGATAGCAGAGAAGGAAGGCGTTGACCTCAGGCTCTACAATATCATCTATGTGGCCATAGAGGATGTTAAGAAGGCCCTCGCCGGAATGCTCGAACCTACCCTGAAAGAGAAGGTGCTCGGCAGGGCGGAAGTTAGACAGACCTTCAGCGTTTCGAGGCTCGGAACGATCGCAGGATGCTATGTGCTTGACGGCATGATAAGCAGGGCGAGCGAAGGCATAAGGGTAATAAGGGACAACATTGTCGTTTATGAAGGCAAGCTCGATTCATTGAAGAGATTCAAGGAAGACGTGAAGGAAGTCCAAACCGGTTACGAATGCGGAATAATGATCGCCAACTTCAACGATCTAAAACTTGGCGATATCCTCGAGAATTACATAATCGAGAAGATAGCTGCAAAACTCTGATTCACCCTGAACGAACTGGGGAAATAATGCATCCTTACAAAAGATCGCAGCGCCTCAGCATCCTGCTCCGCGAGGAGATCGCGGACATAATCATGCGAAGAGTCAAAGACCCCCGCCTCGGTTTTATAACCGTCACCGATGTAGGCCTTTCCGAAGACCTGAAGATCGCGAGGGTCTACATAAGCGTCATGAACGAAAACGAGAGGGACGTGACCATAGAGATATTGAACGGGGCAAAAGGCAGCATCAGGTCCGAAGTGGCCAAACGCGTCAGGACGAAGTTTATCCCCGCAATAGAATTCAGGATAGACGAGTCTGTAGCAACAGGCGAGCGGATAGACAGGCTGCTTAAAGAGCTGAAGGAGAAGGGTGAAACTTCCGATTGAACTTTTGGCTTTTCTTAAGTCCGAAGACGGGTTTATTATTGCGACACATATAAACCCGGACGGAGACGGCATAGGGTCGGCGATCGCCCTTTCGGAAGCGCTCCACCAGATGGGTAAGCGCACACTGCTGCTCTGCAGGGATGCTGTGCCTTATATATGCAAATATTTGCCGGGCAGTGACAGGTTTTTTACATACGAAACCGTCAAAACAGGGGCCGTCGATATAGCTTCTTATAAAAATCTTGTTCTTGTCGACTGCAACCATCCGTCGCGTACCGGTATGGACAAGGTAACCGACCTGCCGATCGATATTCGCAAATCGGCGGTAATAGACCACCACGAAACCGACAGGGATTACGGCGACATCCGCTGGATACAACATGAAGCGCCGGCGACCGCGATGATGATTTATGCCCTGATCAAAGAACTGGGCGCGAAAATGAGCAAAGAGATCGCGGACAATATATATGCAGGAATATTGGTGGATACCGGCAATTTCAGGCACGACAACACCTCCGCCGAAGTTCTGCGTACGGCGGCCGACCTTGTGGATGCCGGGGCGGAGCCGACCTATGCTTACCGCTCGCTTTTCGAATCGTGGTCGAACGGACGGTTCCTGCTTTTTATAAAGACGCTCGACACTATGGAGATAATCGACGGAGTTGCGATAGTGACCATTACCCGGAAGATGTTCGAGGAGACCGGCACTACGGCCGACGATACCGAAAACTTCGTGGAGTTTCCCCGAATAATGAAGGACATCAACGTGTCCGTTTTTCTGCGGGAGCTGGACGCCGACGGCTATAAGGTAAGTCTTAGATCGAAAGGCGGTTTCAATGTGGCCAAGATCGCTGCCGAGTTCGGCGGCGGCGGGCATAAAAATGCGGCAGGATGCACAGTAAAAGGCGACCTTCAGACCGTAAAAAGAGCGGTCCTCAGCAGGATAAAAGCGTCGTAAGTTTTTCCTGAAGTTCTTCGGGGGTGATTATCGAGCCCCCGGGTTTCCCGTAAAAGAGCACCTCGGATTTTCCGTTTACCGCAAGCCTTACGTCTTCGACCATCTGACCTGCGTTCAGCTCGATGGTTATAAATCTTTTTGCCGGTCCGGCCAAGGCCTGAAGTTCTTTTTCCGGAAAAGGGAAGAGGGTTATCGGTCTGAAAAGCCCGACTTTCAAGCCTTCGTCCCTAAGTTTTTTTACTGCCGAAAAAGCTATGCGCGCGGCTATCCCGAAGGCCACCACTACCAGTTCGGCATCATCTGTGCCGAAAGAGTCGCAGCGCACCTCGCGTTCCTTTAGTTCCCCATATTTTTTCTGGAGCATATAATTTCTCTGCTCAAGTTCGCCCTCTCCAAGAAAGAGAGTTTTGATAACATTCGGCCCCCTGTCTTTGCAGCCTGTGAGCGCCCATGGTTTTTCAGGTATCCGTCCGGTGTACGGGGCAGGGGTAAAAGGCTCCATCATCTGGCCGATTATCGCGTCGCCGAGTATCATCACCGGTATCCTGTATTCATCCGCCTTATCGAACGCCAACATTGTCATGTCCCATAGTTCCTGCACATTGTAAGGGGCGTAAACGAGAAGCTTGTAATCTCCGTGGCCGCCCCCTTTCACCGCCTGAAAGTAGTCTGCCTGACTTGCGGATATGTTACCCAGACCCGGACCGCCGCGCTGCATATTTACTATCACCGAGGGGAGTTCCGCTCCTGCCAGAAAAGACAACCCTTCCTGCTTCAGGCTTATGCCCGGACTGCTTGAAGAGGTCATGGCGCGCGCGCCGCAGGCCGCGGCCCCGTAAACCATGTTGATGGCTGCGGTCTCGCTTTCGGCCTGAATGAAAACACCCCCCACCTCCGGCATGCGCCACGACATATATTCGGGGATTTCGTTCTGCGGCGTAATCGGATATCCTGCGTAGAACCTGCATCCGGCCTCTACTGCTGCGGCAGCGATGGCCTCGTTGCCTTTCATAAGTGTTTTTTTGTTTTTCATAACAATAAAATGATAGCCTAATAAATCGCATTTTTTCAAAAGCCTCAATGCTGAAAACGACTGTTTTTTGCTGTGGTGTCAAATATGGTAGGATAATAGAAGGTATTTGGAGCAAGAATTCGGGAATTCGCGCAGGACCGTTGCTGTATGCTCACAGAAGGGACTGCGTCTGTAATAACTAAGTCGTAAAGAGGGTCTGCATGAAGATATCGCAACAGGACATAGTCCATCTGGTCGAAAAGATGCCCGCTTTTCCAAAGACCGTGCATAGGGTCATCGAGCTTACTTCGGACATGAACTGCAACCCTAAGGATTTAGTCGAGCTTATAGAACACGACCCCGTAATGGTGATGAACATTCTGAGGCTTGTCAATTCCGCATATTTCGGCCTTGCCCAGCCCATAACCTCGGTAAACCATGCGGTGGTCTATATCGGGTTGAACACGGTCAAGAACGTGGCCTTGAGCACCGCGACCATCGGGGTGCTGCCTAAGCGTAATGAAGCGGGCTTCGATATGGAGGCGTTTCTTTTGCATTCTCTTTCTACAGCCACCATAGCCCGGATGATGGCAAAGAGGATGAAGGTCCCGTCCAAGGACCTCTTCGATTATTTCTTGGCCGGACTTATGCACGATTTCGGAAAGATAGTTTTCGCTAATTTCATGCCGCATGAATTCAAGATCGCACTCAAGATAGCAAAAGAGAACAGCATCCACCTGTATGAGGCGGAGAACGAGATATTCGACATAAACCACGCTCAGGTAGGCTCGCTCTTAGGCGAGAAATGGCAGCTCCCCCAGTCTCTTGTAGATTCTCTTAAGTGTCATCACAGCCACAAGGAAGGCAAGTCGCAGATAATCGACGTAGTGTCCGCCGCGGACCAGATCACCAAAGAGCTCAAATTCGGATACAGCGGGGAGAACCTGCTCGAAGCATTGCCTGCGATAATTACGAAGCAGTTCGGTAAAGATATTAATGCGATAGTGACCGATCTCGGCGATGTGAATACGGAAATAGACAATGCAAGAATATTTATTTCTTCCTGAATCCGGAGCGCGCAGTGAAGGCTAGGTTCTGGGGTGTGCGCGGATCTATCGCTTCTCCCGGGCCAAAGACGGTGAGATACGGCGGCAACACCACATGTATAGAAATCGAGACCGACGCAGGGGATGTAATAATAATCGATGCAGGGACCGGCATCTTTCCTCTTGCCCAGTCCCTGCTAAGAAGGCTTCCGGTCAAGTGTTCGGTTTTTATTACGCACACTCATTGGGACCACATTCAGGGGCTCCCTTTTTTCATTCCCTTTTTTATCCCTAAAAACGAGATAAGCATATACGGCGCTTTTGATCCAGTGGCTTCCCAGCCGATAAAAGACATACTGAACAGGCAGATGGAGTACTGTTATTTCCCTGTTCGCGAGGGCGAGCTGAAGGCGGAGATAACCTATACGAACCTGCGGGAGAGGGAAACCATCGAGGCAGGCTCTGCAAGGGTCACGTCCATACTGATGAACCACCCGGTGCTGGATTTCGGCTATCTCGTGGAATGCGACGGCAAAAGACTTTTCTTTACAGGGGACAACGAGCCCTTGTACAACATATATTCCCCCGACGACGATTATTACGAAGAATACGAGACGCTTATCGAAATGAAGAACAAATTATTCATCGATTTTGTGCGCGGCGTTGATGTTCTGATTGCCGACTCCGCCTATACTTCGGAGGAATATCCGGCTAAAAAAGGCTGGGGCCACGGGACTTTCGATTCATGCATCAAACTTGCCGAGGAGGCCGGGGTAAAGTCTTTGTATCTGACGCACCACGAACCCACGAGGGGCGATGATGCCCTCGACGTTATTTACAGCGGATTGCAAGAGAAATACGCAGGTCCTTTGGAGTTCAGAATAGCCTCTGAGGGCCTTGAAATAGAGGTTTAAGAAGCATGGACATATCCAAGAAAATAACGCAGATGAATACCCTGATGGATCTTTCGGGTATCATCAATTCTTCGCTCGATATTGCCGAGATAAGGAAGCGGTCTATCGAAGCCGCGACCCGCATAGCCGGCGCCGAGGCCGGGAGTCTCCTCTTTTACGACGAACACTCCGAAACTTTGTATTTTGATGTTGCTCTTGGGGAAAAGGGCGAATTGGTCAAGACGGTGCGTCTTGCAAAGGGGCAGGGCATTGCGGGGTGGGTCGCTGAGCACAGAGAGGCCGCGATAGTAAACGATACCAATACTGATCCCAGGTTCTATAAGGGCGCTGACGACAAAAGCGGATTTGTGACAAAGAATATGATATGCCTTCCCATAAGGTCAAAATCCAAGCTGCTCGGCGTGCTGCAGACGATAAACAAAAAAGACGGTGATTTCGGCCACGACGAACTCGAACTGTTGACGGCGCTTGCGAATCAGGTCGGGGTTGCTATAGAGAACGCAAAACTTTATGACGAGTTGAGGGACACTTTTTTCTCTTCACTGCATACGCTTGCCGATTCGATAGAAATGAGAGACCCCGACATGAGCGGACATCCCAAAAGGGTCATGGAATACAGTCTGATAATAGGCCGCGAGATGGGGCTTTCAAAAAAAGAGCTGATAACCCTCAAGCTCGCCGCAATGCTTCATGACATCGGCAAGATAGGCATAAGGGACAGCGTGCTGCTTAAGACCGAATCATTGACGTGGGAAGAGCAGAGGGTCATGATGATGCATCCTGTTTACGGTACGGACATTCTCCATCATGTAAAACAGCTTCATGATATCCTTCCGGGAGTCAAGCACCACCACGAAAGATACGACGGGTCCGGTTATCCTGACGGACTAAAGGGGGAAAGCATACCTTTGATCGCCCGTATTATTGCCGTTGCGGACACCTTTGATTCCATGACCTCGAAAAAACCATACAGGAATTATCTCAGGCCGGACAACGCGCTCGAAGAGCTTCAGACCAATGCAAGCACCCATTTCGATCCTGCTATTGTAGAGGCGTTTGTGCATGCCTACCGCAAGACTGCGGTGGACAAGCTCAAGGACAGCGGGCAACTGCACTCGTTTTAACGGACTGCCGGTTGCTTGCAGCCGGTACAAACCCTAAACTAGGGACAGCGACCAACCCTAAACTAGGGACAGCGACCGGTTATTTGGTTTTCCGTGGTCTGCCCGGTGGCAAGGCACTCAACCGTCTGCCCACAATGCTCTCAATTTGGCTTATGAAAAGCTCAGTGCCACAAGGCCGTCCGGTCTTCGTGTTCTGAAACAGCGTATCAGTCATTACAGAATTCTCTTTTTCATTTAAATACATGCGCCAATCTCTTATATTGTCGGCAAGATAACAGTCATCGGTAAGAACCGGGTCAGATTTCTTATAGAGATGCGAAACGGCGCTCGACCACAGGTAATCCTCCGCCTTATCGACCATTTTAGCCCTTACAGGATTGTTCTCGACATAACGCACAGCAGCGTAGACATGCGGCTCATCAAGCACGCACGAAAAGAATCTGCCCTGCCATAAATGGCCATTGCCGCCGCTCTTTTGATTGAAATAACGTGAATACATCATATGCAGGGTATTAAAGGTCTTTGCAAGAGAATCATCATTCAGAGGTACTGCCACATAATGCACGTGGTTGCTCATAAGACAGTATGCCCATATCTTCAGCGCATATTTATCGCTGTATTTTTTAAGCCACTGAAGGTACTGCTTATAGTCTTCATCCGATTGAAAGACATCTTGGCGATAATTGCCCCTCTGAGTTATGTGATGCGGATATCCGACCGCCACTGCGCGTGATATTCTCGGCATGAGGAAATATTATATGTTCGTCGTTTATTATGTCAAGAAAACCGGTCGCTGTCCCTAGTTTCTTGATGATACTCCTCGACTGTTTTATCAGTTATAAGCACAATGATAATATGATCATCTTTTGCCATTTTTTTTACCACTCTATGGCTATACAAGTAGTCGTCAACTATTGATATTTTGTCGAACAGAAAGAAACCGAAGCAAATAGAACCTATTACCAATATGATTATGAATATTTTTGTCTGCACTATATTATGCATATCACCTCTCAAAAGTTATAAACTGGACTTTCGGCGATAAGCGCAATTTTTCATTCTAACTCATTGAAAATAGACTGCAAATAGCTTTTCATAATGTAAGACCCACCAGATACTCCGTTGTTGCAACCTAAAGAGCAGGC
>SCQE01000083.1 GCA_004321915.1 Nitrospirota bacterium
TAAAGTAAGCAGTCGTCATCCTCGGGCTTGACCCGGGGATCCAGAACATATTGGAAACACTGGATTCCCGATTAAGAACTTCGGGAATGACAGACAAAAGAACATAGTTTATGGACAGACTCTCTTTAGGGATAGTGTTTGCTTCCTGCTAAGATTTTTCGGCCAGCATGCCGTCGGCCATCAAGAGCGTGCGGTTGCATCTTTTCGAAAGCGACTCGTTGTGGGTAACGATTAGAAAGGTGACGCCTTTTTTATTGTTGATGTCGAGCAGAAGCCTGAAAAGCTCTTCGCCTGTTGCTGTGTCCAGATTGCCTGTAGGTTCGTCCGCGAAAACAACGGCCGGGTCCAAAAGCAAGGCCCTTGCAACAGCCACCCGTTGCTGCTCGCCGCCTGATAGCTCTCCCGGTTTGTGGTCTTTGCGTCCGGATATGCCCAACTCCGAGAAAAGCCCCATTGCTTTATCTTTAAGAAAGCCTATATCGGTTTTTGCGATCAAGCCGGGCATCATAGCGTTTTCGAGAGCGGTAAACTCCGGCAATAGGTAGTGAAACTGGAAAACAAAGCCTGCTGTTTTGTTTCTAAAGGATGAGAGGCGTTGCGCATCGAAAGAAAACGGGTCAACCGGTCCCCTCTCTTCCAGCGAATATGTGACTTTTCCCGATGACGGCTTATCGAGGGTCCCCAGTATATGCAGAAAAGTGCTCTTGCCGGCCCCTGATGCACCGACTATGCTGACCATCTCCCCTTTTTGAAACTCGGTGTCGATGCCCTTCAGCACCCTGAGTTCTCCGGCAGGGGTGAAAAAAGATTTTTGCAGGTTTTCGATTTTTATGAACTGCGTCATCAGCGGGCTACTTCTTTGCCTTTTGCTCCTTTTTCTCTTCTCCGGTTTCTTCTTTATCGCCTACCATGTCTTTAAGTTTTTTTGCCTTCTCGGTCACCTCAGTGGCGCCTTCTTTGATCGCCTTGCCGGTTTCCTTGAGTTTGTCGGCCTTGTCGGCCAGCTTCTCGCTCTGCTTCTGCGTTTCTTTTCCGAACCAGCGGAGTTTGTCGCCGCCCTCCCAAAAGGCGAGCGCCAAGAAAGCGATTATCAGAATTACGACAAGGCAACCGATTTTTAGAATCATCTTAATCATCACTCATACCTCAACGATTCTACAGGATTTAATTTGGCCGCGTAATACGACGGATAAAGCGTTGAAAGAAAGCTTATTGCCAATGCGGACAAAGACACCGCAAGGAAATCGATGACCTTCATCTTTACGGGCAGTTTGCTTAGGTAATAGATATCGGCAGGCAGCTTGATTATCTCGTAGTTGTTGATGATCTTGCCGAGCGCGTAGCCCCCTGCAATGCCGAGCGTGGTGCCTATCAGGCCTATGAACAGCCCCTGAAGCATAAAGACCATCATTATCCCGCTGTTGCCCGCGCCCATTGTTTTCAAGATGGCTATCTCTTTCTGTTTTTCCATTACATTCATCATCAAAGTGCTTACAATGTTGAACGATGCAACCAGAACTATCAGGATAAGTATAACGAACATGGCGAATTTTTCCAATTTCAGGGCCGAAAACAGGTTCTTGTTCATCTGCATCCAGTCCCGGGCATAGTAAGGGAACCCAAGAATTTTGCCCACGGAGTCTCTTACCTCGGCAGCTTGATATATGTCCGCAAGCCTCAACTCGATGCCTGAGACGTCATTTCCGTATTTCAAAAAGTCTTGTGCCGATTTTATGTCCGTCAGCACAAGGTTGGTGTCATATTCGAACATGCCCATTTCGAATATCGCCGAGACCTTGAATTGCTTCATTTTGGGCAGCATTCCTAAGGGCCCCATTTCTCCTATCGGAGATATTACATTCACGCGGTCTCCGACAAATACACCCAACATCGAGGCCAGCTCTTTTCCTATAGCTATGGAGGGGATACCGTCAGATGTTAAAAAACCTTCGGCCTTGCCGTGTTTTATGTGCTTGAGAATGTCTGTGGTTTTTAACTCGGTTGAAGGTTCTATGCCCCGCATGAACACGCCGTGCGCCCTTTTGCCTGACGAAACCATGACCTGACCGAGCACAAAAGGCGACATTGCTGCTATACGCGGTTCTGATCTTAATTTTTCGATCAAAGGCTGATAGTCTGTAATTCCGCCCCTGTAACTCAGTATGACCGCATGGGCATTGGCCCCAAGGATCTTCTTTTGCAGGTCTTCGTGAAAGCCGCTCATCACGGACAGAACAACGAGCAGCGCCATTACCCCGACCGCCACGCCGCCTATGGAAATAACCGTGTTAAAAGAAATGCCTTTGTGCCGTTTCTTTGATTTGAGATATCTTAACGCTATAAAAAGCTGATAGGGAAGGTTCATTTATGAATGAAAAAATCCGTAATAGGCAGGATCGTAAAATATAAAAATGGCATCCGTACAGTCTATCACCCGAGCCGAAAGGGTGTCAACGCGGGTTTTGCGCACTTATTTATTCATAGAATATTTCGCTCCTGCGGCCGGCTTATTAATTGATAAGTTCCATTTTTTCGTGCTATTCTCGTTTTGAGCATGAAAAGTAAATTATTATCAGCCGGTCAAAAGGAGGGGTGAGCTTATGAAAAAACTTACGACAGCCCTTTCGGCCCTTATTTTATTGTTCGTTTGCGAAGCTGTATTCGCCGAGATAAAGGTCATCGAGACGGACAGTTCTTATGTGCTCGGCGATTCGGACAGCCGCATAGAGGCCCGGAAGATAGCGGTCCAAGAGGCGAAGAGAAAGTCTCTCGAAGAAGCGGGAACGTACATCGAGAGCATCAGTGAAGTGAAAAACATGGCTTTGGTGAAAGACGAAATCAGGGCTTATACTGCCGGCGTGGTAGAAACCGAAATAGTATCGGAAGAGATGAGGGGCACTGCCGCAAACCCGGAGATTTATATCAGGACCCGCTGCAAGATAAATACCGACGAACTTTTGGCCCATATAAAACGCTTCAGGGAAAACGAGGACATGAAAGAGCAGCTTATGGCCGCATCAAAAGAAAACGAGGCGCTGAAAAACGAACGGGACGAATTGATGCGCAGGCTCGGGGCCGAAAAAGACAAAACCAGATCGGACGACATCAGGAAAAAACTAGATACTGTCATCGAAAAAGAAGAAAGCAACAGCGAAGTTACGAAGGTCTGGACGCGCGTATCGTATAAAGTCGATATGGGCGATCCAAGGGACAATGCTAATTTCGGCCGTAAAGAAATGGACAGTATCGTGCCGCTGCTCATCAAGGCGCTCAGGGTCAATCCTGACAACCAGCGCGCCCGGTTGCTGCTCGCCGCAATTTATCATAAAAAGGGCGATAACGTAGACGCCGAACGGGAACTGCGTTCCAGTGTTGCGGCCAATCCTGCAAATCTTATGTCCCTCGGACTCTTTTACAAGAAAAACGGCCGCTATGCCGAAGCTCTGACGACTTTCAGGGCCTTACATAAACAAAGACCGGACAAGCCTGAACCTCTTTTTCAAATGGGAATGACTTACCATGATACGGGTGATTGCAGAGAGGCGGTAAACAGTTTAAAACGCTTTTTATACCTGACCCAAAATAATGAAAGGTTCTCCCGCCAGAAAGCGACAGCCAATAAAGCCGTTCGGGATTGTTCGGCAGACAACCGGAAACACAAACGCGAAATCAAGCAGGACAGGCAGTTCAAGAAAAAAGACCGCTTCAGGTTTGAGTCAAGGTAAATTTTATCATAAAAAAAGGGACGGCAATTTCAACCCGCCGTCCCTTTGAATATCTTGTTTTACGCTATTTCGGCTGTTTGGCTATTATGCTGTCTTTGATCTTTTCGTAGACCGCTTATGCCTTGGGCCTCCTTATCTTACCGCGTCTTTCAGGGTCTTGCCTGCCGAGAATTTAGGTACTTTGCATGCAGCGATTTTGATCTCTTTGCCTGTTTGCGGATTGCGTCCTTTTCTTGCCTTTCTCTTTGATACGGAGAAACTGCCGAAGCCGACAAGTATGACCTTCTGACCTTTTTTAAGAGATGCCTTGATCGCGTCGATGGTTGCGTCGAGCGCCTTGCCTGCTGCTGCCTTTGAGAGATCAGCGTCCTTTGCGACTTTTTCGATGAGTTCCTGCTTTGTCATTAATGTTTCCCTCCAATGAGTTTTTTTAGATCAGTTAAAATATCAGGACAGCCGATTTATAGTCAATATAAATATCGCGCTAAAAAAGCATGTCTTTGACCGCTCAGGCCAACCACATTGCCACTTTGGCACACTAGGTGTGCCAAAGTGGCAATGTGGACCACTGACAGACCCTCTTCCACCTGTATTTTCGTACCTAAAACAGGTACGAGCGGTCTATCGAGAGGGCAACTTTATGGTATTATATGCCTCTTAAATAACGGACTGTTTCTTGTGGGGAAATAATGGGTTACGTCGGTTGTCGTATGGTTTGCGCATTGTTTTTGCTGACTTGTATGTTTCCGGTTTCTATCGTATTTTCAGGGGAGATGTCAGAACAGGAAAAGAAGCTTCTAAAGTTGTATTTCAGCGAAGAAGAGCTTATCGAATCCACAACCCGCAGTCTCAAGCTGGCAACGCAGGCCGCAGAAAACGTAGTCGTCATAACGTCCGAAGATATAGAACGCACAAACGCCAAGACCCTTGCGGATGTATTGAACAGCATAACCGGCGTGCAGATCTTGACGACCGGATGGGGCGGGAGCGCCGCCCCTCTTTATATGCAGGGGTCGGAGCAGAGGCATGTGGCAGCCTACCTCGACGGAGCGATATTAAGCAACAATGCGGTCGATGCGGGCAGCATCCCCGTTCAGATGATAGATAAAATAGAGATAATCAAGGGCCCTGCCTCTTCGGCATGGGGTTCTTCTTTAGGTGGCGTTATCAATATCTTCACCAAAACCGGGGCCTCCTTCGGAAAAAACAATGGCACGCTAATTGCAAGTCAGGCAGAGAAGGGCACGGGAGACTACAGGTCCGAAATCTACGGAGAACTCGGCAGCTTCAACTACTATATGACGGGCGGTAAGATGATAAGCGACGGATTGACACCACACAGCGGCAGTGACGGCAAAAACTTCTACGGTAAGTTCGGTATGAAGTTATCGAGGGACCTGCAGCTCTCTTATACATCTTGGTATGCCGACGCCGACCGCATGGGAGGGGAAAGCGAACAGCTGAACATTATTATGGAAAACCCTTTCAAGAAATCCCTTCAGACGGTTTCTCTAGATATCAGACCGGCCAAAGAATTCAAAATCAACGCCTCGGTCAGAATGTCCAATTTCTACGTCAGGTCTATAGTTCGTAGAAGGAGCACCGGGGCGGATATTCAGAATCTATCGCCGAAGGATTCCGGCTACGGTGCGAGCTTAAAGACATCGTATCAAAGCGGAATGCACAATGCGGTACTAGGCACGGACTTGGATGTCAGAGCGCTTGAAGACCCCAATATAGACGGGGGGCTTAAGAAGCAAAAGAAATGGTCGGTTTTTTTGAATGATACGGTATCTTCAGGTGACATTGCAGTGACCCCGGGAGTCAGATACGACCATGTAGGGACCGCCAACCCCTATGTTTCTTCAAGTCTAGGTATAGCGTATAAAGCTTCGTCTGCCACTGTAATAAGGGGCTATACCTCAAAAGGGTTCAGCGCTCCGCCTATGAGTTATACCTATGTTCGCACAACCGTCTTTGTCCCTAACAGAGACCTCAAGAATGAACAAGTAGTTTCTTATCAGGCCGGTGTCGAGACAATATCTCCAAAATATTTTTGGCTCAAGCTTTCGGGTTTCAGGCACGACATAAAGGATTCTATAACTACCGAACAGGTACAGACCGCCAAGTTCACGTACGCAAACAAGGAAAGGCGTAGAAGGCAGGGCATCGAGGCAGAGATTAAAACGCTCCCTGTATACGATACGGCTTTGATATTAGGCGGCACGTTTATTGACAACCTGAATCTCGAAACACGCAAAGTGCAGAAAAACACTCCCCGCTATACATATGATGTGGCTCTCAAATACGACGACAAGAAGTCTATGAGCGCCGTGATCAGGGGCCATTACATATGGTGGGAGGGGGAGGCCGCGACCGGAGGGCAGTACAACGACACGATATTCGATTTTATGGTCCACAAAACCATGTATAAGCATAAAGCCTCCAAGATCGAGGCCTACGGTTCTGTGAACAACATACTTAACGGCAGACAGTTTGCTATGGCGCTATATCCCAATCCTAATCGATGGGTTGAGTTTGGAATGAAGTACAGTTTTTAGGCCGCGGCGGGTCTTCCTTTAAGGAGGACATTTCAATAAATGGAGGTGTCGTATGGAAGTAGTGAGCACCGGCATAGGAGAGAAGGAAATAGGATACTGCTGTCCCGGCGGAGAGCTGATATTTCTCATCTGGTAGGGGCGGCATAGTATAAACCGGGGGCGTGCCGGCACGCCCCCAAAATTAAGGTTATCGGGGAAACTATGATTTCGAATTACTGCATAGTATTGGAGCATAAAGAGCGGCCCGGCAGGAGCATACTCTTTTCCGCAAAGAGGGCCTCTTCAGTCATAGTGCCGACAGACATGGCGGCATCTATAAAGGAAGGCTTTGTGCCGGAGGAAAACCGGCAGGCGCTCTACGACCTGAAAATGATCATAGACGGTGCTGAAGAAGAAAAGGGCGAAATGAAAGGCTTTATAGAACGTTTTAACAAAGAAAGCGACAAATGGGGCGCGCTCCTTGTGCTTACGCTCGACTGCAACCTGTCTTGCAAATACTGCTTCGAGGATTACGGAGGTTCGCAAAAGGGCGATTTTTATATGACGAAAGAAACAGCGGAAGAGTTCATCTTTTTTGCGGTCGAAAGATCCAGACACAAAAAACAGCTAAGCGTGACCTTCTACGGGGGCGAGCCGCTTCTCTGCATGGACATGATAGAATATGTTTCTGCAAACCTGAGGCATTATGCCGAAGCAAGCGGGAAGGACTGCTCTTTTTCCGTAATAACCAACGGCTCCCTGCTTACCGAAAGGAATGTGGGCAAACTCGTGTCTTTAGGTGTCAAGTCTGCAAAGGTCACGCTTGACGGCCCCCCTGAAACCCACAACCATTACCGCCCTTTCAGAAACGGCGGGGGGTCATTTGATTCTATTGTTAGAGGCATCGAACACGCCTCTAATTTTATGCAGATACAGATAGGCGGCAACTACACCGAATCGAGCTGGCGAAAGTTTCCTGAACTGCTCGATTACATGATAGGCGAAGGACTGACCGGTGACAAGGTCTCTGTTCGGTTCAGCCCTGTATTGGGCGAGGGCAAGACCCCGGGGCTTTCGGATTTCAATGAGGGCTGCCTGACCGCAAACGAAGAATGGGCCATAGGGGCCGGGATGTCCCTGCGGGAAGAGGTTCTGAAAAGGGGCTACAGGATGCTGCCTGTCCGGCCCTCGCTCTGCGTCATAGAATCGGACGACGTCTTCACAGTCAACTATAACGGAGACCTTTACAAATGTCCGGGCATGCTCGGCATAGATGGTTTTTCGATAGGAAGCCTTACCTCCGGAATACGGGACTACAGGCAAATGTACGATATGGAAAACTGGAAGAACGGGGAATGTCTCTCATGCTCATACCTGCCGCTCTGTTTCGGGGGATGCAGGTATGCGGGATATCTCAGGAACGGCAAGATATCGGGTGTGGACTGCAGGAAGGTCTACTACGATAAAGCGCTCGCAGAGCTTGTGAATCAGGACATAAAATACAGGCTGTATCGATAGAATATGGGGCCGCTATTGACTAAAATGATCTTTGCGTCGGCGCTTCTGCCGATGCTTATCCATGTTACGGCATTTTGTGCGCAGGCCTGCGACGTTGTAGCGGTGAGAAGCTTCAACTCCTCGCCTTACAATAACGCTATAAAAGGCTTTGAGGCGTCGTCCAAATGCTCTGTTTCCGTCATTGACTCCGATGCCGGAAGGTCTGCGGTACTTAGGGAGATCAGGGACAAGGACCCGGATGCGGTGCTGGTTGTCGGACAGGACGCGCTCAATGCAGTGCAATCTATTACCGGTATTCCGGTCTTTTTCACAATGGTCGTCGTGTCCGAACTGCAGGTGTCAGGTTTACCTCAAAATTTTTACGGCCTTAGCATGGAGTCTAATCCGGAAAGCCACGCCAAGACGCTTTCAGATCTGTTCCCGAAAGGCTCGACAGTGGGTGTCCTTTATGACCCCAAGCACTTGAAAGACTTTGTCGTGGGAGTAAAAGGCCATCTTGACGGCAGAGGTATCAAGACCGCCCTGAAAGAGGTGCTGAACGCGGCATCCGCGGCATCTGCAATGGAGTCTTTAAAGGACAGGATAGACGTTCTTTGGCTGCCTGCCGACACAAC
Organism: Nitrospirota bacterium; assembly: GCA_004321915.1. Taxonomy (GTDB): domain Bacteria; phylum Nitrospirota; class Thermodesulfovibrionia; order Thermodesulfovibrionales; family Dissulfurispiraceae; genus MYbin3. The sequence goes on from SCQE01000083.1 coordinate 8,398, forward strand.
TATAGCAAACGAAGAAAACATAAAGGCGGCGCTGCTTTTCTCGATGAGGAACCGTATTCCCATATACACTTTTTCGAGGAAATATGTCGAGAAAGGCGCGTTTGCGGCGTTGCAGACCGCGCCGTACGATTTAGGCCTGCAACTCGGTGAGGCCGCTGCTAAGACAATAAACGGCAAGACGCTTCCAAAGCGGCTTGAATATCCGGTCAGGCATACCCTTTTGGTGAACAGGAAGATGGCCAAGAAGTACGGTATCGACACCAGCATGACCCGAAGGACGGCATTCGTAGAATGACAGGAATATTTCAAGGTCTGAGAGAGGAATATAAGGGCAGTCTGAGCGTAAGACTGATAATAATTTTCGTCGGTCTTTCGCTCTCGGTCGTGGCGGTGTTCACTGGAATTCTGATATACCACCAGAAGAACGAAGCGAAAAGAGAGCGTATAGGCCTCGGCAGACTGCTCTCTTCGGTGACCGCGTCCGAACTGAAGACCCCGGCATTTGCGGAGAACAGGCAGGAGACGGCGGCCGTTATAGCAAGAATACTTGCGCGCAAGGATGTCGTATCGGCCACAGTCTATGACTCTTCGCTGAATATACTCTACCATCAAGGCGGAGCTGAAAAGAGTTTAAAGCATGCGGGGTTGGACAAGCTTGCGGCGGATGACATAGCGGTTCAGGAAAACACCTTCGACCTCTCTTTTATAACACCCATTACCGTCGGGTCTTCGGCCTCGGCCGAAGGTATATACTTCGACCCCAAAGACACGCCCCAAAAACATTCTACGATAGGATATCTACGGATAGTTCTAAGCAGGGACACTGAGTTCGAAGATATACATTCGGTGCTTGCCGCCAATGCGGCAATTGCGCTCACGCTTTCCCTTATAGTCTCTGCGGTAATATTCTTTGCCGTAAAAAGAGCGCTCTCTCCTCTTTCGGACCTTTCCGAGGCGATGACAGCGCTCGGCAAAGGCGCTGAGATAAAGGCAGTGCCGGTGCGGTCCGAAGACGAGATAGGGAGGATAGCGGCCGCATTCAATAAGATGGCCGGAGACCGGGGCAGGCTCGAAGAGCAGTTGATAGCCGCCAAAAAGCTCGAAACGGTTGCGGGTTTTGCAAAAGGTATAGCCCATGATTTCAATAATCAGTTGAGCACCATACGCGGGTTTGTCTACATACTCGAACAGTCGGTGCCCAAAGGTAACAAGGCACACAACTACGCATCATATCTAAACGACACCCTTACCAGAATGGAGCAGCATGTGCAGTCCCTGCTCGCATTCAGCAAAAACCAAGAACTGCAGATACAAAATACGGAAATAGGCGAATATCTGTCCTCCCTTGTTCCTGCCGCGGAACAGGTTGCAGGGGAGCGCGTCAGGTTCATATATAAGCCGCCTACCGGAACTTTGTATGCGGGAATAGACAGGGTACACATGGAAAGGGTCTTGAACAATCTTGTGCTTAATGCCAGAGATGCCATGCCTGACGGCGGCGAGCTTATTATAGAGGCTGGCATTTACGGACCTGCCTTAAGGCAAAACGGCAACGGCCGGCCGGTGCGTATCTCGGTGTCGGACACCGGCACAGGCATGGACGAAGCGACCAAAGAGAGAATGTTCGAACCCTTCTTCACGACCAAGGACGAAGGCAAGGGGACAGGCCTTGGCCTGTCGATAGTGTATGGGATAATAGAGCAGCACAAAGGGAGCATAGATGTTGATACCGCACCCGGTATAGGGACCAAATTCAATATCTATCTGCCCGCCGCATGGGAGGAATAAAGGACATGATAACAGTATTGCTGGTTGACGACGAAACTGCCCTTCGTAAGATGACCGTCGGTGTGCTCGAGACAGACGACATTACCGTGATCGAGGCAGAAAACGGAGAAATGGCCGTCGAGAAATTCAGGTCTGAGCGACCGGACTTGGTCCTTATGGACATCAAGATGCCGAAAATGACGGGCGACAAAGCGCTGGTTGAAATCAAGGCCATAGACCCCGCAGTGCCTGTGCTTATGATGTCGGCCTACAGCGACGTGAATATTGCGATCGAGTGCATGAAAAACGGGGCTTACGACTTCATTCATAAACCTATCCAGTACCCTCAGCTCATGGCAGTGATAAAAAGGATTGCCTCGGAAAAGCTTCTGGAGCGCGAAGCCGAAGAGGCGAAGTCGTCGCTCAAAAACTCTTTGGCCCGCCAGTTCGGTCCGAGCGACAAGATGAAAGAAGTCATAGACATGCTCATTCAGGCATCTAAAACAAAATATTCGGTCATCATACAGGGAGAGACCGGGACCGGAAAGTCGCTTATAGCAAGGACCATTCACGATATCGGCGTACGCTCGACCGGGCCGTTCGTGGTGGTGGACATAGGCTCGATACCCGAAACGCTTGTCGAGAGCGAGCTCTTCGGCCACGAAAAAGGCGCTTTTACCGGGGCAGACAGAAAAAAGAAGGGCTACTTCGAGGCAGCGGACGGAGGTACGATATTTATAGACGAAATACATAACATCCCGCTTCACACGCAGGCCAAGATATTGCGCGTTGTCGAGGAAAAGAAGGTCTGTCCTGTAGGCAGCCCTGTTCCTGTGAACATAGATGTCAGGGTTATTGCGGCCACGAACATCGACCTTAAAAAAGCCTCAAAGGAAAAAAAGTTCAGGGAGGACCTCTTTTTCAGGATGAACGAGTTCCTGATAAACGTTCCTGCATTGAGAGAGAGGGTCGAAGATATCCCATTGTTCGTTGATAAGTTTTTGGGCGAGGCTGCGGATGACCACGGCAAAAGACTGTTAAAGGCGGACGAACAGGCGATTGGCCTGTTAAAGTCGGGCATATGGGAAGGCAATATAAGGGAACTCAGGAACATTGTAAAGAGAGCGGCTCTGATGTCCGAAGGGGATGAGCTTGACCCTGAACAGGTAAAAAAACTTATGGGTTCCGAGATTCTGGATTTCCCTTGCGAGGGCGACTTGTCCGTAAAAAAGACCTTGAGGGAAGTAGAGACCGAGATAATCAAGGAGGCCCTTGCCCAGACCGGAGGAAACAAGAAAAAAGCGGCAGAGATCATAGGCATGACCTACCGGACAATGATGAGGCGGGCTAAGGGGATTGTAAAATAGAGCTTGAATTATAGTTCGACATTGCCAAAGTGGCAATGTCATAGTGCCAAAGTGGCAACTGATTTTGTCTCGGACATGTGTAAATAGGTTACATGAAACAGAAAATCAGGGGTGTATATTTTCCGTTAATGGCCGTATATCAATACTATCCTGCAGTTTAACTCATTGAAATAAAATAATAATATTCTGCATTTCAGAAGGAATTTGCATGTCCGCTTCTGTTTTACGGGTGACAGGCTGCGTAAACAGAGCTGCAAGATCATTCATATGTTGCTATGTATCGGATAGGCATGTTTCTTGATATGCAGTAATGATTTGTAAAGAACTACTTAGAGTCTGTCCATAAAGTAAGCATTTGTCATCCTCGGGCTTGACCCGGGGATCCAGAACATATTGAAAACACTGGATTCCCGATTAAGAACTTCGGGAATGACAGACAAGAGAACAGAGTTTATGGACAGACTCTACGGCCGATCGTGCAAGGAGGGAATATGAGATTTTTTGATGCGCATTGTCATGTTATGAATTTAAGCCACCCTAATCTGTCCGCAATCCTCAACAGAATTCTGGACAAAGTAGGTTTCTGGAAGAAGGCGAGCATCTCTGCATTGGCGCTCTTTTTATGGCTGCCGTGGGGTAAAAAGGCCCTGACCTCGGTCATCGAAAGCGATGACAGGATCATGAACCTGCTCGCAATAATGGAAAGCGACTTGGGCGATTTTATTTTGCAGATGGAGGAAGACCTGAAAGAAAGGCTGTGGAAAGCCCAGCCGGTTGTCATAGGCAACAACGGGGACGCGGTCCGATACGATAAGATCGTCCTGACCCCGCTTATGATGGATTTCGGATTGAAGAACTACGGCAAATACAAGACGGTGTACAAAGTCAGACGAAAAACAATCGAGGAGCAGATGCGGGACCTGCTGATAGGCATCAGAAGATATAGGGCCGAGAGTAAACACAGGCTTTTTGAAGTTTATCCCTTCATGGGGCTGAATACGAAAAATTACGGCATTAACAGCTACGGTAAGACAGTGGAACTGCAAGTCCTTTTGGACAAGTATTTTAAGAATTTCGATCAGGACCCGACCCCGAAGAAAAGGCTCGAAAGATTAAACTCCTTTGCATGGGACGAGTACCAGTGCGATATCGATGCCGTCGACTCATCGCCGTTTCTCGGCATTAAACTCTATCCGCCGCTGGGCTTCGACCCGTGGCCGGAAGACTCCGCAGAGGAATTGGGGAAAGTGAAATTTCTGTACGATTATTGCGTCAAAAAGAACATTCCGGTAACCAGCCATTGCAGCGACGGGGGCTTTCTCGTTGACGATTCTTATCTGGAATTCTCATCTCCCGCCAAATGGCGCAAAGCGCTTTCGTGGAAAGACCCGAATACAAATACCGAACCTTTCCGCAACCTTCGCCTGAATCTGGCCCATTTCGGCAATCAGGAAAAGAGTTCGTGGTGGCGGAAAAAAGAGTGGCGCGATCAGGTGACCGAACTCGTCTGCAATTACGACAATGTATATACGGACATATCCTATCGGGGGGGCGAAAGAATATTCTACGACGAATTGAAGGGCTATATTAAAAGCCATCCCCCTGAAAAACAGGACAAACTAATGCAAAAGATCATATTCGGGTCGGACTTTATGATAAACCTGATGTCCGTAGATTCGTATTCGACTTATTTAAAACATTTTGCGACCACATCGATATTTAGCGCCGATGAAAAAGATTTATTCTGCCGGCAGAATCCGGAACGCTTCCTGTTTATTTAAAGAGGGGGGAAAGACTGTTTTCCAAAGGGGGGGACATGATTACTCACGATAGCGATGAAGAATTTTTAGAACTCTTTGAAGAAAATCTTACCAAACATGCCGGTGAACTGATAGACCGTGCGTATCCCGCATTGCTTGCCGCAGAGGGGTTGAGCGATGACGAGAAAACGGATATGGCCGGGAGGATTGTCATAAACTGGCTGGCTGCCGTAGAAAGCACACAGAATCCAGAATTGATCAGGGCGGCGCTCGCCAGACTGAAAACCCTGCCTTACATCAATAGTAAGAAAAAACAGGAACTTGTAGAGTTGTTGATCCGGGACGGATTTACGATGCTGGGCTGATTGGGAAAGATGAAGATTATAGGACTTACTAATGAATACATTTACAATGCCACATGATTTGTCATTCCCGCGAAGGCGGGAATCCAGAAATATCTTGAAAATACTGGATCCCCGGGTCAAGCCCGAGGATGAGAGATATGAGGCTTTGTCATGTTAGTTCTTAGTATCTCAAGAATGCATAGCTCTAACGGCATATCCGGCGACGATCTTCTTATAGCTATCAGCAATCAGCCGTCAGCTAACAGCGATGACCTTAGGGTGAGAAACTGGTTTTGGGACGAAAGCTTAAGCAATAAAAGCGGATGGTATATCGACAGGAACGAGACTGCCATAAGCGGCGATGCAACAATGGCTGGAGGCGAAGTAATGAATGTTTCTGTTGAAAGAGAACTTGTTTTGTGCTAAGTTTCGAGTCAATGGAAACGGCTATGAGGATTTATGATGGCAATAAAGAAATGGGGGGAAACATGAAGATGCAGGTAGAGGGTAGATTCACATTTTCAAGCCTGACCCTATCTCGACTATATATTGCGGCATTGCCTATTCCGCTGCCTTTTGTAAAACCATTACCCAAGTCTAAGTCTAAGGGCTATGGTTATGGGGGACTTAGTTTTTTCCCGCTGCGGGATGATTACCTTATCCACTCAAATACTGGAAGAGTAAGCCTTAGAGGACTATATCTTATGAAGGGTCAGAAGGTTGAAAAAGTTTTACTTGGTTCAATACATGGTGTTTCAATATCACCTGATGGCTGTAAAGCAGCATTCGTTCACGCAAGAAATACTGAGGAATATTTATCTCAGAAAAAACCGTATAGAACGGTAAAAACAATCAATTTTTGTGAGGGAGGGAGCAAACAATGATTACAACAGAACAAGCAAGGACATTGGCATTAGCAAGCGCGGCAGTATCGGGGAATCCCGTGCCGACAGGATACGAACGGGTACAAACAAATGTTTCTTTGAACGATCCAAACACCGGATTCAATGCTGAGCTTGGGAGAAGGGCATGATAATAAAAAAACGAAAGGCCATCATTCGACTGTTGATGCTGGTGATTCTGGCTCTATTTTGTGTTGGCTGTGACAGGAAGGGAATATCTGCCGAATTTAAAGTTGTGGATTCGGGGGCGTGGATAGGTTCCTCGAATTTTCAACAAACATGGTGGCTCGACAATGAGCGGGTTCTGTTTATCTCTAACAAAGCTTTGTCGCCGAGCGCTGCACCTCAAATGATAACGATCTGGAACGTAAAAACCGGACAGATTGATTTTTCGCATCCATCAAAAGCAATTATTTGTGTGCAGGATGGACAAGTATTTTTTGCGACAAAAGACGAAGCGACTGGCAAACGCAAACACTATCGCGGGACACTGGAGAATCCGCAGGAATATCCTATGCCAGGCCCAAACATGCGGATTGATGACCGTTTTGATTGCGATTGGGTGCCGAAATTCAGTCGTGCTGTGCCTTATAAAATCAAATTGAAGGGCGACAATTATTTAGAGATCACAGAAGAAAGACTCGGCGCTCCAGTTTTCAGCAGCGGAAAAACTCGCTATTACGAAAGGCTGGATATGACGCCTATACCATTACCGGTATATACCGATCTTTCATTGCCGTATTCCATTCGTTTTAATCAACTTCGTAATGCCTATCTTATTAGTCCTGCCGGGTATATACCGGGAGATAATCGTCATTCAATGTGGTGGTTAAGCCGCGACGGGCAGTTGACGCAGGTGCCATTTCCCAAGAAAATCATTTTGCCGGTTCAAGGAGGATTTACAGGGGGGGTCCGTCCTCTTCGGGAAGGTTTTCTGATTCTGTATAACGGCGGAGGAACAATGTCAATGACAAACACCGGAGCGCGCGGGCTGTATCGTATTAAGAGAGATGATATGGAAAAAGTTTTGCTCGGAGAAATACACGGGCTTTCAATATCACCCGACGGGTGTAGAGCAGCTTTCAGTCATGCAAGGAACACAAAGGAAGATTTGTCATTAACAAAACCGTATAGGACGGTAAAAACAATCAATTTTTGTGAGGGAGGGAACAAATCATGATTACAACAGAACAAGCGAGAACATTGGCATTAGCGAGTCAAGCCGCAAGTGATGCATCGGATGGTAAAATTCCGCAGTTGGAAGGGTACACAGCTTTAACTACCCCGGACTTGAACCATCCCGATACAGGATTAAGTCTTACTATTTTTCAGAAAAACGGCACTACAGGTGAATTCATAGTTGCCTTTGCAGGGACAGGCAATGCTCAAGATTTCGCGGCTGATTTAGCTCTTGGAACGCCTCAATGGAAAGCTAAAGGAAAAGATATAATTGATTATCTCAATAATACATTACATGCAACCAACGTTGATTTCACCGGTCGTAGTCTTGGCGGTGCATTGGCGCAGTATGCGGCATATGATTATTTGGCAACTACTCAGAACCCTGCTGTAGTATCCTTAACCACCTACAACGGTTTGGGCGGCATAGCTGGATTGAAACAGATGCACCCAAACGACTCTGACTCAACTATAGCCTCAATAGCCGCTCAGCTTGATGCAGCGCATTTCTATACCAAGTCAGCCAATGGAGTATCTGATATTGTTTCGCGGCTTGGAGAAGGACACTTCGGCGGTAGCACTTACGAAATCCCGATGTCTACTGATGCCAATTGCATTGGAGTACACCTTGCATGGGACAAGTTTAATGACCTTACAGAAATTCCGCAATCCTCGACACCAATTGAATATCTCAATGTGCCATGGGCACAGAAGATTGCTGCTCTTGCTGCATTTTTCGGTGATGACGGAAAGTTCAACAATACGGAAGGATTTTTCAGGGTTGCAGGCGGTGCGCTTCTATCGCTCAACGCAGCTCCTGCAAACCAAGTTGATCAGCTTATCGATGCCATGTTCCCCGGCGCAGCTTTTATAGACTGGGGACTTGCACGCGATTTGATGCCGTCTCAGATGCGCTTAGCAACAGCGATGCTCGGCATGGAGTTGATCGGTGGCGCTACCTCGGTTCAGTTAGGCGGCTATACATCTGAATGGACAACTGTTAACTTCCGAATTATAGTACCCCGAAAAGCATAGAATTAATCACAATAGGCTGACCCAAAGAAGCGGCAAATCAGATTATACTATCTCCTTCAAAGGCATTTTGAAAATAAGAAAC